>JAIQFQ010000017.1 GCA_020073245.1 Terriglobia bacterium | reverse complement strand
CCGAATGCGTGGCCTCGTCTTAATCGTGTTGATGTAGTCGATCCTGAACGGCAGAACGTTCTTGTCATTGATCGCATCGACGATGGTGCGGCCGGAGGTGCGCGGCGTCTGCGAGCTGCTCGGCCTCGACCCGCTCTACGTGGCGTGCGAGGGCCGGGTGATCGCGTTCGTCGCGGCCGGCGACGCCGACCGCGCGCTGCAGGTCCTTGGAGGCCACCCGCTCGGCCTGGGCGCCGCGTGTGTCGGCAGCGTGGCGAAGCGCAGACGCGGCGAGGCGCCCGTCGTCCTGCGGACGCTGTACAGGACCGAGCGCCCCCTCGACCTCCTCGCGGGCGCCGAGCTTCCTCGGATCTGCTGACGGGCGGCCCCCTGTCGCGTCCCGACGCCCGCATGAGGCGCCATCGCGGTCTCCTGGACTGCTTGGAACGCACGCTCCACCCGGGAAGAATTCCCTGCTCGTGGCCGCTCGCTCGACCTCGGGCCGGGGCGCCCCGGGGCGCCGATGGGCCCGTAACAGGCTGAGAGAAACGGTGATGTGACTTCAGCTGCTCGGCGGGACCGACGCCGACCGGGCGGCCACTGCATGGAATGCTGCGCCGGCGCGGTCAGATCCGACCGGGTGGGGAGAAGCCGCCGCAGGATGCGCTGGAGGGCGGTGACCTCGGGGTCCCTTCGACCGGCAGCCGCGCGGTCTGCGGGAGATGGGTCCGCCCGGGAAGGATTCCCGGCTTCGGACGACCCGATTCGGCAGGGGCCGGGCGCCTGGGGGCGGTTGGTTTTCCGTAACTCACTGAGGGCGATCATGATCTGGATGCTGTGTCGATGGCGCCTCGATCGCACGGGGATCATCTCAGGCTGATCCTGTAAAGCAATGTGATTCTGTATCTTGCGTCAGGACGTTGAGATGGCATCTCGAATGCAAGAGCCTCCGGTGGTGGCGGGCGGGATCACCTTCACCCTGCACGCGGCCCGGGGCACCTGATCCGGCTCCCCATGTCACCAAGGTGATCCTGCCCGCCGCCGGACGGTGGTGCTCGGGCCGCAGAGCCGGCCCGGAAAGGAGGCAGGGCAATGAACGCAACGATCAAGAGGTTCGCGGTCATCTTCACGGTTCTGGTGGCGGTCCCTCTCCTCGCACAGCAGGGAGATTCGCAGTCCACCGAGCCGGCGGCTGTCGCGCAGGCAGAGCAGCAGAGCACACCTGCAGCCGCGGTCTCGAATCAGGTCGAACCGGCGCATGTCGTCGGCACGCTCGTCAGCGTCGGGAGCGACCGCCTCGAGTTGATGGTCGAGAAGGCGATCGGTCCGTCCGTGGAGTCCCTCGCCGTCCTCGTGGGTCAGACGCTCCCCTTCATCCTGGATGCCGGGACGGAGAGGCCCGCGGAGCTGAAGGCCGGTGAAGGGGTGGACCTGTGGTTCACGGAGAACCACGGCCAGGGGTACGCCGTCCGAGTCGTAGTCTCGAGGCCCGCGGACGAGCCCTCGAAGGACTCGATGGCGCAGCAGGGCTCGACCGCTCCGCCGAACGTCGAGCCCTCCGCAACCGGCCCGCCGGCGGCAGAAGCGCAGCAGCCTCCGATTGCCGGAACCGCTGCGAACACGCCTGTCGGATCCGCGGCAGCGCCGGATTCGGCCACGACCCAGGCGGTCCGGAAGGAGGAAGCACCTTCCGAGCCGGCACCGCAGCCAGCGCACCCCCCGGCGGTTGCACCAAAGCGCCACACGAAGGCGCTGGTTCCACCCGCGCCGCAACCCGCCGACGCGCCCGTGGTCGCCGACAGCGGCGCCTTGAGAACGGCAGCTGCGCCGTCGGCCGTGGCGCCCGTTCGACCTGCCGTGTCGCCGCAGCCGTCGGGTTCTGTGGACGTCTCGGAAACGGTCGGCGGGGCCACGCCTAACGCGACCCGTTACAGTGCGGCCTCGCAGCCGAGCGATCCCCTCCGGTTCATCGCGCTCGGCGCGGCGGCGGCGGCAGCCGCCCTCGCGCTGCTGTACCTCACCCTCAGGGGTCGAGGACGTGTCCTCGACCTCGGGCTGCACGCCGGGAAGGGAGGCGCGCTGTGATCAGCAAACGATCGCTCGCCGTCCCCCTACTGCTGGGCGCAACCGTGTTGTTCGGGTCGGGTTGTGTGGCCAGTCTGTGGGTGCCCGTCGGACCCCCCGATGCACTGGTGGAGGTCCAGAGCGGGATTCCCGGCCCGGGCTACGTCTGGATCGAGGGGTACTGGGAGTGGCACCACCGTTGGGTGTGGCAGCCCGGCCGCTGGACCGCGCCGCCTCACGCCAGCGCGACATGGGAGCGCGGCCGCTGGGAGCACGGCGCGCGCGGCTGGCGGTGGCACCGCGGGCACTGGCGGTGAGCCCCGTAGCGGACGGAGCGAAACCGTCTCGTCTTCTGCCGTAGGGGCCGGGCTCGTCCCGGCCCTATTCCTTCACTCTGCCGGACTCGCGGGGGAGGGGCCTCTCTTCGTGTGCTCTGGGGAAGTCGCGCGCGTACGCCAGGAGCACCATCGGTATCTGTCTGCCCAAGAGGCGTTCCTGCAGCAGTTTCGGTGCAGTTGACCTAAAATAGACAAATGCAGATCCTCGTGGCCCGCAGCGACAACCGGCCGTTCGAGCTCGCGCGGTTCGACGCCGCGTGGGCGCGGGCAGGGGGGGACCCCTCCGAGTTGGTCTTCGTGACGCCTTCGACCGCGGGTGAGGTTGCGGCGCCCGACGCCGTGTTCGGAGGCCTGCTCCTCACCGGCGGCCCGGACGTCGAGCCGGCCCGGTACGGCGCCGACATCGAGGTCGGTGTCCAGCCGAGGCTCGATCCGGAGCGTGACGCCCTCGACCTCGCCCTGCTGGAGCGCGCCGAGCGCGAGGGCTGGCCGGTCTTGGCCGTGTGCTACGGCTGCCAGGTGATGAACGTCTTCTTCGGCGGCACCCTGATCCAGGATCTCGACCGAGCCGGAAAGCCCAATCACTACGTCTCGGAGCCCAAGGACCATCTGGCCCATCCCGTGACGAAATGCGGGCGCAGCGGCGGCCGGTGGCTCGACGGATGCCCGGACGAGTTCCTCGTCAACTCCCGCCACCGCCAAGCGATCGCCGAGGTCGCGGGTCCGCTCGAGGTCATCCTCACGGCGCCCGACGGCGTGGTCGAGGCTGTGAAGCTCCACCACACGAACCGCTTCGTGCTCGGCGTCCAGTGGCACCCCGAGAACCTCACGCAGACAGAGCACGTCGCCTTGTTCCGCGCGTTCCGCTCGGCATGCCTTGCGCCCTTCGTGGTCCACGGCCCACGGTCCACGATCTTCGGGGCGCGCTAGTCATGCCGCCCACGATCGCGATCGTCGGCCGTCCCAACGTGGGAAAGTCGACGCTGTTCAACCGGCTCGCGCGAACACGGCGCGCCATCACCCACGACCTTGCCGGGATGACCCGTGACCGCGTAGCGGCGGACGCCCCTCGCCCGGTCGGCGGGGCGGTCGTTCTCGTCGACACCGGCGGGTTCGAGCCGGACTCCGAGGCGCAGATCCCCGCGATGGTGCGTGAGCAGGCGCTAACGGCTGTGAGTGAGGCGGATGCCGTGGTCCTGCTGGTTGACGGATCGGAGGGTCTCCTGCCCGCCGACGCCGAGATCGCCGGCCAGCTACACCGTGCGGGACGGCCCACCGTCGTGGCCGTCAACAAGGAGGACCGCCGGGATGCGGCGCACGGCGCGGCCGAGTTCGCCGGCCTCGGCTTCCCGGTGGTGACGATCTCGGCGGAGCACGGCCTCGGGATCGGCGAGCTGTGGGACGAGCTGGAGAAGGTGCTTCCCTCGCCTCAGGAGGACGAGCCGGCCGGGGAAGCCGAGCTGTCGGTCGCCATAGTCGGCCGGCCCAACGTCGGAAAGTCCTCGCTCCTCAACCGACTGCTGGGGGAGGAGCGCGTGCTCGTGTCCGAGGTCCCGGGCACCACCCGCGACACGGTGGATACGCTGGTCGCGTGCGGGCCGCGCACCGTCCGGCTGATCGACACCGCCGGGATCCGGCGCAAGGGACGCACCGACCAGGGCCCCGAGGTGCTCTCGGTGTTGATGGCGCGACGCGCCATCGAGCGTGCCGAGGTGTGCCTGATGCTGCTGGACGCCTCCGAAGGGCTCACGGCGCAGGACACCCACGTCGCGGGGTACGTCGCGGAGGCGGGACGTGGTGTGGTCGTCGTCATCAACAAGGCCGACCTCGTTGCGAGTGAGGAGAAGGAGGCCAGGAAGCGCCTCAAGGACCAGGTCGTCCAGCGCCTCAAATTCCTGAAGGACACACCGGTGGTCTTCGTTTCCGCCCTCACCGGCGCCGGCGTGCCTCACCTCTTGCCGGCCGCTCTCGAGGTCGGTGAGGCATTCCGCCTGCGGGTCGGCACCGGCGAGCTGAACCGTGTGCTGCGTGCCGCCTGGGAGCGCCAGCCGCCGCCCGGCGGGAAGCGCCCGACTCGCCTCTTCTACGCCACCCAGGCCGGCAGCGCTCCGCCGCGTTTTGTGCTCTTCGTGAGCGGCACGGGGAAGCTCCACTTCTCGTACCTCCGATACCTGGAGAATACGGTGCGCGAAGCGTTCCCGTTGGCAGGGACCTCGATTCGGTTTAGAATACAGGGGAAAAGTGACCGGGGCGGGTGATGGTGCAATTTCGACCGCGAGCGCGCGAGATCATCGCAAAGATCGTCTACTACGGCCCACCGCTCGGCGGGAAGACGACCAACCTGCGCACCCTTTATGCCGGTTACCCTCCGGACACGCGGGGCGAGTTGGTCACGGTGCCGGCCGGCGGCGACCGCACGATCTTCTTCGACTTCCTCCCGGTTACCGCCGGGACCCTGCGCGGAATGAAGGTTCGGGTGCAGCTGTACACCGTGCCCGGCCAGGTGCACTACAACGCGACGCGGCAGGTGGTCCTGCGCGGGGTGGACGCGATCGTTTTCGTGGCCGATTCGCAGCGGGAGCTGCTCCGGTCCAACCGTGAGTCGTGGGAGAACCTGAAGGAGAACCTCGCTCTGCAAGGTCTCACCCTCGCGAGCGTGCCGCACGTCCTTCAGTACAACAAGCGGGACCTTCAAGACTTGTTGACCGTTGACGATCTCGATAACCTGCTCAACGAGTTCAACGCCCCCTTCTTCGAGGCGGTCGCCACGACCGGCATCGGTGTCGAGGAGACGTTGCAGGGCGTGGTGAGGCTCGTGGCGCGTTCGCTGCGCGATCGCTTTCAGCTCCCGGCGGAAGAGGTCGCCGGCGTCGTCGATGAGGTGCCCCCGGGTGTCGTCGAGCAGATGCCTGTCGAATTCGACACCCCGTATGAGGTCCCCGCCTCGTCGGCTCCCACATTCGGTATCTCTTCACGCGAGGCCAGCCTCGGGGCCCCGGCTCCGCCCGCCACCCCCGAGCCGTCGCCGCTCGTCGAGGCGCCGTCCGACGCTGCGCCTTTCTCCTTCACCATGCCGGAGAGCGAACCCGCCCCTCGTGACCAGTTCGCGGCCCCGGCGTTTCCGGTCGCCTCGGCTCCCCAGGTGGTGCCGCTCCCCGAGGGGGAGGTGTTCGGCGGCGGAGCCCGGTCGGCGACGCCGGCGGTGACCGGCAAGATCCTGCTGGCGGCGCTGCAACAGGCTCCGCTGGGAGAGCTTCCGGATCTCATGGACCCGTTCGAGGCGCCGCCCGCGGGAGGTGATGGTGCGGGTGCCGACGTGTTCGCGGCCCCGCCGGCGCCTGTCGCGGTGGCGCACGAGGCGCAGGTCGAGATGCTCGGCGCCGAGCCCGACCTGGGTGAGGAATTCCCCGTAACCGAGCGCGGTCCCGGCGCCACGGCGGATCTGTCGGCCGAGGCGGGGCACGCGCTCGTGCAGCGCATCATCCCTCGCGCCCTGGCACAGGTCGGGGAGGTGCGGGAGTTGGAGCTCGAAGTCCCCGTCCCGGCGGTGTGGACCGGCGGCAAACGGCTGACGTTGCAGTTCCGTCTGACCCTGGTCCCCGAGGAGGACGCGCATGCCAAGTGAGGTGGTCGTACCGGACAAGGAAGAGTTCAAGATCGGCGAAGTCTGCGAGGTCGCCGGCGTGAAGCCATTCGTGTTGCGTTACTGGGAGACCGAGTTTCCCGACCTCGCACCGGCAAAGGGTGCGGGCGGCCAGCGGACCTACAGCAAGGCGGACGTTCAGCTCATCCTTCGCATCAAGCAGCTGCTGTACGAGGAGCGGTTCACGGTCGCGGGCGCCAAGAAGCGGCTCGCGGAGGAGCTGAACGAGCGCGCTCCCAGGGCCGCCAAGCTTGACACCAAGGCGGCGAACCAAGTAGAAAGCCTGCGGCGCGCGCTCAAGACGACTCGGCGCGAGCTGGAATCGATCCTCACCCTTCTGAAGTGACCCGGTCGGGACGTGGCGCAGCCTGGTAGCGCACTTGAATGGGGTTCAAGGGGTCGCGGGTTCGAATCCCGCCGTCCCGACCAACTTACAGACCAAGGGTTCTCGCTGGCAGTCCAGTGGCAGTACCCCGGAGCGATTTCGCTCCTTGACGCCCCGACTTGAGCCTCTCGCAGGGGGCTTTGGAAGACACCGGTTCAACGCCGGTGGAACATGCCGCCTGCGCCACACGGCCGGTCTCTCCTCCTAAGGCTGAATCTAACCACGATTTGGGCGTACTCTTGTGCTCGCTAATCCGGTGGTGAGCGGCAAGAGGAGAAGCCAATGTCACGGCAGGCAGGTTTGGTCGTCGGGATGTTGTTGCTTGCGCATGCAGCGGCGGCGCTGTTCACCCAGCAAGGGAGCAAACTCATAGGTACCGACGTCGTCGCGCCTGCCGTTCAGGGTTTCTCGGTGGCGATCTCGGCTGATGGGAACACCGCCATCGTCGGTGGCTACCAGGACAGCTCCGGGGCCGGCGCCGCGTGGGTATCCGCTCGCAGCGGTGGGGTGTGGTCCCAGCAGGGGAACAAGCTCGTCGGCACGGGCGCCGTCGGGGTCGCCGTGCAGGGCTACTCGGTGGCGATTTCGGCTGATGGGAACACTGCCATCGTCGGCGGGCCTGGCGACAACTCCAATGCCGGCGCCGTGTGGGTGTTCACGCGCAGCGGGGGCGTGTGGTCGCAGCAGGGCAGCAAGCTGGTCGGCAGCGGCGCCGTCGCGCCTGCCGGCCAAGGTGTGTCGGTGGCGATTTCGGCTGATGGGAACACTGCCATCGTCGGCGGGCTCGGCGACAACTCGCATGCCGGTGCCGTGTGGGTGTTCACGCGCAGCGGGGGCGTGTGGTCGCAGCAGGGCAGCAAGCTCGTCGGCACGGGTGCGGTCGGGTCAGTTGCCTTGCAGGGCAAGTCGGTGGCGATCTCGTCCGATGGCAACACAGCCATCGTTGGCGGGTTCGGCGACAACTCCAATGTCGGCGCGGTGTGGGTGTACACGCGCAGCGGTGGGGTGTGGACGCAGCAGGGGAGCAAGCTCGTCGGCACGGGCGCTGCCGGGGCCGCCCAGCAGGGCAGCTCGGTGGCGTTCTCGGCGGACGGGAGCACAGTCATCGTTGGCGGGTTCGGCGACAACTCCAATGCCGGCGCGGCGTGGGTGTACACGCGCAGCGGTGGGGTGTGGTCGCAGCAGGGGAGCAAGCTCGTCGGCACAGGTGCCGTCGGGGGTGGTGGCAAACAGGGCGGCTCGGTGGCGATTTCGGCTGATGGCAACACCGCCATCGTCGGCGGGAACCTCGACAACTCCGGGGCCGGCGCCGCGTGGGTGTGGACGCGCAGCGGGGGCGTGTGGTCGCAGCAGGGCAGCAAGCTGGTCGGCAACGGCGCCGTCGATATGCCACGGCTTCCACGGTCCGGTTGGGAGGCATCGATGGACGGGAGGGACGGGAACAGCGGAGCCGCGGGCGCGGCAAGATCATCGATGGGGAGCTCGCGCATGTGTTACAGAAGGGTTGCTGGTAGGGAGGATTTCGGCGCGCCTCGGAGGTCGTGATGGGCTCACTTGACCTCGCTCGAACGCAGGCCGCCTGCATAGCACCGGAGATGATCAAGAAGGTCAACGCCGGGAAAGCCGCAGTTCTGGCTCGACACGGAAGATCCGGGATGCTTCAGGGGACCCCTACGATGTTCGCCATCCACCACGTGGTTCTGACCTCGTTTGATGAAGCTCTCCTCGAGTTGAAGGGGACCTACCTTGCAGCGGCCGAAGCCGGCGAGGATGCCAATGCCGTTGAATCTGATTTCAAAGGCTGGGCTGCAAGGCTGCGGGAAATCGTTCACGGGATTGCCATCGACGCGTGTAAGGCGTACTCCCCGGCCTCATTGGTCGCCACCGGGAGCGTTGACGGAGACCTCCGCAGCGCGGAGACTCGGGCCGTAACTGGTTTCGGCCTGGCGATTGCCAGACGGCGGGGAAAGGTAGAAAGGCCACCAAGCGCGAACTAGACGAACTCTGCCCCAAATCTCTCGCGCCTGAAGGGCCCCGACTGCAGGGCTATCGCAGAAACAAACGCGCGCGAAGCCCACCTCTGCTTCGATGCTGGTGCCCACGATGCCGCTACAGTCATGGCTGACGGCGCGCTGGAGGCGTTACTTCTCTGCGGGCTGCAAGGTCGGGGGGTACGGGCTATCGCTGCGAGCGCGCCGAACGCAATGCTAGCCGCAGGAAAGGACCCCCAGCTACGTGGCGCCTCGAGTGGATGATCGACGCCGCCTTCGGAATCGGGCTCTTTTCGGCAGGGGACGAGTCGTTGGGCGATGACCTCCGCAAGGACCGCAACCTCGTGCGCCCTCCGCCATCGGCAGTACGTCTGTTCGGAGATCTCGAGCTTCCGGCGCACCTCCCCCGTGATCTGCCCTCGCGCCAGTTCGACCTCCGCCTCCCTCGGTTTGTGGGTGATCGCTCGGCAGCAAAACGCCTCTTCGGCATCACCTGCCCCTTTGCCGGGGCGGCTGAAAGGCCCCATCCCTGCCTCTCAACCTGGACTCGTTTCAGGGTGCCGGGTCACTCCGCCATGCACACGAGGTTGACGGCGACGGACGTGATCGGAGTGCCCGCCCCACTTCACCTCAACACCCCCGCCGATGCCGAAACGGCTGCCCGACGACCCCACGACCTGTCGTGTTGACACTTGCCATCGGACTGGCAATACTACACTTGCAGTTGCGCCATTGTGGCAGTTCTGGCGCACCACCGCGGAGTCGACGAATGGCCAGCCACTTTCACGTACCAGAGACCATCGAGGACGCCCTGCGCCTCCGGCGAGAGCTCCACGGTGCGGCGTCTTTTCTGGCTGGAGGCACCGAGGTCAACAATCGCAAGGCCAAGGAGGCGCCGGAACATCTGGTATGGCTCGGTCGGCTCGGGTTGGGCGGCATCACGCACCGGGACGAGGGCGTATCGATCGGCGCGATGACCACCCTCCAAGAGATCCTGGAATCCGAGATCATCCATCCAGCCATCCATCAGGCCACCTCGAACCACGCGAACCGGAACATCCGCAACGTCGCCACGATCGGCGGTCACCTCGGCGTCTGCCGGTCGTGCGCCGACCTGATTCCGGTGTTGCTGACGCTCGGGGCGCGGCTCCGCGTCGCCACCGACTCCGGGGAGATCGAGCGAGACCTCGAGAGCTGGGTCCTGGGAGAGCGCGACGGCATCGTGCTCTCGGTCGAGGTGCCCGACCCGCCGGGCGACCTGCGCATCGCAATCGAGAACCACAGCCGCACGGCCAACGACCTGTCCCTGATAGCAGCCGCCGTGTCACTGCGCAACGATGCGGGTCGCGTGCGGAACGCGATCGTGGCGGTCGGCGGCGTGTCTCGAACGGTAATCCGGCTGCGGCCGGTGGAGGCGGCGCTCGACGGCAGGCCGCTCCCTGCGCGCCACGAGGTCGAGGCGCTGGTCGCGGCCCACGTTGACCCCATCACCGACATTCGGGGTTCGGCCGCCTTCAAGAGGCATCTTGCCGCCACGCTGGTCGAACGGGCCCTGCGGAGTGCCTGGAACCAAGAGGGGTGCCGATAGATGCGGTTTACCGTCACCCTGAACGGCTCCCCGAGGACCATCGAGGCCGAGGCCCATGAGGGCGTGAAGGACGTCCTGCGGCGCGAGGGTATCCTCTCGGTGCGCGCCGGCTGCGATGGTGAGGGCACCTGCGGGAGCTGCGCGGCGCTGCTCGACGGGCGCCTCGTCAACACCTGCCTCCTGGTGATGGGCCAGGTCGCCGGTCGCGACATCCGCACCGTCGAGGGTCTGGCGCGGCCGCTCGAGCTCTCGGCGCTGCAGGCCGCCTTCGTCGACGCGGGTGTCGTGCAGTGCGGCTTCTGCACGCCCGCGATGCTGATGGCCATCCAGGAGCTGCTCGAGAAGGTCGAGGCCCCCACGCGCGCACAGGTGCGCGACGCGCTCTCGGGCACCTTCTGCCGTTGCACCGGCTACGAGCAGGTGTACAACGCGGTGGAGCTGGCGTTGAAGAGACGCCGGGACCCGAGCTACAAGGGGTTCATCGCGCCGGAGTTCCGCCAGGATCTGCGCCACGTCGGCAAGAACCGCCGCAAGGTCGACGGCTATCAGCTCGCCCGGGGGGCCGCGGCGTTCGTCGAGGATCGGGTCCGGCCGGGCCACTGCCACCTCAAGATCCTCGGCAGCTCGCACGCACACGCCTACATCAAGAGCATCGACACGTCGCGAGCCGAGACGCTGCAAGGCGTGGTGTTGGTCGTGACGCACAAGAACTGCCCGGATGTCTGGTACAACGCGGCGGGACAGGGATTTCCCGAGCCGTCGCCCTACGACCGCAAGATGTTCGGCGAGAAGGTCCTGCACGTGGGCGACCGGGTCGCCGCCGTGGTGGCCGAGACCGAGGAGATCGCCCGGGCGGCGCTCGGCCTCATCGAGGTGGAGTACGACGTCCTGCCTCCGGTCCTGACCATCGATCAGGCCAAGGCGCCTGGCGCCCCCATCCTGCACCACAGCAAGGTGGAGTACGTGGTGGGAGCGCCTGCCGATCTCGATGCCTACAACCGGAGCGCCGAGCCGCGCGACGGCCGCATCATCTACCAGTTCCCCATTCAGGCGGACCCACACTCGAACCTCGCGGCCTCGGTGTCGGGCGGGATCGGGGACATCGACAAGGGGTTCGCAGAGGCCGAGGTCATCCTCGAGCGCGAGTACGAGACCTCGCAGGTGCAGTGCACTCCGCTCGAGCCCCACGTGGTGTACACGCGCATGGAGGCCGACCGGCTCGTGATTCACGCGTCCACCCAGGTGCCCTGGCACCTGAGGCGCATCATCGGCCGCATCCTCGGTGTCCCCGAGAACCGCATCCGGGTGGTCAAGGAGCGCGTGGGCGGTGGGTTCGGCGCCAAGCAGGACATGGTGCTGGAAGAGGTCGCCGCGTACTGCACCTGGGTGACGGGCCGCGACATCCTGTTTTGCCTGACCCGCGAGGAGGAGTTCATCGCCTCCCGCACCCGTCACGTCATGCGGGTCCGGATCAAGCTTGGCGCGCGGCGCGATGGGAGCCTCACTGCGATGTACATGGACCTCGAGGCCAACACCGGTCCTTACGGCGCCCATTGCCTCACCGTGCCCATGAACGCCTGCTCCAAGTCGCTTCCCCTGTTCATGTGCGAGAACGTCTTGTTCCAGGTGCACACCTACTATTCCAACATTCCACCCACCGGGGCCTACCAGGGCTACGGCGCTCCCCAGGGCAGCTTTGCCCTCCAGCTCGCGGCGGCCGAGCTCTCGGATGAGCTGGGCATCGACCACCTGGCTTTTCTCGAGAAGAACCGGGTGCGCGACGGATCGATGCTCGAGATCTTGCGCTGCCTGGGCGAGGGACGCGAGGGTATCCCCCAGAAGGTCTTCACCTGCGGCCTGGGACCCGCGCTGGAGCAGGGCTCCCGCATGCTGGAGTGGGGCAAGCGTGATGAGAGCACCGATCCCGATGTGAAGATCGGCAAGGGCGTGGTCATCGTTCAGCAGGGCTCCGGTCTGCCTGGCCTCGACATGGCCAACGCCGCCGTGACCATGTTCGGGGACGGCACCTTCATGCTGCTCTCGGGCGGGACGGACCTGGGCACCGGGCTCGACACGGTGGTGGTCAAGATCGCCGCCGAGACGCTGTGCACGCGCATGGAAGACGTTTCGGTCATCGCGGCCGACACCGACGTCACGCCTTTCGACACGGGGGCCTACGCCTCCTCGGGCACCTACTTCTCGGGCGGTGCGGCGCGCAACGCGGCCCTCGAGATGAAGCGCCTGCTGCTGCGGGAAGCGGCCCAGATGCTGGGGGAGCCGGAAGAGAACCTTCGCCTGGAGTTCCCCTCCCGAGTGATGAGCCGGTCCGGCTGTTTCGTCACCTACGAGCAGATCGCGCGTCGCACCCAGAGCGGCACGGGGAACGGCCAGCTCACGGCCTCGGGGCGCTTCATCAGCGACAAAGCGTCCTTCCCCTACGGTGCCCACTTCTGCGAGGTGGGAGTGGACACGCGCACCGGCAAGGTCAAGCTGCACAAGTACTACGCCCTGCAAGACGCCGGCACGCCGATCAACCCGGAGCTGGCCCTGGGCCAGATGTTCGGCGCCGTGCTCAAGACCGTCGGCCACTCGCTCTACGAGGAGATGCTGCTCGACGAGCAGGGCCGCTGCCTCAACGCCAACTTCGTCGACTACAAGGTGCCCCAGATGGGGGAGCTGCCCGACGACTTCCAGGCGATCCTCATCGAGACGGACGACCCCTTCGGCCCGTTTGGTGCCAAGTCCATCTCCGAAATCTCGTGCAACGGCGCGGCGCCGTGCATTGCAGCCGCCATCCACGATGCCGTGGGCGTCTGGATCCGGACGTGGCCGTTCACACCCGAGAAGGTGCTCCGGGCGCTCGGGAAGCTGGCGACCTGAGATCGCCGAAACGGACGTAGCGCAAAGGATCGACATGGACCAGTCCCCGCTTCTCATCTGCCGCGCCCGCTTTCTGCTGCCCCTGGCCGAGCCCGACCGCACGCGCCGCATCCGGGACGGCTACGTGCTGTCCCGGGGCGACGCCATTCTGGAAGTCGGCCCCTACAACGACGACGTGGGACGTCGCCTGCACGAGGCCTCGGGGAGCGAGCTGCGCATCCTCCACACGCGCCGGGAGGTTCCCTCGTCGGACGCCATCCCGTTGCAGGACGTGATCCTGCTGCCGGCGTTCGTGAAGGCCCACGGGCACGACCACGAGCAGCCGATCATCGGCATCGCCAAGGAAGAACCGCTGACCGCGTGGCTGGACCACGCGGTCAATCCCTACACGGGCTTCATCAACGCCAAGCGCGCCGAGCTCACAGAGAGGCTGGGGTGCACGCCTCAGCTCGTGACCTACCTCATGGCCCGGGTCTGCGACATCCACTACGGCATCACGACCTCGATGGTGCATCACTGCAACTACAACAAGTACCACTGCGAGGACATCGCCCGCGCCAACGAGGCGGCGGGAACGACGATGATCGTCGCGATCGGCGGTCAGGATCGTTTCTACACCCCGGAGCTCCTCGACAAGCCGGAAGACGCCCTGCGCAGGCTCGACGCCGCCCTCGCAATCCAGACGAGCTCCAGGAGAACGCGCTTCGTGCCCGGCCCGGACCAGGACTTTTCCAACTCCCGCGCCGTCCTTGTGCCCCAGAAGGCTTGGGCCCGGGCGCACGGCACGCTCTTCCACATCCACAGCTCCGAGGAGCCGAAGACCACTCGCTGGTTCACGGAGGCGATCGAACCAGGCTTGACGCCGGTGGAGTACTTCGATCAGATCGGAATCCTCGACGCAGCCACGGTCCTTGCTCACCAGGTCAACTGCGGGCCACGGGACATCGAGATCCTCGCCCGCACGGGCGCCGCGGTTGTGCACAACCCGCTGGCGAACACCATCCTCGGGTCGGGCATGCCGCCTGTGGTAGAGATGCTGACTGCCGGCATCCCCGTTGCCATCTCCACGGACGGGTCCGGATCGGCGGACAATCAGGACATCATTGCCGCGGCGCGACTCGCCGCCCAGTACCAGAAGGCCCGCCACCAGGACGCCACCCTGTTGCCCTCGCAGCAGTTGCTCGAAATGATCACGGTGGCTCCCAACCGGATCCTCCGCATGAACCAGGGAGAGCTCACACCCGGACGCCAGGCGGACTGGATCCTCATCGACCTGGCCCGCCCCAACCTGGTGCCGACCCGGCTCGACAACCTCGTCGAGAACCTGATCTGGGCGGCCGACGGATCCGAGGTCGACACGGTCGTCGCTCGAGGCCGCCTGCTCAAACACGACGGCGTGGTGCTGCCCTTCCTGGACGGCACGACGCCCGCGAGCGTCATGTTGCGCGTGCAGTCACTGTCGGAGTGGTTCGTGGAGTACCGCGAGGCCGCTCCGGCGCTGAGCGGCACGGGGGCGAACCGCTAGGATGGGCCGGATCTCGGCCATCGTGCTGGCGGCCGGCTCCTCCCGCCGGTTGGGGGCGGATAAGCTTTCCTTGCCTTGGGGAGACGGCACCGTGCTTGACGCCGCGCTGCGGCCCTTACTCGGGCTCCCCGAGATCGACGAGGTGGTGGTCGTCGTGGGCAGCGGCGCTCGACCGGTCTTCGCCCCTGGCAGGGCCACCGTGCTGGTCAACGAGAACGCGGCCGAGGGGATGGGCAGCTCGCTCCGGGTCGGTGTCGGGGGCGCGGATCCCAGAGCCGAAGCGTACGTCCTGGCTCTGGGCGACATGCCGGAGCTGGGTGCGAATCTGGTTGGCCACCTGCTCGTCGCTTGGCGGTCGAGCGGGAAGGGGATCCTCGTGCCCGTGTTCGAGGGTCGGCGCGGGCACCCCGTCGTGATGTCCGGGAAGTACCGGGAAGCCCTGCTCGCCTCGTCCGGGGACGTGGGCGCGAGGCGGTTGCTGGCGGAGAACGAGTGGGACACCGTGCTTCACCCTGTCAGCGACCGGGCGGTCGTCACTGACCTCGACACGTACGAACGCTACCAGGCACTGGCAGCGCGCAGGGGCTCGCGATGAGGGGTCTCAAAGTCCTTATCCGGGGCGCCGGAGAGCACGCGTCGGCCACGGCTCATCGCCTGTTCCGTTGCGGGATGCGGGTGGCCATGACCGAGGTGCTGCGTCCGACCGCGGTCCGGCGCTCGGTGTCGTTCTGTACGGCGGTCTTTGACGGGGCATGCACCGTGGAGGGTGTGCCGGGGCGCCTGTGGAGCCTCGCCGAGTGGGAGGAACTGGATCGGGGTAACCTCGACCAGGTGGCGGTCTTCGTGGACCCCGAAGGCCTCCTGGTGGAGCGCTGGAAGCCCGAGGTCATCGTCGATGCGCGGATTCTGAAACGCAACGACGGCAACTCCCCGGAGCAGGCTCCGCTCGTGATCGGACTCGGCCCTGGCCTTCTGGCGGGGCGGGACGTCCACGTCGTCATCGAGACCTGCCGCGGCCACGACCTGGGCCGTGTCATCCGCTCGGGTTTCAGCGCTCCCGACACGGGTATCCCGGGGCCGATCGCCGGCTACACCACCGAGCGCGTGCTGCGTGCGCCCTGCGCCGGCGTCGTCGAATCCCTCCTGGAGATCGGACAACCCGTCACCGCCGGCGACGTGGTGTGCACCGTCGCCGGCCGGCGCGTGGAGGCTGCGATCTCCGGCGTGCTCAGGGGTGTCGTCCACGGTGGCATCGAGGTCCCCGACAATTTGAAAGTCGCCGACGTGGACCCCCGCGGCGATCCGGCGTTCTGCTTCATCATCTCGGACAAGGCCCGGACCATCAGTGGCTCTGTCCTTGAAGCGATCCTGAGCCGGTTTCCTCCGCGCTGGCCATGAAGCAGGGCGATGACCTGATCGCGGCGTTCGACCTGGAGAGATGCCGCTTCATCCACTTGATCGGAGGTGGTGGCAAGACGACCCTCATGCTCGCCATGGCCAGGGCGCTGGCCGGGAAGGGGAAGCGCGTGATCGCCACGACGAGCACGCGGATCCGGAGGAGCGAGGGAGAGGCACTCGAGGGGTTGCTGATCGGCCTCGATGTGGGAGAGCTCGCCGAGCGGGCGCGCTCAGCGCTCGCGAGGCTCAACCCCATCGTGCTCGCGTCCAGGGTGGAGGACGAGAAACTGCTGGGCTTCTCGGCCGGAGCGCTCGAGGTCCTCGCCACGACGGGAATTGCGGACACGCTGATCGTCGAGGCGGATGGATCGGCAGGCCGACCCCTCAAGGCTCATGCCCACTGGGAGCCGGTCATCGCCTCCTCGGTGGACCTCGTGGTCGTCGTGGTGGGTGCCTGGTGTCTAGGGCAGCCTCTTGACGAGCGAACCGTGCATCGAGCGGACCTTGCTGCCCAGCGCATGGGGTGCGCGCGTGGCACCCCGCTCACGGTGCGACACGTGGCAGCCATCGTGTTTCACGAGGAGGGATACCTGGCGAAGGTGCCCGGCGAGGCGGACGTGATGCTGGGGATCACGTCGAGAGGGGGGGATGACGGCGAGCTGGCACGGGAGCTGGCGGGTGCGGACGGGAGAAGGCGACTGAAGAGGGTGGTACGGTTGGAATCGGTCACGGCGGACTGAGCTGCTCCCCAAAATCGATCCAGGTCGAAGGTTGGGATCGAGAGCCGTGACCGGCCCCGGAAAACCGGGCCAACGGCAAATCGAAGCTCGGGGCTCGCATCGGCGAGCAAGTGGCGAACGGCGGTGCAGAAACATCCCCCGTTCAATCCATTGCAGCGTCGCAAATGACCTGTAGTCCAGGAGGCAACATCGTGTCCGGGCCGCACAGAGGGTCCGCGGGGGAATAGCCGTGGCCCAATTGAAGCTCTCCATTGCGGACGAACGCTGCTGGAAAATCGAGGCTCTCGACCATGTGTGGATTTGTCGGCATTCAGGAGGCAGACGGGCTCAAGCCGGTCGCGCGCTCGACGCTGGAGCAGATGCTCCGGCCGATTCTTCATCGGGGTCCGGACGGAACCGGATTTCACGAGGAGCCGGGCCTGGGCTTGGCCGTCTGCCGCCTCGCGATCATCGACGTCGAACACGGCGATCAGCCGATGGCGAATGACGATGGTCAGCTCTGGATCGTCTTCAACGGCGAGATCTACAACTACCGCCAGCTTCGCCAGGATCTCGAGTCGCGAGGTCGCCGCTTTCGAACCTCGTCCGACACCGAGGTGTTGCTTCTGGCCTACGAGGAATGGGGTCGCAATTGCGTCCGAAGGCTGCGTGGCATCTTCGCCTTCGCGATCTGGGATTGGAAGGAGAGGGAGCTGTTTCTGGCGCGCGACCACAGCGGTATCAAGCCTCTCTCCCTGGCGCTGGAGCCTGACCGGACGCTTTTTGCCTCCGAGGCCAAGGCGTTGCTCTCCCAACGCGAGCTTCGCCGGGGCATCGACCTCATCGGCTACCTGGGCGCGACCGAGGACGGCGAAGGCCTCATCAGATCGCCGTTCCGCGGCATTGTAGAACTGGCCCCCGGCTGCACGCTGCTCTGCAAGGGCGGGGGCCGGACGATTTCCCGCTACTGGAGTTACGAGCCGAGCCGCGAGGCGGGACGGCAAGATGAGCGCCTCGTGCTCGAGACATTCCAGTCTCTCGTCCACGAGGCGGTCGGTATGCAGCTCGTCGCGGACGTCCCCATCGCGGCGAGTCTCTCGGGCGGCGTCGACTCGGCCACTATCGTCACGTCGATGGCGTTGCACGGAAGGCGCGACGTGCGCACCTATACGGTCGAGTTCGAAGGCGACGCAACCCGCGACTCGGAGCACGCTCAAGTCGTGGCAGCGTTCCTGGGCGTGGAAAACGTCAGAGTGCCGTGCGGCTTCGGCGGTGTCCGCGACATCGCCCGCACGGCCTGGTTCGCCGAGGGAGAATTCGACCTCGGATATGTCGCGCGGCAGGCCCTGGCCCAGGCAGTCTACGCGGATGGCGCGAAGGTCCTGCTCTCGGGTCAGGGGATCGACGAGATCCTCACTGGCTACTTCCAGTCGTACAAGTGGTTCAGGCGACGCGCGCTCCGTCGGCGGCTCCTCCGAGACCTTTCCGTGTCGTTCCGGGAGTGGCCGCTCTTTGCCTGGGAGCCGCTGGACGAGGAGGGGGAGCGTCTTGCAGCGCACCTCGGCGGCGACCCGGAGCGCTGGTGGGCCGAACTGACGGCGACGCAGCTCGCGCGGGACTTCCGGCGGCTTGGCAGCGGATGGCTGCGGTTCGAGGACCGGATGGGGATGGCTGGACATGTGGAGGTGAGGGTTCCATTCCTCGATCACAGGCTGCTTGAGTTCTGCGCTTCGATTCCCGAAGGCAACCGGGTTGAGCTCTTCTCGGGAAAGAGGATCCTGCGTGCGGCCGCTTCACGGTTTCTTCCACCACAGATTTCCCTCCGGCCGAAGGTCGCGTTCAACGCCTCAGCGGCGCCGCTGTCCAAGCTGGTTCTCGAGAACGGAACGGAGATGATGGATCTGCTCGAGGAGCCAGCGGTCGAGGAGCGGGGTTGGTTCGATTGGAACACCGTCCAGGGCATGAAGGCGAATCGGAACTACAAGGCGCTCGACCACGTGCTCATCCTCCATCTTCTCGACGAGCTGTTCATTCGTCGGTACGACGCGACTCGCTGGTCGTCGGGCCTACCACGTCGCGAGGCCTCGCGATCGGGCCTCAAAGAAGGACGAGATGCAGGGCACGGGGACCGGAAGGCTAGGCACCGGCCGCGCCGCGCAGGCACGGTGGGCTCCCCTGCGCGGGAGTGATCGGTTCAGCGGGGGCGGCGTGCTCCCCTCGGCGTGGCGTCGTAAGTGCAAGCGTTTCGGGCCCAGGGCTCGGGAGGCGGGAGCCGCCCGCTCCGTAGCGGCGACGAACTCACCCGAGAGGACGGCCGTCGGAGACGGCCCTTCCGTGGGTGCTCAATCGAGTGGAGCTCAGGAGGTCATCGTCAACCTGGGCCAGCCCCCGGGTTGGGTCTCAGAGCCGCCAACCGTCCCAGCGTCAGGAATCCTGTTAGATGGGGAGACCCTGGATGAATGGCGGCGAGCCCAACTCTGGATATCGGTTCCTGGGCCGGGGACTAGCGGCTCGAGGTGGCAACGGGTGATTCTTTGAGCACCGCGGCCAGAACGACACTGGCGGCGGTGAGCGCGATGAGCACGAGCATGGAGCCGGTCATGACGCCGGCCGGCGATTTGAACGCGTCCATGCAGAAGATGAAGATGATCCCCGAGACCTGACCCATCACGATCAGCAAACTGTTGGATGTGCCTTCCGGTGCCGGGTGCGTGATCTCCGCCCCGTACTGGAACCCGATCGGCCCTGAGCTCAAGAGGAAAAACCCGAAGACGAATCCCGAGAGGAGAAGTAACCGGTAGCCGGTGGCGAAGGTTATGCCGACGAGGCCCGGAATCATACCGATGAGCGAGATGATCATGAATGCCCGCCGTCGCCGCACCAGGTCGGAGAGGATCGGGATCGCAATGGCGCCCACGATTCCGCCGACGAGCATGAGCGCGCCGAGCGTTCCCGCCTGCTCGATCGTGAAGCCACGCGGCCGGATGATGGTCTCGATCCAGGTCGAGACGCCGTTGAAGATTCCCAGGCCGACGAAGAAGATGACCATGAGCAGGATGAAGTCCTTCTGCCGGAGCATCCCTTTGAGGCCGTCGAGCATCAATGCGCGTTCGTCGTGACCGGCTGGCGTGGGCGGCCGCTCGCGAAAGAGCACGAAGAACAGGACTGTGGCTATGACCGTCGCGAGGCCGTAGACGAGCAGCATGTTCCTCATGCCGTACCGGATCGTGAGGGGTGGTGTGAGCCCCATCGCGACCAGGATGCCGACATAAAGGGCGAGCGTCCCGAGTCCGGTGGCGGTCGCCCGCTCCTTGACCGGAAACCAGCGTGCTGCGACCTTGGTGATTGATCCGAGGATGAACGGCTGGCCGATGGCGAGCCCGACCTGGGAGGCGAAGACGAGCGGGAAGTTGTCCGCAAAGACGCCGCGAGTGGCTGCGAACACCGCGGTCAGGGCGGCGCCGAGACCGACCGCAGCACGCAGGCCCCAGGTATCGATCGCCCAGGCACTGGGGATCACGATCAGGATGTAGATGACCATGAAGCTCATTGAGAGCAGGCCGATCATCAGGTCCGATGTGCCGTAGAAGCGCGCCGCCTCGATCGTGATCGGAGCGAAAGTGATCCAGAGGACCTGTGACATCGCCGCGATGACCATGAAGCTCGCGAGGACGACCCAGCGATAGGGGTAGGCGCGATAGTCGGATTCGGGCATGGCCAAGCATAACCAATAGAGTCCAAATTCCAAGTGTCAGGGTCCAGGCGACCGACCCGGTTCAAGAGGCCGCGGGTTGGAATCCCGCTTTCCCGACCAACCCAAGTCGCGAAAATGCCCAAGCCCCCTCCGACGCCGTCCGACGCCCTCAGAATGCTCTGATAGCGCGTTTCACGGGAGCATCGTCACACAGGCCAAGAAAGGGAGTTCCTGTCCATGATCTCTACGCGCGGTCGAACGACCCGGCGACGAGGGTCCTCGGCGAGACGTGCCGAGAAGGAGAGGCAAAAGGCACACAGGAAGCCGGATCGCAGCGGGTCGGCTGCCCGCGGAACGTGAGGCGACCTGGCCGGGCCGTGCGGCCTATGTTGCGGACCGCTGGCGGAGAACGAACCAACCGAGGAACAGCACGAGCGTGGCGAGGCCAGCGAGGGCGGTTGTCCCCAGTACTGGGATGGCCTGCCCACCGAGTTGGTAGTAGACCGTGCCTTCCCACCCCATGCCACCCTCTGGGTCCGTGAACGGGGTATCGCACGTCCGCATGCTGCTGTTCAATGTTAGGTCGGCGTTGGAAACGGGCGAGGGAGTCAGGTCCAGATTGAGGCCGCCGCCGTCGGGCCCCCCCGTGCCAAGAAGGTCCACGAAATAGAAAGCGTACGTTTGCCCGGCGGGGATGGCGACGCCGCCGAGGTTCACTGCCGTGGCGGTCCCAGTGCCGCCGGGGCTGACGTTGACGGTCCCGAGCAGCGTCCATGCGCCTGGGGTCGTTTCCGACCCGACGTAGGTGCCGGCCTTGTAGTAGACGCTGACGTTGCGGTTCAGGGTGCCCTTGAAGTACACGTCGAAGCTGGTGACGGTCAACGGCACCGAGGCCGTGAGGTCGACGTAGAGCCCCGAGCACCATCCGCTCCAGTCCTCGAAGCCGGTAGTGAGGGAGCCCGTCTGTGCGGACGCGATGGGCGCCGTCAGAAGCGATGCGATGACAACGGTTGCGATAGGGACCACCCTGCGCCACGAGATCATGAACGCCCCCTCTTCCTGCCGCTCCCGGCAACGCGGCTTTGCAGGGCGCGTCGCGCACTGTCCGACGAGCCGCCGTACCCGGCAATCCCTCGCCGACGGCAAGCTCCGCGCCAGCAATCCTGAGACGATGATAGGCGCGCCGAGGTCGTAGCGTCAATGCACGGCGCTGAGGTGTCTCGAGCGTCGTGGCGGGTACGCACGACTCGCTGGCGATCGCGAGGGCCTCGGGAGTATGGCGCCGCCAGGCCTTCCTGCCGTGCCGGAATATGGTGCGGGTGCTCGTCCCGGATGCCCGCCGACCTCACTGCCAGCCGCCGGGCGCGAGCGCGAGGCTCGGTCGTGGCATTGACACGGAGGCAGCGACCTCTCGCGCCTGCAGCACGGCCTGCCCGCAGGGTTCTGCTATCCTTTGCCCAAAGTGAGTCTTGACCGATTAGGCGGCCGGCCTACAGCGGCCGGGCAAGCGTTTACAACGGCCGCGTGGGTCGCGGCGGTGCTGGCGGTGGCTGCCGTCGTGCGCCTCCCCAGGGTCCTCGCGGACGACTTCCCAATCAACGACGGCGGCTTCTTCTTCGTCATGATCAACGAGCTCGTCGGTGCCAAGCTCGCGCTGCCGCTGACGACCTCCTACAACGGCGGTTGTATCCCGTTCACCTACCCGCCGTTGGCCCTCTACACCGCGGCGGCGGTCCACCTCGCGACCGGCGCCTCCATTCTCGGTCTGCTGCGCTTCCTCCCCCTGATCGCCAACCTGGGAACAGCCGCGGTCTTCTTCTTCCTGGCCCGGTCCGTCCTCGGCACGGCATCGCGGGCTGGTCTCGCCAGTCTGACCTTCGTCCTGCTTCCACGCAGTTACGAGTACCTGATCATGGGTGGGGGCCTCACGCGGTCGTTCGGGTTCCTCTTCGCCTGCCTTGCCGTCGCGTGCGGTCATCGCCTGTTCGTCGGCCGGCGCACCGCCGCGGGGGTCCCGACCGCCGTCGCGCTTGCCCTCGCGGTGCTGTCGCACCCCGAGATGGGGCTCTGGGCGGCCGCGACCCTCGTGCTGGTCGTCGCGGTCTGTGGCCCGGACCGACGGACGATCGTGGCGGCCGCGTTCGTGGCGGTGGGCGCCGCCGCCATCACCTCACCGTGGTTGGTCGCGATGCTCACCCGGCACGGCCTCGCGCCGTTTCTCGCCGCCTCCGAGACTTCGAACTGGAGTCTGCGGGCCCTGCTCGGCCCGCTCGCCCGCGGAGCGGCCGGCGAGGTCGGCGTCGCTCCGTTCGTGATCCTGGCGTTTGTGGGTGTCCTGGACGCGATTGTCCGTCGGGAATTCTTTCTTCCGGTTTGGCTCGTGGTGACGTTCGCAGTGGTCCCACGCAGCGCGGCGACGCCGGCGGTCGTTCCGGTGGCTCTGCTTGCGACGCGGGCTCTCGTGGGCGTTGTTCTCCCTTGGCTCCAGCGGTTCCTCGGCGGTTGGACGGCCCTGTGGCGCGGGGCGCCGGGTGAGCTCGGCCAGGAGACGCGGCGACGTGCGCTGCGGGCCATTCAGGCCGCTGTCCTGGTTCCGGCGTTCGGCTACACCCTTATCATCTCCAACCTGCGCCGGACCCCCGAGGACTGGCCGTCGATGCGCCGCGTCCCTCCTGCCGAACGAGTGGCGATGGCGTGGATCGCGGCGAACGTCGGCGAGGGCCACCGGTTTCTCGTTGCCTCGGCGAACCGGTCATGGTGGGTGGATCCCGTCGATGCCTGGTTCGCGGCCCTTGCCGGGAGAGTCAGTGTGACCACTCCGAACGGCGCGGAATGGCTGCCGCGCAGCGAGTTCGCGAGACGGGTTCAAGAGTACGAGGCGCTCAGGAGGTGCGGGAGCGTGGATGCGGCGTGCCTCGATGCCCTGTCGGCGCGCTTCGGCCTGCAGTTCAGCGACGTCTACGTATCGAAGCCCACGCGGGCGACGTCGGCACGCGCAGCAGCCCCGAAGGCCACCCTTGCTGCGAGCGACGGCTTCGTCGTCATCTACGACGGCCCGGGCGCCACCGTGTTCGCGAAGCGTGAGGCCGTCACGGACAGGGTACACCCCGTGCCGCCGGCGCGCGACGCCGTCGTGAGGTAAGGTGAGCGAACGTGCGTAGGGACACGCTGCTCGTCGCCACGGTCGGCTACCTGCTGCTCCCCAACGTCGTGTTCGTTCTGGGCTGGCTGCGACCCGCCTGGGGGTACGGCATCGCTCTCGTCGCGGTGGCGTGCCTCGTCGACGTCGTCGGGCGCGCACGCACCGATCGGCCACCTCTCTCCGGACTCGACTGGGCGGTGGTGCTGGCCCTCGCCGCGTTCTGGGTCGTTGCCGGCGGCATTGGTGAGCTCAACGCCCAGGTGTGGGACTACACCAAGCACAACCTCGTCTTTCACGACCTCATCGTCGAGCCGTGGCCGGTCGTGTACCGCGCGCCGGATCTCCACGACCCGATGCTCTGCTACTACCTTGCCTACTACCTGCCGACGGCGCTCGTGGCCAAACTGCTCGGCATCCAGTACGCCGCGTCGGCGTCCCTGGCGTGGGGTTCGGCGGGCGTGGTGCTGGCGTTCGCCTGGGTCGCTCGTCTGGGTCGCCCGAACGGACCGGCGGTCCTCTGCCTGTTCACGCTGGTCGACGGCCTTTGCTGGGTGCCGGGCCTCGTCGCGCTGGCGCGGAGGCTCGCACCGGAGGCGGGGGCGCTTCGAGGCGGGTGGTGGCAGACGGATGGCTTCACCGACACGTTCTTTCACCTCGCCGGCGTCCATACCAGGCTCATGTTCCAGTCGGAGCCCTGGATGCTGGTCTGGACACCGCAGCATGCTCTGGGCGCCTGGCTCGCGACCGCGTGCGTGCTGAGCGTCGTGTGGGAACGGCGAACCGCCCGGTACTGCGCATTCGTCAACGCCGCCCTCATGCTCTGGTCCCCGTTCGTCGCCATCGGGCTGCTCCCGTTCACGGTTGCCGTCCTCTGGCGTCGGTGGCGCCGCGAGCTCTCGTGGGTGGACGCGTTGGGGGCTCTGGCCCTGGCCGTGCCGGTCGGCATCTACCTCCAGGCTCACGAGCCGCAGCGGTTTGCTGGGCTGCTCTTCGCGGCGCTTCCGAACGCCGCGGCGTGGTCGAAATACCTGCTCTTCCTCCTGCTTGCCATCGGCTCCGTCTGGGCCGCTGTCTGGCTCGTGCAGCACCGGTACACGCTGCTCGACGTGGCGCGGTGGCGCGTGTTCTGCCTTGCCGGCGCAGCGCTCGTTGCCACGACGCTCGTGTACATGGGCAAGTACAACGACTGGGCGATGCGGGTTTCCATGCCCTCGCTGTTCGTCCTCCATCTCACGGCGGCCGCGGTCGCCGTCACATTCTGGAGGAGCCGTGCGGCGCTCAGGCACCGCCTGGCTCTCGCCGCCCTCCTCCTGCTGACCGCGGAGCGGCCGATCAAGACGTACATCCTGATGCCGATGGGTCGGGCCGGCTCGCAGGGCATCCCGACCACCATCTCGACCGCCCGCCGCGCGGCCAATGGCCTCGTGCGTTTCCAGGGCGGCGACGACCCCGACATCACGTCCCAGTACCTCGGCTCAACCGATAGCTGGTTCGGTCAGCACCTGATGCGGGTGAGGGCAGCGGGCACGTCCAGCAGCGGCTCGGGGAGGACAAAGTGAGCACGATCCTTGTAACGGGCGCCACCGGTTTCATCGGATCGAGGCTGGTGAAGCTTCTCGTCGAGCGCGGATTTGCCGTGCGCGCCATGGTAGTAGAACGCGACCCCTTGTTGAGCGCCCTGGAAGGCATCGACTGCGAGATCGTGGCCGGCGACATCACCCGCGTGGAGACGCTGGCCGCGCCGCTCGCAGGGGTGAGCACGGTTTTCCACCTCGCCGCCGTCCTCTTCGCCGACAACCCCGCGCTGTTCAAGCGGGTCAACCTCGAGGGGACGCGCAACCTCGTGGGCGAGTCGGTGAAGGCAGGTGTCAGGCACTTTGTCTACGTCTCGGCGGCGGCCGCAGGTTATCGGCTGCGCACGACCTACGGGGAGACGAAGCACCTCGCCGAGCGGCTCATGCACGACCCTTCGGAGCGGACGAGCTTCACCGTGGTGCGACCAACGCTGGTGTTCGGCCCGGGTGGCGGCGGCCAAGAGTTGGTCAGGTATGTCGACCAGATCCGCAAGTTCAGGTGGTTCATCCCGCTGGTTGGCCGCGGTCGGGCACGGAAGCGCTGGGTACTGGTCGACGACCTCGTCGATGGTCTTGCCCGGCTGGTCGACCGGCGCGTCTCGTACGGCAAGACCTACAACTTCGGCGGGGGCGACGCACATTCGATGCGGGAGTACACGGAGATCATCTGTCGACGCCTCGGGATCGCGAAGCCGATCGTCGCCGTGCCGGTGTGGGTTTGCCGAGCCATCGCCGGTCTGCTGAGTCACATCCAGCGAAGCCCCCTGCTCAAGCGCGACACGATCCTCGGCGTGGTCATGGACGCCGACTTCGACATCGAGCCAGCACGCCGGGAGATCGGCTACGACCCGGTCGCCTTCGAGGAGTGGCTCCTCACGAAGACCTGGGGCGACCCTTTCTGGGCACGCTGACCGGACAAGGGACCTCGTTTCCTGGGAACCGGCCGCGGGACTTGACTGCGCGGTCGTCCGCCGCATTCTGCCAGCCAGGTGCTCGGTCGGCGGCGTGAGTCCTGGCCAGAGGCGCGCCTCTCTCGAGACGTCGGGCAGGCGACGCCGAGGCGGTCCGGTCGCCGACCGTTACGACCGACCTCACGGAGCGCGAGTGCGGGGATCTGGGCAGGGAGGTAGCAACAAGAAGTGGGGTCGACTCGAGCGCACCGCAGTCGGTCGCGAACGGCACGAAATCGAGCTCAAGAAAGGAGAGAGGGGAGCGAACGTTGCCGCCAGAATGACGAGCGGGGATGAGATCCGCTCCTGCCTAATCTTGAGACGCAGGTGGAATTTCCTGTGTTCCTGTCAGGACACGCGGCTTCCGGCGACGGAGGCCTTCCCCTACAATGGGCTCCGGAGAACGCGTGATCTGGGATGACTCGGGATAGGGCGTTCGCGCTGACCGCGAGGTGGGCCACGCTGATCGTCGGCGGGATCGGTCTGCTCGCGCTGGCTGGCTGGGCGTTCGACCTGGCCCTGCTGAAGAGCGTCGAGCCGCAATGGATCGCGATGCGCGTGCTGACCGCGGTCTGTTTCGTCCTTGCCGCGGTCGAGCTGACGCTCGTGCTGAGGAACCCCGGCCTGGTCCGCAGCCACCCCGTCCTGAGGGTGCCCGGGTGGCTGGTCGCGCTGGTTGGATTGTCGATCGTGGCGCTCTATGCGGTCAGGCTGATCACCGGACAGGATGCCCCGCCGCGGGACGTCCCGTTGCTCGGGTTGATCTGGGATCCACAGAACCGGCCCGCGCTCCTGACCGGCATTCTGTTCCTCCTCACGGGCTGTGCTCTGGGGCTCCTGTCGACCGCTCGACGGGGCGCCGCCGGGGCAGCTCACGCCTTGGCGTTGGCCGTGGCGACCGGCGGCTACTTCGTCACCGCCAGCTACTTCCTCGGGGTGGAGTCGATCCACGACTGGCTCGGCCGGCCCGTCGCCCTCAACACGGGGATCGCATTCTGTGCGGTCGCCGCCGCGATCTTCGCGATGCGACGCGACACCTGGCTGCTGGGGGTGTTCGCCGGTGACCAGGCCGGCAGCGTGATAGCACGTCGGCTCCTGCCGGTCTTCCTGCTGGTGCCGCTCGTGATCGGTTGGTTGCGTCTTTTCGGAGAACGCGCCGGCCTGTTCGGCTCGGAGGTCGGGGTCGAGCTGGTCGCGGTGACGTACGCACTGCTCCTGGTGGGGCTCGTCTGGCTTGCGGCGAGGTCGGTCAACCGTACCGACGAGCGGCGGCTGACGGCGGAGAGGCAGTTCCGCCGACTGATCGAGCTGGCCCCGCTCCCGCTCCTGCGCGCCAACCGGGGCGGCTCGATCGTTTACTTCAACGAGCGGTTCACGAGTGTTTTCGGCTACACCCACGAGGACATCCCGAGCGTGGAGGAGTGGTGGCGACGCGCCCAGCCCGAGGAATCGACCAGACGCCGGCTGGCGGAGACGTGGGATGCAGCCCTGAAGCGCGGGGCGGCTGAGCAGGCGGGCATCGGCCCGTTCGAGTGCAGCTTCACGTGCAAGGACGGCAGCGCCCGCGTGATGGAGATCTCGGCCACAACGATCGGAGACGACCTTCTGGCGACGTTTGTGGACCTGACGGAGCGCAAGCGCGCCGAGGAGTCGCTCCGCGAGCTGAACCTCTCGCTGGAGGGCCGCGTTGTGGAGCGAACCGCCGAGCTGGAACGCGCCAACGCGTACAACCGCAACCTCCTCGAGACGAGCCTCGACCCGCTGGTCACGATCAACCCGGAAGGCAAGATCACCGACGTCAACGAAGCGACCGTCAAGGTGACGGGCGTCTCCCGCGACAAACTCATCGGAACGGACTTCTCGGACTACTTCACCGAGCCGGAGAAAGCCAAGGAAGGCTACCGGAAGGTCTTTGCCCAGGGGTCAGTGACGGACTACCCGCTGACGATCCGCAACGAGGACAGCCGGCTGACCGACGTGCTCTACAACGCCTCGGTGTACGGCGACACGCAGGGCCACGTGCTGGGCGTGTTTGCCGCCGCCCGCGACATCACCGAGCGCAAGCGGGCCGAGGATGCGCTGCGCGCCAGCGAATTCCGCTATCGCACCCTGTTCGAGACGATGGACCAGGGCTTCTGCGTCGTCGAGATGCTCTACGACCCGGAAGGCAAGCCGGTCGACTACCGCTTCGTGGAGGTCAACCCTGCGTTCGAGAAGCACACCGGGCTCCATGCCGCCCTGGGCAAGACGATCCGGGAGCTGGTCCCCGACCACGAGGCGCACTGGTTCGAGATCTACGGGAGAGTCGCCCGAACCGGCGAGGCGCACCGGTTCCAGAACGTCGCGGAGGCGATGCAGCGGTACTTCGACGTGTTCGCCTTCCCAATCGGGGAAGCGGAGAACCGCAGGGTCGGAATTCTCTTCACGGACATCACAGACAAGAAGCGCGCCGAAGCCGCGCTGCAAGAGGCGTACGAGACGCTGGAACATCGCGTGGCGGAACGCACGGCGGAGCTGGCCCGCTCCAACAAGTCGCTCGAGGAGTTTGCCTACGTCACCTCGCACGACCTCCAGGAGCCGCTGCGCATGATGGCGTCGTACTCGGAGCTGTTGGAGCGTCGGTACCGGGAGAAGCTCGACGCGGACGCCACCGATTTCCTCGACTACATCGTCGATGGGGCGAAGCGCATGCAGCGCCTGATCAACGACCTGCTGGCGTACTCACGGGTGGGCCGCACCGACATGGAGTTCGAGCCCGTCGATTGCGAAGCCGTCCTCGCCCAGGTGACCCGGGGCATGGCGCCGGCGCTGGAGGAAAGCGGGGCCAGGCTCACCCACGACAGGCTGCCGGTCGTGATGGGCCGCGAAGGCCGGCTCGCCCAGTTGTTCCAGAACCTGATCGGGAACGCGATCAAGTTCCGCGGGGTCGAAGCCCCCAGGGTCCACGTCGGAGCGGCGAGGCTGGACGGGGAGTGGGTCTTCTCGGTGAAGGACAACGGGATCGGCATCGAGCCCCAGTACCACGACCGCATCTTCGTGATCTTTCAGCGGCTCCACGGGCGGGAGAAGTACGCCGGCACGGGCATCGGCCTGGCGATCTGCAAGAAGATCGTGGAAACGCACGGCGGACGGATCTGGGTCGAATCGGAAAACGGCAAGGGATCGACGTTCTACTTCACGATCCCCACTGAAAGGGAAGGTGGCGATGCAACACACGGATAGCGTTCGGCCGATCGAGATCCTGCTGGTGGAGGACAACCCAGCCGACGTCCGGCTGACCCAGGAGGCTCTCAAGGAGCAGAAGTTTTTCACCAACCTCAGCGTGGTCGGTGACGGCGTCGAGGCGATGGAGTTCCTCCGCCGGGAGGGCCAGCACGCCAAAGCGCCGCGGCCCGATCTGATCCTCCTCGACCTCAACCTGCCGCGCAAGGACGGCCGTGAGGTGCTCCGGGAGGTCAAGTCGGACCCCGGTCTGCGGACCATCCCGGTCGTGGTCCTCACCATCTCGAAGGCCGAGGAAGACGTGATCAAGGCCTACGCCCTTCAGGCCAACTGCTTCATCTCGAAGCCCGTGGATTTGAGCCAGTTCCTCCACGTGGTCCAGTCGATCAAAGACTTCTGGCTGACGATCGTCAGGCTGCCCCCCAGCGGGGCCTAAGCGGCGAGCTCGATGGGCCGAGACGTCATCCGCGTGCTCGTGGTCGAGGACAACCCGGGCGACTGGCGCCTGGTGTCTGAGTATTTGCGAGGACACACCCGCCCGGCTTTTGAGACCGTGCACGCCGGCCGTCTTGAAGAGGCGCTCGAGATCGTCGGGCGGGAGCCGATCGACGTCGTGCTGCTCGACCTCGGACTGCCCGATACCCGGGGGCTCGGCGGCCTGAAGACTCTGATCCGCCAGGCGCCCGAGGTGCCGATCATCGTGCTGACCGGCCTCGACGACGAGGAGACGGGTATCGAGGCGGTGCGCGCGAACGCCAGCGACTACCTGGCCAAGGGACGGATCGACCGGGAGCTCCTGGCACGCAGCATTCGCTACTCGATCGAGCGCAAACGGGCCAAGGAGGCGCTTAAGAGATCGCGCGACGAAGTGTCCAACGAGAAGGCGCGCCTCGAGGCCGTGCTCGAGGTGCTTCCGGTCGGGGTGGCCATTCTCGACGAGCGGGGCGGCAATCGCCAGGCGAATCCGGAGTTCGAGCGGGTGTGGGGCGGCGGACGGCCGCCGACGCGTTCGGTGGAAGACTACGCCCCCTACAAGGCGTGGTGGGTGGACTCGGGGGAGCCGGTTCGGCCCGAGGAGTGGGCGTCGGCGCGCGCGATCGCCGAGAAGCTGCCGGTCACCGGCCAGCTCATGCGCATCGAGCGATTCGACGGCGGAAGCGCCTTCGTCAGCAACAGCGCCGCGCCGGTTTTCGACGCGCGCGGCGAGGTGTCGGGGTGCGCGGTCGCGATCGTGGACGTAACATCGCAGGTCGAGTCGCAGCGCGCGATCGAGCGTGCCAAGAAGGAATGGGAGCGAACCTTCGACGCCGTGCCGGACCTCGTCGCCGTGCTGGACGACCAGTACCGCATCGTGCGCGCCAACCGGGCGATGGCGGAGCGGCTGGCGACGACGCCGGCGGATTGCATCGGCCGGACCTGCTTCATCTGCGTGCACGGCGCGACTGCCCCGCATCCGGATTGCCCACATACCCTCACGCTCCGTGACGGGCGGGACCACGTCGCGGAGTTGCACGAGGATCGCCTCGGCGGCGACTACCTCGTGACCACGACACCGCTGTTCGACGTAGAGGGCAGGCTCACCGGGAGCGTCCACGTGGCGCGCGACATCACCGCGCGCAAACAGAGGGAACGGGAGCTGCAGCAGCTCAACCGCACGCTGCGGGCGCTCAGCAACAGCGACCAGGCGATGATGCAGGCGTCCACCGAGGCGGAGTTGCTCGCCGACGTGTGCCGGATCGTCCTCGAGGACTGCGGGCACACGATGGCGTGGATCGGGATGGCCGAGGACGACGAGGGCAAGACCGTGCGGCCGGTGGCCCACGCCGGCCGCGACGACGGGTACGTGGCGGCCCTCGACGTGACCTGGGCCGACACCGACCGCGGCCGCTGTCCAGCCGGCACGGCAATCCGCACCGGGAAGCCGGCCGGGTGCAATGACATTCTGACTGACCCGGCCTTCGCGCCGTGGCGGGATGAGGCGCTCAAGCGCGAGTACCGCTCGTCTCTCTCCGTGCCGCTGGCGGGCGGCGACCGGGCCCTCGGGGCCTTGACGATCTACTCCGACACGGCGAACGCATTCGGTGAGGAAGAGGTCGTACTTCTCTCCGAGCTCGCCGGCGATCTCGCCTTCGGCATACGGGCGATTCGCACGCGCGAGGCCCGCGCCGAGGCCGAGCAGGCGCTCCGGCACAGCGAGCAGCGCTATCGGGCGCTCGTGGAGCTGTCACCCGACGCGGTCCTCGTCAACCGGGAGGGCGCGGTCGTCTACGCCAACGCAGCAGCGCTCAGGCTGCTGGGTGCGGGCGACCCGCGCGATGTCCTCGGCCGGTCCCCGTTGGACTTCTTCCACCCGGAACTCCACGCCACGATCCGCCGACGAATCGAGCAGAGCCTCGGTGGGGCGCAGGTTCCTGTCTTGGAGGAGCAGATCGTCCGGCTCGACGGCTCGGTCCGGGACGTCGAGTCCGGAGCCAGCCGCGTGGACACGCCGGAAGGACCGGCCGTCCAGGTCCTCCTCCACGACATCACCGAACGCAAGCGCGCGGAGAGAGAGCTGCGCATCGCGCTCGAGATGAGCAAGCGGCGGGGGGTCGAGGTCACCGCCCTGCTCCACGCGGCTCGCTCGGCGCTCGAGAGCCGCTCGTTCGAGGACGCCTCCCGCACGATCGTCGTCTCCTGCACGTCGTTGATCGACGCGCCGGTGGGGTTTGTCGCGTTGTTCTCACCCGACGTTAACGCGCCGACGATCATCCAGTCGGTGACGGGCACACGCGAGACGACGTTCGACGCCGCGGCCGCCTTGCGGGGCAGCGGACTACTGGAGCGCGTCATCGAGTCGGGCAACGCACATGTCGACAACGCTTGCAGGCGGGGGTCCGATTCGGCGGGCGCAGTCGACGACCGTGCCGGACTCAACTCGGTGCTGCTCGCCCCGCTCGTCATCGGTCACGAGGTCTCCGGTGTCCTCGCCGTCGCCAACAAACCGGGCGGGTTCACCGAGGAGGACGGCAGGCTGGCCACGGCGTTCGCGGAGATGGCGTCCGTTGCGCTCCTCAACGCCCGCCCGTTGCAGATCCTCGAAGCCCAGGTGAAGGAGCGCACGCACCAGCTCGAAGCGGAGCGCGCTCGGCTGTTCGCGCTCCTCGAGGAGCTGCCGCTGTACGTCTTCCTGCGCGCGCCCGATTCCACCGTCACGTTCGCCAACCGATACTTTCGCGAGCACTTCGGCGATCCCGCCGGCCGGCGCTGCTTCGAGCTGATGGGGACCGCCGACGCGCCCTGCGAGGGCTGCAGGGTGGCGGCCGTACTCGAGACCAACACCCCGGCGAGCTGGGAGTGGGCGGCGCCCGGCGGCCGGAGCTACCAGATTCACAACTACCCGTTCACGGATTTCGACGGGACGCAGCTCGTGCTGGAGCTTGGCATCGACGTGACGGCGCTCCGGCGCGCCGTGCAGGCCGAGCAGCGCGCGCGACAAACGGCCGACGCCCTCCGTGAGACGAGCCTCGCCCTCACCCGCTCGCTCGACCTCGACACGGTCCTCTCCGTGCTGCTCCATCACGTGGGACGGGTCATCCCCTACGACCGCGCAAAGGCGATGGTGCGGGATCAGGAAAAGCGGCTGTCGGTGCGCGCCCTGGCCGAGCGGAACGGCCTGGAGAGCCCTACTTCTGAGGACCAGCCGACCTTTTCCTCAACGGACGACCCGGTGATCGAGCGGATCCTCTCCACCGGCAGGACAGTGGTCATCCCCGACATCCACACCGACCCGGGATGGGGGAGCCGGGTGGACCGATCGTTCGATCACAGTTGGCTGGGCGTGCCGCTGTTGGCGCGCGGCGGGGTGGTGGGATTGTTCTCGATGAGCAAGCGACAGGCAGGCGCCTTCAGCGAGGAGGAGGTACGGCTGGCCGAGGCGCTCTCGGCACAGGCATCGGTCGCGGTGGAGAACGCACTCCTGTTCGAGGAGGTGCAGGCCGCGCGCCAGCGCATGCAGACGCTCTCGCGGCGAGTGGTCGAGGTCCAGGAGGACGAACGCCGCACGATCGCCCGCGAGCTGCACGACGAGACCGGGCAGTCCCTCACATCGCTGCTGTTCGGGCTGTCGATGCTCGAGCGCAAGATCGATCAGCGCGAGGATGCGGTTCAAGGTATCGCCGAGCTCAAACGCACGACCGGCGAGGTGCTCGACGGTCTGCACCGTCTCGCGGCCAACTTGCGGCCGGCGAGCCTCGATCACCTCGGCCTGGTCGCGGCGCTTCGTCAGCACCTGACCGGGCTGCAGACGCCCGGAGGCCTCGAGACCCACTTCCACGCCCGCGGACTCGAGGACGAACGGTTGCCTTCCGAAGTCGAGACGGCGCTCTACCGTGTGGTGCAGGAAGCGCTCACCAACGTCGTGCGGCATGCAAATGCGACCTCGGTGGACGTGCTCGCGGAACGACGCGGCGAGCGGGTGGTGGTGATGGTGGAGGACAACGGCGCGGGCTTCGACCCGATGCAGGCCGTGGGGAAGGACAAGCTCGGCGTGATGGGCATGAGGGAGCGGGCCGAGACGCTAGGCGGGTCGCTGCTCGTGGAGAGTTCCCCCGGTTCGGGTACGACCGTGATCGTGGACGTGCCCTGTACGCAACCGAAACCTCATCAGTGACGGCCACAGCTTCGCCGGCCCGCGCGCAAACCCGTATTAATGTCCTCCCCGCCCCGCCATCAGGGCGCCCGGTTGCCGCGCGTCACGTGCACGAACGACGGAATCGGGCGCCAAATCGGCATTCCCAGGGACCCCACGCCGGACCCCATTGAGGGCGCAAAGCATTTCCGCTGTAAGACTTGATTGACCCGATCGGATCGGCACAGTTGTTGCTTGCCCACGTCGTGTCGGTGCCGGCCGGGAGGCGAAGCCGTGCACCGCGAGGGGGACGGAGATGGCGAGCAGCGAAGCGGATCTTGTGGCGCTCAACGAAACGGTGCGTGCCGAATCGCTCGAGGTGCAGGCGGCGCTCCGCGAGGTCAAGAAGGTCATCGTCGGCCAGGGCGCGGTCCTCGACCGCATGATGGTCGCGCTGCTGTGCCGCGGTCACGTGCTCGTCGAGGGCGTCCCCGGGCTCGCCAAGACGCTCGCGGTCCGCACCCTCGGCCACGTGCTCGACCTGCAGTTCGCGCGCATCCAGTTCACGCCGGACCTGCTTCCCGCCGACCTCACCGGGACGATGATCTACCAGCAGCGCACAGGCGAGTTCGTCGCCCGCAAGGGGCCGGTCTTCACCAACCTCCTGCTCGCCGACGAGATCAACCGCGCACCGGCCAAGGTGCAGTCGGCGTTGCTCGAGTCGATGCAGGAGCGGCAGGTGACGCTGGGCGATCAAACATACAAGCTGCCCGAGCCGTTCCTGGTCTTCGCCACACAGAACCCGATCGAGCAGGAGGGCACGTACCCGCTGCCCGAGGCGCAGGTGGACCGCTTCCTCCTCAAGGTCAAGATCGGCTACCCCAAGGCCGAGGAGGAGCGCGCGATCCTGGACCGCATGGCGGGGTCCGACGTGCCGCCGGTGGCGCGGGTCATGAGCCACGAGGCGCTGCAGCGGATGGCCGATCGCGTGCTCAACGTGTACATGGACGAGCGCATCCGCGACTACATGGTCGCCCTGGTGCGCGCGACCCGCACGCCGCGTGATGTCGGTCTCGCCGAGGTCGCGCACCTCATCGCTTTCGGCGCATCGCCTCGTGCGACGCTGTCGTTCTCGCTCGCCGCGCGGGCCATGGCGTTCCTGCAGGGGCGCGGCTTCGTGATTCCCGAGGACGTCAAGGGAGTGGCTCTCGACGTGCTGCGGCACCGCATCCTGCTCACCTACGAGGCCGAGGCGGAGAACGTGACCACCGAGCAGCTCGTCGAGCGCCTGCTCGAGCGGGTCGAGGTGCCATGAGACAGGGCGCAGCGCAGAGGGCGCCGGGGTCCGAGAGGCCTCCGGGATAGGGGCGGGCGATGCTGGATCGCGAGACCCTGGAGCGCATCCGCCGGATCCGCATCCGCACGCGGACGATCCTCAACAGAGGCATCGTCGGCTCGTACACGGCGGTGTTCAAGGGCCGAGGCATGGAGTTCGTCGAGGTGCGCGAGTACACCCCCGGCGACGACGTCCGCACGATCGACTGGAACGTGACCGCGCGCATGGGTCAGGCGTACGTGAAGAAGTACGTCGAGGAGCGCGATCTGAGCCTGCTCCTCGTCGTCGACCTCTCCGGCTCGCAGCGTTTCGGCTCGCAGTTCCTCGTCAAACGCGATCTGGCGGCCGAGCTCGCCGCGGTACTGGCGTTCTCGGCCGTCGCGAACCACGACCGCGTCGGCGCCGTGCTCTTCTCCGACCGCATCGAGGGCTACATCGCGCCGGCCCGCGGCTCCGATCACGTGTTGCGCATCGTGCGCGACCTCCTGGTGACCGAGCCCCAGGGCAAGGGGACCGACCTCGAGGGCGCCCTGCGCTTCGCTCATCAGGTCATGAAGCGGCGCGGCATCGTCGCCGTGATCTCCGACTTCCAAGCGAGCGGGTATCAGCGTGCCCTCGGGATGCTTCGGCGGCGCCACGACGTGATCGCGATCCACCTCCACGATCCGCGCGAAAGCGAGCTCCCGCCCGCCGGTTTGGTGGCGCTGGCGGATCCCGAGACCGGCGAGCTGCGCGTGGTGGACCTCGGCGACCGCGATGTACGCAGGCGGCTGCACGCGACATCGTTCGAGGAGGCGGACCAGGTGTTTCGCCGGACCCGGGTCGACTGTCTCCGGCTCTCCACGGCCGAGTCCTACGAGCGCCCACTCACCTCCTTCTTCAAAGCACGGGAGAAGCGGCGATGAGGAACGCTCCTGTCCGCGGCTTCCGGCTCGGCGTGGTGGCAGCCATCGTGGCGGCAGCCTCGTGGCCTGGCCAGGGATCTGCGCAGCAGGTTGCGGACAGTCAGAAGCCGGCGACGAACCTGATCAAGGTAACGGCTCGCGCCAGCACGACCGACGTCTCGATCGGCCAGCAGTTCACTGTGAATGTCGAGGTCACCGGTCCGCCCGGCGCGACGTTCACCTTTCCCGAGTCGGCGGGCGACGACAAGGTCGAACTTCGCCTTTCGCCCCCTCCGACCGATGCCATGCCGTCCCCCAAGCGGCGGACCTATCGGGCGGCCGCGTTCGTTCTGGAGGGCGCCGCTGTGCCCGCCGTAACGGTCGGCTACAGGCAGGCCGATGGCAGCACTGGAACCGGCGCGAGTCAGCCGATCCCGCTGCGTATCGTCTCGCTTCTGCCCAAGGACCCCGAGGGCCAGAAGCCGGCCGACGTTCGGCCTCCCCAGGGCATCCCTATCGGCACGCCGTTCTGGGTGGCGTGCGCCTTGGCTGTGGCCGGGAGTGCAGCGGTCGTCGCGCTGCTCCTTCGCCGCCGCCGCAGGCCCTCGGTAATCGCTGCCCCGGTCGAACCGCCTGTGCCGCCCGACGTGGAGGCCCGCGTGGCACTCGATCACCTGGAGGGAAGCCGCCTGCTGAGTGACGAGCGCTTCAAAGACTTCTACGTGGCGCTGACGGAGCTCGCGAAGCGCTACCTGGAGCGCCGGCTGGATGCCGCGGTGCTGGAGATGACGTCAAGCGAGGCGATCGCCTACCTCAGGGACCACCAGCACGGACGTGATCTCGTGCCGACCCTGCGCGACCTGACGCACACCGCGGATTTCGTGAAGTTCGCCCGCGGGGCGGCAGCCATCGAGACCGGGCAGCGGCACCTGGTCGCCGTGCGCCGCATGGTCGACGACCTCGAGGCACGGCTCCGCGCGGCCGAGACTGCGGCGTCGGAAGCTGCGACGGCCAAGACCGGACGGGAGGCGGCATGACCGACGTCCTCGGCTTCCGCTTCCTGGAACCGCTGTGGCTGCTCGCCGCCCTCGCCGGCCCCCTGGTCGTCGTGGCCGCCCTGTTGCGCGAGCGGACGAGTCGCGCGGTGCTGTTTCCCGGGCTATCCCGGCTGAGAAGGACCCCTTCCACGTGGCGCTCACGCCTGCGCCACCTGCCCGTCGTGCTCGCGGCGCTCGCTCTCGTGCTCGCCGCCGCTGCCCTGGCCAGGCCGCAGCACGGCAGCCTCAAACAGAACGTCACCACGGAAGGAGTCGACATCGTCGTCACGCTGGATGTCTCCGGTTCAATGGCCGCGCAAGACTTCCGGCCGCGGAACCGCCTGGAGGTCGCCAAGTCGGTCGTGTCGAGCTTCATCAAGCGGCGTCCGAACGATCGCATCGGCCTGGTTGTCTTCGCCAGCAAGTGCCTGACCAAGTCGCCGCCCACCACGGACACGGCTCTGCTGTTGCGTCAACTGGATGACGTGCACCTCGACATGCTGCCCGACGGCACCGCGATCGGCTCCGGCATGGCGACGGCGCTCGCCCGCCTGCGCCACTCCTCGGCCAAGAGCAAGGTGATCGTGCTGGTCACGGATGGCGGCAACAACGCCGGGGAGATCGACCCGGCCACGGCGACCGACATGACACGGGCCATGGGCGTGCGTGTCTACACCGTGGGGGTCGGCAAGGGCGGTGTCGTGCCGGTGCCGGTGAAGGTGCGCGACGGATTGAGCGGGGCGATCGTGACCCGTGTCATGCCCGTGCAGGTCGACATCGACGAGGGCCTGTTGAAGACGATCGCGACGCGAACCGGCGGGGAGTTCTTCCGCGCCACCGACTCCGCCTCGCTGCGGTTGATCTTCGATCGCATCGATCAGCTCGAGAAGAGCGAGATCAAGCTTACGAAGTACACGCGCTACCGCGAGCTGTTCCGGCCGTACCTGACCGCCGCCGCCGCTCTCTTTCTCGCGGCCGCGGCGGCCTGGGCGACCGGCCTTCGCGTCGCGCCGGTGTGAGGAAGAGACATGGAGTTGGCACAACCGCTGTGGCTCTGGGCGTTGCTACTGCTGCCGGTGCTCGCCGCAGCCGAGGTGTGGGCCGTGCGCAGAGACCGCGACCGCACCGCGCGCCTGGTTTCCCGTGCCCTGTGGGGACGGGTGCTCCGCACGCCACATGAGGCCTGGCGCTTCGTCCGCCTGGCGCTTCTTCTCACCGGCGCCGCGGGGTTGATCGTCGCCCTCGCCCAGCCGCGGTGGGGCTTGGTGCGTGAGAAGCTGGAGCGCGAGGGCGTGGACGTCGTGCTGGTGGCCGACACGTCGGCGTCGATGGGCGTGGAGGACGTCCAGCCCAACCGGTTCTTCGTCGCGAAGGCGGCCCTCTCATCGTTGCTCGACCGGCTCGAGGGCAGCCGGTTCGCGCTGGTCGCCCTCGAGGGCGAAGCCTATCCGCTCGTGCCGCTGACCCTGGACGCGGACGCCGTCGGGCTCTTCCTCGAAACCATGGAGCCCGGCATCGTCCCCACCCCGGGAACCTCGCTCGGCGCAGGCCTCACCAAGGCGCTCGACATGTTCGTCGACAAGAACCGCAATAACAAGGTCATCGTGCTCGTGAGCGACGGCGAGGACCTCGAGGGGGAAGTGGAATCGGCCGTTCGCAAGGCCAAGGAAGCCGGGGTCATCGTGCACACCGTGGGCGTCGGCACCTCGGCCGGCGCGCCCGTGCCCGACGTCGACCGCGACGGCAACCGCGCCGGTTTCAAGAAGGACGAGAACGGCACGGTCGTGGTATCGAAGCTCAACGAGGCAAACCTCAAGGAGATCGCGCAAGCGACCGGCGGGCAGTACGTCCGGGTCTCGGCCGCCAACCCCTCCGCCTGGCAACTCGCGTCCGCCATCGAGGGCATGGAACAGCGCACCCTGGCGCAGGAGTACTCCTATCGGAGGAAGGAGCGCTTCCAGTGGCCGCTCGGCATCGGCCTCGTCGCGCTCAGCCTCGGCCTCCTGCTGCCGCTACCGGTCATCGCGTGGCAATGGAGGAGGAAGCGACAGGCCGCCGCTTCGATTCCCGGGGCGGAGCTCGGCGCTCAGGGCTCGCTCGAGACCACAACGCGAGCAACGAGAGCGACGGTCTTCGCCCTCACGCTGTTTGCGGCGACGATGGCGGGTGCCGGCGAGCCGCAGAAGCCCAGGGGCTCGGTCATCGACGAGGTGCTGCTGCGCCCGCAGCGGCTCACCTCTGCCGGCCGCAAGGCGTACGACAAGGGCGACTACCCCAGGGCGCAGGAGCGCTTCGACAAGGCTGCCGGCGTGCTCCCGGACGATCCCCGCACGCGGTTCAACCTCGCGGATGCGCTCTTCAAGGCCGGTAAGCTCGAGCAGGCCGCCGAGCTCTTCCGCGCCCTGGGGACCGACGACAAGTCGCCGCTCGCCGCCGCCGCGCGCTACAACCTGGGTAACACACTGCTGCAGAAGCAGGAGTTCAAGGATGCAGCAGAGTCCTACCGGAGGACGCTCGAGCTGCTCCCCGGCGATCCGGACGCCAGACGCAACATGGAGATCGCGCTGCGGGCGCTCAGGGAGCAGGAGCAGAAGCAGCAGCAGCAGGACAAGCAGGACAAGGACCAGGACAAGCAAAGCAAGAAGCAGAACGACCAGCAACAGCAGAGGCACGAGCAACAGAAGCAGGATCAGAAGCGGGAGCAACCGCAGCCGAGGCCGCAGACGCGGGAGGAGAAGGAGCAGGAGCGCTGGAAGCAGGAGACGGGCATGCCCAAGGAGCGGGCCATGCAGCTCCTCTCCGCGCTCGAGCAGAACGAGAAGGACGAACAGAAGAAACAGCTTGCGCTTCTGCGGGCAGGGAAGAAGAAAGGAAAGGACTGGTGAGAGGCACCCGCAAACCCTCCTGTGCCGGAGCCACGGAATCCCAGTCCCGAGTCCTGGCCACGAGAAACACGCCCGCTCACTTTCGAGGGCGTCCCGCCGAGTGGTACGTCCGGAGCCTCGTCGTTGCGCTGTCCTTCGCTTTCGGTCCTGCGATCCTGCCAAGCGGAGCCGCCGAGAGCAACGTCTCCTTCAGGGCAGACGTGGACGCGACAAGAATCGGTCTCGACGACCAGGTCCGGCTGACGATCACTATCGAAGGCCGCTCGATCGACCTCAGGGGCGAGATCTCCACGCCGAAGCTCGAGAATCTGGCCATCGTGGCCGGCCCTTCGACGTCCACGCAGATCTCGCTGGTGAACGGCTCGATGAGCCAGGCGCGTTCCTACCTGTTCATCCTGCAACCCACGCACGTCGGCACCGCCCGCATCGGCGCCTCTCATGCGACCATCGGCGACCGCGAACGCGCGACGGATCCGATCACGCTCGAGGTCGTGCCGGGCAGCGTCGTGCAACGGCAGCCGCCCCAGGATCCGTTCTCCGCCTTCCGCGGTCAGGACCCCTTCGACACGCTGTTTGGTGCCAGGCGTGCCCCGCGGAGGGAGGCCAAGCTGTTCATCGAAGCGAACGCGGATCGCACCGCGCTCTTCGTCGGCGAGCCGCTACTCCTCACCTACGACCTGTACACGCAGACGGCAGTGAGCGGGATCGAGCTCGCCCAGGCGCCCAATCTGCAGGGCTTCTGGGTAGAGGAACTCGAGCGCGAGCGGAATCCCCGTGGCGAGCCGGTGCAGCGTGAGGGCGAGGGCTTCCAACGGTTCGTCGTGCTCCGGCGGCTGTTGTTCCCCACCAAGGCGGGCACCCTCGAGATTCCGGCCGCCGGCTTCAAGGTCGCGGTTCCGCAGGGTGGCTTTTTCGGCCCGATGCCCGGCGGAGATGCGGTCATCGCCCGGACGACCCGGCCCATGACGGTCGTTGTCAAGGCGCTGCCGGCGGATCCGGGCTTTTCCGGCGCGGTCGGCCAGCTCAAGGCCACGGCGTCCATCGATCGCTCATCTTTGGCCGTCGGCGAGGCGGCTACCGTGCGCTTCCGTGTGGACGGCACGGGCAACCTGAAATGGATCGACAAGGCGCCGGAGCTCACGGTGGCGGGCGCAAGGGTGTACCCACCTCAGCCGAAGCCCGACTTCAAGGTTACGCCCCATGGCATCGTCGGCTCGATTACGTTTGAGTATGTGGTCGTGCCGGAGACCGCCGGCGCCCACGAAGTGCCGCAGCTCCCCTTCGTGTTCTTCGATCCCCAGTCGGGCCGGCTGCAGCGGACGGCGACGTCCGCCCTCCCGTTCCTCGTGACTCCCACGGACCGTGAACCGACAGGCATCGTGGCGAGGAGCGAGAGCGGGAATGCCGGCAGGGGCCTCGGCCCGAGCGGGCAAGCTCGGCTGCGTCTGCGGTCGGATCTCGAAGCCGTCGGTTACCGGTTACCGGGCGTCGGCCCGGCGTCCGTCGCCTGGCTCCTCGGCCTCGTCATTCTCGGACACGGTGCGCTGCTGGCTTGGCCGATGCTGCGCCTGCATCGCGGAACGCCCTCGCCCGGACGGGCCGCCTCCGCTCGACACGCGTTGGCAGAGATCGCGAGAGCGCGAAAGAGCGGCACGACCAAGGAAGCCGCGGCGATGGCAATCGAGCGAGCACTGAGCGATCTCTTCGGCGAGCTCGACGAGCGTCCGTCGGACAGCGATGGCGAGCGGGAACATGAGCTCAAGGCGATCCTCCGCGACGTCCGGTTCCTGCGCTTTGCCCCACAGCTCGGGGACTACTCGGAGAAGGTGTCTGAAGTCGCCGCGCGAGCGTCGGCCGCTGTGAGGAGGTGGGCGTGAGAACCACCCGGGATCCGGGCACCGGGATCCGGGCACCGGGCTCAGGGCTCTGGGCCAAGCGCTGCTGCGCTGGCTCGCTGCTGGTCGGCGCGGCGCTGGCGGTCGCGGCGCTCTCGGCGTGGGAGACCGGCGCCTCACAGGTCAGCCCGGAGCAGACGTTCCGCGAGGCGACATCCCTCGCCCAAAGCGGCGACTACCCGGCGGCCCTGACCATCTACCGTGAGTTGGCGGCCGGTGGCCACGAGAGCGGTTCCCTCTACTGGAACTGGGCACAGGTCTCCCGGGCGCGCGGCGCCGTCGGCGAGGCGCTGTGGGCGCTTCTTCGCGGCCGGGAGTTGGAGCCGGGAGACACGGCTACCGCACGGGAGATCGAGAGCCTGCGCTCTGCGTTGAACCTCGACCCGGCCGAGCTCTCGCCCTCGGCCTTGTCAGGCCTTGGCCGGCTGGCACGGCGCCTCCATCTCGCACTCTTCGCAACGCTCCTGCTTCTCGCCTCCCTCGGGGCCCATGTCACCGCGCGCCTCGCGCGCGCCTTGCGCTGGCCGGTCGCCGCGGCGTGGCTTGGCTTCGCCCTGGGGAGTGTCACGGCGACCTTCGTCTGGCTCGGCTCCCTGGCGCCACCGACGGCCGTCGTCGTTCGGCGGGATGTGGCGCTCGCCGACGCCGCCTCGCCCACCGCGTCGGTTCTGGCCACCATGCGCGAAGGAGAGGCCGTCCCTGTGCTCGACGTCAGCGGGCCATACCTGCACGTCCAGGACTCCTCAGGCGCGCGTGGCTGGGTGCTCGTCGAGGACGTTCGCCGCCTCGATCAGGCGCTGCCTCCGGCAGCCCCGCCTCGGCAGTAGCTGCGCCCAGTGCACGAGAGCCTGCCACGGCCGCCCGGTCCGCCGCGGCTTCGGTGGCAGTGCGCGGCCCCCCAGAGACCCAACAAGCGCGGCCGGGCGCCAACCTGCATCGGTTCACCTGAGAGCGGGGAAGACGTCGATCTCGGATACGGTGCGGCGATGCCCGTCGATCGGGCGTGGCGGTTCTCGACCTGACACCGGCCCGGTCGTTCGGAGCGGCTGAAACGTCCCTGATCTCTACGTTCCCGCGCTCCGATTCTCAGGACGGGATCAAGACGTTCCCCGTCTGGTTGACGCTCGACCTATACTGACCGAGGCGCTCCCTGGTTCTTGATCCGCGTCGCGGACCAGTCGAATTCGATTCCGAGCGGAAGCTGCGATGCCGGGCGCTGCGGAGGTAGTTTCGAATGCCACCGAGCGGCTTTAGGCGTCGCCTACGACGGCCACTCGCCGCGACCGGTCTGGTGGCGGTCGCGGCGGCGATGCGCGAGAGCCTGGTCAGGAACCGGGTAGCGCAGGCCCCGCGACCCGACGGGCGCAGACCCGGAGCCCCGGCTTGGTGCGTTTCCACCCTGCAGACCCTCGCGGTGATATTGGCAGCCTCTGCCTCTCCCGGGTTGGTGAGCCCGCTCGGGGCCGCCACTCAGCCGACCCCGGGGGTGGCGACCGCTTCTCGCGTGGCGCTGCCAGGGACCTGGCACGTAAAGGTCGGTGACGGTGCCGATTGGGCCGCGTCCCAGTTCGATGACACGGCCTGGCGGACCGTCGTCCTCCCAGGCAGTTGGGAAGAGCACGGACTGAAGGGTTTCGAGGGGCCGGTCTGGTACCGGAGGGTCGTCGACCTGAAGGAGCCTCTCACGGGAAGTGCCTCAGAAGGCTGGGGACTCCTGGTCGGGCGAACCCGCTTCGGGACGGTCGACCTGTGGATCAACGGCGTCTTGGTCGGCTCGGTTGGTGGGCCGAGGCTCCCACTGCCCGTTCCGGCGCTGCGGGTGCTGGCGGTCCCCAAAACGGCCGTCGAGGGCCACGATCGCTTGGCGATCGCGATACGGGTCACGCGAGTCGCGTGGGCCTCCGACCGAACGGCAATCGGCGGCCCCGTGGGGAGGGACCTCGCTCTGGCTCCCTTCCGGTCCCTCGTCGACCAGGTCGCGCTTGATCGCCACCGCGAGCTGTTCGACTCGCTGCCGATGCTCATCGGTTCGTTGGCCTTCCTCGGTGTGGCGCTGGCCTTCTCCTATCTCTGGATGCGCTGGCGGTTTGGCCTCGAGCACCTGTGGTTCGGTCTTGTCGCGTTCGGCTTCGCGGCCAACACCTTCCTCAACTCACCATGGGTCTTCGAAGTCACCGAGCGGTTTCCGCTCGTCATCCGCCTCACCGAGATCTCCGGCGTCTTGCTGCCGGCAGTCTTCATCCAATTCCTGTGGAGCTTTCTGAGCCGTCCGTTCCCGGCCTTGCTCCGCGTCTATCAGGGCTCGTTCGGGTTCCTCGCGCTGGCGATCGCGCTTTCGCCCGGTCTCGGGTGGGTGATCGACACACAGGGCCTGCGTTGGTTCTGGCTCGTTCCTCTCCTCGGATGCGGGCTCTACGCCGTGGTTGCCGAGGTCAGACGCGGCAACAAGGCCGCGCGTAGCGTCGTTCTCGCAGGCGTGTTGCTGGCGGGCACCGAGCTAGTGGCAGTCGTCGGAAACTTCCTGCACTGGGTGCCTCCATTCGCGCTCGAGCCCGCGTGGGCTTTCGGGGTGTTCGTCCTCGCGTTGGGCCTGGTGCTCCTCGACCGGCTCAACTGGATGCGCGTCGAACTGCATGATCAGGTCGAATCGCTCGCCCTGGCCAAGCAGGCTCTCCGGGAGAGCGAGCAGCGCTACCGCCAGCTCGTCGAGCTGTGCCCGGACGCGATCGTCGTGCACAGCGAGGGCAGGTTGGTCCTTGCGAACTCGGCGGCGCTCAAGGTGTTGGGAGCGGACGATTCGGCCGAATGGCTCGGCCGACCCATCGCTGACTTTGTCCACCCGGACTTCAGACCGGTCGTCGCGGAGAGAGTCAGGACGATGGTCGAGGAGGGCGCTCAGATGCCCTTGATCGCAGAGCGCTTCCTTCGTCTCGACGGCAGCCCAATCGACGTCGAGGTGGCGGCGGGGCCCCTCACGTTCCAAGGTCGTCCGGCCGTACAGGTCGTCTTCCGTGACGTCACGGAGCGAAAGCGGGCGGAAGAGTCGCTGCGGGAGAGCGAGCTGCACTTCCGCACCCTGGCGGAGACGACCGGTGTCGGAATCTTCATCGTCCAGAACGATCGGTTCACCTATGCCAACCCGGAGGCGGAACGACTCATCGGGTACAGCATTCACGAGCTGCACTGCATGAACTTCTGGGAAATCGTGCACCCCGACCATCGGGAACTGGTCCGCCAGCGTGCCCACGCGAGGCTGGACGGCGCGCCCGACCTGCCCGGGCGCTACGAGGTCAAGGGCATCACGAGAGGCGGTGAGGAGCGCTGGTTCAGCCTCACCTCCGGGAGGACGTTGCTGAGCGGCAGGCCGGCTCTCGTCGCGACCATCGCGGACATCACGGAGGAACGCCGGCTGCGCGAGGTGCAGTCGGCCCTCTACCAGATTTCCGAGGCGACGCAAGCCGCGGGCAATCTCGACGAGTTGTTCAGTTCGATTCACCGCATTGTCGGTCGGCTCATGAACGCGAAGAACTTCTATATCGCGCTTCACGATCCCACCACCGGCTTGATCTCGTTTCCCTACTTCGTGGACGAAGTCGACCCGACCCCGGAGCCTTTCCCGGTAGGGCGCGGCATGACCGGCTACGTCCTGCGCTCCGGCCAACCGCTTCTCGCCACACCAGAGGTGCTTCAGGATCTGGAGGCTCGGGGCGAGATCGAGCCCCTCGGCGCCCCTTCGATAGACTGGCTTGGCGTGCCGCTGAAGGCCCAGGACGCAATCATCGGCGTGCTGGCGGTGCAAAGCTACGCGGGCACCGTTCGTTACATTGAGGCGGACAAGGAGGTCTTGGGCTACATCTCGGCGCAAGTGGCTCAGGCGATCGCACGAAAGCAGGCCGAAGAGGCGGTGCGCGAGTCGCAGAAGATGCGGTTGGTCGGCCAGCTCGCCGGCGGCGTCGCCCACGACTTCAACAACCTCCTTCAGGCCCTGCTCGGCAGCGTCGACGTGCTTCGCACTCGTGCGAGCGACCCGAACTTGTTCTCGCGCGCCCTGGCGGGGATCGAGGAGGACATTCGGCGCGCGGCGGCCCTGACGCGTCAACTCCTCCTGTTTTCCCGGCGCGAGGTCGTGAAGGTCGAGCCGCTCGATCTCAACGAGGTCGTCCGGCAGGCAAGCACCCTACTGAGGCGGCTGCTGCGGGAGAACATCCTGGTCGTTCTCGAGCTCGCGGAGGCGTCGCTTCGGGTCGAGGCGGACCGCGGTCAGATGGAGCAGGTGCTGGTGAACCTCGCGGTCAACGCCTCGGACGCGATGGCCGAGGGGGGGCGACTGACGATCCGCTCGGGCCAGGCCGATGATGAGGCGGTCTTCCTGGAGATTGAGGACACCGGGTCCGGCATGTCCGACGAGGTCCAGGCCCACATCTTCGAGCCGTTCTTCACCACCAAGGGTAAGGAAAAGGGCGTTGGCTTGGGGCTTTCGGTGGTGCATGGCATCGTCACGCAGCACGGAGGCAGGGTCGAGGTCAGGAGTCAACCCGGGTCCGGCAGCATCTTTCGGATTGTCCTGCCTGGCGTGGTTTCCGCGCCCGGCGCCTCTGCGGCCAAACTGGGCCGCGAGAGACCCGAGAGCTTCCCCGGCCGAGGCGAACGGATCCTTCTCGTCGAGGATGAGGAGGGGTCCCGACAGGCCGTGGACGACATTCTTCGCTTGCTCGGGTACAGCGTGGTGACGGTCGCCAGTGGCGAGGAGGCGGCGGCGCTGCCGACGAACACTCCGTTCGACCTCCTGCTCACCGATATGCTGCTCCCCGGCGTTCACGGAAGCGAGTTGGCGGCGCGGCTGCGTGAGCGATGGCCGAGCTTGAAGGTGATCCTGATGTCCGGCTACGCGGAGGACGAGTCGGTGCGCCGACTCGTCAGCGACGGTGTCGTTCGGTTCCTGCAGAAACCGTTCGGCATGGAAGTCCTCGCCACGGAGATCCGGGCGGCGCTGGGAGGAGCATGACGAAGTGGGGGCGCGGGCCGTCCGCCGGTTTGGTCCCACGGCCAGGTCACGCCGGTGAGGCATGGTGTGGAGGCCGATCGCGGAGGGGGGTGGGGTACAGTACCCTGAAGGTCAGCGAGGGAAAGACAGATCCATCCTCAACTGGGAAACCCGAATACCAATTCCGTACTGTGACGAACAGGGGGTGCCATGCAATACCGCGCATTTGAACCCGGCATCGAGGTCAACGGCCAAACGGTCAACTCCATCGTCGATGGTTTTCGCTTCCTCAGGGAGTTCCCAAGTCGAATCCTCCTCGAGGAGGGGATCGGGAAACCTGCGGCGCAAGGGTTGGTGGAGATCGATCCCGAGGCCTGGTACTCACAGGAGGCATGGCTCCGTGCCTTCGAGCGCGTCGGCAAGGAGATGGGGCGGCCCAATCTGTTCGCCATCGGATTGCGAATCCCGGAGAACGCGAAGTTCCCGCCGACGATCACCAACATCCACGATGCCATTGCCTCCATCGACGTGGCGTACCACATGAACCACCGGAAGCATGGTCACGTGATGTACGACCCGTTGAAAGCCACGATGCTCGAGGGTATCGGTCACTACGGCTACGAGCCCGTGGCCGGCAAGGCGATGATCGTGAGCCGCTGCCGGAACCCGTACCCGTGCGATTTCGACCGCGGCATTCTGACCGCAATGGCCAGGCGGTTCGAGAAGGCGGCGCTCGTGACACACGTCGACGCAGAGCCCTGCCGCGAGCGCGGCGGCGAGAGCTGCACGTATCACGTCGGGTGGTAGCCCGCGCTCGAATCGGATGTCATTGCGAGGAGTGGCGCCGCAGGCGCCGCGACGACGCAATCTCACGGTGACCGCGAGATCGCTTCGCCCTGCCTGCGGCAGGGCTCGCAATGACAACCAGGCCCGAGACCGAGCCTGTCTCGGTGGAGCACGCCCGCCTGGCGCGCCTTGAGGCCTCTCCCGAATCACACGGGCGGTATCAGCCGCAGGCGGTGCTCCGTCGGTCCCGGCAGGAGCGGCGTCTGGCGACCCTGCGCCCAGTCGTCGTGGCCGGCGCCGTGGTAGGGGGACAGCGGATGATCGCTCTGGCCCCCGGGCATGTGCAGGAAACTGTCCGCCTCGTGGCCCGGAACGATCTCGAACCGCTCGGAGGCGCCGAAGGTCGGGCCTTGCACACGCGGCATGTGGTCATCCCCGGGGAGCTGCTCGGCCGGCATGTCGAGAGCGCTCCTCAGGATGCCCGGCAGCGACGGGGAGAGGAGGTGTCGAATCGCAGCGATGTTGCGTTCGCCCCAGGTCCTCGCGGCGAGACCGCCGGGTCGAGCGCCGAGAGTGTCGACAACGCGCCGAGCGGCGGCAAGTAGCAGGGCATCCCAGTCCGGGAACCTGGGATCGAGCAGGTGGACCGGGTGGGCCTCCAGCAGCGACCAGACCGGTGCCTCGCCGTCGAACAGCGGCGGGAGCGAGAAGTCGGGGCAACGCGCTTTGACCAGCGCCACGAACGGCGCGAGCACCGCTTCGTGCACGTAGAGGCGGAACGCCCGCACGAGACGGTAGCCGACGCTCTCCGTGCTCGCGCGGCCGATCCAGGTTCCGGTCAGGCGCTTGAGCTCCGAAAGCCTGGGATCGTTCGCGCGTGCCAACGTCTCCTGAAGGAGTCTCTGCCAGCGTGCCAGGAACAGGGCGCGGTCGTCCAACTGCACGGCAAGGGCGTCGGCCGGAGCGAAGTGGACGCGAGCGAGCAGGTCGTCGCGGATCTGTTTGGCGCGAGCGCCGTTGTCGTAGCCGCCGTCACCCACCAGCGCCAGCCAGGCGTCGGACGTGGTCCGGTTGTTGGCCGTCCACAAGCGCCCGCTTGTCGGGTTCTCGATGCGGGGAAACTGCTCCGGCGCGGCAAACCCCGTCCAGCCGGTTCCCGGACGCGACCAGTCGGCGGGAAGGGAGGGATCGAAGCCGGCGCGCAACGGCAGCGCGTTGCCGGTCAGTGTCCATCCGATGTTCCCCTCGGCGTCGCCGACGACAAAGTTCTGTGGCGGCATCCCGATGGTCGGGGCGAGCTCCAGAGCCTCGCGAACGTTGTGCACGCGCTCGAGCGCCGCCATGTTGAAGTTGTGAGTCCGGGGAAGGTGCGCGACCCAGGCCAGGGCAAGCGGCACGCCGTCGACATCCTTGCCCATGATCGGGCCCCAGATCGTCTCCTCGACGCCGACCGTGCGCGCCGTGCCGCCCTTCACGCGGATCGTCTCGAGATCGGTCTCGATTTTCCGCCAACCTCCGGCAACGCGGTACTGCGACGCGTCGTTAGGGCTGCGCACGACGCGCACCCAGTCCAGCCAGTCCCCGTAGCTGTTGGTAAAGCCCCACGCGATGTGGCCATTCGACCCGGCGATCAGTTCCGGCAGGCCGGGCAAGGTGATTCCGTTGAGATCGATCGTCCCGCCCGGGGCCCTGTCGTCGGGGTAGCGTAGCCGCGCGCGGAACCAGATGTTCGGCACGCGAAGTCCCAGATGCATATCGTCTGCGACGATGGCGCCTCCGCCGGTCAGCGTGCCGCCGACGGCGAAGTTGTTGCTGCCCGGGCGACCATCGTCGTGCAGCGCGACGGCGGGCGCCGCGTCCCGGCGCGCCCGCAGGTCCAAAACGGTGGGTCCCGGGAGACTCGGTGCGCGCGCGACGTCACCCGCGAGCGGCGCTTCCCAGGCTCCATCGCGCGCGAGGAGGAAATCGGCCACCGCCGGGGGCAGCGCCGCCCGCATCTGCGCGAATCTCAGCTCGCGCTCATTGGTGCCGTCCTCGGTGAGGTTCAGGAACATGGCGTCTTCGATCAGCAGCGAGTCCTCGTCCCGCCAGGGCGCCGGCGACGCGCGCAGCAGGAGGTATTCCCAGGGACGCACCTTGAGCGCTGCGAGACCGCCGTTGACGCCGTCGCGGTATGCGTCCAGGAGACGGCGCTCGTCGGCGGGCAACGCCGCGACCACCGCCTGCTCCCGCGCACGGAAGCGATGGCGGCGGTGGTTGAGGTCCGTGTCCACCGCCGGCTGGCCGACCAGTTCCGCGAGCTCGCCCGCGGCCATGCGGCGGAAGATGTCCATTTGGAAGAACACCTCCTGCGCGTGAACGAAGCCGGTCGCGTAGGCGAGGTCACGCCGGTTCGCGGCCTCGATCACGGCAATGCCGAGATGGTCGCGGCTGATCTCGGTCGGGGCCGCAAGGCCGGCCTGGGTCAGCGTGCCGTCGAGGCTCGGACGACTGCCGTTCAGCAGCAGCCATCCGCCCAGAAGGATCAACAGCAGCACGAGCAGCAGCGTGAGAACGACGTGGCGCAGCCGGCGCATGTCTGTGCCTCCCGGATTTCTGCCGGTACATTGTAGCGGCGGAGGCGGCGCACCGCCGGCTCGCTGGGGCGCTCGCAGACCGGCACGACAGCCTACACGGTCACACTCCCGGCCTCACCACGGATCTTTGACGTGGCAGGCGGCGCCGTTCTTCGCGATGTACTCCTGGTGGTACTCCTCCGCGGGCCAGAACGTCTTGGCCGGCTCCACCTGCGTGACGATCTTGCGGCTGCCGAACCGGCCGGACGCCGCCAACTCCTCGATGTACGCGTCGGCCTCGCGCTTCTGTTCCTCGTCCACGTACCAGATTCCGGAACGGTACTGGTCGCCGAAGTCGGGTCCCTGTCGGTTCAGCTGCGTGGGGTCGTGCATCGTGAAGAACGCTTCCAGCAGGCGGCGGTAGGTGATCTTCGCCGGATCGTAGACGACCTTGACGGTCTCGGCGTGGCCGGTCGTGTCCGAGCAGACCTGGCGGTACGTGGGGTGGTCCACATGCCCCTGCATGTATCCGCTGATGGCGTCGATGACGCCGGGACCGCGGTGGAAGTAGTGCTCGACCCCCCAGAAGCAACCCCCGGCGAAGTAGGCGACCGCGACCGGCGCCGGGTTCGAGCCACCCGCGCCGGCGTTCGCGGGCTGGCTCTCGGGCGGTAGTTGGGCGCCCTTCTCATGGAATTTGAGCGCCGCCGAGTTGAGGCAGTGGCGTTCGCCTGTCGGCCGGGGGCCGTCGTCGAAGACGTGGCCCAGGTGCGCGCCGCACCGGGCGCAGAGGATCTCGGTGCGGACCATGCCGTAGCCGGTGTCGGCCTTGCGCACGATGTGGGCCGGGTCGAACGGCTGGTAGAAGCTCGGCCATCCGGTGCCCGAGTTGAACTTGTGCTGGCTCGAGAAGAGGGGGAGGCCGCACACGACGCAGACGTAGACGCCGTCCTTGTGGTTGTCCAGAAGGTTTCCGCAGAAGGCGGGTTCGGTGCCGGACTTCTGGGTGATCCGGTATGCCTCGGGGTCGAGCTTGGCGGCGAGCTTGGCGACCGCATCCCGAGGGAGCGGAGTGATGTCGTACCCGGACTTCGAGTATTTCGGGCTCATGGAGTTCTCCGGCGAAGCGGGGGTTCGGGTCGAATCGGTCGCGGCCTCGGCCGCACCGGCGGTGCGGTGGGCCGGCTCTCCTGCCACGCCGCATCCGGTGGCGATGACAGTTGCGAGCGCCATGACGGCCGCAAGGTGGCGTGCGACACTGCCTCTCATACCAGGAAGAATGCTGGTGTGTCCTTTCGCATTCCGCCCCGTTGCTGTCCGTGACGTGGTGCACATCGGCTTCATCCCCCCGCGTCCTGGTTTGCCGTTCGGGAGGTGCCGGTTACAACGGTCGCGGAGGGAGGCTCATCGTCTACCTCGGGTACGCAACCAGGGCGAGCGGAACCTTGCGCCAGCCCCGCCACGTCCGCAGGACACCGTCCGAATCGCGGACCGCCAGCTGCGCGGAAACGCCACCGTCGAGCATCACCGCCTGCCGGCACCCGAGTGCCCCCAGGACCGCCGCCGTCTCCGGCACGGTCGGGCCGAACGGAAGCGAGCCGAGCGCGGTGCCGACGGCGTCGAACCGGGTCAGCGCGATGAGCAACCTCCCGTCGCGCAGCTCGCCGATCGCCAGCCGGGCGTCGCGGTGGGCGAGGTCGACACCGGACCCGGCGGTCGCGAGCTGAGGCGGGATCTCGCCGTCTCGACGGAGGAGCACGGGGTACGACTGGAACGCCTCCACGGCAGAGCCTGGGCCGTCGGCCGGGATCTCCTCCACCGGCGCGAGGCGGACGCGACCGTCACAGCGGACCGTGAACGCCGTCGAGAGCGGGCCGGTTCCAGGCGGTTGCTCGACGCGCTCGCCCCGAACCAGCCAGCCCCAGGTCCGACCGCCGGTGAACTGCCCCGCATTCACGCCGAGCACCGCGTCCGGCGGCAGGCGATCGAGCGACCAGTCGGGCAGCGTTTCGGCTTCGCGGCTCGCACTGACGAGCTCCAGACGGAGGCGTGCGGGGTCGAGTCGGACCAAAACGACCTGGAGGCGCCACGCGCCGCCGGTGCCGCCGAGCGCCAGCTCGCCCCATTCCATCCCGGCCGCGGCCGGCCGCCAGGCCACCGCCGTTGCGACCGCGGCGTCGGCAGCCATCCACGCCGTCGGGGCGCGCGAGGAATCCCACCACGTCACCCACCGGGTCCCCGAGAACACCTCGAGACTCGACGGCGGAAGGTCCGCCGCCGGGAGCGCGCCTGTGGCGACGGCCAGCAAGGTGCCGGCCGCCAGCAAGACGAAACACGGCGAGAGCTTCCGTCCGTACGGCCGCACCGGTCCTCAGTTCTGTTCCGGGTACAGAAGCCTGACGAACGCGTCGCAGCGCGGGCGCAGGGCGGCGACTTCGGCCGCCGTGTAGACGAAGGAGGCGCTTCCCTGACCTTTCAGCTTCAGGCCGGCGGGATCCGGCGGCACCGGGTCCGAAAGGCACAGAGGCGTCACCCGCTCCTTGAGGATGGCGTACTGCCGGAGCGTGAACCCGTTGCTCTCGGCGGCGGCCTTCTCCGTCCTTCGCAGCTCGCCGGTGACGTCCTTCTTCTCGTTGCTGCGACCTGGATCGGTGCCGCAGGTCGTTTCGATGAGCGCCGCCAGCTTCGCCATCATGTCGCTACCCGCCTTGTGAGCGGCCGACGTGTTCTTCGATTGCCCTGAGGCGGCGGCGGCATACTCCTGCATCAACTGGGCGTACTCGGGGCCTGCCATCACGCCTTGCCGGCACTCCTGGTACTCCTTCTTCGTCTTCTGGGGCTGCGGCTTTGGCGTGGCGACCTTGGCGGCGACGGTCTTGCGCGAGGACTCCTCGGCCGCCAGCGCCTTTGCGAACCGGTCGAGGGTCCCCGGCGTGATCTCCAGCACGTTCTCGCCGAAGGCGGGGTGCACCTCGGTCGCGGGTTGAGCTGTGGCCGAACCGGGCCTGGGCTTCGGAACCGCGGAGGTTTGCGCCTCGAGCGCCGCCGCGACCGCCGCGGCTGCGATAGCGCACGCCAGCAACGTGTTCGATCGGGTCTTCATCCGAACCTCCTCGCCGATGCGAGCGCCCTCACAGACTTGGCGACAGCAAGCTCTGGGAGACATTATTCCATGGCCTGCAAGCCGGGCGCCCCTCTCGGCGGTCCTCATCGGGTGAAGGCAACCTCTCTCGGGCTCGTGCGTAGAAGCAGCCACCGTCGTGGTCAATGAGGTTCGGCGGTCGTGCGGCCGCCGACGGGGGGACAATGAAACGACGCGTTCTGACCGGGCTGCTCCCGGTGCTCCTCCTCGGGGCGAGTGCGACCCTTGCCGCCGAGATCGCGCCCGGCGTCGACCTGCTTCCGGGTCGCTTCGTCTCGGGCACTCAGCCCGACGGCAACACGGTGGTGTTTCGCGCTCCCGCGGGTTTGATCGTCGTGGACACCGGGCGGCACGCCGAGCACACGCAGGCGATCCTCGACCTGGCCGCGAAGGCGGGGGTCCCGGTCGTCGCGGTCATCAACACCCACTGGCACCTCGACCACATCGGCGGAAACCCGCGGGTGCGCCACGCCTACCCGGGGGTCAGGGTGTGGGCCAGCGGGGCCCTCACACAGGCAATGACCGGCTTCCTCGCCACCTACCGCGCGCAGTTGCAGGAGGCCGCCGGGAAGACGCAGGACCCCTCGGAGCGCAGGGGCTTCCAGGACGAGTTGGCGATCATCGACGCCGGCAGCGCGCTCGCACCGGACGAGGTGGTGACGGTCACCGGCCCACGGACAATCGGCGGCCGCGCCCTCCAATTGGGGTTGGAGCGCAACGCGGTGACGGCGGGCGACGTTTGGGTGTTCGATCCGGCCACCGGGGTCCTCGCGTCCGGCGACCTGGTGACTCTCCCCGCGCCGCTGTTCGACACTGCGTGTCCGCGAGGCTGGCAGGCCGCCCTGGCCCGGCTCGCATCCGTCCCATTCACGGTGCTCGTCCCCGGCCATGGGCGGCCGATGAGCCGGGTGGATTTCGAGAGGTATCGCGCCGGGTTCGACCGCTTGCTCGCCTGCGCCGCCTCAAAGCGGACCGACGAGGCGTGCGGCGACGGGTGGATGCGTGACATCGGACCGCTCATGCCTGAGAGCGACCGGGGTCTCGCTCGGCGACTGCTCCAGTACTACCTGCCGAACAACCTGCGTGCCGCTCCAGAGAAGACGGCACGGCTCTGCGGCGACGAGCGGCCTGGCAGCACGGCCACGCCGGGAGCGACCCCACGACACAGGTGAGTGACGGCGGTGTCGCCGCTCGGTCGCCACGGTCAACGGGACCGGAGGGCCAGGCGTTCCGCCATCTGGCGCCGCTGGTTCCGCTCCCACGCCATGCCGGCGGCGAGCCCGGCGAGCGTGAGGAGCAGGACCGCGGCGCCGTGCCACGGCAGGACGTGGCGCAGGTCGGTGATCGGGCAGTGAAGGTGGTAGACCCCGTCGGCAAGAAACCCAACGCCGGCGCCGCCGAGCCCTCCCGCCCGCACGGCCCGCAGCGGGGCGGCGCGCACGACGAGCAGGGCGACGAGCAGCAAGGCGGGCAAACCGACGACCACCTCGAGCGCGAAGCAGTTGAGGCCGTGGGTGACGAGGGGGTTCCCGACAGTCACCCCCGGGCTGGCGCCGCGCGTCAGCAACACCTGCGCCACGAAGGCCAGGACCGCGGCCCCGAGGGCTGCGAAGCTCTGTCCCCGGGCCGGAGCGCGCGCCGGGACTGACTCGGCGAGAGCGAGAGCGACGAGCACGAGGCCGAGCGCCGCCTCGAGGACCAGAGGTCCCCAGATCATCGGCCAGCCCAGCACCGGCGCGTCGACTCGACGCCCCAGAAATTCCAGCACGAGGGCGATCGCGAGCGGCACCCAGAGCGCGGCGACGAGCATCCGGCGCGCGGGGGAGGCGAGCGAGCGGACGGGGCGCAGATCGGCGGCGACCGCGCGGCGCAGCTCGTCTGAGGGTCGGGGAACGTCCTGCATGGCCTAAGTCGCCTTTCCTCGGAGAAGCTCGCGCAGCTCCACGACGCCGCGGTGCGCGCGCACCTTGGCGGCCCCCGCCGTCACTCCCAGGACCGCTCCAACCTCCTGGAACGAAAGCCCCATGACGTGGTGGAGCAGGAGCGCCTCGCGTCGCTCCGGTGGCAGCTGGGCCAGCGCCTTCTGAACGTGGTCCCGGTCCGCGAGCGACTCCACCTCGGGAGGTACCGGAACGTCGGGGAGCTCCTCGTCGGCCAGGCCTTCGTGGCGGCCGAGCCTTCCCGCCGCGCGCCGGTGCATGAGGAAGACGTTTCTGGCGATGGCGTACAGCCAGGGCTTGACGGGTCGACCTCGCTCGAAGGTGTGGCGCACGCGGTGGACCTGGAGGAACGTCTCCTGCAGGAGGTCCTCCGCCCTCGTGGCATCGCGCGTCAGCGAACGCAGGTATCCAAGGATCGGCCCGGCAACCTCGCCGTAGAGCGTCTCGAACGCCATCGCATCCCCGTCCTGGTAGGCGACCATCAGCGCGGCCAAGGCTGCCTCACGCTCTCGCTGGTCGCCCAACCCCACCCCTCCTTTTCCGGTGCCGCCCGGTGCGTTACACGCCGCATTCTCCCCAGTCGCGCCGTTCCGCTCGGAATTCAGGCCGCAAGTGTAGCGTTGCCCCCCACGACAACAAACCCCAGGTGTATGCAGCGGCGGACTGGCTTGGTAACCTCGTCACCCGTCGCGGCAAATGGGTCGCAGGATCAATGCGCCGCAGGACAGGCCGGCGGCAAGGGGGCAGCGAGATGGAACCGAGAAGGGGATCGTCAGCACTCGCGAGGCTCGGCTCTGCGACCCGGGCGATGATGGGCAGGGCGGCGTTCGTGGCTCCACTCGCCACCCGGGTCGTGGTCGGGTTCACGTTCCTGCACACCGGGCACGGCAAGTGGCAGAACTTCCCCAGGACGGTCGAGTTCTTCGGCTCGCTGGGGATTCCGTTGCCGGCGGCGAATGCGGCTCTGGTCGCGACCCTGGAGTTGGTCGGCGGGGCGCTCCTGATCGTCGGCCTCGGAACCCGGCTCTTCGCGGCCGCGCTGTCAGGCTCCATGGTCGTCGCGCTCCTGACCGCGGACCGGCAGGCGTTCCTGACTTCATGGAGCAGCGCCTCCGACACCACCCCCACCGACGTGGCGTCGTTCACGATGCTGCTCTTCCTTCTCTGGCTCGTGTTCGAGGGATCAGGGGCGGCAAGCCTTGACGGCCTTGTTGCACGGCTTGTGGGGCGGCCGAAACGCGCGGACGAGGTTGCGGCTGAAACCGGCGGCACGTCGACGGCAAAGCAGGGGTAACGCAGTACGAGATCGCGTCTCAGACGCGAAAGAAAGGAGAGGAACGATGAGCAGCAGAGCGCAGAGGTTGTTGGTCAACGCGGCGATGGCCGGGTTGATGGCGGGTTTCGGTGCGCTTGCGCCGGCAGGTGCGAGCGTCACGGTGGCCCATGACCGGATCGTCTCCAACGGGTGTAGCGGCAAGAGCGGATGTAGCGGCAAGACCGCCTCGGCCGCCGGCCAGCAGGCACAGGCTGCCGACCGCCACGCCTGCAAGGGGATGAACTCGTGCAAGGGCAAGGGGAACTGCAAGTCCGGCGACAACGGCTGCGCCGGGAAGAACTCGTGCAAGGGCAAAGGTGGCTGCGCCTCCGCCGAAGCGAAGCACGCGTGCAAGGGACAGAACTCGTGCAAGGGGATGGGCGGATGCAAGACCGGCGACAACGGCTGCGCCGGGAAGAACTCGTGCAAGGGCAAGGGCGGCTGCGAGGTCCCTGTCAAGGCCGAGGGCTGAGGGTTCGAGCGGAGAAGGCGGGGGCCGCGGCGGCCCCCGCACTCCGCGGAGGGTGACGATGCCTGCAAACACTCTTAATCGGTGGGGGTTCCCCGATCTCGGTCTCGGCGTCGGGTTGAGGACGGTGCACTTCAGCCACATCCTCGGTCAGCGCCCTGAAGTGGGGTTCTTCGAGGTGCTGACGGAAAACTTCCTCGACACGGGCGGGCGCCCACTCTTCGTGCTCGACCGGATCGCCGAGCATTACCGTCTGGTCATGCACGGCGTGTCGATGTCGGTGGGCTCGACGGATCCTATCGACTTCGCCTACCTGGCCAAGGTCAAGGCCCTCGCCGACCGGATCCGGGCGGTCTGGATCGGCGACCACGTGTGCTGGACGGGTGTCCTCGGACGCAACACACACGACCTGCTCCCGCTGCCCTACACCGAGGAGACGCTCGCCCACGTCGTCTCGCGCGTGCGCACCATCCAGGACTTCCTCGAGCGGCCCCTCGTGCTCGAGAACCCCTCGACCTACCTCGAGTTTGCGCCCAACTCGATGCCGGAGTGGGAGTTCATCGCTCGCATGGCGGAGGCGTCGGACTGCGGCCTGCTGTTCGACGTGAACAACGTGTACGTCTCGGCGTTCAACCACGGCTTCGATCCCGAGGCGTACGTGGACGCGATCCCGGCCGACAGGGTGTGCCAGTACCACCTCGCGGGCCACACCCACAAGGGGACGCACATCCTGGACACGCACTCCGACCACGTGGTGGACCCCGTCTGGCGCCTCTACGGCCGCTCGATCCACCGCACCGGCCCGTGCGCCACGCTCCTGGAGTGGGACGCCGACATCCCTGCGTTCGACGTCGTCCGCGACGAGGTGCTCAAGGCGAAGGTGTGGCGCGACCAGGAGGTCGCCGATGTCGCATGAGCAGCGGACCGAGGCGGCCGTATGGGGGCGGCGGCTGACGTCTGCCGCCCGCTCACGCCGATCACGGAAGGGCACGGCGCTCCGGATCGCGCCCACCCCGGGCGAAAGCGCACGGCCGGTTCACCTGGATTCCGTCCAGCGCTGGCTCCAGGCCGTCATCGTTCATCCGGGCGATGTCCAGGAGGCGATCGCCTCGCCGGAGGCCGAGGCCGAGTTCCCGGCCGATCGGCTTGCAGAGCTCGTCAGGCCTTCCCATTCCCTCACGTCCTCGGAGCGGGTCGAGATCTACCACGGGATGTACCTCCTCCGCATGGTGGAGGCGCTCGAAGCCGACTACCCCGCCCTTCGTCACTTCCTCGGCCAGGAAGAGTTTGAGAGGCTCGTCACCGACTACGTGCAGCTCTTCCCTTCACACAGCTACACCCTGAACCGCCTTGGCGATCACCTTCCGAGCTTCCTCCAGGAGGACGGCGAGCGCGAGCACGCCCCGTTTCTTGCCGACCTCGCACGCTACGAGCTCGCGGTCACCGAGGCGTTCGACGAGCAGGAGTCCGAGGTGCTCTCGCCGGAGGAGGTCCGGGCGATCCCCGCGGAGGCATGGCCGGCGATCCGGATGCGTCCGATCGCCGCCTTCAGGCTGCTCGTCCTCCGCCACCCCGTCGCCGCCCAGGTCGAAGCATCGAGGAAGGGGTGGACGCCGCCGACTCCGCGCCGCAGACAGACCTGGATCGCCGTCTACCGGCGGAACTACTCGGTCTCCCGGCTCGAGCTCACGCGTCCGCAGCACGACCTCCTCGCAGCCCTTGCGGCTGGAAGGCGGTTAGGCGAGGCGGTGGCGGCCGCTGCTCTGCAGCTGCGCGCTTCGAGGCGGGAGAGCGCCATCTTCCGCTGGTTCTCGACCTGGGTCGCCGAGGGAATGTTCAGCAGCATCATCGTCGACCAGACACAGACCTGAACTTGGTTTCCACTGTATGGAGGCTTTCTTCTTGCCCCGAGGTCGGGCCCCTCGCTGTTCGCAAACGACTGCGAGAGCGACCCCCCACCGCGGGTCGCCCGCTCGGTGCCCGCACGCTACGGCGGAATATCTCCTCGGCCCGAGGGGCGGATTGGCCCCCGCCCTCCCGGTGTGCGGAAGCCCTGCTCATGCGCGTCACCCTGATCCTCCGAGTCGACCATCAGGGTGTGCCGCGTCAGTGTGGACGGTCCCCGGTTCTTCCGGCTCCGGCGAGGATCTCGTCCGGCAGCCGCCCCTTCAGCAGCTCGCGCACCCCGCCTTCGACT
>JAIQFQ010000060.1 GCA_020073245.1 Terriglobia bacterium | reverse complement strand
GCAGGTACTTCTTGACGTCGGACACGTTCCCGCTCATCGCCACCCCCTCGCTCCCGATTGGTCAGAACCTCGACCGCTGGACAACGGCCGAGTCTAGCATCGGCCGAAGTTCGGTCAAGGCGCCCCAGCATACGAGGGTGCCTTCGCCCCTGGCCCCAGTGCGGTACCCACAGCCGCCCTCCCTCGCTTGGGAGAGACGCCCGGGCCAGCCGACGCTGATCCGTGTTCTTCGGTGCGGCTCAGCCGAGGCGGCGCAGCGCCACGAGCGCAGCGGCGCCGATGAGCAGCCCCAACACGGCGATGCCGGCGGTGGTGAGCGTTGGTACCGCCGGGAGGGCCTCAACGGTGAGGGTGAATGTGACGAGGTTGTCGTTGCGTCCGTTGGGGCTCGAGTCAAAGGGTTGGACACGATCGGAGCTGGCGACGTTGGCGCTATAGAGAAAATCGGACAGGGTCACCCGGTAGTTGTCGGTGGTGAATGACAGGGTGTTGGCGCCCGGTATGGGGCTTGCGGCCAGCGTGAAGGTGTTTCCGCCCGTGGCCGCGCCGCCGAGGACGCCGTCGGCGCCGAACACCGAGATGCGCGGGTTGGTGTTGTCGCCTGCGAAGAAGAGGTTGAGGCCCATATACGGTACCGCGACGTTTGAGTAATCGCTATTGAGGGTGAAGGAGTGGGTGCCGATCGGAAGCGGAATGGCAATCGAGGTCGTCGGGCCATCACCGGTGTTGACGAAAGGCCCTCCTGCGGGACCTTGGATGACGTAGAGATTCCAAGCGCCACCGGCGAGCGTGTTCCACACCTGGCCGCCCACGGCGCTGCCGGCGCTGTCGGTGGAGAACTGGACCATACCCGTGAGTGTCGGCTGTGCGGTCGCAGCGGAGGTCACGAGGAGAACCACGCCCGCGAGTGCCAGGTTGCTTGCGATGCGCATCTCTTCCTCCCGATGTCTCGTGCGTAAACGCCGCTGCCAGCATACCTGTGCCTCTGGACGAGCGTCAACGTGGCTGAGGGTGCGGTGACTCGCGCGCGGTACTGCTCGGCCGGCACCCGCTTGGGTGCCGAGCGCCACCGCCTCGCGTTGTCCGGCGGGACAAGGAAGACCTGGGTGAGTGGGAGACTGCGTGACGCCACGGGTTGAGCGAGGGGCCGGAGTGACGGAACGGTGATGGCTCGCGGCTGCGTCAGTCGCGTCTTCGCGTTGGCGGCCGGTCGGGATCGGCAACAGGCCAACTCCACAGGCAAGGATCGGCGCTCAGCCACCACCTCGTGGAGCCCGCTGCGGGCGTGGTGAGCAGCACAAGGGCTGGAAGGCGGTCCGGCGGACCGCGGCGACACTCCCGAGTTGGCGCCGGTTTCCCGCGCCGACGGGCACATTCCAACGCCTCCTTGCCAGCGGATCAGGTCCAGCCTTGAGAGGAGATGAACGAGTGACCTCTGGCACCGGCGTGCGGTGTCGTATCCAGGGTGTGCCGGTCCCCGCGAGTGTGCATGCGAATCGACCAACGCACCTCCATCGTAGCTTTCTCGGCACCGGTCGAGTAGACTCCCGCGGACCAGCCGCTTGGGGGGTATGGTGATTTCAGTCGGAGAGTCTCTAGGTGTGTTTGAGGTCGTTGCCTCGATTGGGGCCGGTGGCATGGGCGAGGTTGAGCCGTCTTGCGGGCGTGAGCGCAGCGGGAGCCCGCAGGCGAAATCCCGAGCAAAGCGAGGGATCTCATGGTGACCGCCGGCTCGCGACTCGGTTCGTACGAGATCCTCGCGCCGATCGGTGCCGGAGGGATGGGTGAAGTCTGGAAGGCCCGCGACACGAAGCTCGGCCGCGAGGTCGCGATCAAGGTTCTCCCCTCCGAATTGGCGGACAACCCCGAGGCGCTCTCCCGATTTAGGCGGGAAGCCCAGGCGCTCGCATCTCTGAACCATCCGAACATCGCCACCATCTACGGGGTCGAGGAATCAGGCGGCGTCCGCGCGCTCGTGATGGAGCTGGTGGAGGGCGAGGGTCTGGACGCGCGCATCGCGCGGGGAGCGATGCAGGTCGAGGAGGCGCTTCCGATCGCGCTGCAGATTGCGGAGGGCCTGGAAGCGGCGCACGAGCGCGGGATCGTGCACCGGGACCTCAAGCCGGGCAACGTGAAGGTGCGTCCCGACGGCACGGTGAAGGTGCTGGACTTCGGCTTGGCGAAGGCCTGGGAGGAGCCGGGCGCGAGCAGCTCGGACCTGGCGCTGTCGCCGACGATCACGGGGCACCACACACGGGCGGGGGTGATCCTGGGGACCGCCGCCTACATGAGCCCGGAGCAGGCGCGCGGCAAGGCGGTGGACAAGCGGGCGGACATCTGGGCGTTCGGGTGCCTGCTCTACGAGATGCTCACTGGGAAGCGGCTCTTCGCCGGGGAGACGACCTCCGACACGCTGGCGGCGGTGCTGCGGCAAGAGGTGGATCTGGCCGAGCTGCCGGCGGAGCTCCCCACGCCGATCCGTCCGCTGCTCGCGCGCTGTCTCGAGCGCGACCCCAAACGCCGCCTGCGCGACATCGGCGAGGCGCGGGTGGCAATCGAAGAGGGGCTGTCGGGCGCCACCAGGCCGCGCGTCCCGCCCTCGGGAGAAATCGCAGCCGCGCACGAGGCGCACCTGGGGTCGGCGGTCGGGAGTGGGGCCGCTCCCGCGCGCCACTTTCGCGAAGCAGCGCTCTGGGTGGCACTCGCCCTCGCCGCCTCGGCCGTCCTCGCGCTCTGGCTCAGGTCCTCAGCCCCGCGGCTCCAGTCGGCCAGCATGGTTCGCGCCTCCATCACCACGCCCGAGGGGCTCGTGTTCGCGAACCGAGGGCTGGACCCGCACGGTCCGGCGGCGATCTCGCCCGACGGCCGGCTTCTCGTGTTCCCGGCCTCCTCGAAAGACCGGGGGATCCAGCTCTGGATCCGCCCGCTCGACGCCGCCGAGGCGCGTCCGCTGCCGGGGACCGAGCAGGCGTCGTACCCCTTCTGGTCCCCAGACAGCAGGTCGATCGGCTTCTTCGCCGGCGGCAAGCTCAAGAAGGTGTCGGTGAACGGCGGAGAACCCCTCGACATATGCGACGCCTCGAGCGGTCGGGGCGGATCCTGGAGCCGGGACGGGACGATCGTCTTCCCGCCGTCGCTCACCTCTGCCTTGTATCGCGTTTCGGCTTCAGGCGGCACCCCCGAACCCGTCACTCGCTTCGACGCGTCGAAGGGTCAGGGAACGCATCGCTTCCCGTGCTTCCTCCCGGACGGCCGCCATTTCATCTACTACGCGAGCGAGCAATCCCCTCTAGAGATGGAGTTTCCCGGCCCCTGGGACGGCATCTATCTCGGGTCGCTGGACGGCGGCGCCGACCGTTTCCTCGTGCGCTCGGAGTCGGAGGGCCAGGTCGCCTCGTCGCATCTTCTCTTCATGCGCCGGAACGAGCTGCTCGCTGTCCCGTTCGACCCGCGGAGCTTCGCCGTCTCGGGGGAGCCGAGCGTCCTCGCCGAGAACGTCGAGCGCGACATGGGGCGCTCCAAGGGAGGGTTCACGCTCTCGGAGGAAGGAACCCTCGTCTACCATCCGGGCGCGCGGGCGAACACGACCCAGCTCACCTGGCTCGACCGGGCGGGACGGCCGGTCGGTTCCGTGGGCGAACCGGGGGTCCTCGGGGAGCCGGAGCTGTCGCCCGACGGCCGGCGCGCTGTGGTATCGGTCCTCGATGCCGCGTCCCGGACCGTCCAGGTCTGGCTCTACGACCTCGGCAGCGGCGCGGGGAGCCGGTTCACGCTCGGCTCCTCGGCGAGTCGGTTCGCGGTCTGGTCGGCCGACGGGAGCCGCATCTACTTCTCCTCGAACCGGAAGGGGTCGGACGACCTGTACGTGAAGCCGGCGAGTGGAGCCGGCGACGAGGAGCAGATCTTCCACTCCGAGGCGTGGCTCTGGCCGAGCGCGTACTCCGGAGATGGACCGTTTCTCGTTTTCACCCAATTCGGCGCAAAAGTCGAGCGGGCCGTCTGCATCCTGCCCCTGGCCGGTGAGAGGAAGGCGACCGTCTTGGCGCTGGGAAACGTGAAGGAACCGGTCGCGCGCGTCTCGCCAGATTCTCGTTGGATCGCCTACGAGTCCGAGGAGTCCGGCCGTGGGGAGATCCACGTGGCCGCGTTTCCCGGGCCCGGCGGGAGGTGGCAGGTGTCCACGGGAGGAGGCGGGTACGTTCGCTGGCGGCGCGACGGCAGGGAGCTGTACTACGTGAGCAGCGACGATGAAATGATGGCTGTCGAGGTGCGAGCGGGGACGTCGTTCGAGTTCGGCACGCCGAGGATGCTCTTCAAGCTGCCGCCGGTGCCCAACACGAACTACTGGTACTACGACGTCGCTCCCGACGGCAATCGCTTCCTCATCACCTACCCGGTCGGGACACAGAACGAACCCCTCGCGCTGGTTCTGAACTGGCCAGGGGCGCTGAAGAGATGACGCTCTCGTCCGGCACCCGCCTCGGTCCGTACGAGATCGTCGCCAAGCTGGGGGAAGGCGGAATGGGCGAGGTGTACAGGGCGCGGGATGCGAGGCTGAACCGCGACGTCGCGATCAAGGTGCTACCAGCGCTGTTCGCCGACGATCCGGAGCGCCTGGCGCGTTTCACGCGCGAAGCGCAGGTCCTCGCGAGCCTCAACCACCCGAACATTGCCCACATCCACGGTCTCGAGGAGCGGGCGCTCGTCATGGAGTTGGTTGAGGGCGAAGACCTGTCGGCGCTGATCGCGCGCGGGCCGCTGCCGCTGGCGGATGCGCTGCCGATCGCCAGGCAGATCGCCGACGCCCTCGAGGCCGCGCACGAGAAGGGAATCGTGCATCGCGACCTCAAGCCCGCGAACATCAAGGTGCGCGCCGACGGCACTGTGAAGGTCCTGGACTTCGGGCTGGCGAAGGCGTGGGAGGAGCAGGGGACGAGCGCCTCGGACCCGGCGGTGTCGCCGACCATCACCGGGCACCACACGCGGGCGGGGGTGATCCTGGGGACTGCCGCTTACATGAGCCCGGACCAGGCACGGGGCAAGCCGGTGGACAAGCGGGCGGACATCTGGGCTTTCGGGTGCCTGCTCTACGAGATGCTCACCGGGTCGCGCGCTTTCGGGGGAGAGACCGTGAGCGACACGCTTGCGGCGGTCCTGATGACGGACGTCGACCTGACGGTGCTGCCGGCGCAGACCCCGCCCGGGGTGAGAAGACTCCTGCGAAGGTGCCTGCAGCGCGACGCGAAGGTGCGGCTCCACGACATCGCGGATGCCCGGCTCGAGCTTGACGACACCGCGCCTGAGCCGACACAGGTGGTGGTCGCCGCGGCGCCGCCCGCGCGCCGCCGTCTCCGGGCCTGGGCGCTCGCATCCGTCACCGTCGCCGCAGCCGGCTTCGTGGCGCTCGCAGTCTGGCGGCTGGCGCCACGCGCGCCGGAGAACCGAGGGCCCGCCGTCGTGAGGCTCGCGCGCCTGACCCGCGACTCGGGGCATTCCGAATGGCCGAGTTGGTCGCCGGACGGCACTCTTCTCGCGTACTCCTCCGATCGCAGCGGCAACTCCGAGATCTACGTCCGGCGCGAGGCGGGAGGCCAGGACGTCAACATCACCAACGACCCGGCCGAAGACGTCCAGCCCGCGTTCTCTCCGGACGGGAACTCGGTGGCGTTCGTCTCGACCCGTTCCTCGAAGACCGGCCTCGTCCGCATCGGCGGAGCCCTCCGCCGGGTCCGGACGTATGGCGGAGATCTCTGGGTGGTGCCGGCGCTCGGAGGCTCGGCGCGGCGCCTCGCCTCGGACGCCAACTTCCCCGCGTGGCGGCCGGACGGAAGCGGGATCCTCTACGTCAGCGGCCCGGAGGACCGGCGTTCGGTTCTGGAGGTGCCGGCTTCCGGCGGGGCCCCGCGAACGGCGCTGTCGGTCGAGCGGTCCTCGTGGGAGATCGACCGAATCGCGTGCTCGCCTGACGGGCGCTGGATTTCGCTCGACACCAACGAAAAAGGTCTGCTCCTGATGCCGGCGGCGGGGGGCACGCCGCATCCCCTCCTTAAGGCGCTCGCACACGCCTGGGACGCCTCCTCGGGGCGCTTGTACGTCGTGAACCTCGACCCGCAGGGTGGGAGCCGAATCGAGCTCGTCGACGTCTCGTCGGACGGCCAGATTGGCCCGCACGGCCCGGTCACCGTCAGCCTTTTAACGACCGAGCTACTCCAGCTCGCGGTCTCACGCGATGGACTCCGGATCGCCGTACCGGAGCTCGAGGCTTCGCGCAACCTCACGCGGCTGCCACTTGCGGCCGGGGGCGGCGCGCCGTCGGGGCCCGAGGAGCCGCTCGCAACCGGGCGGGAAACCGACAGCTATCCGAGCGTGACGCAGGACGGCCGGCGCATCGCGTTCGTCAGCGACATTCTCGGGCACGAGGACGTCAGCATCCTCGACGTGGAAACCCGGCGCCGCGAACGCCTCCAGCTCCCGGGCGAAGACATTGCCGAGGTCAGCCCCAACTGGATGCCCGACGGCCGTCAGCTCCTCATCAGCCGGTCGCAGGGAGGCGCGCGGAGCTCGATCTGGGTGGTGGCCCTGGACGGCAGCCGCGCGGACGAGCTCTTCTCCCGTACGGCGCAGAGTGCCTACACGCTCAACCCCTCTCCGGACGGCAAGAAGATGGCGTACGTGGACGCCTCCAGCGGAGTGCAGCAGGTCTTCGTCTTCGATTTCGAATTGCGCAAGGCGACCCAGGTCACCGAGTCCCCCGGCGACAAGTTCGACACGATCTTCTCGCCGGATGGAAGGTGGATCGCCATCACCGCGTACAAGGACGGCGCGGTGCAGCTCTTCCGCGTCCCAGCTACCGGCGGTCCGATGCAGCAGCTGACGACGGGGGGCGAGCGGATGCGGCACCCGTCGTTCTCTCCGGACGGGAAGTGGATCTACATCCAGCCGAGCCATCGCAACATCTTCCGCGTCCCTGCCGTTGGCGGTGCGCTCGAGCAGGTGACCCATTTCCCTGACGCGAATCTCTTCCTCGAGGAGCCGACCGTGTCGCCGGACGGCCGTTACCTCTACTACTCCCGCGAAAACGGCGGCGCCTCGCTCTGGCTGATGACCCTCGCCGGCGGAAAGGCGGGAACGTAGGTGGACCCCGCGCTCGACATGACGAGAATTGCCGGCACGGTGACCGCGACGGGGGGTGACCATCTGGCCGCCGATGCCGAGAAAGAAACCACCCTCGGCATGACCACCGGCTCCTCGGACGGCGTGGGCATCTTGAGGTTTCCGCCAGTTTCGGAGTGTTCATGACACTCCCGGCCGGCACCCGCCTCGGCCCGTACGAGCTTCAGAGCCCACTCGGTGTCGGCGGGATGGGTGAGGTATACAAGGCCCACGACACCAAGCTCGGCCGCGACGTTGCGATCAAGGTCCTTCCCTCCCATCTCGCCGACCACCCCGAGGCGCTGTCCCGCTTCGAGCGCGAGGCGCGCGCGATCGCCCAGCTCTCGCACCCGAACATCCTCGCCATCCACGAATTCGGGAGGGACGGCCAGACTGCCTACGCCGTCATGGAGCTGCTGGAAGGCGAGACGCTGCGCGCTCGCCTCGAGCACGGCGCGCTTCCCGCCCGCAAGGGCGTCGAGCTCGCCGTGCAGATGGCTTTGGGTTTGGCCGCCGCTCACGAGAAGGGGATCGTCCACCGCGACCTGAAGCCGGAGAACGTGTTCGTGACCCACGAAGGCCGTGCGAAGCTCCTTGACTTCGGCCTGGCCAAGGGCGGGGTTTCGATCCTCGCGAACTCCGGAAAGACGCTGACGACGCCGCCCGCTGACGCAACGGGACCTGGTGTGGTCATGGGTACCGTCGGGTACATGTCGCCGGAGCAGGTGCGGGGTGAGGCGGCGGATCACCGCTCGGACATCTTCTCCTTCGGCGCGGTGCTGTACGAGATGTTGACGGGCGTGCGGGCGTTCGCGCGCGAGACGGCGGCGGAGAGCATGACGGCGATCCTGAAGGAGGACCCGCCGGAGCTCGCGACCGGTGGTCCGGCTTCATCGCCCGCGCTTCAACGCATCGTGCAGCACTGTCTGGAGAAGAAGCCGGGCGAGCGTTTCCAGTCCGCGCGGGACGTCGCATTCGCGCTCCAAGCGCTCTCGGGGTCCGTCGCGAGCGGGCCATCGGTCACCCTCCTGGGCAAGGGATCACGTCGCTGGCTGATCCTCGGCGCCGGCCTCGCAGTCGTCGCTGTCACCCTGGGCGTTGCCACGATCGCGTCGTACCGAAGGGGCGAGAAGGCGGGTCTCCGGTCGGCCGCGGGGCTCACGTTTCGCCAGCTCAGCTTCCGACCGCAGACGATCTTCCAGGCCGCCTTCGCACCGGACGGCGAGACGATCGTCTACAGCGCGGCCTTCGAGGGTAACGTCCCGGGGCTGTTCACCATCCGACCGGAGTATCCGGAGCCGAGGGCGCTCGGCCTGCCCAACACGCAACTCCTCTCGGTCTCCTCCAAGGGGGAGCTGGCCATCCTGACAAACCCCCGCTTCGTCCGGCATCGCATGTTTCTCGGCACGCTCGCGCGGGTGTCGCTCGGGGCCGCCGCCCCGCGGGAGATCCTGGACGACGTCCGTCAGGCGGACTGGTCGCCGGACGGCGCGGACCTGGCCATCATCCGTGCGGCCGAGGGCAAGGACCGGCTGGAGTACCCGATCGGGAAGGTGCTCTACGAGGCCGCGGGCTACCTGAGCGACCTCCGGGTCTCGCCACGCGGGGACGCGATCGCTCTCTTCGAGCATCCGGCGCACTGGGACGACCGCGGCTCGGTCATCGTCGTGACCCGGGCCGGAAAGCGTACCTTCCTTTCCGGCGACTACTGGGGGGAGGAGGGTCTCGCCTGGTCCCGGACGGGCGACGAGGTCCTCTTCACCGCCTCGATGGCCGGGAGTGCGCAGACCCTCTACGGCGTCGATCTCTCCGGACACCGGCGCGTCGCCCTCAACAGCGCCGGGGGACTGACGATGCACGACGTCTCGAACTCCGGTCGTTGGCTGGTGACTCGCGACGACAGCCGTTCCGAGATCTCGGTGATGGCCTCCGGCGCCAGCGCCGAGCATGACCTGTCCTGGCTCGACAACTCGTACAGCCCGATCCTCTCGCGGGACGGCCGCTCACTGCTCTTCACCGACGACTCCGCCACCGCCGGTCCGAACTACGCGGTTTGCATTCGGAGGACCGACGGCGGGCCCGTCGTACGCCTCGGGGAAGGGGCCGCCTTCGACCTCTCGCCCGACGGGAAGTGGGCTCTCGCCATCGTCTACACGCCGCCGCAGCTCGTGATCCTCCCCACCGGTCCCGGGGAGCCGCGCCGCCTGCCGCGAGGCGAGCTGGAGGCCTACGAGTCGGCGGCCTGGTTCCCGGACGGGAAGCGGGTCCTGGTCGTCGGCAACGAGGCCGGCAAGGCTTCGCGGTGCTACGTGCAGGATGTCGCGGGCGGCCCGCCACGGCCGATCACGCCCGAGGGAACGGCGAACGGCTCACTCTCCCCGAGCGGTCTCCAGATTCTGTACGTGAGACCGGATGGAGCGTGGTTCGCCCAACCCGTCTCGGGTGGGACCGCGCAGCCCGTGCCCGGGCTGACCAAGGAAGATCGCCTCATCCGGTGGAGTGCGGATGGCGGCTCCGTCTATGTCTTCCGCCCTGCCGCGATGCCGTTCCGGATCGAACGAGCGGACCTCGCCTCCGGCCGCCGCACCCTCGTTCGCGAGGCCGCCCCGGCCGACAGGGCCGGCGTCCTCTACAGCACGGGGGTTGCACTCACCGAGGACACCAGGTCCTACGCGTACAGCTACCAGCGGATGACGTCGCAGCTCTTCGCCGTCGAGGGCGCGCGGTGAGCCTTCAGATCGGCTCTCGGCTCGGCCCGTACGAGATCCTCGCGCCGCTTGGCGAGGGTGGGATGGGCGAAGTCTGGCGCGCTCGCGACACCCGGCTCGGGCGCGAGGTCGCGATCAAGGTGCTGCCGGAGGGATTCGCGGAGGACCCCGAGCGGCGCGCCCGCTTCGAGCGCGAGGCGAAGCTGCTGGCATCGCTCAACCATCCCAACGTCGCCACCCTGCACGCGCTCGAGGACGTCGGCGGCACGCACTTCC
>JAIQFQ010000016.1 GCA_020073245.1 Terriglobia bacterium | reverse complement strand
CCGGGAGCTCCAACTCGAACGCCGGCTCGGTCACCGGCGACTCCGCCGCGGGCTCGGCCGGCGCGCCGGCCGCCTCCGGCATCGGGGCGTACTCGACCGGGGGCGCCGGGGGCGCCGTCTCGGAGGCGAGCGCGTCCACCGCCGCCTTCAGCACGTCGTCGCCCGGCACCAGGTCCAGGCAGCGCGTCATCGCGTCGAGCGCCCCGAGGCGGTTGCCGAGCACCAGGCGCGCCTCGCCGAGAAGCCGCCACGCGACCGGGTTCTGGGGATCGAGCACGAGCGCCTGCTCGAGCCCGCCGACCGCGTCCCGGGCCTTCCCGTTTTCCAGGCACGCCCGGCCGAGGGCGACCCACGCCGCCATGTACCGGGGGTGGTTCACGAGGCCGGCGTTCAGGACCTCGGTGGCCTCGCCGAACCGCCCGTCCCGTCGCAGCAGCTCGCCGAGCTGGTAGAACTGGCGCGAGGCCGGGTTTCCGGCCAGCTCGCGCTGAAGCTCAGCGATCCGCTGGGTGTTCTCGGTCATCGGCTCATTTTAGCCCTTTTGCGGAACAAAAGGGGCCGCGCCTGGCGCGGCCCCTTTGCGTTGCGAACTGCTTCGTCCTACGGGAACGTGACCGTGCAGCTACGGTCGGCGTTCATGGTAGGTCCGCTTGTGGGGCTGGTACCTACACCGCTGCAATCCCCGGACCACGTGCCGCTCGCGGTGGCGGTCAGCGTTACCGGACCGTTGTAGGGAAACACGGCGCTGCACGTGGTGGCGCACAAGCTTATCAGGGCCGGCGCGCTCGACACGGTGTTGGTCAGGATGTTTCCAGCCAGCACGACCGTGAGGGTCGGGTTGTAGGTGAATCCGTTCGGAAGGGTGCCGGTCTGGGTGTCCGGGTTGGTCACAACCACGTTCACCGGCCCGACCGTGCCTGGCGGCGTGGTGCAGTCGATCTCGGTAGTGCTGGGCCACGTCACTGATGACGCGAGCGCACCGCCGAACCTGACGTTGGCCCCACTCACGAATCCAGTGCCGAAGACCCTGACCGCCGTTCCGCCGGCCTCCGGTCCGGAGGTGACATCGAGCGAGGTCACGGTCGGTGCCGACACCAGACGGCACGCCGTGTCGCACGGCAAGATGATGATCGCTCCGTCCAAGGTGTTGGAGCAGCCGCTGGTGGTGTTCGTGACCGTCACAGGCACCGGCTTGGGCAACTTTTGCTTGCCGGTCGCGCCGCCGCCCATTGTGCAGTCGATCGAGGGGAACGATGTTGCTAACTCCGTGAGGTCCGGAAGCGTGAGCGTGATCGTGGTTGCATTAGTGGGCGTCACGAGCACCGGGCCGACGTCGCCGAACTTGACCTGCACACCGGCGGTCGAGAACCCGGAACCGTTGATGGTGACGGTGTGGCTGCTCCAAGGCGCCGTGCACGTGACGATTCCGACGGGCTGGTATTGCTGAACGGTGTTGCCGCTGCCGATCTTGACCGAGGTGATCAGGGGCGACGCGGACTGATAGGTGAAGCTGTCTGCCGACGTTGCCTGCTGGCCGGTGTCGAGGTTGGTCACCGTGAGCAGTCCGGAGCCGGGCGCACAAGCACCTGGTACGGGCGCCGACTTGGTGACGATCTGGGTGCCGGCGACCGAAAGGACAGGCCACTGCTGCGTGGTGCCCCACATCACAGTGACCGGCGCGACGAACCCCTGGCCGGTGATCGTGACGGTGGTTGCCGTGTCGGCCGGACCAGAGATCGGGCTGATCCCCGAGATGAACATCGCCTGGCCGTACTGGAACGGGAGCGAGTTGGACGCCTTCCCGGTCTGGCCCGTCATGTTCGTCACCGTGACGCTTGCGGTTATCGGAGACGGCAGACCGCTGGCCGTGATGCTCGGCGAGACGCAGACGACCTGATCGAAGTTGGTGGACACCACCTGGGCCTGGTACGGGGTGCTTGGCGCCGGTGCCAGGGTGAACAGCACCTGGACGGGGTACTGGAACCCGACGCCCGTGATGGTGACCCGGGTGCCGCCCTCGAGCGGCCCGATGTTGGGCATCAGGGTGTAGAGCTGCGGGGTCTGCCCCTCGAGGTACTTGAACGCGGCGGCCAGCGTCCCAACCCCGAGCGAGGTTGTCACCGTGACGGTCTGAGCCTCGGCCGGCGCCGTGCCGGAGAAGGGCTGCGTCAGGATCGTGATCGAGGTGCCGTCGCTGGAGACGCTCTGCACGGTCTCGGTGATCGCCCCGATCACGACCGTGAGCGGTTGGACGAAGTTCGCCCCGAAGATCGTCACGGTCTCGTTGCCCTTGACCGAGCCGTAGCCCGGTGCGACGTAGTAGATCACCGGCGGCACCGTGACGTCCGGCGCGTACACGAACGCGTTGGGGTAGGTGGCGCTCTGGCTGTTGCCGCCGACCATGTTCTTGATCGTCAGGTTCACCGGAATCGTCTGCGAGATCGAGGAAGTCGAGGCGCGCGGCACCTGCACGTGGGCGGTATCGGTCCCGTCGGCACCGTGTTGAACGTCCACGGTGTGGGCCGGCAGCGACTTGGCCCCGCCGCCGAACGGATCGGTGAACGCGAAGTCCACCTCGATCGGCTCGGTGAAATACCTGCCGACCAGGGTGAGGATCTCGCCGCCGGACGCCGACCCGGTGAGCGGGGAGACGCTGTAGAGCACCGGGATCCCGGTGGTGGCGGAGAACGTGAAGCCTCCGGAGAAGGTGACGGTGCCGCTGCTCAGAGTCACCACGATGTCCGCGAGGACGTCGGAGCCCGTGGGATTCGGAAGCTGCGGCGTGAGCACGGTGATCGAGGTGCCGTCCGTGGAGTAGGAGACGATGTTGGCGGTGTAGGTACCACTGCCGACAACGAACTTGACCGTCTGCGGCGAGTAGAAGCCCTGGCCGCGGATGACGACCTGGGTTCCGCCGAGGGGGGTCGCGCGGTTCGGCAGCACCGAGAAGATCCCCGGCGCGGCACTTCCGCCGGTGAAGCTCACGTTCTTGCTGTCCGACTTGTTCGGCACGCTGGCGGTGACCTTCCCGGCGCCCCCGGACGGGCTCGAGTAGACCAGCACGCCGGCGCGGCCGCCGGTGGTCGTCACGAACACCTGCTGGCTGAGCGCGCCGCCGTTCGTCGGGAAGTACGCGTTCCCGACCCCCGTGAAGATCACGCTGGTGCCGTCGGGGGCGTTGCCGCTGCCGGTGGTGACCAGCGCCATCGCCGTGATGGCCTCGTTGATCCCCGCGACGGGGGTGCTGAGCGTGAGCGAGATGTTGTACGCCGTCGGGGTCGGTTGCTTCGGCGCGGTGGGGCTGTTCGAGTTACAGCCGGCGAGAGCTACGGCAGCTCCGAGCGCCAATCCGACGAGGATGTGGTTTCGCTTCATGGTCGTCTCCCGCATCTCATGCCTCACGCTCAGAACATGAACTTGAGGTTCACGTCGAACTCAAGGCTTATGTTCTTTCCCGAGACTTCCTTGCCGTAGATCGCGATGTGCAGCCGCTGCCTGATGAACGGGTTGTTCGTCTCCGCGTCGAGGAACGGAGAGACGAGGAGTTGGTTGAGCGGCGGCTGGAGGAAGTACTCCGAGGGGAAGATCCGGTAATTGGAGAGCGATGTGCTGCCTCCCGCCGGGACGTAGACCTGGTAGAAGTTGGTCCACTGCGGAGAGGCCACCGTGCCGCCATCGGTCCGCGTGCAGGTCACCACCCACTGGTTGAGGATGACGTCTTCCTGTTGGGTGAGCGAGGCGCCGGCGTTCTTGGGGTGCGAGCTGATCGTCAGAGTAGGGATGATGACGTCAGCCCCGCTCGACACGGACACCTCGGCAGGGCCCGGCTGCACGGCCTCCGACAGATAGACGTCCGCCTCGGTCTTGGCGGAGTTGTTGTTGCTGCAGCCGACCAGACCCGTCACCGCCACCACGAAGAGCACGATAAGTGCGAGCCGATACGGTTTCATGGCTACCCCCTAATACTTGATGATCCGCGGCGTGACGAAGATGAGCAGCTCGTCGTGTTCCTGGCTGATGTTCTTGTTGCGGAAGAGGAAACCGATGATCGGCAGGCGGTTGAGCCCCGGGATCCCGTTCCGCTGGTCGTTGTCGGTGAACTTGTAGATGCCGCCGATCACCGTCGTACCGCCGTCGCGGACCATGACGCGGGTCTTTGCGTCACGCGTCGCGATCGGGGTGTTGATCCCGCCCTGCACCTGGAGGGCGGGCGCCGGCTCTCTCTTCTTCAGGTCGAGGTCCAGGAGCACCGTCCCCTCGGCCGTGATCTGCGGCGTCACGTCCAGGCTCAGGGTGGCGTCCACGTACTGCACGGTCACGGTCTGGTTGGCCACGGTCTGGACGGGCAGCAGGATGCCGCTCTGGATGTGCGCCTTCTCGTTGTTCTGCGCCGTCACCTTGGGCGAGGAGACGATCTTGACCAGGCCGGTGGCCTCCGCGGCCTGGAGCGCGAAGTTGAGGTTGAACGAGTCGAGGATGTCTCCCATCGTGATGGAGATCGTTCCGTTGCCGGGCTGGGCGAGCTTCACGTTGCCGCTGCTCGTTACTGTGTTCGGAAACCGCCAGCCGGTTGTCGTGCCGTGCGCCGTGTCGGCGAACGCGTTGTACCCCCACGTCGTGCCGAGCGCCTGGGAGAAGGTCCGGGTCGTCTCGACCACCCGCGCCTCGATGACGACTTGCGGGTTGGGCTGGTCGAGGCTGTCGATCAGGGAGAGGATGCCCTCGATCTTGTCGGTGGTGTCCCTGATGATGAGCTGGTTGGTGCGCTCGTCCACGACCACCGACCCACGATCGGAGAGGATGAAGCTCTGCGAGGTGAGGACGCCCCTCACCGCTCCGGCCTTCGCATAGGAGAGGACCTTGGTGACGGTGCGCATCGGCTTCGCGTTCTCGGATTCCTTGCGGAACGCCGCCTGCTGAGCCTTCTCCTGCGTGAGCCGATCGATCCTCGCGACGCGGAGGACGTTGTTCTCGACGACGTAATCAAGACGGTTGACGCGCAGGACGATGTCCAGGCACTGGTCCCACGGGACGTTCTCGAGGTTCACGGTCACGGAGCCGGACACGTCGGGGTCCACCACGACGTTGAGCCCGGTGATCTTCGCAAAGGTGCGGAGGACGTCCTTGACGTCCGCGTCCTTCAGCTCGAGCGAGATCGGTTCGCCGGTGAACCGCTTCTCCTGGCTCTCGACCTCCTTGCTGCCGGTGGATATCGGTTTCACCGGTGCGGCCTGCTCGGCCATCGCCGCGGGAGTCGTCGTCCACGGCGATTCGGCCGGTGCAGGCTTCGGGGAGGTCTCGGCCGGTACCGCCGGGGGCGCGGTCAGCGAGCCCGTCGCAGGCGGCTTGGCCGCGACTTCAGGCTGCGCCTGCGGGGGGGCCGCCGGCGGCGGCTCGTCAACGATCTTGACCGGGCTCTTCGGGACCTCCGCAGCCTTCTCGACGGCCGGGGCGGCGGCCGGAGAAACGGGGGCCGCCTCGGGCTTGGCGGCCGCGGGCACCGCTGCCTGCGTCTCGGGCTCGACCTTCGCCGCGACAGGCTCGGGTTTTGCGGGCGCCGGTGCCTCTGCGACCTGGGCCACGGCCGGGGCGGCCTCGGGCGCCTTGGGCGCCGGCGCCTCCGCGACCTGGGTCAGCTCGCCGCCCACCCTGAGCAGGGCTCCCTGGGCGTTGGGCTCGAGGTGGTACGGCATCGACTTCTCGAGGTCGACGACGACCCGGACGATCGGCTCCGGAGCGGTGGCAAACTGCGCCACCCTCACGCGCTCGACTCCGGCCGCGCCGACCGGGTGCGTGCGCCTGGTGACCCGGTTCACGACGCCCTTGAGGTCCACGACGATACGCGGGGGGTTCTCGAGGGTGAACGCCTTGCCTTCGAGACGCCCCTGGCCGGAAAGCTGAACCGACACGCCGGTGGGGTCCGCCACTGCCAGCACATCCGCCAGTTCGGCGGCGCGAGCGGGTCGAGCTCCCTCCTGGGCCTGTGCGATCCGGATCTCTATGCCGGAGGGCAGCGAAGCGACCGCCACGCCAGCCGCCGGGTCGGCCTCGACACGGAGGCGAGCCCAGCGCTTCCCGCCCTCATCCACCATCGAGAGCGAGGCCAGCCGCAGGCCCGCCGCCGGCTCCGCAACCGTCTGAAGGGGCTTCGCCAGAGCGGCTTCGGGGAACTCCACGACCAAGACACCCGGCTCGGGCTGCGTCTTGGTGAACGTGAGCGGTCCGGACGCGCTGATCACCAGCGCCGGCGCGGGCTTGGGAGTCCAGGCCATCCCGAGAATCGAGACCGCCTCCTGCCCCGCAACGACACCGGGAAGCAGCAGGCTCGCCAGCACTCCCACGGCCACAACCGCTATCAACGAGCGAGTAGCTTTCGCCATCATCGCAACCCCCACAAGATCATTGAAGCGACCGAACCACTTCGCGATAGGGCTTGAGGCTCTTCGGATCGGCCACTTGAATCCGGAAGAACACTTTTCCCGGCTCGATGTGTTCGACGTTGCCGTCGTAGAGGATCGTGCCTGGCCGTATCAGGTAGCTCGCGTTGTCGGTGCCCTGGACCATCGCGACGTAGCCCTCGGGCAGCTTGAGGATCCCCTGCAGCTTGATCTCCTCGACCCCCATCCCGCGAAGGCCCGGAGGCCGCTGACCGGTCTCCTCCTTGGCCTGACGCGTGAGTAGCGACCGGAACGGATCGCGCCGCCCGGCCGGATCGTAGGTGAAGCCCTGACCGGCTTCCACAGCTTCGTCACCGCGGAGGATCCGCTCGACGGTCGATGTGTCGATGGGGTTCTCCGGCGGAGCCGGTGTCGGGCTCGGGCTCGGCCGCGGTGGAGCCGCAAGGGCGGCCACGGCCAGAAGCGGCGGCAACAGCGCCAGCGATCGCCTGCTCATCGCCGCGCTCCTTCCTGCTGGACTTCCTTGACCTCACCGTAGATGAACGTCTTCATGGTGAACGCAACGTTGATCGTGTACTCCGATCCCTTGCGGACGTTGGCTATCGCCTGCAGGCTCTCGACGTTGATGATCCGCGAGAACCGCGACAGCCGGTCGAAGAAGAGGGCAAGCTCGTGGTAGCTCGCCTGAAGCTGCACGTTAATCGGCCACTCCGAGTAGAACTCCTTCTTGACGAGGCCCTGCGGCTGGAACGTCACGAGGCGGAAGTTGCCGCGCTCGGTCAGCGACTTGAGCTTCTTGATCAACTCGTCGGTCTGCTTCAGCGTGGGGAGGATGCGGAGCAGACGCTGCAGCTCCGTCTCGAGCCGCTCCGCCTCCTCGCGGAACTGCGTGAGCCGGCTCTCCGCGATTTTGCCTTCCTGGACCTTCTTCTTCAGGGTCTCGAGGTTGCCCGTCCGCGCCACGATGTCCTTCTGGATGTCCTTAAAGACGTAGTTCTCGCAGGCGAAGATCAGCAGTCCGGCGATCACGAGCCCGATGAGCAGCGCGACGTACCAGGGTCGGTTTTCTATGTCGAGGCCTGCCATGACGCAAAGCCTCCTAACTCCGCCGAGGCGGCGTGGCGGCCGCCTCCCGCGGGGTGTACGTGAAGTTGCAGGAAAGGTCGAACGTGAAAACGCCCCTCTCGTCCTGAGACATGATCTTCAGGCTCGGCTCGGCGAAGAACGGGCTCGCCGCGAGGTTCGAGATGAAGTTCGCGACCGCGTTCTCGTTGAGCGCCTGGCCCTGCATCGAGATCACGCCTCCCCTGGAGCTCATGCTCGTGAGCCACAGCAGGTCGGGGAGGGCCTTGCTCACTTCGTCCATGGCGCGCACGGGGCCGTACTGTCTCTCCTTGAGCTGCTCGATCACTTCGATCTTGTGCTTGAGCTCGGCGTTCTTCTTCTTGAAGCTCTCGACCTCGGCGATGATCGGCTTGAGGCGATCGACTTCCCGCTGATTCACGGCTATCTCCGCATTGATACTGGAGAGCTTCGAGGAGAGCCTCCAGTAGCGGACGCCGACGAACGCGAGCCCGACGATGACCAGGCCGAGGAGGATGAAATTGTTGATGCTAGCGGCTCCGAAGGCGAGCAACGGCGCGCGCGCGACCTTTTCGGCGCGGGCTTCGACGAGGAGGTTGATCTTTATCATGGGCATTAGTCTCCGGTCGTCCGCAGCGCCATGCCCACCGCCACGGCCATGGCGGGCGCATGCCGGTTGAGCCACTCGGGCGGGAACTGGCTCTCGGAGTACGTGACCTCGCGGAAGGGGTTCATGACCTCGACGCGGGCGCCGAGACGCTCACGCAGCACGCCGTTGAGGTTGAGCACCTGGCAAGCGCCGCCGGCCAGGGCGATCTCCTCGACGTGATCGTGGCTGGAGGTCGTGTAGAAGAACTCGAAGGTCTTCTGGAGCTCCGCCGCCAGATCCTCGCTCACGCCGTTGAGCACCCCGAGAATGGTCTGCGGGGTGTGGTCTCCGAGCTGCTCGCCGGTCTTCACCGCCTCGGCCTGCTCGCGCGTGAGGTTGAGCTCGCGCTGGATCGCCTCGGTGTAGGCGTTCCCCCCGAACACGATGTCACGCCAGAAGACCGACTGCCCCCGCGCGAGGATGTTCACGTTCATGATGTGCGCGCCGATGTTGACGAGGGCCAGGACCTTGTCCTGCGGCGAACCGTAGTTGTACTCGTAGGCATTCTGCAGCGCGAAGACGTCGACGTCGACGAGTGCGGGGACCTTCCCAAGTTGCGTGACGATGCCGGTGTAGTCGGCGATACGGTCCTTCTTCGCGGCCACCAGCAGCACGTCGGCGGTATCCGAGTCCCCGCTCAACACCACGTAGTCCAGCTTGACCTCGTTGACGTCGAACGGCAGGTACTGCTCGGCTTCCCAGTGGATCGACTCCGCGAGCTCGGCATCGGACATAGCCGGCACCTGGATCTTGCGGATCGCCACCGAGATCCCTGAAAGCGAAACCCCGAAACCGGGGTTCTTGACGCTCTGCTCCTGGATCATTCGCTGGGCAACTTCAACGACCAGCGACGAGTCCATGACCGTGCCTTCCACGATAGCCTCAGGGGACAGCGGCGAGTGGGCGGCGTGTAGGAGGCTGTAGCGGCCGCCCTTGCCCGCCTTCAGCTCCACCAGCTTGATCGCGGAGGAACCTATGTCGAGCCCGACAATGCCTTTTCTCTTTCGTAGCCGCACGGTTGCCAGCCCCCTCTGTACGTTTCTACTCGTCCCCGCTAGGGTGGATGCGCTCGTCTCATCCTTTTGTGACTAATGTAGTCACGCCAAACTCTATTGTCAAGAACGTTCGAGGAGCCTACGGCCTTGGAAATCTCGGCCTCGGGTGCTAGAATTCTTCGCCCTGAATTGAGGGAGGGAGGACTGATGGCTCAAGTTTGCAAGGTTTGCGGCAAGGGAAGTCAGCTCGGGAACCGGATCAGTCACGCCCACAACGTGTCGAGAAGGGAATGGCGTCCCAACCTTCACGCTGTGCGCGCGGTCGTCGAGGGACGTACTGTCCACATCAAGGTTTGCACGCGTTGCCTGCGCTCGGGCAAGGTCGTGAAGGCGGCCCACTGAGGACACCGATCTGTGACCCACGGCCGGACGTCGCGCCCCGACGCGCGCGCCGGCTCAGAGAAGTTGAAGGCGGCGGCCCGGCGTCGACACCGTGGTTTCCACGCTGGTCACACCCGGGATGTGACGCAGCACCACCAGCACCTTCTCCAAGTGCTCCCGCCCGTTGACATCGACGACCAATTCCGCAGTGCCGAGCCTCTCCTCGTTCGTGGCGAGGTGGCAGCTGCGGATGTTGGCGTCCTCGTCGTTGGCCGCCTGGGATAGCGCTGCGAGCATGCCGGGCCGGTCTTCGAAGCTCACGTGCACCGGCACGGCGAACGCGCCGGTGATGCCTCCCCACTCGACCTCGACCTCGCGCTCCGAGGTGAAAAGCAGCTTCCGGACGTTCGGGCAGTTGGCCGCGTGGACGGCGACACCGCGCCCGCGTGTGATGTAGCCCACAATTTGGTCGCCTGGGAGCGGATTGCAGCACTGCGCGCGGTAGGTGAGCATGTCGCTCTGGCCGCGCACCATGATGACCGAACCGTCGGGGACCGCCGCGCGGGCCCTGCCGACCGGGACAGGCTGCGCCACCACTTTCGTGCGCGCGAACGGGGCCAGGATGTCTCTCAGTGAGATCCGCCCAAAGCCGATCGCCGCAACGAGATCCTCCTCCCTCCCGAACCCATGGTCCGACGCCAGCTGAGTCAGCCTGCCGTCCTCGCGGAGCTGCTTGAGCGAGATCCCCAGCCTTCGACACTCACGCTCCAGCAACCTGCGCCCCGCCTCGACCGCCTGCTCCTTCTCCCCCCGGTTGAGCCAGGCCCGGATCTTGTTCTGGGCACGCGCCGTGACCGCGATCTCGAGCCAGTCGCGGCTGGGGACCTGGCTTCCTGAGGTGAGGATCTCGATGATGTCGCCGTTCTGCAGAGGCGTCCTCAGGGGCACGAGCTTGCCGTTGATGCGGGCGCCGACGCAGTGATGCCCGACCTCGGTGTGGACGCGGTACGCGAAGTCGATTGGGGTCGCCCCGCGGGCGAAGGCGAACACCTCCCCCTTGGGCGTGAAGGTGTAGACCTCCTCGGGGTAGAGGTTGAGCTTGAGGGAGTTCAGGAACTCGCGCGGGTTCTCCTGCTGCCCCTCGACCAGGCCGCGCAGCCAGGACACCCGCTCCGCGTCGTGACTGGGCTCTCGGCCCTCCTTGTACGCCCAGTGCGCAGCGATCCCGCGCTCCGCGATCTCGTCCATGTCCCGAGTGCGGATCTGCACCTCGAAGGGCTGCCCCTCCGGGCCGATCACCGAGGTGTGCAGCGACTGGTACGCGTTCGGCTTCGGCATCGCGATGTAGTCCTTGATGCGGCCGGGCACCGGACGCCAGAGCTGATGGATCAGGCCAAGCGCGGCATAGCAGTGCGGAACGGTGTCGACGATCAGGCGGAACGCCACGACGTCGTACACGCGCTCGAGGCCGATCCCCTGCTTGCGCAGCTTCGTCCAGATCGAGTGCAGATGCTTGATCCGCCCCCGTACCTCGGCATTGATCGAGTTCTCCTCAAGGACGCGCGTGATGATCGTCCGGATCTCCGCGATCATCGAGCCGGCCACCTGCTCGCGCTGCCGGAGCTGCTCAATGAGGCGCCCGTAGTCCTCGGGGTGCTGGTAAGCGAGCGCGAGGTCCTCGAGCTCGGCCTTGATCCGGCCCATGCCCAGGCGGTGGGCGATGGGCGCGTAGATTTCCATCGTCTCGGCCGCGATCCGCCTTCGCCGGTCTTCCGGTAGGAAGCCCAAGGTGCGCATGTTGTGCAGGCGGTCCGCGAGCTTGACGAGAATCACCCGGACGTCGGCGATCGAGGCCAAAAGCATCCGCCGGACGTTCTCCGCCTGCGCGGCCTCGCGGGCCGCGTAGGACTGCTCCATCGTGGTGATCTTGGTGAGCGCCTTCACCAGGCCCGTGATGTGCTCGCCGAACTGGGCCTCGAGCTCGTCCTCACTGACCCAGGTGTCCTCGAGCAGATCGTGGAGGAGGCCGGTGGCGATCGCGACCTCGTCCAGGTGCATCTCGGCGAGGATGTGGGCCACCTCCAGCGGATGCACGAGGTACGGCTCGCCGGACACACGCACCTGGCCGCGGTGCGCCCTCGCCGAGTAGACGTAGGCACGCCGGAGCAGGTCCTCGTCGCAGTCCGGGTTGTAGGCCGAAACCTGCTCGAGGATGTCCTCGAAGCGAAGCAGCGTCTCCGTCACCCCTCTATTCTACTGGCAGGTCAAGAAATGCCGGGGTCCGGGGTCCGGGGTCCGGGAAGACAACGACACGAGGAGAATGGAATTCCGGAAGACGAACGGGGCCGGCGGTTGCCGACCCCGTATCTTGATGTTGTTGTTCCCGGTGCCCGGTGCCCGGACCCCGGTGCCCTGTCTCTACCTGTGACGACGGGCCGCCCTGCGCTTGTCCAGCCAGTTCGACATCCCGAGGGCGATCGGCGACGCGATGTACATCGAGGAATACGTGCCGACCACGATGCCGATCACCAGCACGAACGCAAACGTGTTGATCACGTCACCGCCGAAGATGAAAAGGGCGAGCACCACGACCCACGTCAGGCCCGAGGTGATGATCGTCCGGGAGAGCGTGGCGTTGATCGCGTCGTCCATGACGGTGATCAGCGGCTTGCCGCGCTCCAGCTTCAGCCTCTCGCGGATGCGGTCGAAGATCACGACGGTGTCGTTGGTCGAGTAGCCGACCAGGGTCAGCAGGGCCGCAATCGTGGGGAGGTTGATCGGGCGTCCAGTGACCACCAGGGCTCCGAGCGTGATCAGGGTGTCGTGGAAGTTGGCCACGATGGCGCCGATGCCGTACTGGAGCTTGAAGCGGAACCAGATGTACACCAGCATTCCGAGGAGCGAGAACGACACCGCGTAGATCGCCTTCTGGCGCAGGTCCTTGCCGACGACCGGCCCGACGTTCTCGGCCGCCAACAGCGCAAACTCGCCGAAGTGGGCGTTGGATCCGAGGTGGCTCCTGACCGCCGGTGAAAGCGACGCGAGGCCGCGGAGGTCCTCCGCGCCGCCGATGATCCCGACCCGCTTGCGGAGACCGAGAATCTCGTCGGTCATCGGCTTGTAGTGCACGCGGCGCTCGTCGATTGAGCCTCCCACCTTGTCGGGGTCGGCTTGCGCCAGAGCATCGCGCAACGCGTCGGATCCCTGGAGGTTGACCTCGATCTGCTGCCTGCCGCCGCCGAACTCCTTCTCGAGGGCTTGCAGCATGCTGGCGGTGAAGTCGCCCTCCTGGTTCTTCGGGTTCTGCATGTGCACGAGGATCTGGTGAAGCGCCGTCTCATCGAAGCGTTGGATGGACACCTCGCCCAGGTTCAGAGCCTCGAGAGCCTTTCGGATCCGACCGAGATCGGGTTCGGTCTTGAACTTCAGCGTGAGCTGGGTGCCGCCCGCGAAGTCGACTCCGTACTTGAAGCCGGGGCCGATGAAGATGAGCCCGATCGCGACCAGGTTCAGGACGGTGGACGCGATGATCCAATGCCAGCGGTACTCCATGAATCGGATCTTGGTGTTGTGAAAGAAGCGCATTCCGTCCCCCTAGATCGAGAGTGTCTTTACCTGAACCCGCCGGGCCAGAAGCGCCTCGAAGATCGTCCGCGAGACGAACACGGAGGTGAACATCGAGATCGCCAGGCCGACGGTGAGCGTCACCGCGAACCCCTTGATCGGGCCGGTCCCGAACTGGAACAGGAAAAGGGCCGACACGATCGTGGTCACGTGAGTGTCGATGATGGTCGCGAAGGCGCGCGAGAACCCGAGCGCGACCGCGTTGCGCACGGTCTTCCCGAGCTCCAGCTCCTCGCGGATGCGCTCGAACACCAGCACGTTGGAGTCCACCGCCATGCCGATGGTGAGGATCACGCCCGCGATGCCGGGCAAGGTCAGGGTCGCGCTGAGGGCCCCGATCGCGCCCAGCAGGAGGACGGCGTTCAGAACCAGCGCGACGTTGGCGTTGATGCCGGCGCCCTTGTAGTACACGAGCATGAACGCCGCGACCAGGATCAGGCCGACGAGACCCGCCGTGAGGCCGCGGTTGACGGAGTCGCGCCCGAGGCTGGGCCCCACGGTCCGCTCCTCCAGGTATGTGATCGAGGCCGGCAGAGCGCCGGCGCGCAGCACGAGCCCGAGGTCTTCGGCGCCCTGCACCGTGAAGTTCCCCTCGATGATCCCGGAGTCGGTGATGTGGCCTCGAATCGTCGGCGCGGAGCGCACCTTGTTGTCGAGCACGATCGCCATGCGGTCGCCGATGTGGGCGGCCGTGTATGCCCCGAACTTGTTCGCCCCCTCCGGGTTCAGCGTGAAGTTGACGGCCGGCTGGCCGTACTGGTCCTGGGAGCGGCGGGCGTTGCGAAGGTCACGACCGGAGACCACCGACGCCCTCTTGACGAGGTAGTACTCCTTCCCCGAGATACGTCCCTCGAGATCCTCGATGTCGCCGGCTACGACCTCGCAGTCGTCGGGAACCTTGCCGCCGGATGTCGCGAGCAGCGCCTCTTCAGTGGGGGCCGCCCGGACCACCGGCTTGATCTCCAGGAACGCAGTCGAGCGGATCAGGTCCTTCACCCGCGCGGGGTCGTCGACGCCCGGGAGCTGCACAACGATGCGGTCGCCCTCGATCCCCTGGCGCTGGATGACCGGCTCGGACACGCCGAACTGGTCAACGCGGTTGCGGATGGTCTCGAGCCCCTGGCGGACCGCCATGTCGCGAATGCTGCGCACGACCTCGGGCTTGAGTGTCGCCGTGACGTTGACGCCGCGGGAGACCTTGAACTCGGGCAGCCGGTCGTCGATCACCTTGTCGAGCGCCTTGTTCGTCGTGCCGGCCGCCGGTGTGAGCTGGAACCCGTCGCCGTCCGGAAGGCGCTGCAGCGAGGCGGGAGCGAAACCCTTCTCAGTGAGGTCGCCGCGCACGCGCTCCATGGCATCGTCGACCTCCGCACGCACGGCGTCCCGCGTGTTGACCTGCAGAACCAGGTGAATGCCGCCCTTGAGGTCCAGTCCGAGGTGGATTCTCTTGTCGACAGGCAGCATGAAATACACGGCGAACGCCGTGACCGCGAAGATGAGTCCCCAGCGCCACGCGAGCTTGCCCTTCATCGCATCCTCCTACTTCGGCTCGCTGGGGCTGAGGTCGACGGTCGCAGCGTCCTTGGCGAGCCCTGCCACCGCAGAGCGGGCCACCTGGATCTTCACGTTCTCGGCGATCCGAAGCGTGAGCACGTCGCCCTCGACGTCCACCACCGTGCCGAAGATGCCGCCGGTCGTGATCACCCGGTCGCCCTTCGTGAGCTTGCCCAGAAGCTCCTGGTGCTTCTTCTGCCGCCTGCGCATCGGCATGATGAGCAGGAGGTAGAAGATCCCGAAGATGAGCAAGAAGGGCAGGAACTGAATGAGCGGATTGTTTTGCATGGCGTCCCCTCGTCCTCAGCCCTCTGTCGCCTCCGTCGCCTGAACGTCGGCGAGGAGCCCGACAAAGCGGCCGGTCATGATAGCCCAACGGACCGTTCTCATCAAGGACAGATAAAAGTGCAGGTTGTGCACGGTCGCGAGGACGACGACGGCAGCCTCCCGGGCCAGGTACAGATGCCGCAGGTACGCGAGCGAGCACCGCCTGCATGTGGGGCAGTCGCACGCCGGGTCGGGAGGCTCATCCGACGTCCTCCAGCGGGCGTTCTTGAGCACGATGGGGCCCCGCGAGGTGTGCAACAGGCCGTTGCGGGCGTTGCGGGTCGGGATGACGCAGTCGAAGAGATCGCACCCGGCTGACACCGAACGCACGATGTCGCGCGGTGTGCCGACGCCCATGAGGTATCTCGGCCGTTCGGCGGGTAGCAGCGGCGCCACCCGCGCGACGGCCTCCCACATGGCCTCCGGCGGTTCGCCGACCGAGAAACCTCCGAGGGCATACCCCTCGAATCCAATGGCTGCGAGCTCCTCGGCCGACCGACGCCGGAGGTCGAGATCGAGCCCTCCTTGCACGATCCCGAAGAGCATCGTCGGGTCGCCCGGGACGAGCACCGTGCGACATCGGGCCGCCCAGCTCGAGGTCATCGCGACGGCTCCCTCCAACTCGGCACGCACGGCAGGCAACGCCTGGCAGACGTCGAGCGCCATGGCCACGTCCACGCCGAGGCGGCGCTGCGCCTCCACGCACCCCTCGGGCGTGAGGCGGAGTTCGGAGCCGTCGACGTGTGAGCGGAAGGTGACCCCGTCCTCATCGTAGCGGCGCCGCTCGGCGAGAGAGAACACCTGATACCCTCCGGAGTCCGTGAGGATCGGCCCGCTCCACCCCATGAACCGGTGCAGCCCGCCGAGACCCTCGATCACGTCCACGCCCGGCCGCAGCAGGAGGTGATAGGTGTTGGCGAGCACCATCTCGGGCGCGAGGCGCTCGAGCTCCCAGGGCGCGATCCCCTTGACGCTCGCGGCTGTTCCGACCGGCATGAACGCCGGAGTGCGGACGACACCGTGCGCGGTGACCAGCTCGCCGGCCCGTGCGCCGGTCGCGCCATCCTTCGCCACGATGTTGAAGCTGCCGATCATCGGACCGTTCCTGCGCCTCCTCCGGCTCCGCCGGGTACCGTGAAACGCGATGATCGCTCGCACGGGCCGCGCGCCAGGCGATCACGCATCCCAGTCTCGTCTTTCCGGTCCCCGGTGCCCGGACCCCGGTCCCCTGTCCTTTACTCCCTGCCTCCCAGCTTGAGCTGGACAACCTTGACGTCCGGCGGGAGCGAGAGGCTGAACAGGTCGGAAGCCTGCGGCTGGTTCCTTTCGATCTTGGAGAACGCGTACGCCGTGGTGTCGCCGTCGGCCTCGGTGTACGCGACCCTCACCGGCAGGAGCGAGTGGCGGTCGATCTCGATCTCGACCACCTGCAGCCGCTTCTTGATCTGGTGTGACGTGGGCTTGAGCAGCAAGGTGTAGTTCCCGGCCTCGCCCGGGTCCCGGAACGTGAACGAGAAATACGCCAACAGCTTCTCCAGCGGCTCGGCGGCGGAGATGAACCGCAGCACGCGCCGCTGCGCACGACCCACCTCGACCCTCTCGGCGCGCTTCTCCACCGGGCGGTAGGTGATCGCGACGCCGCCGGTCAGAAGTACGGTCATCGGCCGCGGCGCCTCGTACTCCCACCGCACGCTGTCGGGCGCCCTGAAGTAGAACTTGCCCCGGGAGACGCTGGGCTCGGCCAGCAACCGGCTGGTCTTCCGCTGCTCGAAGTCGGCGGTGAGGGTCGCGGCGCTCGCCTGCAGCTGGCTGACCCGCTGCACCAGGGCAGCCAACTTGTCGGCGCCGTGCAGCCCGGCGGGAAGAGGTTCCTGGGCGAGGGCGAGCGGGCACGCGAGAAGGCCCAGGGTCGCGAGGGCGCGTCGAGTCATGGAGAGGCCACCCTAGCAAATCGCATCACACAGGGTCAACGGGCTTCGTCGGGATCGCGCGAGCTGATGTCGTAGGCGATCTGGTCGCGCGACAGCGTCACCTTCGAGCCCGGTGGCACCGAGGCGGTCAACCACACGTTGCCGCCGATCACGGACCCGCGCCCGACGACGGTATCGCCACCGAGGATCGTGGCGCCTGCGTAGACCACGACGTCGTCCTCGAGCGTCGGGTGGCGCTTGGTGCCGCGCACGAGGTCTCCGCGGACGTCTCGCGGGAAGGAAAGTGCACCCAGCGTAACGCCCTGGTACAGCTTGACCCGATCGCCGATCACGGTGGTCTCTCCGATCACCACTCCGGTGCCGTGGTCGATGAAGAACTCCCGGCCGATGCTCGCGCCCGGGTGGATGTCCACGCCCGTCTCGTTGTGGGCGAACTCCGTCATGATGCGCGGGACCAGCGGGACGCCGAGCGAGTGCAGGAGGTGGGCGATCCTGTAGGTGAACACAGCCTTGACCCCCGGGTAGGCGAGGACCACCTCCTCGAGGCAGGTGGCGGCGGGGTCGCCCTCGTAGGCCGCTTCGACGTCGGCGGCGATCAGGTCCATGACGTCCGGCAGGCGCTCGAAGAACGCCGTGACCACCTCTCCGGCCTTGAGCCCCGGCCCTGCGCCGCTTGCACGTCGGCCGCAGTTCGCGGCGAGGGCCCTGCACACCTCGCCCTCCAGCTTCCTGGAGAGAGCGAACAGCTGATCCCCCAGGTGACCGTGCAGGTACTCCCGGTACAGCGATTGGTCCCCGAAGTACCCGGGGTAGATCACCTCTTGCAACCCGCGCAGGATGGCGATCACCTCGCGCTTCTGGGGCAGCGGCTCCTCGCCGCCATGGAACAGCGGTTCGCCGCGCTCTTCGACGCGCCGCGTGATGGTCTCGATGGCGCGGACGATCCTCGACGTGAATGTGCTTCTCGCCACAGACGCTCCTTGCCGCCACCCCGCAGCGGAGACACGGCGGGCTATGGCCTATCTTACATTCGACTCGTTGGGCCGCCGGATGACCTACAATCCGGGAGCGGAGGTGGTCGTGTCTCATGAGCACGTCGTGGTGAGCTTCGCCGGCGAACGTCGTCAGGTCGCCAGCGGCACCACGGTCGAACAGTTCCTGGAGCAGATCCTCGGCACCGTCCCCCAGGACATCCTCGCGGCGCTCGTTAACCGGCGCATGGTGATGCTCGACTATCCCCTCCTCGGCTTCCAGGTGGACCTCGAGGCCGTTCGCGCCTCCTCGCGCGAGGGCGAGGCCGTGGCACGGCAGAGCGCCTGCTTGATCCTCCTCGAAGCGGTCCGGGAACTCTACCCCGAGGCGCGGATCGCCGTGGGCCAGTCGCTTGGAGGCGGCTATTTCTTCTCGTGGCACGCACCGACACCGCTGACCCCGCAGATCGTCGCGTCCATCGAACGGCGGATGAACGAGATCTGCGCCGAGGATCGCCGCTTCGAGCGGCGCCGCGCGACAACCGAGGAGGCGGAGGCGATCTTCCGCGCCAGCGGCCAGGACTCCAAGCTCGCGCTGCTCGCGACACACCGTTCATCCACCGTGGCGCTCGCGAGCTGCGGGTCATTCGTGGACATCGCACACGGGGCAATGGCCCTCTCAACCGGCCGTGTGCGTGGGTTCGCGGTCGTGCCGTACGAGAACGGTCTGCTGCTGCGGTTCCCGCGCAACGGCGATCCCAGGCATCTGCCACCGCTGGCGCCCCAGCCGAAGCTGTTCGCGGCCTACCGCGAGACGAGGAGTTGGAACGAGGTCCTCGGTGTCGCCAACGTCGGCTCTCTCAACCGGATGTGTCTCACGGGAGAGATCTCGGATCTGATCCGTATCGCCGAGGGTTTCCACGAGAAGAAGATCGCGGGGATCGCCGACGCCATCGCCGCCGAGGCCAAGCGCCTGCGGCTCGTGCTCGTGGCAGGGCCGTCGTCTTCGGGGAAGACGACGTTCATCCGCCGCCTGGACGTTCAGCTCCGAGTCGACGGCATTCAGCCGGTCGGTCTGTCCCTCGACAACTACTTCCTCGACCGTGACAGGACGCCGGTCGGCCAAGACGGCAAGCCAGACTACGAGGCGTTGGAAGCCCTCGACCTCGAGCTCTTCAACACCCACCTCGCGGCGCTGCTGCGCGGGGACGAGGTCGAGATGCCTCGCTACGACTTCGTGCGCGGCAGGCGCGCCGACCGCGACCACTGGACCAGACAGCGTCTGCTGCCGGATCAGGTGCTGCTCGTGGAGGGGATCCACGCACTGAACCGCCGCCTCACAGAGGCCGTGCCGGAGAGGGCCAAGTACCGGGTATTCATCTCGGCGCTCACCCAGCTCACCCTCGATGACCACAACCGGATCTTCACCTCCGACACACGCCTGCTCCGGCGGATCGTCCGCGACCGTCTCTTCCGTGGCCATCCGGCCACCCGCACCCTCGAGATGTGGGGCGATGTGCGACGCGGGGAGGCGCGCGGGATCTTCCCGTTCCAGGAGGAGGCCGATGTCATCTTCAACTCGGCCCTGGTGTACGAGCCCGCAGTGCTGCGCGTGTACGCCGAACGATTCCTCCTCGAGGTGCCGCGCGAGCACCCCGCCTTCACCGAAGCGTACCGGCTCCTCAAGTTCCTCGGATGGTTCGTGCCTGTGTTCCCTGACGAAGTGCCCCATACCTCGATCCTCCGAGAGTTCATCGGGGGCTCCGCCTTCGAGACCTAGCTCTCCATCGTCCACCCACCCAGTTGAAAGCTGAAAGTCGAAAGCTCAGAGACTCCGCCGCAGGCTACACGGTCTGCAGCGTCTTGGCTTTCGACCCTTGACTATTGACCTTCGACTCTCGACTTCCCGCGGGTCATACCTTGGCTTTGATCAGCCCCTTGAGCTCCTTACCGGGCCGAAAACGGACCGTGCGGGACGCGCCCACGCGGATGAGTTCGCCGGTGCGAGGGTTGCGGACCTCGCGCGGGGGTCGCTGGGAGGTGTAGAAGCTCCCCAGGCCGGGGATCGCGACGCGCTCTCCGCTGCCGAGCCACTCGGCAAGGGTGTCGATCATGACCTCGATCGCCCGCGCCGCGTGGGCCTTTGGTAACCCAGTTTCGAACGCAATGCGCTCGACCAGCTCCGTCTTCCCCGCCATGCCTCTCCTCCCCGGGCCGAAACCGGCATCGCCGACGTCCACCGTGGCGCGACGGCCCAGGCGGCTTCTCACCGTCGCACCGCCGGTGCCGCCGCATCAAGTGTACCCCGTGGCGGCCCCGGATCACGCACCCCTCCGCAAGAGGTGCACCGTGAACCCGTCGCCGGCCGCGCCAGGCGGGATCGCGACTCCCCCGCTCGAGAGCTCGACGCGGCCCAGACCGCTCGGCAACCGCGCCGCCACCGGAACGGCTTCCAGCGAGAGCGCGGCCACGACATCCGCGTTCTCTTCGGGCTCCAGGGAACATGTGGCGTACAGCAGAAAACCGCCGGGCGCCACCAGTTCGGCCGCCGCCGCTGCCATCCGACGCTGAACGGCCGAAAGGGAATAAAGGTCGCCCGCGCGGAGGCGCCACCGGATCTCCGGATGGCGACGGAGCGTTCCGGTCCCCGAGCAGGGAGCGTCGACCAGCACGGCTCCGCAGCTGCGCGGGCGCAGCGGGGGCGCGGCGGCGTCGGCTACGGCCGCGACAGGGGCGGGAGCAACCAGCCTGAAGTTCCGCGACATCAGGACGGCGCGCCCGAGGTGCCGGTCGGCAGCCAAGACTCGCCGTTGCGGGCGCTCGCTCGCGAGCACCAGGCTCTTGCCGCCGGGGGCAGCCGCGAGATCGACGGTCAGGCCATCGACTTCGGGCAGCAACCTCGCCACCGCGGCCGCGGTGGGATCAATCGCGTACGCGCGGCCGGCTTGCAGGGCCGCGACCGCGACGCCGGTTCCCGCCGACACGGTGACGATGCCGGTCACGACCGGGTGGGGGCGCACGCTGCAACCGGCCGCCGCGAGCTCGTCCAGGTGGCTCACGGATGCGAGCAGGTACAGCGGTGCGACTTCCTGGTCCGCCGCAAGGGCGGCCACTGTCGCCTGTTCGCCGAAGAGGGCGAGCCAGCGCTCCAGCAGCCAGGCCGGGTGGGAGTAGCGGACCGAGAGAGGGACCGCCGCGTCGGTCACGTCGGGCCAGCTCTCGGTCACGGCACGTCTCAGCACCGCGTTGACCAGACCGGCCGCCCGCGGGACCGCGGCCTTGGTCAGGCGCACGGCCTCGGCCACCGCGACCGGCGCGGGCGTGCGCATGCGGCGCGCCTCGTACAGCCCCACCCTGAGGGCCGATCGCACCAACGCATCCAGCGCCGCCATCGGCTGTCGAAGGTGGCGCTCGAGCAAGCTGTCCAGCGTGAGCTGCCAGCGCAGAGTCCCCATCACGAGTTCGCGAACGGCGGGCGACGCGTCTCCGAGCAGTCGCGCGGCGTGCGCCGCCTGCGTCTCGACCCGGGCGAGGACCTTCACCGCTTGGGAGCGGGGATCAGCGCAGGCGTTCTCCGGGCGCAACCCGCTCTCCGATGATGAAGGCGTCAGCCGGCATGCGCCGCTTGCCTTCCCGCTGTACCTCGGTCACCAGTGCGACCGTTCCGTTGCCGCAGCGCACGGCGATTCCGGATGCGGTTGCGGCGAGAACGGTGCCCGGCGGCTCGTCACCGGGCCTTGCTTCGCCCGTCTCGAGGCCGTGGACCTTGAGACGCGCGCCACGAAAGTTGGCAAACAGACCGGGCCAGGGGTCGAACGCTCGGCAGCGGTTTGTCAGCTCGATCGCGGCCATCTCCCAATCGATCCGCCCCATCCGCCGCTCGAGCTTGGCAGTCACTGTGGCCAGCCGATCATCCTGCGGCTTCGGTACGGCCGAACCCGACTGGAGACCGGCCAGCGTCTCAACCATCAGCTCCGCCCCCAGCCGGGCCAGACGTGCCTCCAGCTCGGGCGCGTGCTCCCGCGGTCCGATCGGCGTCTCCCGCTGGAGCAGGATCGGGCCCGTGTCCATGCCCTCGTTGAGGAGCATGGTGGTCACGCCGGTTTCCGAGTCCCCTGCCAGGATCGCCGACTCGATCGGCGATGGGCCGCGGTAGCGCGGCAACAGCGAAGGGTGAAGGTTCACGAAGCCGTGACGAGGGATTCCCAGGAGGCGCGAAGGGATGAAGCGGCCGAAGGCAACCACCACGGCGGCGTCAGGCGCGAGCGCGCGCATCCGCGAGCCGAACTGGTCCACACCCAGCTTCTCGGGTTGTGCAAGGGAAAGCCCCATGCGTCGGGCGACGTCGACGACCGGGGGCGCCGTCACGCGCAGGTGTCGGCCCGCGGGTTGATCGGGCCTGGTGACCACGAGCAGGACCTCGTGGCCGGCGGCCACGATCGCCTCGAGGGAAGGGATCGCGAAGTCAGGGGTCCCGAAGAAAACGAGTCTCACGCCGCGGATTCTAGCCTACTGCGCGCAGAGGGGCAGAGGAGAAAGAAAGAGCTCGAAGCTTCGAGAGTTCCTTGGAGAAGTAAAAGGGAAGAGGTCAAAGGTCAAACGGAAAACAAAACCGTGCACGGGGCCTGGGCTTGCCGCTTCGTGTCCTCCCTTTGACCTTTTACCTTTAATCTTCTACCTCTCCATGCCGAACCCTCAAGCCGTCCGCCGAGGAGACGCCTGCCGGGTGGAAATTGCGGTGCCGGTACACTCGTTGGCGAGCCAGGAGGTGGCATGCCGTCCCCCCGACGCACGCTCACAACGTTGTTCCTCATCGTCTTTACCGACCTGGTCGGGTTCGGGATCGTCATCCCGCTGCTGCCCCTCTACGCCGAACACTTCGGGCCGGCGCCCTGGGTGTTCGGCCTGCTCATGGCGTCGTACTCGGCGATGCAGTTCATCTTCTCACCGATCCTGGGACGGATCTCGGACCGCGTCGGCCGGCGACCCGTGCTCCTGATCTCCATCGCCGGCTCGGTCGCGGGGTTCGTGCTCTTCGCGCTGGCCCACTCGCTCGCGTGGCTCTTCGCGTCGCGCCTCCTCGCCGGGATCTGCGGCGGCAACGTCGCGACGGCGCAGGCGGTGATCGCGGACACGACCCCACCCGAGAAGCGCGCCCGCGGCATGGGTTTGATCGGGGCGGCGTTCGGTCTCGGGTTCATCGCCGGACCCGCGCTCGCGGGTGTGCTCGCGCCGGTCAGCATGGCGGCACCCGGCTGGGGCGCCGCGGTGTTCTCCGTGTGCGCGTGGACGATGACGCTCCTGTTCCTTCCCGAGACGCGGCCGACAGCGGGGGCCGACCGGCGCCACGCCCCGGCGTCGGGATTCGCGAGGCTCGCGTACGGGTTCGGCCATGCGGAGCTCGCTCCGTTGCTCGCGATCGGTTTCCTCTTCGTCACGGGTTTCGCCGCGTTCGAGGTGACGTTCGCCCAGTTCCTGCACGAACGCCTCGCGCTCCCCCACTCCGGGGTCGGGTTCCTGTTCGTCTACGTCGGCGTCCTCGCCGCGGCGGTGCAGGGCGGCCTGGTCGGGCGGGCCACGCGGAGGTTCGGCGAGCGCGATCTGCTCCTCGGCGGGCTGGCGGCGGCCGCGGTCGGCCTGCTGATCCTCTCCGGGCTGCACACCCTTGCGGGCGTGATGACCGTTCTCCCCCTGGCCTCGCTGGGCGCCGGCCTGGCGATGCCCTCCATCTCGTCGTTGGTCTCGCGCAGCGCACGCGCCGACGAGCAGGGGGCGGCGCTCGGGGCGTTCCAGGGGATCGGCTCGCTCGCCAGAGTCGTCGGGCCGTTCACCGCGGAACTCGCCGTCGGCGCGTGGGGTGTGGCGTCGCCGCAGCTGGGAGCCGCGGCGCTCAGCGCGGTGGCCGCGCTCGGGGTCGGGCTGGTCCTCCGGCGACGGCCTGCGTCCGCCCAAGCGGCAGCACCGCCGGCATACTGAACCAGGGAGGTACTCATGGGTGAGCAGAGTTGTGAGTTCCCGCTGTCCAACGCGAGCGATCGGGAGATCGACGCCATCCTCGCGTCCGCCAGGACGATCGCCGTCGTCGGACTCTCCGACAAGCCCCACCGAGACTCCTACCGCGTTGCCTCGTACCTCCAGGCGCACGGTTACCGGATCATCCCGGTCAACCCGGCCGCCGACGAGATCCTCGGCGAGAAGAGCTACCCGAACCTGGCGTCGATCCCCGGCGACATCGCCGTCGACGTCGTGGACATCTTCCGCAGGCCGGAGTTCGTCCCGCCGATCGTGGAGGCCGCGATCGCGCGCCCGGCGCGGGTGGTGTGGATGCAGTTGGGCATTGTCCACAACGCCGCAGCCGAGAAGGCCCGCGCAGCCGGACTCGCCGTGGTGATGGACCGCTGCGTCAAGGTCGAGCACGCCCGCTGGGCGGCCGGCGGCGACAGGCGGGAGGGGTGATCGTTCACGGCTAGGACTTCAGTTAAGAGTTGAGAGTGAAGAGTTAAGAGTCAACGGCAACAACCAAGCGTTGGGCCTGCGCCTAGGTGATCGCGCGTTGGCATTTTGTCATTCAACTCTTCACTCTTAACTCTTCACTCTTAACTTCAGCTCCTGCATTCTCGAACGTGCGGACCTGCGAACGATTCTCGGCGTTGCTTGAGCCTGGAGCCTGCGGCGGGTTGCCTTGCGGCCCTTTGATATACTCAACCGGTCCAGGTTCGGCACGAGGACAGGGGGCGGACCCGAGGTTTGCCCAACGAGGAGGATCTCATCGCCGACGAACGTGATCGCACACGCATCAATGAGATGATCCGGCTCTCGCCGGTACGTCTCGTGGACGCCGACGGCTCCCAGGTCGGCATCGTTCCAGTGGAAGAAGCCCTGGCGCTCGCCCGCACCCGCGGCCTCGATCTCGTCGAGGTCGCCCCCACCGCCCGGCCCATCGTCTGCAAGATCATGGATTGGGGGAAGTACCGCTACGAGCAGGAGAAGAAGGCACGACAGGCGCGCCGCAAGGAGCACCAGATCGAGGTCAAGGAGATCAAGTTCCGCCCGGGTGTCGCGGACCACGATTTCCACACCAAGGTCGGCCTCGTGCGGAGGTTCCTCGAACAGGGGAAGCACGTCAAGGTCACGATCATGTTCCGCCGTCGCGAGATGCGGCGCCCGGAGAACGGCTACGAGGTTCTGGAGCGCATCAAGGAAGAGCTCGCCGACCTCATCCGCCTCGAGCGCGACGCCGGACCGCTGGAGGGGCGTGACCTGACCATGGTCCTCGCCCCGGGCCGCAAGACCGCATAACCTCTTCCGCTTCGCTCAATCCTTACCGGGACCCCGAGATTTGGGGACTTCGTCTCGATCCTCGAAAGGGAAACGTCGCGCCCGGCACCTCGGTCCGCCGTACATGGCGCTCCGATCCCAGCCGTGCCGGCGCTCCCTGCAAGCGTCGCCAGGATCCTTCGGACGCGAGTCCGAACCGATCCCCGATATCCGGTTCGTCTACGCCGTCACGGTCGTTTCGGTGAAGTGAATGCCGAGCCGTTGGAGTTCCACCAGCGCAGGCTCGTAGATCTCCGGAAGCACCGGAACCAGCACCCCGCGCGACGTGATCTTGCCTTCCAGGATGAGCCGTACGCCGACCGCGGCAGGCAGGCCGACGGTGCGGTTCATGCTCGAGTCGCCATTCGGGATCCCGAAGTCGATCATCGTCGAGGTGATCTTCTCCTTGTGGTCCGGGAAGTCGGCCACGAACTGGTGCTGGAGGATCAGCAGGTCGCGCTCGCCCGGCCCCAGGCGCATCTTCGCCAACATGGTCGCGGTGAGCACGTCGAGCGGTGACTTGCAGCCGGCCGGCAGCGGCGCGCTGCTGAAGAGACCCAGCCAGTCCAGGGCGGCGACGATGAAGTTGATCGGGGGAAGACCGATCTTGCGGGCCACCGCCTGCTTGATCCCGCGGGGGCTCTTCTTTCCGATCAGCATGGCCATGAACTGGGCGTACGTCAGGCCGCTCAGGTCGCCCTCGGTCTCGGCCAGGAGACCGAGGTCGGCGACCTTCTTGAGCGCGGCGCACCAACCCTGGTTGCGCAGGGTCCCGCGGAACATTGTCCGCGCGGACGTGATCCCGTACGTCTCGGCGTACGGCAGGCTGTCGCGGTTCGGGTACCCCTCGAACGGGATCAGCTTGCCCTCGACCTCGACCGGCACGCACCAGTAGTTGAGGAACAGGTCCGGTCCGGGGATCTCGATCACGTCGCCGTCCCTGCGGAAGCGCGCATTGTTGCGGCCGGCCATGAGGACCCCGCGCGGGCTCCAGGAGAACTTGTATCCGAAGGGGTTGTCGTTGGCCTCGGGCGCCGGGAGTCCGCCGCAGAACGACATGAAGCTGGTGATCGTGCCGCCTTCCGCCTTTACGCGGTGGATCACCTTCATCGCCGTCATGTGGTCGATGCCCGGGTCGACGCCGCTCTCGTTGAGCAGCACCAGGTCGAGCCTCTTCGCCTCGGCGTCGAGCGCCTGCATCTCCGGCTTGACGTACGAGGTTGTCGCCATGTGCTTCCGGTTCCGCAGGCACGATTTCGCCACACGGGTGTGGAAGACGTAGGGCAGCAGGCTCACCGCGAGGTCGTGCTCGCGCACGATCTCGTCGAGCCGCTGGTCCCCCTCCTTCTCGATGTCGAAGGCGATCGGCCGCCCGTTGGGGTGGTTGCCCACCAACTCGTTGGCCTTGGCGACCGTCCGGCTCGCCACGGTCACCTGGTACCCGTGCTCCAGCAGGTACCTGACGTGGGCACCCGCGACCAACCCGGCTCCGAATACGACAACCTTCTTCACGGCGTCCTCCCTTGTTTCGTGCGACCTCTTTCACACCTCGGCGTTCACATCGTGCCAGATCCGGTCCGACCTAGCTCTTCAGGTGCTCCGCGATGTATCGGTAGTCCGGGGTCAGCTTCCCGTGGTACAGGATCATTGCCCGCGCGATCTCGGAGGGCAGCGCGAGCTCCTCGAACGGCACGGAATAGTCGGCGTTCGCAATCCCCGGTATGAACGGCTCAAGGATCTCGCTGAAGTACTCCGAGGCCTCCCTCGGAAGCTCGCTCGGCAGGATGTCCACGGCGAGGACGACCGGGCCGTACCCTTCCACACCCATCCGCACCTGTTCCGTGTGCGGGTCGTAGACGTACACCGGGTCGTCCGGCTCGGTGGCCTTGACGGTGCATTCGACCGAGCCGCCGATGTCGCAGCTCGCGTCGCCTACGACCCGCAAGCGCGGCTGGCGGCCGCCAGCGAACAGGCTCCGGAGGAACGCTTTGGTCAGCAGGCGCGGGTATCGGGCGTCCCAGTAGTTGGAGTTCATGAGCACGGTCAGATGAGGAACGTAATGATCGAAGATCGAGTGGTACTTCTGCGGGTGCAGGTAGTAATCCTGAAGATCGAAGTGCGCCCCGGGATCGTTGGGCGCTACGGCGTGCTCCTCCTTGAAGAGGACCCGGTAGATGGCACGGTCGGATGCCCTGGGATCGTTCGCGACATGGGCGACTTCGGCCGGCTGGATCTCGATCGTAGGGAGGTCCGCCAGGATCTCCTGGATGCCGCGTCCGACGTTGCCGTAGCCAGCCACGCCAACGATCAGCGGGGCGATCGCCTGGGGCAACCCTGCGACCTTGATCCGCTCGCCGACACGTCGAACCTCCTCGCGGACCTCCGCGAGGCTGCCGTAGGTGAGCGTGTTCCGGATCGCCGAGAAAGGGTTGGCGATCCCCTCGTGCTGGAGCCGCTTGCCGAGCGCCCACAGGCTTTCGACCATGCTCACGACCCCGGCGTGCCACCCGAAGAAGATCAGCCGGTGGCCGGTCTCGTCGGTCACCTTCTCGTAGTCGATGAGGTTGCAGCCGAGCTCCATCATCCGCCTGAGCATCGGCATGTTGTAGGGCTGGCCCTTGATCACGTGCGCGAAGAACACGTAGGTCTTGCGGGGTTGGAAGTGCTGGATGGGGATTTCCTTGACCCCGAAGACGACGCCGGCCCCGGAGAGGTCCTCCTGGATCCTGGTCCCGGCACGCTCGAACTCCTCCTCCCGGAAGATCCGCACGGGTGAAGGCTGAGCGATGAACTCGATGCCGTGCTCGTCGTGCAACTTGCGCGCCATTTGCGGCGTGATGGGAACCCGGCGCTCCCACCGACTCTTGTCCTCACGACGAATCCCGACCGTGGCAGCCACCGCCAACCTCCCGAACGCAGGCGACTTCTGTGCGACGCAAAACGGGGAAGGCCCGCTGGTTCCCTGCCCGGACCGCGGTCCGCGGCGGAGGCCCGGATCATACACTGCGGCCGCGCGGGGGCGCAAACGGTCCGAGTTGAGACGACTGTTCGCAGGTTCACACGTTCGAAGGTTCGAAGTTTCTTGGAGAGGTAATGAGGGGAAAGGTCAAAGGTCAAACGGAAGAGACAACCGTGCACCGACTCCCTACGTGGCGCTTGGGGTCTCCCATTTGACCCTTTACGTTTGACCCTTTGCAACGTCTTGTCGAACCTGCGAACGGGGTCGCCTAGGAACCCCGGAACGTGCGGCGTCGTATAAGCGGTGCGCTAGACTACGACGAATTGGTTCCCACGAAGGAGGCAACGATGGCCGACACCTACCCCCCGGGGACACCGCCCATGCCGCCCGGACCGCCCAGCATGCAGCCGCCTGGCACCGTACCGCCGCCACCGTCCGGCGGCGCCCCTCCGCCCCCTACGGCGCAGCCGCTGCCGTGGGAGCAACTCGGGTACCCGGCGCTCGAAGGGCTGTACGAGACCGCCAAGCTCGTCCTCACGGCCCCGAGCCAGGCGTTCGCCCGCATGTCGCTGACCGGCACCCTCGGCAAGCCGCTGACTTACGCCATCATCTTCGGGTGGATCGGGATCATCGCGAACCAGATCTACAGCATCGCGCTGCGCGGCGCCATGATGGGATTCCTCTCTGCGCTGCCAGGCTACAACCCTAAGCTCACGTTTGGGTTCCCGGTCTTCGTGAGCGTGGGCTTGATGGTCGTGGCGCCCGTCTTCGTCCTCATCGCGGTCTTCATTTGGTCGGCGATACTCCACCTCTTTCTCATGCTCGTGGGCGGAGCCAACACCGGCTTCGCCTCGACTGTCCGGGTGGTCTGCTATACGGGCACGATCCAAGTGCTCCAGGTCGTGCCGTTCTGCGGCGGGATGATCGCCGCCATCTGGGGGCTGGTCCTCTACATCATCGGCCTCGCCATCGCCCAGCGCACGTCGCAGGGCAAGGCGGCGCTCGCCGTGTTGTTGCCGTTTGTGCTCTGCTGCGTGTGCGTCGCGATTGTGGCGCTGGCGTTCGGCGCGGCGATCGCGGCCGCGTTCGGCCATCTCGGCCATTTCGGCCGCTGAGCGCCAGGTGAAGTTCCGCGAGCCTACCCCAGAGGAGCGCCAGGTGGCGTTTCTCTGGGGTGTCGTGGCCCTCTCTTCCCTCGCGCTGCGCCCTCTCTGGCTTGCGCTGGCGCCGTTCGCGCCCCGTTGCCCGTTCCGCGTCCTGACGGGGATTCCCTGCCCGACGTGCGGCACGACACACGCGGCGGTGGCACTGATGCATGGCCAGCTTGGTGCCGCCTTCGCCGCCAATCCGCTCGCGACCGTGGCCGGTGCGGGTTTCGCGATCGGAGGGGTGATCGCACCGATCTGGGCGGCGTTGCGCTGGCCACTTCCGGAGTTCCCGACGCCTCTCCCGGCATGGCTGCGCGCGGCCGTCATCGCGGCGCTGCTCGCGAACTGGATCTTCTTGATAGTTAAGAGTTAAGAGTGAAGAGTGAAGAGTTAGCGACAAGAAGCGCGGAAGATGAGGGTCTGCCTTGGCCCTGAACTCTTCACTCTCAACTCTTCACTCTTAACTCTTCTTGTCGGGTCGGGAGCCGGGCTTGGTGAGCGGCACGCCCGAGGCGCAGAGCGGGCACGTCTCCGGCTCATAGTTTGGCACGTCGACCGTGAGAAGCGCCGTGAACGGGAGCGGGGCGAACGGATTTTCCTGCCCTGAGCGATTCACCATGGCGCCCACGCCCACGACGACGCCGCCCTCCCGAGCGACGACGTCCATCACCTCGCGCGTTGAGCCGCCGGTCGTGACGACGTCCTCGACGACGAGCACTCGACACCCCGGTTCGATTCGGAAGCCCCGCCGGAGCTTCATGACTCCGTCGGCCCTTTCCGTGAAGAAGAACGGGACATCCTCGAGGGCCCGGGCGACCTCGTGTCCGATGATGACGCCCCCGAGGGCCGGTGCCACCACCAGCTGCGCCGCGGCGTTCTTGAGGCGTGCCGCGAGCTGGCGGCCGGCCGCCTCCGCGCGGGTAGGATCGGCCAAGTAGAGTGCGCACTGCAGGTAGCGCGACGAGTGCCTCCCGGACGAGAGCTTGAAGTGGCCCTCCAGCAGTGCCCCAGCCGCCGTCATGTCCTCCAGAGTGATACCCCCCATCAATCCTCCCGCTTCAGGCCATAGGCCTCGATCTTCTTGTAAAGGTTGGAACGGGGCGTGTTGATCGCCCGGGCGGTTGCCGCCACGTTCCAGTTGTGGCGCTGAAGCTGCCGTACGAGGTAGGCCCGCTCGGCGCGCTCCTGAAACTCGGCGAGCGTCGGCGCGCCGAAGAGCCCTTCGTCCTCCGCTCCGGCGCCGGGGGCTGAGCGCAGGAGATCGACCCCCTTGATCTCGTCCTCGAGCTGCATGATCACGGCCCGCTCCACGATGTTCTTGAGCTCGCGCACGTTGCCCGGGAACGGGTACACGGCAAGCTGGTCGAGAGCCTCGCGAGTCCAGCGTTTCGGCCGCCGGTTGTATTCGGTGCACGCCTCGCTGGTGCAGTGCTCCACGAGCGCCGGGATGTCCTCGGGGTGCGAGCGCAACGGGGGCGTCTGAAGGACGACGACCGAGAGCCGGAAGTAGAGGTCCTCGCGGAAGCGTCCGGCCTTGACCTCCTCGGGGAGGTTCTTGTTGGTGGCGGCGATCACCCGCACGTCCACCCGACGCACCACACCCGCCCCGACAGGCTCGACTTCACCGTCCTGGAGCACGCGCAACACCTTCGCCTGCGTGCGCAGCGACATGTCGCCGACCTCGTCCAGGAAGATCGTGCCGTTTTCGGCTTGCACGAACTTGCCGATCTGTTTTCGCACGGCCCCGGTGAACGAACCCTTCTCGTGCCCGAACAGCTCCGACTCGATGAGCTCCTCCGGGATTGCGGCGCAGTTCACCCGAACAAACGGCTCACGTGCACGCGGCGACAGGTGGTGGATGCGCCGCGCCACGAGTTCCTTGCCGGTGCCGGACTCGCCGACGATCAGCACCGTGGCGCGCGAGGGCGCGACGCGCGCGATCTCTTCTCGAAGGTCGTGCATCGAGACCGAGTTGCCGAGCAGCGGCGGCTCTTCCTGGCCGCCCTTGAGCCGACGGTTCTCCTCGGCGAGCTTGCCTCGCGCCACGGCTCCCTGAAGGGCCAGCAGGAGCTTGGCCCGCTCCGGCGGTTTGTCGAGGAAGGCATCCGCCCCGGCCTTCAGGCACGAGGACGCGGTGAACTCGTCGCCGTGCCCGGTCAGCACCACCACCGGCACGTCGACGCCCCGCCTGCGAAGGTTCTCGATCAGCCCGAGGCCGTCCATCCCCGGCATCTTGATGTCGAGGAGCACGGCGTGCGGAGTGTCACGGTCGATCCCGTCGAGAGCCGCGAAGGCGTCACCCGCCTCGTGCACCTCGTACCCCGCCCCGGTAAGGATCGTCCGCACCACCAACCGGTTGGCGTCGTCGTCGTCGACGATCAGGACCCGTCCCGCGATTTCCACGGCTTCAGAGTCTACCGCACTGTGATGCCGTTCAAAGGTTCGAACGTTCGAACCTGGGAGCGCTATAGCTGGACCACGACCTTGCCGGTGGAGGCGCGGCCTTGTAGCAGCGCGTGCGCCTCGGGCAGCCGCTCGAACGGCAGGATCGCGCCCACGACCGGCTTCAGCGTGCCGGCAGCCAGCATCTCCTCGATCCTCGCGAACCGGGACTGAAGCTCCCCGGCGAGGTGCGGCACCAGCGAGAGGTTGAAGCCGGAAAGCGTCTTCGTGGACTGCACCATCGCCGACGGCGCCACCAGGCCCATGCGGAGAAGCTCCACGGCAGCGTGGAGGTAGCGGACGCGGCCGGGGCCGAGGGCAGCGGCGAAGCCGTACAGCACGTAGCGTCCGTCGGCGTTGAGGGCGTTCCAGCCCGTGCGGAACAGCGACCCGCCGACGGCATCGATCACCACGTCCACGCCCCCCGCGAGCGCCCTCCTGTACCCCTCGTACCCTTCCGTTTCTTGCGCACCGAGGGCGCGCGCCAGTTCCTGCTTGGCCTTGGTCGAGGCGACCGCCAGCACGCGGGCCCCGGCCGCCGACGCCATCTGGACGGCCATCGTCCCTACCCCGCCGGCCGCCGCCGTGATCGCCACGCGCTCGCCCCTGCGCAACCGCCCGAGGGTGAACAGCGCGTGGTCGGCGGTCAGACCGGTGACCGCAACGGCCGCGCCGGTGACGAAGTCGCCGGGCCCGAACAGTGGACGCACGAAGCGGGCGTCGACGGCCACGAGCTCCGCGTGTCCGCCGAACACCGGCACCGCCCCGACCGGCGTCCCGACCGCAGGGCCATCAACGCCTTCGCCGAGTGCGGCGACCTCGCCGCTCACCTCCATGCCGGGGACAAACGGCGGTTTTGGGACACGCGGGTAGACGCCCAGGCGCGCCGCGCAGTCCGCGAAGTTCAGGCCGATCGCGCGCACTCGGACGAGCACCTGGCCTGGCCCCGGTTGCGGGTCAGACAGCTCCTGCAAGCGCAGGATGCGGGGCGGCCCGTAGACGGGCGCGACCCATGCCCTCATGCGGCTCGCTTCGCAAGCCGAACCGTTGTTCGTGGTTCGTGGTTCGTGGTTTGAACCGTGCGATGGGCCCAGTTCAGCACGTTCGTGTCCTCAACGAGCCACCACCCACGATCCACGAATCACGGTCGTCAGGACTCGTCCGCGGCGGCAGCCGGGCGTGCCAGCGTCGGCAGCATTTCCCTGAGCTTCTCCTCGAGCTCGCTCGCGATCTCGGGGTGCTCTTTCAGGAACGACCGGGCGTTTTCGCGCCCCTGGCCGAGGCGCGTGTCGCCGTACGACAGCCAAGTGCCGGATTTCGAGACCAGCCGGTGCTCGATCCCGAGGTCCAGCAACTCGCCCTGCTTGGAGATCCCTTCCCCGTACAGGATGTCGAACTCGGCCACACGGAACGGCGCCGCCACCTTGTTCTTGACGACCTTGACCTTGGTTCGGTTGCCGACCGAGTCCTCGCCGGACTTGATCGCGCCGATACGCCGGATGTCGAGGCGGACCGAGGCGTAGAACTTGAGCGCGCGCCCGCCCGTCGTGGTCTCCGGGTTGCCGAACATGACCCCGATCTTCTCGCGGATCTGGTTGATGAAGATCACGCTGGTCTTGGACTTGGACACGATTCCGGTGAGCTTGCGCATCGCTTGCGACATCAGGCGGGCCTGGAGCCCCATCGAGGAGTCGCCCATCTCGCCCTCGAGCTCGGCCCGCGGCACCAGAGCCGCCACCGAGTCCACCACGATCACGTCGACCGACCCGGAGCGGATCAGGGTCTCCGCGATCTCGAGCGCCTGCTCGCCGTTATCGGGCTGCGCAACCAGCAGGTTGTCGATGTCCACGCCCAGCTTGCCGCTGTACTCGGGGTCGAGCGCGTGCTCCGCGTCGATGAACGCTGCCAGACCCCCGAGCTTCTGCGCCTGTGCGATCACGTGGAGCGCCAGCGTCGTCTTGCCCGATGACTCCGGCCCGTAGATCTCGCAAACCCTTCCGCGCGGGATCCCGCCCACACCGAGCGCCGCGTCGAGGCCGATCGAACCGGTCGGGATCACGTTGACGTTGACGGCTTCTTGCGCGCCCAGCCGCATGATTGCGCCCTTGCCGAACTGCCGCTCGATCTGCGCGACGGCAGTCTCCAGGGCCTTCAGTTTGTCCTGGTTGTACTCAGCCATGGTGACACCTCTCCTCTTGGTTGTCGCGTGGACGGGTTGGCCGTGAGGCCACAACAAATCGTAAGCCCCACCCTGGCTCAAGTCAAGACAAAAAACGGCCTTCTCGACAAAGGGAAGGCGTTGAGCGTGGACCGTGGGCCGAAGAGGCGGGGAGAGGAGCGGAGGGGCAGAGGAGCATGGAAGCGGCAAACCGACTAGGTCGTCGCTTGCTCCTCCTCTCCCGTGCACCTCTGCCCCTGCTGACGTGCGGGTAGCCTCGCCACCGCGGGGACAGGGGTCCGGGCTCAGGGGTCGGGGGTCGGGCAAGGCAGGGCGCCGCACCACGGCGTGCAGCCGCGCCGCCGTGAGACCGCGGTTCGTGGTCCGTGGTCCGAAGAGACAGAAGAAGCAGGGCGTTGGTGGAGGGCGTGTAGCCGCGCCCCCGCCGTTGGGCCTATGGCAAAGCGCGGGAGCGGCCCGCGCCGGAGGCGTACCCGGAGGGTACGTGAGGACGGGCGAGCCGGGATCTACTCCTGGCGAGCGGGGGGCTCGGGGGGTCGAGAGCGTCCGAGTGGGTGGGCGGAGCGGACGCGGGACCCCTCGCCCGAATAGAGCCGCGATCCGAAACGCCGGGCGAGACGCGGCTCTGCCGCGGCTCGCCGGGGGCACGGGGGGTCAAGAGCGTCCGGCCGGGTGGGCGGAGTGGACGCGGGACCCCCCGCCCGGGTAGATGGTCCGCTATCGGCGACGCCTTCTAGGAGGGTTCACCTTCGGGGGTGAAGCGGTAGCCGACCCCCCGCACCGAATGGATGTACTTCGGCCTCCGCGCATCGGCTTCAAAGTACCGACGCAGGCGCACGATGAAGTTGTCGATCGTGCGCGAGGACGAGCCGTACTTGTACCCCCACACCCGCTCGAGGATGAGCTCGCGCGAGACCACCTGCCCCTGGCGCTCGACGAGGAGCTTCATCAGCATGCATTCCTTCTCCGTGAGCTCGATCTCGCCGCGCGGGCCCTTGGCCTTGAAGGTGCGGAAGTTAACCTCGTTGCCGCCGAACTTGAAGATGCCGCGCTCCGCCACGGGCGTCTGGTACCACTCCTGCCGGCGCAGGATCCCCCGGATGCGCAGCACCACCTCTTCGAGCAGGAACGGCTTGGTCATGTAGTCGTCGCCGCCGTGGCGCAGCCCGTCCAGGCGGTCGGCGTCGGTGTTCCGTGCCGTCAGAAACAGCACCGGCACGCGATTTCCGGCCTCGCGCAGCCGTCGGCACACGTCGAACCCGGAGATCCCGGGCAGCATCACATCGAGCACCACGAGGTCGAAGTCCTCCGCAGCCAGGCGCTCGAGCGCCGCCTCGCCGTCGACGACGACCATGGTCTCGTACCCCTCGAACTTCAGATTGTGCGCGAGCGCCTCTGCAAGATGACGCTCATCCTCAACTATCAGGACGCGACTCGCCATGGGTCACCTCGCTCCGTTCCCCCCACTGTACTCGGAAAGCTCGTCCTCCGGTAGTGCCTCGGCACCGGGCAGCGCCAGGCGGAAGGTCGATCCCCGTCCGGGGCCGGGGCTCGAGGCAGAGACCCGGCCGCCGTGAGCGGCAACGATCTCTCGCACGACGAAGAGGCCGATGCCGGTGCCGGGCGTGCGGCGTGTGACCTCGTCGCTCGCGCGGTAGAAGGGTTTGAAGATGGCCTCCAGATCGTACCCTGCAATCCCGACGCCATTGTCCTGGACCTCGAGCACGGCCTCGCCGCGCTCCAGAACGAGGCGCACCCGGACCTGCGGATCTCCCTTTTGCGCGTACTTGAGGGCGTTCTCGATCAGGTTGGAGATCACGATGGCCATCGCCTCGGCGTCGAAGGTAGCCTGCAATCCCGGCGTGATCGCTCTCTCCAGCGCCACACCGCGAGCCGCGATGCGCCGCTCCGCAACGACCACCTCGTCCTCGACAAGCTGTGAAAGGTCGCCCAGGGCGAGGCGCAGGCGGTGGGCGCCTCCCGTGTACCGTGTCACGTCGAGCACCTTCTCCACCAGGTCGCCCAGCCTTTCGCAGTCGGCGAGAGCGTTGTTCAGGAACCGTGTTCTGCTCTCGTCGTCCACGCGGCCGGAGAGCACCGTCTCGAGGGCGAGGCGGATCCCGGCGATCGGCGTCTTCAGCTCGTGCGTCACTGCAGAGACGAAGTTCTGGTGCTGCCGCTCGAGCGAGCTCTCGCGCCGCAGGACGCCCCAGAGCAGCACGACCGCGGTCACGATGGCCGCGAGGAAGAACGTCCCCTCGAGGAGCACGCCCACGATCCGTTGTCGGTAGCGGTCGACGAGCTCCTGCCACCGGTGGAAGTCGGGGGTCACCACGAACCGGTCGAGGGGCGGCCTGAGCGCCGCGCTCGGTCGCCCCTCCTGGACGTTGTCGCGGCCCACCAGCTGAAGGTCAGGGTCCGATGAGGCCAGCCACTGGAAAGGCGCCTGCTGGTCCAGGAACGCCAGCGCGACGCGCCCACGGCCGAGCGGCCGGGCGACGGCAGACCGCTCGCCGACCCGGACCCACCCCGGCGTGCTCTTGAGCTCATCGGTAGGCCCCGGCGCGAGCTCGGCCTCGTCGACCACCCGGACCTCGGCGAACGGCGGCGTCGGCGAAGGGATGACGCCCGCGGGAAGCCTGGTGACGGCCAGCTCGGATTCGAGCAGGCGAGCGGTCAGCCTCAGGGCCGCCAGCTCGCTCCGCCTCGCGATCAGTCCCCGCTGGAGGTCAAGGCGTTCGCGGTTGTCTCGAAGGGAGTAGACGACCCACCAGGTGAACTGCGCGTTCAGCACGAGCGCAACGACCACGAATGCGACCATGTGGCCCAGCCCGAGACGTGTTCCGCCACGCACGGACGCAGTATAGACACCGAGCCGAAGCCGGGGACGGCGGCCCGGGGTCCGGGCCCCGACAAGAAGAGCATCGGAGCAGGGGGGCGGAGGAGCAGAGGAGGAGAGACGCGGCTGCGCCCTTCTTCATTTCTGGCTCCTCTGCTCCCCTGCTCCTCCGCACCTCTGCTTCCAGCCCGACGTTCGTCGCACCGCCCCGGGGATGACGCGATCCCAGGGCGGGGAATTTGACAGAGGCCGGACCGGCACCCAGAATCTATCCCCCATGACTGGGCAGGGTTCCGTCCTCGTACGCGGCGGTGTCGTCGTCCCGATGACCGCACCGGGCACGTTTCTCGAGGCCGACGTGCTCCTCAGGGACGGACTCGTCTCCGCGATCGGACAGGGACTGAAGGAAGACGGGGCCCGCATCCTGGACGCGCGAAACGCCCTCGTGCTCCCCGGGTTCGTGCAGGCCCACGTACACGTGGTGCAGAGCCTCGCCCGCCACCGGGCCGAGGGGCTGCCGCTCCTGCGTTGGCTCTCAGAGCGCATCTGGCCTTACGAGGCGGCGCTCTCGCCGCAGGAGGTGAGGGCCGCCGCGCACCTGGGGATCGCCGAGTTGCTCGCCGGCGGCACGACGGCAGCGCTCGACATGGGAACGACACACGACCAGGGCCTCGTCTTCGGAGCCGCTCAGGACCTCGGCATCCGCCTGACCTCGGGCAAGTGCCACCTGGACGTCGGCGCAGGCGTGCCCCCGGCCCTGCTCGAGGACCGCGATGCGTCCCTGGCCGAGGCCGAGGAGCTCGGCTCGCGCTGGCACGGTTCCTGCGGCGGACGGCTACGCTACGCCGCGGCGCCGCGCTTCATACTCTCGTGCTCCACACGGCTGCTCGCCGGCGCGGTGGAGCTCGCGCGGAGGAACGGATACCTCCTCCACACCCACGCCAGCGAGAACGCGGACGAGACCCGCGCCGTACGGGAACGGACCGGCATGGGGAACGTCGCCGCGCTGGCCCGGGCCGGGCTCGCCGGCCACGACGTCGTTCTCGCGCACTGCGTCCACCTCGACGACGCCGAGATGGATCTCCTCGCGCAGCGCGGGACCGCTGTCGCCCATTGCCCGGGCGCGAACCTGAAGCTGGGGTCGGGGATCGCGAACCTGCCCGGGCTGCTCGCGGCCGGGGTGCGGGTAGGCCTGGGTGCCGACGGACCGCCCTGCAACAACCGGCTGTCGATCTTCCACGAGATGGCGCTCGCCGGCACGATCCACAACCTCACACGAGGGCCCGGGGCGGTGGACCCGTGGACCGTGCTCGAGATGGCGACCTGGCGCGGCGCGGACGTCCTAGGGCTCGACCGGGTCGGACGCCTGGAACCGGGTTGGAAGGCGGATCTCGTGGTCCTGAGCCTCTCCAGCTGGGCAATGGAGCCGGCCGCCGGCCCCGCGGCCATGGTAGTGTACGGTGGAGGCGTGGAAAGCGTGCGGCACGTGATCGTTGACGGCACGGTCGTGGTTTCGGACGGTGAGCTGACCACCGCCGACGGGGCCGCAATCCGACGCGAGGCGCGCCACGCCGCCGACGCGGTCTCGCGACGCCTGGGGTGGGCGTGATGTTCAAAGGGAAGCCGCGCTACGAGAACCTCGACCAGTACGTGGCGCAACGCGACTACGCGCTGGCCCTCGAAGCGATCGCCGAGGAGATCAAGAAGCGCCCCGACGCCTTCAACCTCCTGCTGCGGCAGGCCGAGCTCCTCGGGATGGCCGGGGACCGCGACAAAGCGATCTCGGTGTACCGAAAGCTCGCCCAGCACTACGCGGAGCAAGGGTTCTACGCCCGCGCCATCGCAGTGAACAACAAGGTGCTCCGCCTGGACCCCAACCGCCAGGATGTCACCAAGGAGCTCGCGCAGTTCATCGCCTCTCAACAGGAGGCCGAGCAGGCCGCACGGGTCAAGCTGCGGCGTGCCACTGCAGCAGCTGCCCCCCAGCCGCCGGTGCCTCCGCCACCTGAGCCGCCGGCCCCCGACCCGGCCGCGCAGCAGGCCGAGAAGGAGCGCGCGGCGTCACACTTCTTTGCGGAGTTCCCTCCCCCCGCCCTCGAGGAGCTCCTCTCCAAGACGACGGTGCGGTCGTTCGCCCCGTCGGAGGCGATTCTGCGGGAGGGCGACCCGAGCACATCTTTGTTCCTCATCGAAGAAGGCGAGGTCGAGGTCCAGACCACCGATCCGTCCGGCCGCCAGCTCTTTCTGGCCAAGCTCGGCCCCGGCGAGTTCTTCGGCGAGGTTGCCGCCCTCACGGGCAAGCCGAGAACCGCAACGATCGTTGCCACGAAAGCGGTGACGGTCATCGAGATCTACCGCGAGGATCTCGACGAGATTGCCACCCAGTACCCGGAGGTGCGCGCTGTCTTGCGGCGGTTCTACGAGCGGCGGGCGCAGGCGACGGCCGAAGCCGTCATCACGCGGATGCGGGGCGGCCGTGCCTGAGGCGCCGTGCCCGATCGTTCGCCGCTTCCTCGGCCTTGCCCGGAACGCCGGGGGGTTGCCCGCTGTCTTCGGGCCGGATGGGGAGGTCGTGGCCACCCGGGCATCGCTGGCGGCGGAGATCGAAGTCCAGCGCGCGGCGTTCGCCGAGATCATCGCACCCCGGTCCACCGTGGTGCTCTCGCTTCCGAACGGAGTGGAGTTGGTGCGGGCGTTTGCCGCTCTTCGCTTGATCCCGGCCGGGGTCGCATTGGTGGACGCCGCCGCACCGGCCGACGAGATCGAGCGTTCGGCAGTCGCCGCGGGCGCCGGGTGGGTCGTGGCCACTCCCGAGCGCCTGGCCGAGGGGCGAGTCGTGCTGGCCGGTCGCACCGCCGCCGTCGCTGCCCGGCCGGAGAACGAGCCGATCGGCCTTCCCAGGGCGACGGCCATCCTCAAGCTGACGTCGGGCTCCACCGGTCTGCCGCGCGTCGTGGCTGTGAGTCCGCGGCAGCTCGCCGCCGATACGGTCCAGATCATGAGGACGATGGGTTTCGGCCCCACCGACGTGACCATCGCCGCAATCCCGCTCACCCACTCCTACGGTATCGGCAGCTGTCTGATACCGCTGCTGCTGGCCGGCACTCCTCTCGCCTTCCCGACCTGTGCGCTCCCGGCGGCGCTCGCGCATACCCTAGCCGCGGCCCGCGTCGCCCACTTTCCGGCGGTGCCGGCGATGATCCGCACCCTGGCCACGCTCGAAGGTCTGCCGGAACTCCCGGACCTGACGGTGTGCCTGGCCGCGGGTGCGCCTCTGGCTCCCCAGGACGCGGCCGCGTTCCACGCGGTCACCGGCCACAAGGTGCACGTCTTCTACGGCTGCTCCGAGTGCGGCGGGATCACCTACGATCGGACGTCGGAGCCGGTGCACATGGCGGGGGTGGTCGGCACGCCCATGGAGCGCGTCCGGGTGGAGGTCGTCGACGATCAGCTCCGGCCGGTGCCGGTCGGCACCGAGGGGTGCGTCCTGGTCCTGTCGCGCTCTGTGGCGCTGGCCGAGCTGCCGCAGGCCGACAATGGCGGAGTGATCGACGCAGGGCGGTTCCTCTCGGGGGATCTCGGCGTGCTGGATGAGCGCGGTTGTCTCACGCTCACGGGCCGTGTCAGCGAGTCGCTCAACGTCGCCGGGAAGAAGGTGCACCCGGAGGAGGTCCGGCGCGTGCTGGAGGGGATCCCCGGCGTGCGCTGTGCGGTCGTGGCCGGCCTTCCCGACCCACACCGCGGCCAGCTCGTGGCCGCCGTGGTCGAGGCGGAGCGCGGCGTTGCTCTCACCGTCCACTCAGTACTGGCAGGATGTCGGGCGCGCCTGGCGCCGCACAAGGTGCCGCGGCGCGTGATCATCGTGGACCGGCTACCGATCTCCGAGCGCGGCAAGGTGCGCAAGGAGGTCGTGATGCAGCTTCTTGCAGGTAGCGGCCAGGCCCGAAACGCGCGCTAGCAGCTGCACGAACCGGTGCTATTCTCCATAGATGGCGGCCCGACCCGGCACTTCGGTAGGTGCACTTCGTGCCCTGATCGTCGAGGCGGGCGAGTACCTCTGCGCCGTCCCCGTTCACCAGGTGGTGCGGGTTTTGCGGGCGCTGCCGGTGCACCCCCTCCCAGGCGCCGCGCCTGAGCTGTTGGGACTGGCGGAATTCACGGGCGAGCCGATCCCGGTCCTCGATCTCTGCCGGCTCGTCAAGGCGCCGCCCGGCCCACGGCCGCCAACCCCGGTCACCGTCGTCGCATGGGCTGGCCCTCCCGAGGCGCGGGAGTTGGTCGGGCTCGCCGCCGACTCGGCGCTCGAGATCGTCGAGATCGCGCCTGCCGAAGTCGTCGCCGCCGGCACCCAAACGCTGTGCGGTGAGGCCTCGGTCGGTGGGCGGCCGGTGCGTGTGCTCAACCTGGAGGCGCTGGGGGCGCCGTGAACGAGCAGGTGCTCCTCGTGCTCGACCGGGCCGGCGGCCGTTGGGGCCTGGCGAACGAGGCGGTCCGCTCGCTCAGCCGACGGGACAGCGGTTACCTCATTGCGACCGGTCAGGGTACGATCGCCGCGGATCACGTCCTCGAGGTCGCGGCTCGCTTGCCCGTCCGTCCCGCAGGGGCGGTGGTTGGGCATTATTGGCCGGAGCCGTGCCTCGGCATGGCGGTACACGAAGGAGTTCCCGTTGTCGTCGTAAGCCCGAGCGCGCTTCCGAGCGCGCTGCGGGGGCGGAGGAGGGAGAGCTCGCATGCTACGAGGGAGTGATGCCCTGCCGGGGAGCCCGCTCACGGGGCTCCTTCTGATGATCGGCTTCGGCCTTCTCGGATCTGTCGGCCTCGCGGTCGGCTTGTCCCACGGCACACCGAGCTGGGTCTTCTACACCGTGCTGCCGATCGGTGTGGCTCTGCTGGTGCTGTACGTGGTCCTCGTCTTTCTGCCGCACACCGCGCAGCACCGCGCGCTCGTCGAGGCGACGGAGGCGGCGCAACGCCTCGAGGAGAGGCTGGGCGACACCTCGGCGCATATCCAGGCCGGGGACCTCGTGGCGACGCTTGCCTTGGCGGAGCGGCTGCCGCCTCGCCTCGCGGTGTCGTTTGCGAACGCGGCCCGGTCCCTGGGAGCCCTCGTTCAGCAGATTCAGAACAGCTCGATCGAGGTGGCGGTCGCCGGGAACGCGGTGAACGCCACCGCCTCGGAGCTGGCTTCCGGCTCCTCGGAACAAGCCGCAGGAGTCGTGGAGATCACCGCCACGATGGAGGAGCTGGCCCGCACAGCCGCACAGATCGCCGCAAACGCGGCGTCACAAGCCGAGCTCGCGCTGCACGCGGAGCAGACCGGTGACACCGGTGCCGCTGCCGTGGAGGACGCACTCCATGGCGTCGAGGAAGTTCAGAAGCGCATCAGCGGCATTGCCAGCCGCGCCGACACCCTGGGGGCGCGCTCCAAGGAAATCTACCGGGTGCTCGACCTGATCACCGAGATCGCCCAGGAGACACACCTGCTGTCGCTCAACGCGACGATCGAGGCGGTGGCCGCCGGCGAGCACGGCCGGCGGTTCTCCGTGGTGGCCGATGAGGTCCGGCGGCTCGCGCAACGCTCGCAAGAGTCCGTGGCGTCCGTGCGCTCTCTCCTCGACGAGTTCGCAGGATCCATCCGCGCCACCGTGGTCGCCACCGAGGAGGGGGGCAAGGAGGCGGGACACGTCCTGGAGCGCGCCCAGTCCGCGGCCGCGGCCATCGCCGAGCTGCGCGGCGCACTCGCCGACACCGCGCGGGCGGCCCGGGAGATCTCGTTCGCGACCCAGCAGCAGCGGACCGCCTCCGACCAGGTCGTGTTGACGCTGAAGGAAGTTAGCCAGGTCATCCAGCGCATGGCGGAGGGGCTCAAGCACTTCTCCGGCACCGCCGAGCGCCTCAACCAGCTCGCGCTTTCGATCCAGATGCTCACGCAGTCGTTCCGCCTCGACTCGTCGCGCTCTTTGAAGAACCTCGGCGAACGCTGGGCCGACGAGGTCGCGCTGAGGGCGGGGCACTGGGAGGCACTCGGATCGCAGATCGAGGAGACAGTGCGGCACAGCCCGTTCGTGGAGCTCGTATACGTGGCCGACATGAACGGAAACGTCGTGGTCTCTGCCGCCAACCCGGAGTGGGTCGGATCCGACTCGCAGTCCTCGGCGGTCACGGCAGGCGTCAACGCAAAGGACAGACCGTGGTTCCAGGCCGTTCTGCGGGACGGGCGGACCGTGATCACGCCGCTGTACGAATCCCTGCTCACCGGCGAACGTTGTTTCACGGTGGCGTCACCGGTTCGCCAGGCCGGAGGCCCGGTCATCGGTGTCCTCGGCATCGACGTCAACCTGCGCAGCTGGACGAAGATATGAGAAGCGTGGATCGTGGGTTGTGGTTCGTGGTTCGCAATCCGTGCGATTCGAAGAGGCTCAGCGCGAGCAACGACCCACGATCCACGAACCACGGGGTGAGCTGTTGGAACCAGACCTCGCTGACCTGATCCCGCTCTTCGTCGGGGAGGTGCGCGGGCGGCTCGAGCGCCTCGCGGGGCTCTGCCCGCGGGTCGATACGGACCCCCAGACGGCGGCCGAAGCCCGTCGCGAGCTCCACACCCTGAAGGGCGCCGGACGCATGCTCCGGCTGGGCGCGTTCGCCGAGCTCTGCCACGCGGCAGAAGGGCTCCTGCAGGGCAAGAGAGCGGACGCCATCTCGCTCTTGACGCGCGTCACCGACCGCCTGGCCGCGATGGTCGACGCCGTGGCTGCGGGTGAAACCCCCAGCGAGGACAGCGACCTGCTCGCTGCTCTGGCCGGGACCCAGCCCACCGCGACGCAGGGTGGCAAAGTCCCACCCGCGCCGCACCACGGCGCCTCCGAGGTTCCCATCGCACACGCGAGCAACGAGGTCCGGATCGAGGCGCAAGTCCTCAACACACTGGCCGAACGGGCCACGCGTCTGCGCATCCTGGCCCGTGGATCCGAGCGGCACGTCAAACGGCTCCACGAGCTCGCCCGCCTCGCCGAGGCTTCGATGCGCGAGCCGAACCCCCATCAGACGCTCGCGGCTCTTGCGACCGCCCTCCGACGCGCCGAGGTCGAGGCAGAAGCGACGCAGAAACGCCTGCAGCGTGGCGCCGAGCAGCAGCTCGACGGGCTCCTGGCGCTCCAACTGCAGCCTCTCCAGGGGCTCCTCCTGGCCCTCGCCCGGCACGCCCGCGACCTTGCGCGAGCCCTCGGCCGCGACCTCGAGGTCGAGGTGCTCGGCGGCGAGACCCGCCTCGATCGCCGGATCATCCAGGACCTCGAGGAGGCGCTCCTCCACATCGTTCGCAACGCAGTCGACCACGGCATCGAGGCGCCCGAGACGCGTACAGGCCTCGGGAAGCCCCCGACCGGCACCGTTCGCATCGAGGCCGTGGCCGCGGCCAACCGCGCGCGCATCACCATCGCCGACGACGGTGCCGGGATTGATCCGGCACGCGTCGTGGAGTCCGCGGTGAGCGCCGGGCTGATCGACAGGTCGCGCGCCGCCGCCCTGAGTCGGACCGAGGCACTTCGCCTGCTCTTCATGCCGGGTTTCTCGACCCGGCACGAGGTCACGGAGCTCTCCGGCCGCGGGGTCGGCCTCGACGCCGTTGCCTCGGTTGCGGGACGCGCCGGGGGGTTTGCCGCACTCGATTCGAACCCCGGCCGCGGCACGACGGTGGTGATCGAGGTGCCGGTCGCGCGCCGCGGCGAGGAAGTCGTGTTGCTGCGTGTCGGAACCCAACGCCTCGCGCTCGCGTCTTCTGTCGTCCAGCACGTGGACCGCATCGCCACGGCCGACATCGTCGAAAGGGAGGGGCGGACTCTGGCGAAGCTCGAGGGCCGCCTCGTGCCCTTCTTCCTCCTGGCGCGTCCCCTGGGAGAGGAGCCCGCCCCGGTCCAGTTCCTTCTCCGCGGAGTTCACGCCGGGCGTCCCCTCGCGGTGGCCGTGGATGCAGTCGAGGGTTCGGAAGAGATCTTGCTGCATCCACCGGGCCGAGTGCTTGCCGGCAACCCTCTTCTCGACAGTGTCGCGCTGCTCGCGTCGGGCCAGCCGGTGGGCGTCCTCTCTCCGGAGGCGCTCTCCCGCAGCGCGGGCGTCAGCGGGGTCACTGGCCAGACCCACCGCGTACGCCCCTCTCGTCTGCGGGTGCTCCTCGTGGACGACTCGCTGGTCACCCGCGAGATGGAGCGCCGCCTCCTCGAGGACGCGGGCTTCGACGTCGCGACCGCAGGAGACGGACACGAAGCGCTGGCCCAGCTCTCGGAGGGGCGATACGACTGCCTCGTGACCGACGTCGAGATGCCCGGCATGGACGGGTACGACCTCACGAGGCACGTGCGCACCGTTCCGGCCCTCGCGCACTTGCCGGTTGTCGTCGTCACGACCCACGACCGACCGGAGGAGCGCCTCAAGGGGCTGGAGGCCGGCGCCGACGCCTATCTCGCCAAACAGGGACTTGACGCGAGGGAACTGGTGGCGCTGCTGAAGCGCCTGGGCGGTTCATGACGCGAGAGCTCCCCGCCACGGGTGTGCTGATCGTCGATGACTCACCGACGGTACGGGCGGTGCTGCGACGCCTGATCGGCGGGGTGTCCGACCTGCAGGTCCTCGGCGAGGCAAGCGACGGCGCTCAGGCGGTCGAGCAGACGATCCGGCTGGCCCCGGACGTGATCCTCATGGACATTGAGATGCCCGTGATGGACGGCTTCGCCGCCACCGAAAGGATCATGACCGTGCGGCCGACGCCGATCCTCGTGGTCACCTCGAGAGCCAACCGAAGCCAGGTTCGGACCTCGTTCGAGGCGATGCGCCGCGGGGCGATCGAGGTGATCCCGAAACCCGAGGATCCCGCCGGATGGGACCTGCTGGCTCGCACGTTGCCGCTCACCATCCGTGCGGCGGCCCAGGCCCGGACTGGCAGGATGGCACCCCAGCCTCACACCCGGTCCACGCCCAAGGCTCTCCACGGAACGGGTAACGGTGCTGTTGCCGACTCCAGCGCTGCGCGGATTCGCTACGTGGCCATCGGGGCGTCGACCGGAGGGCCGTGGGCGGTCCACACCTTGTTGGCGGAGCTGCCGCCGGCGCCGCCTGCGGCCGTTCTCGTGGTCCAGCATATCGCGCCCGGGTTCGAGGACGGTTTCGCCGAGTGGCTCGCGACCGATCTCAGGAGGGATGTGAGGGTCGCACAGGACGGTGAGGTGGCGACGCCAGGCGCGGTCCGGGTGGCCCCTGCCGGCGCCCACCTCCTGCTCGAGGGCGGCGGGGTCATGCGACTCGACGCCGCCCGCCAGTCCCGGTCCGTTCACAAACCGTCCGCCGACGAGCTCTTCCTCTCGTGCGCAGCCTCCTGCCCCACCCTGACGGCCGGGGTGTTGCTGACCGGAATGGGGACGGACGGCGCTCAGGGCCTTGCGGCGCTCCGTAGCGCCGGGGGCCTCACGATGGTTCAGGACGAGGCCTCATCGGTCGTGTTCGGCATGCCGCGGGCCGCGCTCGATGCCGGAGCTGCGAGCATCGCTCTCCCTCCGCAGGAGATCGGCAGGCTGCTCGCGCGGAGCTGGCCCAGGGGTGGGTCGTGAGCGGCCACCGCGTCCTGGTCGTGGACGACAGCGACCTCGCACGGACCCTCCTCACCCGCACGCTGGAGAAGGCCGGCTTCGCCGTCACCGCGGCTTCCGACGGCGCCGCGGGCGCTCTCGTGGCGCTCCGGGAGCTGCCGTCGGTCGTGGTCACCGACCTTGACATGCCCGTGATGGACGGGCACCAGCTCCTGCGCCTATTGAAGAGCGAGCCGTCAACCGCGTCGATGCCGGTCGTGATCCTCACGAGCCACGGCGAGGCCCCCTCGCGCTTCTGGGGTTCGCGCATCGGAGCGGACGCGTATCTCACGAAGGATTGCGAGCCGGCGGAGTTGGTTGCGACCGTCGGCCGCCTCGCCTCGCGCGGGCCCACGACGGAGCGCTCTCATGCCACGCCGGAGCTGGGGCCGCTGGACGTCCTCGGACGGGTCGTCCGGCAGCTCGACGCCAGTCTCCTGCACGCGACGCTGGTGAACACCCTGCTGGAACGGTGCCTCGGCGCAACCGACCTGCACGCCGCGGGCCGCGAAACCCTCCAGGTGGTCGCCAGGGTGGTCGACGCAAACCTCCTGGCCATAGGCGTTACCGAGCCGGATGCCGCCACGCTTCACGTACTCATCACAAAGCCGGTCTCCCTCCGAGCGGCGGAGCGTTTCGTAAGCACGGTGCTCGCGACGATGGACCCTGGCCCAAGGGTCATCCCTGACGTCGTCCTGACCGGTGCGACCGACGGCGACGGCGACGCCGATGCCTCGAACATCGTTTCGTTCGCCCTGCCGCTACGCGGCGCCTCGGGGCTCCTTGCCCTCTCGCCCAGCGAGCCGCAGCAATTCGAATCGACCTCCCGACACCTCATCCAAGATCTCACCACGCACGCGGGCCTGGTACTCGACAACGCCAGGCTCGGGCAGCGCCTCCAGGAGCTCTCCACCCTCGATGGCCTCACCCGCCTGCTGAATCACCGCGCCATCCATGAGGTTCTCGGCCACGAGCTCGAGCGCGCCGACCGCCACGGCCGTAACGTCGCGGTGATCATCTGCGACCTCGACTTCTTCAAGCGGGTCAATGACACGCACGGCCACGTTGCAGGCGACACGGCGCTCTGTGCGGCGGCCTCGGCCCTGACACGAGTCCTCCGCGTCTCGGATGCCTGTGGGCGCTACGGTGGGGAGGAGTTCCTGGCTGTGCTTCCGGAGACCGACCTGGAAGCGGCGCGGCGGGTGGCCGAACGCCTGAGGCGCGCCGTCGCCGAGCACCCGGCCGCGCTTCCATCGGGCGCGTCCGTCACGCTCACGGCCTCGTTCGGCGTGGCCTCGCACGCTGAGCTTGCAGCCGGTGCCACCGCCGATACCTTGGTGAGCCTTGCGGACTCCCGTCTCTATCAGGCCAAGGCGGCGGGCCGTAACTGCGTGCGCCCGTGAGCGACACAACCGATCCCGTTGCCGACCTAGCCGCGCTCATCGAGCGGGTGAGCGGAAATGTGATCCTGCCCGGCCACTACCCGTTCCTCGCCGACACCGCGAAGCGGCGCGCAGCCAGCCTCCGCCTCGGGGGCGTGCCGGCCTACGTGCGGGCGCTTGCGCTCGGGGACCTCCCCGGGGAGTGGAGCTGTCTTCTGCCGCACATCACGATCAAGGAATCGTTTCTCTTCCGCCACCCGCAGCACTTCGCGGCCCTTGCCTCCACCGTCCTGCCGCGTCTCGGCGCCGCCCACACGAGCCGAAACTCCCTCCGGGTGTGGTCCGCCGGGTGCGCCCGTGGCGAGGAGCCGACCACCCTGGCAATCGTGCTCGCCGAGTGCGGCGAGGTCGCTCACGGGGACTGGCGCATTCTCGCCACCGACGTGGACGAGGAGGCGCTGGCGGCCGCTCGGGCGGGCGTGTTCGGCGAACGCGCCGTTTCTCAGGTCCCCGCGCATCTGCGGGAACGCTATTTCGTGCGACGCGGCGATTCGTTCGAAGTGTCCCCCGAGATCGCGCGCCGAATCGAGTACCGTGCCGCCAACCTCGTGAACGAGCCGCTGCCGGTCGAGCCCGGGTCGTTCGATGTGATCTTCCTGCGAAACGTCCTGATCTATTTCCGACCGGAATCGCAACGCCGCGTGGCAGCGGCGATCGCCCGCGCCCTCACTCCAGACGGCGTGCTCTTTCTCGGACCGGCGGAGACGCTGTGGCAGCTCTCAGGCGACCTCGAGCCAGTGGACCTGGAGGACTGTTTCTGCTACCGCCGCACTGCGCCCCGGTCCACCCACCTCGGGGACCGGGGTCCGGGGCCCGGAGTCCGGGGAGAAGGAGCTGAACAACGGGCCCGGCTGCGAGCGGTGCCCGACCAGGGTGAGCCCCTGGATACGCAGAGGACCACGGCACACCCGGGGAGCCCGCCCCGAGATGTCCATGGCCGTGAGGCGCGCACTGCTCACGGAGCGCCACCTGCAGAGGCCAGCCCGGTGCCCGGACCCCGGACCCCGGACCCCGGTCTCACCGGCACGCAGGAGCGCCTTCACGCCGCCGTGCGGAGCCTTGTCGAAGGCCGAATCGATCGCGCCGCAGAGCTGCTGGACCAGGTGCTCCTCGCCGATCCCTCGGACCCCGCGACACACGCCTTCGAGGGCTTCCTGCACGACGTCTCCGGTCGTACCCAGATGGCCGCCGCGTCCTACCGGGCCGCCCTGTTCCTCGACCCGGGGCTGTTCCAAGTACGGCTGCTCCTGGCCGACGCGTTGCGTCGGGTGGCCAACGAGCAACGGGCCGCGCTCGAGTACCGGGAGGTGATGGCTACGCTTGCCGGGGGCAGGGCACACGCGGTGGAGGCGCTCGCGGGGTTGCCGCTTCCAGGCGCCGAGCAGGCCCGCCAGCGTTGCCGGGACGCGCTGCTCGGCCGGTCCAACTGAGACTCGCCACGCGTGGGGCGCAGCTGTCTGGGCCGTGGGTAGCTCTGCCTGCTCTCGCGTACAATCCGCTTGTGCTAGGTGGGACACCGCTGCGCGCGACCCTGCTCCTCGTCGTCGTGGTCTACCTCATCGCCGCCGGGTGGTTCCTGGTGCTCGCGCCCTGGAGCCGGTTCTGGGCCGTCAGGGTCGTCCCGGCGGCACCGTTCTGGCTCATGACCTGGCTCGACGATCCGAGCCTGCGCGGTGCACTGTCGGGGTTCGGCATCGTTCACTTCGCGGCCGCGTGGGGATGGCTCGACAGGGCGGCGAGGAAGGCGTGATCGTCGGCGTCGGGCTCGACCTCGTGAGCGTCGCGCGTGCGGAGAGGATGCTCTCGCGCCACGGCGCGCGCCTCCTGTCGCGCTGTTGTGCCCCGGGCGAGGTGCTGCGCCCGGACGACGCGGGTCACGTCGCCGGCGTCCTGGCCGCCAAGGAAGCCGCCTTCAAGGCGCTCGGGTCCGGTTGGGGGTTGGGCGTCGGCTGGCGCGATCCCGTCGTGAGTCGAACGTCCGACGGCGCGCCCCGCCTCACGCTCACCGGCGCGGCTGCCTCGCTGGCGGAGACGCTCGGCGTTCGCACCGCCCACCTCTCGATCACGCACGCCGCCGGCGTCGCAGTCGCGGTCGTCATCCTGGAGAGCTGACAAACCCGCAGAGGCGTGGCCGGTGGTCAGTGGCCCGTGGTCCGAGGGAGACAAGACCACAGAGTCGAAGGCAGGACCTCGCGCCACAGCGGGTAGCCGCGCTGCCGCCGTTGGGCCTATCGCAAGGCGCGCGAGCGGCCCGCGCCGGAGTGTAGCCGGAGGCTACATGAGGACGCGAGGCCGCGAAGCGCAACGCAGCGAGAGGTCCGACGCCGGCAGCGCCCCGAGCGTTGCACGGGCTGTCGCTATACTGACGTTTGTGCCTGCTCGAGTGCTTATCGTGGACGACGAGCCCTACATCCTCCGGATCCTCGCCTTCAAGCTGCGGCGCGCGGGGTACGTTGCGATCGAGGCGGCCAGTGCCGATGAGGCGCTGGCGATTCTCGAGACGGCGCCCGTGCAGTGTCTGATCCTCGACGTGTCGCTCGGCTCCCCGATGAACGGATTCCAGCTCGCGGAGCGGCTCCGTGACGATCCGCGCCACTGCCGCACACCGGTGGTCTTCCTCACCGCCCACGCCCTCGCGGCAGAAGTCCACCGCGGACGTGAGCTGAATGCGGCGGCGTATATCACCAAGCCGTTCTCCCTCCAGCACGTGATCGAGGAGGTCGGGCGCCTCGTCCCCGCTTGACGGGGCACTTCATCCTGCGTAGGGTTAGGCATTTCGCGCCCCGGATGCGGAAGGCGCGACTGTGAAGGGGCACGGCATGTACAAGGAAACGCTCAACCTCCCTGCCACGGAGTTCCCGATGCGCGCGGACGCCGCGCGCCGCGAGCCCGATCGGCTCGCACGGTGGGAGGCGGGAGACCTCTACGGTCGGATGCGCGCCGCCCGCGCGGGTGCAGCACGTTTCGTCCTCCACGACGGGCCGCCCTACGCCAACGAGCACATCCACCTCGGGACCGCATTCAACAAGATCCTCAAGGACCTCGTCGTGCGCTCGCGGGCCATGCTCGGCTACGACGTTCCGTTCGTCCCCGGCTGGGACTGCCACGGCTTGCCGATCGAGCAGAAGGTCGACCGAGAGCTCGGCGGGCGCAAGCTGACCATGTCGGACCTCGAGGTGCGCGCCGCCTGTCGTGCGTACGCCGAGCGGTTCGTCGGCGTGCAGCGGGAGGAGTTTCGCCGCCTCGGCGGCGTCGGCACCTGGGACACGCCCTACCTCACGATGTCGCCCCGGTACGAGGCGGACATTGCGGTCGCCCTGGGCAAGGTCGTGGAGCAGGGGCTCCTGTACCGCGAGCGCAAGTCCATTCGCTGGTGCTGGCACTGCCGCACGGCGCTCGCCGAGGCGGAGCTCGAGTACGCCACCCGGCAGGACCCCGAGATCACGGTTGCCTTCCCGGCCGCGGACCCGTCGGCCGTGCGGCAGCTCTTCGGCCTGAACGGCAACGCGCCGCTGTCGTTCGTGATCTGGACCACGACGCCGTGGACGATCCCGTCCAACCTCGCGATCGCGGTCCACGCGGACGCCGACTACGTTCTGGTCCCCACCCCGAAGGGCGACCTCGTCATCGCGGAGAAGCTCTGGCGGTCGGTGGTCCCGAATGCATTCACGAACGAAGGCAACAGCACCTCCGATCTCCTGAAGCCTCTTGGCCGACCCGTCAAGGGTGCCGCTCTCGTCGGCCAGCGCTACACCCACCCGTTGCCGTTGGGTTGGCGCGCGACGCTCCCCGAGGGTTCGAAGGCGTTCGTCATCGTGCCCGCCGAGTACGTGACCCTCGACACCGGCACCGGGCTGGTGCACACCGCCCCGGGCCACGGCGAGGACGACTTCCGCACCGGAAAGCTCGAGGGTATCCCCATCATCTCCCCGCTCGACGACCGCGGCCGCTACACCGCCGAGGTGGGGGACCTCGCGGGCGTCCATGTCTTCGAGGCCAACCCGCGCGTCACCGCCGAACTCGACCGTGTTGGCGCCCTGCTCGCATCCGGCACGGGCGAGCACGAGTATCCGCACTGTTGGCGGTGCCACAATCCAGTGATCTTCCGCGCGACCGAACAGTACTTCATCGCCCTGACTCCGGACGCCGCGCCGAACGCTCGTCTCGATCTGCGCGCCCGCGCGCTCGAGGAGATCGCAAAGGCCACCTGGCTGCCGCAATGGGGGCAAGCGCGAATTCACGGGATGGTGGAGAACCGCTTCGAGTGGTGCGTCTCCCGCCAGCGGCGCTGGGGTTCGCCGATCACCGTCCTCGTGTGTGCGAACGAGTCCTGCAAGGCGGTTTGGCCCGACGGTTCGGACCCCGCGGCCACCCGAAGCTTCTTCGCCCGTGTCGAGGAGCTGTTCTCGACCGAGGGCGCCGATGCCTGGTACGCGCGGCCGGTTTCGGACTTCGCCCCTCCCGGCCTGGAGTGCCCGAAGTGCGGCGGAACCGCCTGGGAAAAGGAGCGCGACATTCTCGACGTGTGGTTCGACTCGGGGGCGTCGCACCTCGCGGTGTGCGACAACGGCCGCTTCCCGGACCTCACGTGGCCCGCCGACCTCTACCTCGAGGCGCACGACCAGTACCGCGGGTGGTTCCAGTCGTCGCTCCTCGTCGGTGTCGTGACCCACAACGCCGCGCCGTACCGTACGGTGCTGGTCCACGGCCACGTACTCGACGCCGATGGCAAGAAGATGTCGAAGTCGATCGGCAACGCTGTCTCCCCGATGGCGGTGACCGCCAAGTATGGGGCGGACGTGCTCCGGCTCTGGGCCTCGTCGGTGGACTTCCGCGAGGACATGCCCTTCTCCGAGGAGAGCATGACCCGCACCGCCGACGCGTACCGCAAGGTCCGCAACACGCTGCGCTTTCTCGTTTCCAACCTCAACGGCTTCGATCCGCCTGGCGACGCGGTGCCGGCCGCGCGGCTGCTGCCGCTCGACGCCCACTTCCTGCGCCGCGGCAAGAGGCTTGCGCAGCGCATCCGCGCCGCATACGAAGGCTACGAGTTCCACACCGTTTACCACGCCCTCAACAACTTCTGCTCCGTGGACCTCTCGGCCGTCTACCTCGATGTGCTCAAGGACAGGCTGTACTGCTCGCATCCGTCCTCGCCGGAGCGACGCTCGGCTCAGACCGTCCTGTACCGCCTCGCCCGCATGCTCATGACCGCGATGGCGCCGGTGCTCGCGTTCACCGCGGACGAGGCGTGGGCCCACCTCCCTGGCAACCACGATGGGTCGGTTCATCTCGAGACCCTCGAATTGCTCGAGGACGCAGCCGACGACGCCGATGCCGATGCCCGTTTCCTTAGGCTGCTGGAACTGCGCGAGGAGGTCAACAAGGAGCTCGAGGTCCACCGCCAGCAGGGTGAGTTCGGCAAGTCGCTCGAAGCGGCGCTGGTGCTGTTCGCCGAAAAGCCCGAAGGCCGGGCCAGGCTGGCGCAGGATCTCGCAGTCTGCCGCGTGACGCTCGAGGAGCTCTGCATCGTTTCGCAAGTCGAGTTTGTCACCGAGAAGTACCAGTACCACAGCATCTCGATGGCGTACGAGAATCTCTTCATCGGCGTCCGCAGAGCGGATGGCCAGGCGTGCCCGCGCTGCTGGCAGTTGCTCCCGAAGGCCGGCCATCCCGAACACCCGGACCTCTGCGGGCGGTGCCTGAAGGTCGTGCTCACGCTCGGAAACCGGACGGCGTGATGCGCCTCTCCCGCTCGCTCCTGATCGCCGCGGTGGTGGCGGCGGCCGACCAGATCACAAAGCTGTGGATCGTGGCCACCTACCCCTTCGGCTCCGAGACCGAGGTGGTCCCTGGTCTATTCCGCCTGGTCCACACGCGCAACCGCGGGATCGCCTTCGGCCTCTTCGGCGCCTCAGGATCCGCGGTGCAGCTCACCCTGCTGATCGTCGTCGCGGGGATCGTCGGGTTCGTCGCCTGGCAGCTCTCCAGAACCGGCGACGACGGCCTGGCGGGCTGGGGTCTCGCGCTGGTCCTGGGCGGTGCCGTGGGCAACATCGTCGACCGCGTCGTGCGCGGCGAAGTCGTGGATTTCCTGGACTTCTACCTGAGGGCGGGCGGGCGCGAGCACCACTGGTTCGCGTTCAACGTCGCCGACTCCGCGATCTCCGTGGGCGCGTGCCTGGTCGTCCTGGGCGAGCTGATCTCGCAGGCGAGGAGCAAGCGTGCACCCAGTCCTGATTGACCTCGGCTTCTACCAGCTTCCGACCTACGGCGTGCTCCTCTACTCCGGGATCATCCTGGGGATCTGGCTCGCGAGCCGGCGCGCCAAGCTCGTCGGTCTCCCCAGCGACAAGGTGATGGACCTCGGCGCGTGGGTCGTCCTGTGGGGGCTCGCAGGGAGCAAGATGCTGCTCGCGATCACCGATCCCTCGTACCTCGGCTCGCTCTCGGGGCTCTGGGGGCTGGTGCGCGCCGGGGGGGTGTTCTACGGCGGCCTCATAGGCGCCCTCGTGGCGGCGGCCGTCCTGCTGCGGCGGTATCGCCTGCCTTTCTTCCGGGCCGCCGACGTGCTAGCCCCGTCGGTGGCGCTCGGCCACTTTTTCGGACGCCTGGGGTGCTTCTCGGCCGGCTGCTGCTACGGGCGCAGCTGCAGCCCACGCTGGGGCGTCGTGTTCAGCCACCCGCTCGCCGCCGAGATCTCTGGCACGCCGCTCGGCGTTCCCCTGATCCCGACGCAGCTCTACGAGGCCGCGTTCAACCTGGCGAACTTCGCCTTCCTCGCATGGCTGTTCCGCAGGCGATTCCGCCCGGGAACCGTGCTCGCCGCGTATCTGATCGGCTACGGCATCGCCCGCTTTGTCATCGAGTTCTTCCGGGGCGATCCGGACCGCGGCTTCGTGCTGGGCGGCATGCTCTCGACGAGCCAGGCGATCGCCGGCGTGATGGTGCCGGTCGGTGTTGCCATCCTGATCTGGGCAAAGCACCGGAAAGAAGAAGTGAAGAGTTGAGAGTGAAGAGTTAAGAGTTAGAAACTGAGAAGAGGATGACGCGACTCACACGGCGCGATTGGCGGGTAGGCGGCGCACTCGGAGGCGACCGGCACACCGGAGTCTTTGCAGAGATCTTCGCCTTTCACTATTCACTCTGCACTCCTTACTCTTCACTTCGGCCGCAGGAGTCACGAGATGGCGGACCAGGCGAATAACCTGGGTGTGGTGCGGCTCGAGGTGCCGAGCGAGGCGGCGGGGCTGCGGCTCGACCGCTTCCTGGCCGGGGGCGGGCACGGATGGTCCCGCTCCCAGGTGGCGCGGTGGATCGAGGATGCCCACGTGACCAGGAACGGCCGCCCGAGCAAGCCGGCACAGTTCCTCTCCCCCGGGGACGTGATCGAGGTGACCCCGCCGGCACCCACGAAGTCCGAGGTCCTCCCGCAGGCGATCCCGCTCGACGTGCTCTACGAGGACGCGCACCTGATCGTCATCAACAAGCCCCCTGGGCTCGTGATCCACCCGGCGGCCGGAAACCCCGACGGCACCCTCGTCAACGCTCTCCTGGCGCACTGCCGCGATCTCTCCGGAATCGGCGGAGTCGAGCGACCAGGGATCGTCCACCGGCTCGACAAAGACACCTCCGGCGTTCTCGTCGCGGCAAAGACCGATCTCGCCCACCGGGCGTTATCGCTCTCGTTCCGCTGGCGCACGACCGACAAGCGTTACCTCGCCGTCGTGTACGGGACGCCGAACAGCGCCGAGGGCGTGGTGGATGCGCCGATCGCGCGCCACCCCTCCGAGCGCAAGCGCATGGCGGTCGTCCCCGGCGGCCGGCCGGCGCGCACGCTCTGGTGGGTGCGCGAGCGCTTCGCTGGCGCTTCTCTCGTCGAGTGCCGGCTGGTGACCGGCCGGACGCATCAGGTCCGGGTCCATCTGGCCCACATCGGGCACGCCCTCATCGGCGACCCCGCGTACGCCGGCAGGCAGTGGCGCGCGATCGATAATCCGGGCACCGCCGCGGCTTGTCGGAACTTCCCGCGCCAAGCCCTTCACGCCTGGAAGCTCACCATCACCCACCCCGCATCCGGCGACGTGATGACGTACGAGGCGCCGCTCCCTGCGGACATCGAAGAGCTTCTCGCGGTGTTGCGCTCGTAGCGCACGCGTCGCCTCAGCCTGAAAGGGCCGTTGCTATACTCCCTGCCAGTGCTGGCTTGGGTTCCTCATGGATGACCCGCAGATCGCGTCACAGTCGTCGGATACCCTTGCCGCCGGAGCCAGCTGGCGGTGGCCGTGGTTACCGTTCGCCCTTCTGCTGCTCCTCGTTCTAGGCCTATTCGACGGCGTCCTCCTTCGCGGAGAGACGTTCTTCGACCGCGATCTCGTCCTCTTCTTCCGACCGCTCCGAGCCCAGCTCGTCGAGCTCTGGCGCGCCGCTGGGGGGGTTCCGCTGTGGGACCCGGTCTCGAACATGGGAAGGGAGTTTGCCGCCAACCCGAGCGCGGCGGTCTTCCACCCCCTCTCCTGGCTCTTCCTGCTAGTCCCCTGGGAAACTGCGCTGCGAGTCCAGGTGCTCGTGCCCGTGCTGATTTCGTTCGGTGGCATGCTCTTCTTCCTGCGTACCTCGGGCCGCAGAGCACCGAGTGCGTTCTTCGGGGCGTGTGCGTGGGGTTTCGGCGGGGTCACCCTCTCGATGATCAACCTGCTCTCCATGCTCCTGACCATGGCGCCGGCGCCCCTCCTCGCGGCGTTTGCGGTGCGCACGGTGCGCCGTCGCCGGCCGCTCGACGTTGCCGGGGCCGCAGCCTCCTTTGCCCTCGCGTGCGCAGGCGGGGAGCCAGTGTCGCTCCTGATGACGTGCCTGATCGTAGGCGCCGCCGTCGGGAACGAGTTGCTGCAGCGTGATTCCCGGGGTGACCGGGTCAAGGGGCGCGCCGCCCTGCACGGCGTCATGCTGGTCGGTGCCGGCGTGACCCTCGGGGCCGCTGCGGCTGCCGTGGTGATCGTCCCCGCCCTCCGGCTCGCGGCATCGTCCGAACGCGCCCAGGGCATTCCACTCGCCCGCGCCGAGGTCTGGTCGTTCCCCCCGGTGCGCTTCGCCGAGTTCGTGCTTCCAAGCGTGATGGGCCACATCGCTCCCGACATCACCCGGTATTGGGGTGGGGCGGCCTATGACGCGAAGCAATACCCCCTCGTCTATTCGATCTACCCGGGACTCCTCGCAGCAGTGCTTGGCCTCTCGAGCCTGGCGCAGCGGCGCCGAGGAAGGTTCGTGTGGGTGGGTACGGGGGTGATGGCGGCTCTCCTAGCCCTCGGCAGCCACGTCCCCATCTGGAGGCTGTTCCACGCCAGCCTCCCGGTTTGGCGAGGCATTCGCCATCCCGAGAGATTGGTGATACTCCTCGCATTCGCCGTAACAGTCCTGGCCGCTGAGGAACTCGACGCTGTGCTGGCAGGCGAACGGGACGTCCGGCGGCGGACCACAAAGTGGCTGATCGGTGTCGTGTGTTTCGCCGCGCTTAGCGGGGCGGCCGTGCTCGTCATCACCCGTTGGGCCGGAGCTGCGCATTGGTCGGCACTTGGAATCCTGCCCTCGGCCACGGGTTTCTTTGCGCGGCGTTTCCCGATCGACTGCCTCGTAGCCGCGGGCCTCGCCGCGGCGTACCTGGCGGCGTTGCACATGCCACCAAGCCCCCTGCGCAAGGGCGCTGCGCCGATCTGCGCAACGCTCGTCCTGGATCTGTTCATTGCGGGGAAACCGCTGGTTCCGACGATGCCCCCGCAAGAGGTAGCGGCGATGTTTCCTGTCCCGAGGAGCCTGGCCGGCGCCCGACCAACGAGGCTGTTCGACCTCGCCGAGTGGCAAACCCTGAGCTCGGCCCGGATGCTCGCCCCTGGCATGGGCGTTCCGGCGAAGTGGGGCGTCCCGACCGCGTTTGGGACGGACGCCGATTTGAGCCGGCCGCTGTGGGGGACGCGCTCCGACCGCCTTTTCTGGAGTGCCGTGAACTCCCAGCCAAATCTGCTGGCTCCGCTTCTCCGACGTCGGGGCGTGGGTGCCGTCCTGCTCCGCGCACCCGAAGTCGCCGAACGGCCGGGCTCCGCCGCAGATGGCGGTCAGCAGCGGATGCAGTTGGCGCCACTCGAAGGCGCACAGCCTGACGCCTTTTGCGTCGCCCAGGTAGTTCGCTTCCGCGGGGATGAGGCATGGCTGAGCGAGGTGCGCGTGCTGGGCACAAGGGTGGCTGACACCGCCCTTGTCGAGGCCGGCGATGGGCCACTCTTGCCCCCTGCTCCATCTCGGTGCCGGGTCGAGTCGTTCCTCAGCCGCCCCGGACTGGTTCGCCTTACCGTCACGGCTGAGGGGCCCGCAGCTTCCCTGCTCGCCGTCAACCAGAGCTGGAACCCGAGGTGGTCAGCAACGGTCGATGGGGGCAAGGCGCAGATCGTTAGGACTGACCTTGACCTCACAGGAATCCCCCTCGAGCCGGGCTTCCACGCCGTGGAGCTGGTCTACCGTGACCGCCTGCTTCTTTCCTCGCTCGCGGTGTCCATCGTGACGCTTCTGGCAATCGCGGCGCTTGCCGCCGCCTCCCTGTCGGGCCGGCAGACCAAGCGTCCGGTCCCTGCTTAGAAGTTCCTGGTGTAGGTATAGATGAACGGGACGGGCTTGCAGTTGCGGACCGGCGGCGCGAACTTCAACGCCTTCACCTCGTCGAGGGCGCGGGCGAGGAGTTCGGGCGTGCCCGCCGTGTCCTGCACCACCTTTGTCGAAGCGACACCCCCCGAGGTGTCTACCGTCGCCTCGATGACGACCTTGCCGATCGCCGCGCCCTCGCTGAACGAGAGCGGGACGTCGGAGAGCAGCTCCGCGCTCGCCTTGTCTCCCGGGCACGGCTCGTCCTTCCTGACGTAGGCGCCGCTCACCCACCCGCTCGTGCCGTCCGCCAGCGTGACCTGAAGCCACTCCCCGTCACGACCGGTCACGAGCAACCGTTCGCCTTTCCTCACGCGGGCCACGGTCGCGCCGGCGGTGGTCGGTCTCGAGCGCACGTTGAGCCTGCTGGCCGTGACGCGGACGGTTTCCTCGGGCGGCGCCGGCTTGGCCTCGGCGGCGGGCTTCACCTCAACCGGCGCGGGCGGAGGAGGAGGAGGAGGCGCCGCAGTCTTGCACGCCCCGGTCAGGGTCAGCAGCAGTGCGGCCACGAGCAGAGGAGCAGCGGATCGCAGGGTCGTTGTCTTCACAGCCACCATTCTAGCGGCACGGGCTGGAGCAGCTGCGGCAAGCGTCCGTCGGTTCCTGCCTTCGCTGTCCGCCGTCAGCTGTCGCCCAGCGCGGGGGCGCCCATCGCTCCGTCCGCGCCCGGCAACGAGCGGTCGCGACGAACCGTGAACCGCTCGTGCCCGTAGCGCTCACGCTCAAGAAGCTCGGCGCGCTTTCGCTCCCCGGCCGCCAGCACCGAGCGCTGAAATGCGACCCCGAACGTCCGCGAAAACCCGCCTGCGATCGCTGCGGCGAGCGCCTCCGGCGCGGGCGCCGAGCCGAGCAGGTCGCCGAGGGTCACTACGGCGGGCCGCAGGGACGAGTCGTCTTTCAGGCCCAGGCAGCCCGCCTGGAGGAAGCCATCCCACCCTTCCAAGATTGAGCCGTGCTGCAGGATCGAGTTCCCCGCCCGCCGCATCGCCGAGCCAACCAACTTGCGCCCACCCGCCACGACCTCGCCGGAAGCAGGGCCGATGAAACAGGGGATTGCCTGGCTCGGTCTGACCAGGTCGCCGTCGGGCCTTCCCGCCACCTCGGCGGACACGCCGAGCTCGGCGAGTCCGGCCACCAGCGCCCGGCAGATCGCCTGGTACGCCGCCTGGAGGTCGCGCGTGAACGTGCCTGTGCCAAGCGGCGCGAGGACCGCATACGTCAGCTCGAGGTGGTGGAGGACGGCGCGGCCCCCCGTCGGCCGTCGCACGAGGTCCACGCCATGCGCGGCGCAGAAGGTCCCGTCCGCGGCTTCGAACGACTGCGAGAAGCCAAGCGACAAGGCTGGCGGCGACCAGCGGTAGAGACGGAGCACCGGCGCCGAGCGCCCGGCGTCTACCGCCTCCACGAGCGCCTCGTCGACAGCCATGTTCCACGCGCCGCTATGCCCGCCGTCGAGGATCAGCCGCCAGTGCACGGTGTCAGACTCCGCCCGGCCTACAGCCCGGCGCCGCGCGCGACCACCGTGGCGCTCGCCTGCGCGACCGGCTTGACGACGATCTCGTCGATGTTGACGTGGGCCGGGCGCGTGACCGCCCACACGACGCAGTCGGCGATGTCCTCGGCCGTCAGAGGCGTCAGCCCCTGGTACACCTTGGCGGCGCGCTCGCTGTCGCCCTTGAAACGCACGACCGAGAACTCGGTTTCCACCAGGCCCGGCGCGATGTCGGTGACCCGGACGGGCGTGCCGGAGAGCTCGAGGCGCAGCGTCCGCGTGACCGCCACGGCCGCGTGCTTCGCGGCGGTGTAGCCGGCGCCTCCGGGATACACCTCCCGGCCGGCGATGGAGGTCACGTTGACGATGTGCCCGCGCCCGGCCTCCAGTCTGGGCAGGAGGGCCCTGGTCACCCGCATCAGCCCGAGAACGTTGGCCTGGTACATCCATGCCCAATCCTCGTCCTTCGCCTGGGCGACCGGCTCGAGCCCTTGCGCACCGCCGGCGTTGTTAACGAGCAGGTGCAGGCGCTCCGGCACGGCGTTGCAGAACTCGGTGACCGACACGGCATCGGTGACGTCGAGGGGCAGCGCAATCCCGCCGATCTCCCTCGCGAGAGCCTCCAGACGGTCCACCCGCCGCGCACCGACCACCACCCGATACCCGGCGTCCGCCAACGCCCGGGCCGTTGCCGCTCCGATCCCGCTGCTCGCCCCGGTGACCACAGCGACCTTCCGCCTTGCCCCGCTCATGCTTCCTCCCCTAGCCTGGACGATTCATGAGGGTTCTGCCGCGAACGCGGATATGGCCGGCCAGGCGCGTGTACTCGGGATTCGGAGCCTGCCACGTATCGCGGAGGAAACGCCTCGGCTCCTCACCCCTACCTCCGCCCACCATGCCGACCCTCCAAGTTCTCGCGACGAACCCCCACGAACGGTCCAGGCTAACGACGACGGGCGGACGAAGGCGTCCGCCGCACAAGAGAGTAGCGCAGCTCACCGTTTGAACTTCCTGGCGGTGTCGTACGGGGTGATGTCCACGAGATCGCCGGAGCTCACCTGCTCCTTGACCGACCGCCAGAACTCCACCGTGAAGAGGTCGGAGTGGACGGACTCGAATACCCCCTTGAGTCGCTGGGGGATCCCGGAGTAGCTACGCATCTCGTCCACGAAGAAATCCCGCGGCGTCGCGACGATCCTTTCCTCCTCGGGCGTGAGCTCATCGGTTTCATCGAAGGCTCGCGGCTTGTTCGCGAAGCTGGCCTGTTCGATCGGAATCACATCGTCGTAGTCGAACAGCACGACCCTCCCCCGCCTGGTCACGCCGTAGTTCCAGGTGTTGAAGAGATCGCTCGGGAAGATCCCGCTGGCCGCCAGATCCTTCAGGAAGCACCCGAAATCCAGGATCGTCCCACGCAGCGTCTCCGGGTCGTGTTCCTGGTCGAAGAAGATCGGCAGCGGCGTCACCTTGCGCTGGACGTAGAGGTGGCGGAGCACCACGTGGTCGTCCTCGACGCTCACGAGGTCCCGCGCCGCATCCAAGAGCTCGCTCAACAGTCTCTCGTCGAAGCGCTCCCGCCGGAATCGCAGGTTCTCGAACTCCTGCGTGTCCACGAGCCTGCCCACGCGGTCGCGGCGGCATACGAACGCGTACTGTTCCATCACCTCGCGTCTGGTGCTGGTCTTGTCGGTCATCGCGACACTGCGCACGAAACCCGGCCTGTCCTTGATGACCTTGAAGACGTAGCTGTATGCCGGCAGGGTGAACACGCTCATCACCGCGCCCTCCTTGCCGGGAGCGATGATGAACCTCTGCCTGGAGCGGTGGACGAACCGATGCAGGTCGCGGTAGAACTCGGTCTTCCCGTGCCTGTTGTATCCGATCGAGATATAAAGCTCGGCGACTGGCTTCTCGGGAAGGATCGACCGCAGGAACTCGATCAGAAGGTCGTGCCTCTCGATGAGAACGTGGAAGGACGAGAAGGCGAAGCTGAAGACCTTGCTCACCTCCGGCTCGGCCAGCAGCACGGTGTCTACGAAGACGCCCGAGCCGCCGTTGTAGAGCGGGAGCACCAGCGGGATCAGCCTGTCCCGCGCGACGATACGGCCCACGAGGTACGCCGCCTTATTGCGGTAGAAGGCGGACCGGATCACCTCGATCCGAAAGTCCCCTCCCTGCGACACGATCGGCCAGAGATGCAGGTCGATCTCGGCCGCGATCATGGCCGCGTCCCGTTCCGCATTCTGGTAGGGCGGGGTGAACCTGTAGTCGCGCAGGATATCCCGAACGACCAACCTGGTTTCGCGGCCGCCGGCGTAGGTGCGAAAAACGGGCTCGGGCGGCCCGACTTCGACCGGTCTCGGGTGCCAGTGGAAGAACTCGATTCGCCGGTTGATCCCGACCGTGCCGAAGACCGCGCGCGTCACCGAGTTGAAGAACGTCCTGGCGAGCTCTGCGTCGTGGCGGCCTCGAATCTGGCCCCCGAACCGGTCCTTGACGGCAGCCCAGAGCGACTCGTCGTGAAGATCGGAGCTCAGGATCCCCGCCAGCGCTGCAACGACGTCCCTCAGAATCCTCTCGTAGAGATCAATTCGCTCGAGCGCGTCCTCGTGGCGTCCCTTCCAGTCAAGGCTCTGGAACCGCCACCTGGCCCGCTTGGTGATGCTCACGAACTCGTCGGTATAGGCTTCGAAACCCCGGCGGATCCGGGCGGCCGCCTCGGCGGCCAACCCAGGCGTCTTCGACGGTTCATGGCTCCTGCCTTGCTCCAGCTCGGGGCGCTTCCGGGTCACCTCATAAGTATGCGCCCGCCGCGGCTCCAACAAGGCAAGGGGGCCTCGGGCTAAAGACCATTCCAAGGTTTGAACGTTGGAGGGTTCAGATGGCGAAGTGACGAGTTAAGAGTGAAGAGTGAGGAAGGGTGAGACAAGGGCCTGCGCAGGATTGCCAGGACGCGCGTGCGAGAGTGGGTCTTCCTGCCTCTAACTCTCAACTCTTCACTCTCAACTCCTGACTGTCGTGCTGAAACCTGCGAACGGTCTCCGATGGCCGAGGTCGGATCCGGATCAGCCCCAGTTCTTGAGGCGGGGCCAAACCTCCTTGAACGTCCACCCTTTCGGCCGGCGGCAGACGTAGATGGTGAAGTTCTGCGAGCGCATCGAGTAAGGGTGCGAGACCAGCGCGGCCTCCTCGACGCTCTCGAAGAGGCGCGCGAGTGCCTCGCGCGTGTCGCCGAGCACGATCGCGACCTCTCCGGTGTAGCCGCGCGGCCCCCAGTACCAGTAGGTGAGATGGCCGGAGATGGCCTTGGGCAGGCCGAGCTTCGGCCCGTAGAAATCGACGGCGCCCGCCTGGCCGTAGTCCTGGCCGAAGATCGCGGCCTTCGCGCGGTCCGCGGGCGGGAGAGCGTTGTACACCCGGGCGACCGTCTCGGCCATCTCGGGCCAACCGAAACGGTCGGCGAAGAGCTGCGGCAGGGCGCTCGTGGCCCGGTGCTCGATCCTCGGTTGATCGAAGTGGATCGCCCTCGTGTAGCGGAGGTAGGTCTCGGGAGGGAGGATCGGCGTCGCGATCGGCGCGAGGACGGCCCCCGACACCGCCACGAGCGCGGCATACGCGGGCTTGGCCCAACTCCAGCGCGGTCGCGACAGCCACACCTCGAGCGCGACGCCTCCGGCGGCGAGCAGCGCCGGGTATGCCGCAAGGAGGTAGTACACGCGCCCGTGCGTAGCGATCAGCGTGGCGAGGGCGACCAGGTACGCGGCCGCGAGCGGACGGTACCGGCGCCCTTCCGTCCCGGCCGCGAGCCACGCGAGACCGCTGACACACAACACCGCGGTCACCGGTCCTGTGAACAGGACCTGCTGCCCGATGAACGCGAGCGGTGAGAGATCCACGTTGCGCCCGTTGCGGCGGATGTTGGCGAGCTGTTCGAGGTGGGGAAAGTGGTGCTGCACCATCCAGACGAGGTTGGGCAACCAGAGAGCCAGCGCCACGAGCCCGCCGAGGAGGAACCAGCGGTTGGCCATAAGCCGGCGCTCCGGCAGCAGCACGAGCCCGACGACCAACGCGAACCCGTAGACCAGCACCGTGTCCTTGTTCTCGAGCCCGATCCCCGCGATCACGCCGAACATTACCCACCACCGCGGATCGCCCTGCGCCACGCGCACCAGCGCGTACGCCATGCCGGTCCAAACGAGCGGTTCCACCGCGTTCATCGAGAGGAAGCCATAGACCAGCAACATTCCCGGCGCCAGTGCCGCGGCGAGGGCGGCGATCCCCTGCGCCCAGCGGCCGCCGCCGAGCCGGCGCGCAAGCGCCCCCACGAGGAGCACCAGCGCGGACCCCTCGAGCGCGGGCAGCAGGCGGATCGCGAGCATCGAGTCCCCGAAGAGCGCCCGCGCGAGAAACGCCTGCACGGCGGTGAGCGGCGGCATGTCCACGTACCCCCAGGCGAGGTGCTCGCCGCACGCCAGGAAGTACAGCTCGTCAACGAAGAGCCCGTAAACGTGGGAGGTGATGAGACGGAAGAGCAGCATCACGGCCGCGATGGCCGCCACCAGGGTGGGGCCGCCGGCCCGGCGTCCGTCCCAGCCCCGTGGCGAGCCCAACTCGTCGCTCCTCCGTTGAGAGGTGCTGGTCTCCTCCATCGCCGATCCTCCCGCACAGCGACACATCAAGGGACCGGCCGAGTATACGTCGCAGTCTCGTGGCGGCGTCCGGCCCTCCCCGTCCGCGCCGCGATACCGGAGGTACCACTGGCCAACCGGATGGCCTCCTCGAACACACGATTGGCGCTTGTCTTTTTGCGGGTGGGCCGTTACGCTCGCTGACCGTCCGGGTCACCCGGGCTCAGGAGGCGAGATGAAGATCTCCCACCGCGCCGTGTCGATCCAGGAGTCCCCGATCCGGAAGCTCGCGCCGCTCGCCGCAGCCGCGCGCAACCGCGGTACGACGATCTACCACCTCAACATCGGCCAGCCCGACGTGGCTACCCCACCGGAGTTCCTGCGCGCGGTCGCCTCCTTCAAGGACAAGGTCCTCGAGTACGGCCCGTCGGATGGCCTGCCTGAGCTGCGTGAGGCGATGTCCGCGTACTTCGCGCGCTACGAGATCGCCCTCGACCCGCGCGAGATCCTGATCGCGAACGGAGGCTCCGAGGCCATCCATTTCGCCTTCAACGTCGTGGCGGACGAGGGCGAGGAGATCATCATCCCGGAGCCGTTTTACACGAACTACAACGGCTACGCCGAAATGGCGAACCTCAAGGTGGTACCGGTCCGCACCCACGCCGAGGACGGGTTCCACCTGCCGCCCGACGGGGTGCTCGACGGCGCAGTGACGCCCCGCACCCGCGCGATCTTGATCTGCTCCCCCAACAACCCGACCGGGACCGTTCTGAACTGGGAGGAGCTCGAGCGGCTGGCTGCGTTCGTCGAGCGCCACGACCTGTTCCTGATCGCCGACGAGGTCTACAAGGAGTTCACCTACGACGGCCGCCGCCACCGCTCCGTGCTCGAGCTGCCAGGTGTCCGCGAGCGCGTGATCGTGGTGGATTCGATCTCGAAGCGCTTCTCGGCGTGCGGCGCCCGCGTCGGGGCGGTGATCTCGCGCAACCGGGAGGTAATGGCGTCCGTGCTCAAGTTCGGACAGGCGCGCCTGTGCCCGCCGACGCTCGAGCAGCTGGGCGCCATCGCAGCCTACAAGCTGGACGAGAGCTACTTCGAGGCCGTGCGCGCGGAGTACCAGCGCCGCCGCGACGTCATGTACGGGGCGCTCATGCGCGACCCCGGCATCGTCCTCAAGCGTCCGCGGGGCGCCTTCTACATGATCGTCAAGATGACCGGCGTCGAGGACAGCGACGACTTCGCGCGCTGGCTCCTGGAGGAGTTCGAGCATGGCGGCGACACGGTGATGGTCGCTCCGGCCGGGGGCTTCTACGCCACTCCCGACGCCGGAAAGGACGAGGTCCGCATGGCGTACGTCCTCGAAGTGGCCAAGCTCGAGCGCGCCATGGAGGTCTTTCTCGCCGGCCTCGAGCGCTATCGGGCGGCAAGGCCTGCCGCGGCGCACGCCGTGTAAGGGCCCGGCGTGCGCGACGACCCCGAAGCGGTCCCGGGCGTGCCCGTCGGCGAGATGCCGGTGGCCTGGACACTCCTCATCGTCGGCTGCGCCGTCGGTGCCCTCCTGACCGGCGAGTTCAGCCGCTTCACGTTGCGCCTGGCTGCGCCGTTTCTGCTGGTCGGCGGGCTGCTGGCGCTCGCCGCCGTACGGGCGATCGGCCGCGGCCGCACGCTGGTGACGCACGGGCCGTACCGCTGGATCCGTAACCCCTACTTCCTGGGGGTCCTCCTCATGCTGGTGGGCGCCATCATCGCCATGCGCTCGCTCCCCGCTCTCGTGCTGTTCATCCCCACCCTCCGGGTCACCGTGGCCCGGGCCCACCGGGAGGAGCACAACCTGGCGCTACGGTTCGGCGAGGCGTACGAAAGGTACTGGACGAAGGTGCCGTCCTTCCTCCCGGTGCGTCCGCCTTTGACCTCCGAATCAGCCGCCGCCATCGCAGCCCTGGGACGTCCTTCTCATACCGGGGAAGCGGCACCCGATCCGCCAGCCGGCCCCGGGGCGTGACCCGGCTCACACCGCGGTAACCATAAAGGAATAGAATAGATATGGGAGATTGTTGCGCATGGTCTTGCTGTGCCCGAGGCGCCTGTCGATCGTCGCCGCCCTGATACTCGCGGCCGTGACCGCTACGGCCACGTCGATCGTCCCGCCCGAGAACCTCGGCGAGCTGGCCCGCATGTCGGATGCGGTGGTGCTCGCTCAGGCCGGAGCCTCGTACTCCGTGCCGGCTGGCCCACTACTCTTCACGCAAACGACGTTCCGGGTAATGGAAACGGTGGCCGGGCCCCTCGTGACGGGCGACCGCATGATCGTCCGCGTTCCGGGGGGTGAGATCGACGACGGCGGCTGGCTCGTCCCCGGCGCTCCGCACTTTGACCCTGGTCAGGTCTATCTCCTGTTCCTTCACCACAAGGAAACCGGTCAATGGCTGCCGGAGGCGATGGCGTACGGTCTGCTGCGCCGCCTCACGGCCCGCGACGGATCCAGCCTTCTTGCGCCGCTACCCGAGGTCGCCGGGGTGGAGCCGTTCCCCCGCCTCGACGGCATCCTTCCCGAAAAGGTGGAAACCTATCGGGAGGCCTTGCTGCTGCCGCACCTCCGCGCGGTCGCTTCCGGGGGGGGTGAATGGAAGGCACGCCAGGTGCTCGCCCGCAGCGACCAGGTACCGTTCGAGGCGCAGGTTCAGTCGCCGCCCAGCGCCTGCGCCTACATGAGCAGCAGCCCGCCCTACCCCCGGTGGCCGTACAACACCGTGGACTCGCCAGGCCGGGTCGAGATCTACTACTCCCCCAGCGGTGGCGATGCGTCGCTTTCGGGCGGTGGCATCGCCCAGCTCCAAGGCGCGGTCGACATGTGGATGAGCATCGCCAACACGAGCCTCAACCTCTACGATGCCGGCCTCAAATCGGGGTACACGATGGCGTGCAGCGGGAGCGGCAGTTGCACGACCCCAGACGGTCACCACATCCCCTGTGCCAGTGACTTCATGGGGGCGGGTATGGTGGTCTTCAACGACCCGTGCGGCGAGGTCCCTGCCGGCCCAGAACTCGCCTTTGGCGGCCCCTGGTTCAGCTCTCCGCACACGTTTGACGGTGCCTCGTGGTCCACGATTGTCTCGCAGTTCGTGGTCGTGGCCGAGGATGCGAGCTCCCACGTTACCCTGACCGGCTATAAGGACATGCTCGCGCACGAGCTGGGGCACGGGCTTGGGTTCGGTCACTCGTCTGAGTCTACGTCCCTGATGTACTACCTGTGCTGCAACGGCCTTAATGCGGACGACAAGATTTGCACTCAGTACACATACCCCGGGACTGGTCCGACCTCGACGCCGACGGTCACGCCCACGATCACCCCGACGCGGACGATCACCCAGACCCCGACCATCACGCCGACACGGACCATCACACCGACGCGGACCATCACCCCGACGCCGACGGTGACACCCACCGGACCCACCCGGACGCCGACGCGCACACCGAGCGGGCCCACCCCGACGCCAACACGGACCCCCACGACCATGCCCGGGCCCCCGACCCCCACCGGCGTGTCCGCGAGCGACGGCACGTTCACCGACCGCGTGCGGGTGACCTGGAACCCGTCCTCGGGCGCGGCCGGGTACTGGATCTACCGCAACACCGTCAACAACCCTCCGCCGACGGAGATGGGTTTTTCCTCGGGCACAACGTCCGACGACGGCACTGCGGTTCAGGGCCAGGTGTACTGGTACTGGGTCCGCGCGATCGGCGGGGACGCTTCCTTGAGCGGCTACAGCACGCCCGACACAGGGTTTGCGAGCCTCGCGGCCCCCACCCCGACCGCGACGCCGACGGCGACCCCAACCCGCACGTCGCCGGGTTTCAACGTCTCGTTCTCTTACGCTCCGGCCACGCCGTACGTGGCACAGACGGTTCAGTTCACGGACACATCCTCGGGTGCCAGCTCCTGGCAGTGGACGTTCGGTGACGGTTCCTCGACCACCTCGCGCAACCCCATTCATGCGTACGCGAAGCGTGGGACGTACACGGTCACGCTCAGAGTGGGTAACGGAGCCCAGAATCTCCAGACCAGCCGGACGATTACGGTCGAGGCGCGCGTCAAGCGGCGCCTTTCGTAACCGAACGACCCACCGCGAGGCCCGGAACAAGTCGCCGCGTTTGCCGGGTTCACCCAACGACACGTTCTCTCAGACCGTGTCCGGAGGGTTCGATGCGCCACGCAAGAGGTGTGCTCGTGTTCTCAGTCCTGATGCTGCCAGCCGCTGTTCTGCGAGCCGAGGACCCGGCCACGGCGGCCGGGACCGGCAGGGTCGCCGTCGCGTCCGTGCAACCGCTCGGGGGCGCGAACGCCACGGGCATGGTGCGGTTCATCGCGCTCGAGCACGGGGTCGAGATCAGCGCCGACATCAAGGGTCTGACGCCCGGCACGCACGGGTTCCACGTCCACGAGTTCGGCGACTGCTCGGCGGCCGACGGCTCCTCCGCCGGCGGCCACTTCAACCCGGAGGGGCAGCCACACGGCGGACCGGACTCTGCGGCGGCCCACGCGGGCGACTACGGCAACCTTGACGCCGACGCCAGCGGCCACGCCGTGCTGAAGCTCGTCTCCCACCGGATTAGCCTCGAACAGGGCGCCAGCGGGGTCATCGGCCGGGCCGTCGTCGTGCACGGGAAGGCGGACGACTTGACCTCGCAGCCCGCCGGCAACGCCGGTCCGCGGATCGGCTGCGGCGTGATCATGCTGCAGGGCGCCACCACGACGGCTATCACGAAGAAGTAACGCAGGAGAACCCGTGGTCCGTGAGGCATGATCCAAGAACGATAACGACGTGCCGCCGAAGGCAGGGCGTTGCCGTGAGGCGTGTAGGCGCGCCGCCGGGAGTGGGCCAGATGCAAGGAAGGCGAGCGGCGAGAAGCGGAGCGTAGCCGGAGGCTACCTGAGCATGCGCGGCGCGAGCGTGACGCGATAGGCGAGACGCGGCTCTGCCGCGGCGAGCGGGGGGCACGGGGGGTCTAGAGCGGCCGCGTGGGTGGTGGAGCGGCCGCGGGACCCCCCGCCCGGAAAACCGAGACGCGGCTCTGCCGCGG
>JAIQFQ010000059.1 GCA_020073245.1 Terriglobia bacterium | reverse complement strand
CCGAGGCTGCAGGGGACGCGACGAGCCTGGCCGAGGCGCGGAGCGAGCTGGACGGGGCCGCCGCCGGTTCGTGGCAGGGCACGGACTGGGTGTGGCGTGGGCCGGACGCTCGCCTCGACATGTGCGCTGTCCGTGACGCGATCGGTTTCGACCTCGCGTTCGACGAGTTCCCGCCGCGGGGGACGGTCGTTCAAGTGAGCCTCGACGGCGAGCCGGTAGCCGTCGAACCTGCGTTTGACCGGGAAGGCCTGAGCGTTGCGGCGCCGATTTCGCGAGGCCCGCACCTCGTGGAGATCACCACGATCGCTGGCGGCCGCGTTGTGCCGGGGACGCTCACCCTTCTCGAGAGGTAAGAGGTAAGAAGTAAGAGGTAAGACGGAAAACGTGAAGAGTGAGACCGAGACGATCTTCGTCGTCCGTTTGACTTCTTAGCTTTCCCGTTTGACTTCTTCCTTCTTTCCCTCTGCCCGCTGGGCGACTAGAGCGGCTCCGACGATGATCGCGAGCGTCATGCTGTTTGCCGGCATCGAGAGGCCGAAGTCGAAGCAGGAGTGCACGGCCACGGCGGCGAGCGCGCCCAGGGCGGCAAGCGCCGCGCCGCGATCCTCGGAGCGCTCACCGTCGCGGAGCACCGGTATCAGACCCCTTACCGCGGCCGCGATGCCCACGACAACCAGCGCTGCGCCGACCAGGCCTGTGGTGACGAGGATCTCCAACAGGTCGTTGTGCGCGTGCCAGTACCAGTCGCCGGCGAGTCGGTGCGGCGCTACAAGCGTGAAGGCGTCGCGGAACGTCGAGAGACCGGTGCCGATCAGCGGGAAGCGCTGCCAAAGTCCGAGAGAGTGGCGGTAGACCTCGATCCGGTCGCTCCACGTCACCTCGTATGGGGATGTCCCGAGCCAGCGGCCCAGACCCTGCTGGAGACCGATGAACGCCACGGCGCCTATCCCCACCAGGGCGGCCACGATCCCCGCGGCCCCGATGCGCCATCGGCGGCGCCGCATCGCCAGGAGCAGGCCCTGCACTGCCGCGCCGGCACACGCCGCAACCAGGCCCGCGCGCGAGCCCGTAAAGGCGAGGCCAACGAAGAGCGTCAGCCATACGATCACTGGGGGCGCGATGAACGCGACGCGGCGGTCAATGCGGGGATCAAACCCGGCGCGCCGCATTGCCCACCACCCCCATGCGAACGTCACCGAAAGCACCAGCTCCAGATACAACGCCAGATGGTCGGCGTTGATGAAGCTCCCGCGCAGGCGGAGAGGGTCGTTCGGGACCTGCATTCCCCAGATCGACGTCGGAGTGAAGTTGAGGTTGGAGGCGCCGAGCAGCACCTGGAACAGTGCGGAAGCCACCAGCGCAAAGGCCAGGACCCGCCGGTCTTTGCGACCCGTGGAGACGAGGGCCGCTGCAAGCATGCCGGCCGCAACGGCCACCCAGGTCAGGGCCGCCGCTCGCGACGCGGCGGGGTTGAGCGAGAGCGTGCTCGCAACGTCGCGTTCGAACCCGACCCCGCGCACTACCTTGGCGGCGCCGGCCTGCAGGCGCGCGTGTTCGGGAGAGAGATTCCGTACAATGGCGGCCGGGACCGTCGCAGCTTGCATGGCACCCAGCAGCGCAACGCCGGCGACGCAGGCCGCCGGGAGAGCGGCAGGGCGGACGTCCGCGAGACGCGGGGCAACCATCGCCGCAACGGCGAGGAGGAGGAACGCGGTGACCTGGATGACGATGTGGCTCGACGGCAGGACGCTTCCAAACGGCAGAGGAAGGAAGACCACGAACGCGGCAAGCGCTGCCAGCACGAGCCGGAAGAAGAACAGTCCGAGGTCCCAACGGTCGCCGATCCGCATGCCAGGCGATTGTATGCGAACGGCGGCGCTCTCGGCGCTCCTCGGGCTGGTGGCCGCGACTGCCGGGGCGCAGGCCGTGCAGTACACGGCCCCTGGAAGCCTGGCCGAAGAGCAGATTCCAACGCAGGAACGCCTCAAGGCTGCGATGGACGAGGCGCGCTATCACTTGGGGTCGCTCCGATTCGGTCCGCTATTGGCCCTCAAGGATGTTGCGTGGGTCAACAACGTCTTCGGGACCGAGACGAACCAAAAGTCCGACTTCACTGCCACGCTGGCCGCCGGTGGGGACGCATACCTGCCGGTGGGCCACAGGATGACCCTCGGGGTATATGCGCTGCCGGAGTACGTGTGGTGGCGCGACCTAGCGGACCGGAGGGGGTGGAACGGTGCTTTCGGGGCCGGCCTGTTCGGCTACTTCAACCGGATGACCGTCGAGATCCAGGCCTGCGGTGAACGCCACCAGCAGTACGCGTCATCGGAGATCGACGTGCCGGTGAACCAGGAGGACCGCCGCGTCTCGGCTCTGGTGGAGGTGCAGGTGCTGGGAAAGGTGTCGCTGTTCGCACGAGGCGGGGTGGATCGGTGGCGTTACGATCCCCGGGGGCTCCCACCCGAGACCGCGAGTCAGCTTACCCTGCTCGAACGCGACGAAAAGCACGCTGGGGGTGGCGTCCGCTTCCACTTCACGGAGGCAATCTCACTCGGTCTCGGAGTCGAGCAGTACACAACCGACTTCGTACACGAGGAGGGCGGACGCTCCAACTCAGGGCCCGCCCCGATCGCCGAGGTGGGCGTAAAGACCACGCACCTGCGGGTGGTAGTCAACGCCATCGCCCTCGACCTCAATCCGACCGGGCGGTCGGAGTTCATCCGGTACAGCGGGACCGCGGGGGACTTCCAAATAGGCTTTCGGCCGACCGAACGGTTGGAGTTGGAGTACTACGGCGGGCGCAGCCTTTCATATTCCGTTCAGCTGTCAACTCCCTACTTCCTGGACGAACGGACTGGCGTCGCCCTGCAGTCTCCTCTCGGTTGGCGCGCCGCCAGCCGCATCTTCTGGGAGACAGGCCGGAGGAATTACGTCACATCGGCGGCCGGTGGGTCCGGCGGAGCCGACCATTTCAGCGGTTACGGAGGGAGCTTCAGCCTGCAGATCGGACGGTCCGCGTCACTCAACGTCTGGATGTCACGGAGCGACATCACCTCTGCGGTCGCGACACGGAATCGCTCGCTGACCCAGATCCAGGCCTCGCTGCAGCTAAAGGGCGGGCAAGCACAGTGGTGGTGATACAATTCATCGCCCTGGAGCGCGAGGAATGATCCTGGTCGAGCCGCAACAAACCCGACTCAAAACGCGACGGCCTCTGGCTGGGTCATTGGTTCTGTGCCTGGGTCTCCCGTTGCTGCTGACGTCTTCGTCAGCGTTGGCACAGGTAGAGGTTGCTGGCGGGTACCGGGTCGGACCGAAGGACCTCATCGAGATCAAGGTCTTCGAGGTGCCCGAGCTGAACATCGAGCGGCGAGTCTCGGAGGATGGGACGATCAACCTGCCGCTCATTGGCGACGTTCCCGTGCAGGGGCTCACCGATACCGAGGTGGCCGACCGTCTCAAGGCGATGCTCGAGTCCAGGTACGTGCAGCGGGCCTCGGTCGCCGTGCAGATCCGCGAGTTCCGCTCGAAGCCGATCTCGGTCATCGGCGCCGTCAAGCTGCCCGGAAACCTCGCGTTCTCGGGCCGCTGGACGCTGCTCGAGGCGCTCTCCGCGGCCGGCGGTCTCAACGACGACCATGCCGACAAGATCTACGTCCTCCGGCGGGCCGACAACGGTCTCGCTGACCAGATCACCGTCAACGTGGACGACCTCACTGTGCGGGGCGACCCGGACGCCAATGTTCCGATCTTCGCAAACGACCTCATCAATGTGCCGGCCAGGGTCACTGTCACGGTTTTTTGCCTGGGCGAGGTCGCGAAGCCCGGGGCCGTCGACTTCCAGAGCACCGAGAGGATCACGCTTCTCACTGCGATCGCGCGCGCCGGAGGCCTCACGGACCGGGCCTCGCGCACGATCCAGGTGAAGCGCCGTGACCGCACCGGCCGTGACGTCGCGACCGAGGTCAACTTCAAGCGCATCGTCAGCGGGAAGGACGCCGACTTCGAACTCCGGAGCGGGGACGTCGTGATCGTGAAGGAGTCGTTCTTCTAGATGGCCAGTCAGCCTCCCGTCGCCGGGGAGCCGGGGTTCGTACCACCGGAGCCCGAAACCGAGTTCCACATCTCACAGTGGCTCGAGCTTGTCCGCCGGCGCCGGAAGCTCATCGCGGTGGTGGCCGCGGCAGTGGTCGCGGCATCGCTCGTCCTCTACGCCATCACGCCACGGGTCTTCCGGGCGGCCACCGTGATCCAGATCGAGCGACGCTCCGGCACGAACCTCGCTCTCGGCCAAGGGGGTGTGCAGATCGACGACTGGGTGGACGCACAGTCGTTCTATCCGACACAATATCGCCTGCTTCAGAGCAGGGGCATCGCGGAGAGGGTGGTCAAGAATCTACGCCTGATAGATGACCCGGTCTTCAACCCTGGGCGCGCCGCGTTACTGCGGTCCTCCACGAATGTGGCAGCGACAGCCGACACGGATGCCATCGCCCTGGGTGGAATGGCCGGCCGCCTCTTGGGCGGCATCGAGGTGAACCCTATCCGCGCGACGCGGCTGGTGGAGGTCGCGTACACCTCGACGAACCCCGAGCTCGCAGCGAGGATCGCCAACGGGATCGCGGACGCGTTCATCGACTGGGGCGTCGAGACCCGATTCGCCACCGTGGGCCGCGCCTCGAGCTTCCTCGCGTCGCAGATCGAAACGATCAAGCAGGAGATCCAGGACAAGGAAGCGCAGCTCCAGGCGTACTCGCGCCGGACCGACATTGTCGCCCTCGACCCCTCCTCCAACGTGACGCTGCAACGGCTCGAAGGGCTCAACAAGGACTACGTGAATGCTGTCTCGGAGCGCATCAGCAAGGAGGCGCGCTACAACGAACTTACCAGCTCGCCTGACGATTCCGTCGCGGACACCTTCTCGGGAGGACTGATCGGCCAGCTGCGCGGCGACCAGATGAAGCTGGAGCGCGACTACGCGACGAAGCTCAATACCTACAAGCCGGACTGGCCGGCGATGCTGGAACTGAAGGCGCAGATCGACAAGGGCCGCCAGCACCTTGCCGAAGCAACGCAAGAAATGGTCGTGAAGGCGCGCGAGACCGCCAAGGCGGAATACCAGGGCGCTTTGCGCCGAGAGGAGAGCCTGACCTCCGAACTGACTCGCCAGAAGAGCGATGCGATGCAGCTCAACTCCGCGGCGGTGGAGTACAACAACCTCAAGGTGGAAGTCTCGACGCGGCGCACGCTGCTCGACGAGCTGGTCAAGCGCCAGTCGGAGACGGAAGTCACGGCGCGCCTGCAGGGGACCCGCGACTCCAACGTGCTCGTGGTTGACCGGGCGCTCGTTCCGCGCGGCCCGTACCGGCCCTCGCTGAGCCGCAACCTCAGCCTCGGCCTGTTTTTCGGCCTGGGGATCGGTCTGGGTGTCGCCTTCTTCCTGGAGTACCTCGACCGGTCGCTCAAGACACCGGACGACGTCGAGCGCGTTCTGGGGTTGCCGCTGCTGGCGGTCATCCCTGACGTGTCGAGCGGCAGTGACGGCTACGGTTACGCGCGCACCTACTACGGGCGAGGGAGTGGCAGCAGCCACAGCGCGGGCCCGCCCCGCCGCGTCTACGCCGAGGGCGTCGCCTCACCGCTCCCCCAGGGTGTCAGGATCGAGCTCTTGCCGCAGAGCATGCCGCGGCTCGCCGTCTCCGAGGCGTACCGGGCCCTGCGCACGGCGCTGCTTCTGTCCACCGCCAACGGCCTGAAGAGCGTCGTGGTCAGCTCCGCGATCCCCGGTGAAGGCAAGACCGCCATCTCGGCCAACCTGGCGGTCGTGCTGGCGCAGCTGGGGAAGCAGGTGCTGCTCGTTGACGCCGACCTCCGCAAGCCCCGCCTGCACGAGGTCTTCGGCGTCCCCAACCGTGTGGGCCTCGTCAGCTACCTCACAGGGAGCGCGGAGGAAGATACTGTGATCCTCCCCACGCAGATCCCCAACCTGAGCTTCACGCCCTCCGGACCGATGCCGCCGAACTCGTCGGAGCTCCTCTCGTCGGAACGGATGCTCGACTTCGTCGCCAAGGCCTATCAGCGTTTCGACTACGTTGTGCTCGACAGCCCGCCGGCCCTTCCAGTCACCGATGCGACCGTCCTAGCCGCGATGGCTGACGGACTGGTCCTGTGCATCGGCGCCGGGATGGTGCTGCGCGAGGACGCGCGTGCCTGCAGGCAACGCTTCCAGCTTGCCGAGATCCGCGTGCTCGGTGTGGCCCTCAACTTCTATCGGGAGCGCCGTGGCAGGTACGGCAAGCGGTACCGCAGCTACGAAGCCTACGTGAAGCAGACGGCCCCTGGCAAGGACGCGAAGGCCTGATCACGGATGGTGGATCTGCACGCCCATCTGCTTCCCGGCGTAGACGACGGCGCCGATGCGCTCGAGGATGCGGTCCGCATGTGCGAGGTTGCCGCGGCTGATGGGGTCAGGGCCGCGGTGGCGACGCCCCACCAGCGGCACGAGTGGTGGCCCAACGCAGACCGCAACGATCTCGAAGCGAGGTTCAAGAGCCTCCTCGGCGCGGTGGGGTCCACGCTCGCTCTGTCGCTCGGCGCGGAGATCCGGGTGGACTCGGAGCTACTCACGGAAGTCGATCTCCTTCCGGACGGCAGCCTGCTGCCCCTTGCAGGATCGCGCTACCTCCTGCTCGAGCTGCCCCCCGTTCCGGTGGGGCCGGATCCTCGCGCTGTCGTGCACGAGTTGGCGGTTACAGGGTGGAGGCCGGTCCTGGCCCATCCGGAGCGAATCCCGTGGCTGGCTGAGCAACCCGGGTCGCTCGTCGAGCTTGTGGAGCGCGGCGCCCTGCTGCAGCTCACCGCGATGAGCGTCACCGGCGCGTTCGGGCGTCGCGCGAGAGAGTGCTGCACGTTCCTGCTGGACAACGACCTCGCCCACTTCGTGGCCTCGGACGCTCACGATGCATCCAAACGCCCGCCTGTGCTGTCCGACGCCGTGCGGGTCATTGCCGAGGGCTGGGGCGAGGAGCGCGCCCGTCTGCTCACCGAAGACAACCCGAGAGCGGTCCTCGAAGACCGCCCGATCAGCAAGGACGTGAAGTCATGAGGGAAGCACCTATGGGAAGAGGGCAAAGGGAAAAGGGAAGAGGGAAGAGGGAAGACGGAAGGCCAGACAGGCTACACGGGAGTGGTCCTCGTTTTCCCTTTGACCTTTTACGTTTGACCTCTTACCGTTCCTCCATGACCGCTCGAGCTATTTGGCTTGTAGCATGCTCCCTATCCATTGCGTTCGCGGTGCAGGCGGCCGACCCGTTCTACCTGCGCCTGCTGCGCGAGGGGACCGACTCGTACAACCGCCGAGATTTCGTGTCCGCCGTGCGCCAGCTCCGCACCGCGTGCTTCGGATTGCTCGATGAGCCGGAGACGCTCGCCGACGGGCTCGTGCGGCTGGGACTCGCGCAGGCTTCCGCAGGGGACACCAAGGGTTTTGCCGAGACGTTTCAGCGGCTCGCCGAGGTCGAGGAGCGGTTTGGGAGCTACGGGAGAGCTGCGATCCCCGGCGACGTCCGAGGTGCGTTCGAGCAGCTGGTCTTGAAGCTCATCCCCCGGTCCACCCTGACGGAGAGGCCAGCCATCGCGCGGTTGATGCCCAGCGCCGAGGAAGGCAAGGCAAAGACGCCACCAGGGTCGGCACGGAAGACCGTGACACCGACGCCCGCGGTGTCGGCGAGGGCCAGACCTGCCACGGCCCTGGTCCCCACTCGCTCCGCTGTGCCGGCGCCGATCCGGATGGAGATCGCGACCGCGACGGCTGCAACGCCGATCTCCACGCCCACCTCCACAACCCCGCCCACCCGTACCGCCGCACCGAGCCGGACTCCGATCGCAACCGCGACAGCCGTACCGGCGACTGCCACGCCCACCTTCACAACCCGGCCAACGCGCCCTGGTGTACCAAGCCGGGCAACTGCTGCGCCGACCCCGACGGTGCCGGTAGGTGCCCCGTCGCTTGTCGCCCCGTCGCCGACGCAGACGGCGGCGCAGGCTCCGGCCGTCATCCGAACGCCGCTTCCAGTTGCGGCTGCAGTCCCATCGGGGGCCGGTCCTGCGGCCCCGTCCGGATCACTCACGAGCCCTCCTCCGATCGTCCTGTCCACCCCTGCAGCCGTGGCCAAGGAGGCAGCGAAGAGGGCCCCCACGGCCGGCGAGCAGCGCGAGCTCAACGCGATCCAGGAACTCGTGCGTCAGAACAAGATCGGCGACGCCTTGCACCGTGCCCAGCAACTTGCGGACGCGCAGCCGGATCTCCCGGAAGCGCAGTTCGTGGCTGCTGAGCTAGCGTACCGGACGCTGCGCTGGCCCGAAGCTGTCGCTTACTTCAGGCGTGGAGGGGACCCCGGAGACGCGCGCCCGTTGCTGCTCTTTTATGAGGCCGTCTCGTTGTACGAAGCGGGTGACCAGGTCGGCGCCGCCGCGGTCCTGAAGAGGGCGCTCCCGAACATCAGGCGTACGAGCTACGTCGAGAGTTACATCCAGAAGATCTTGAGACCAGGCGCAGCCGCCACCCACAAGCCTTGACACCCTTTGGGGGGGTTGCTACAGTCAAGTACAGGAGGGCACGAGCGGTGACCGGAACAGGCTTCTCGTTTGAGAAGTTGCAGCGAGGCTGCAAACTGTTTCTGGCCGGTTCTACCGTTTGTGCCGCCGCTGTCGTGCATGCGGCGCCTCCGATACTTGCCCCGATCTTCCCGACATGTCTCTCCAAGGGCGCCAACGCCCTGGTCTCCCTGTCAGTGAAGCCTGAGACGGGTTGGAGCTCGGTGCGAGTGTACTTCCGTCGCAACGGTTCACCGTACTTCTACTACCTCGAGATGCGGGCGGACGGGAAGGGCAACTACTGGGCCACCCTGCCGCGGCCCGACGAAACGACACATTCGGCCGACATTCAGTTCAGCGTCAAGGACGTTGAGGGCTTGGAAACCCGTTCTGCCCTCACGACAGTCGACGTGACGTCCACCTGCAACGCGAATCTGTCTCCTGAACAGGAGCGTTTTGCGCGCAATCTTGTGGTCGGGGAGACCATCACCAACCAGGCCGGCGAGGCGGTGGTTGGCTGGCAGTGCATCGGCGTCGTGTCACGCATCAACGTGAACGGGCAGTTGCGTCCCGACGCCGTCTGCCGCGCGCTGCTTTGCTGCGCCGCCATTGCGAAGCAGAAGGAACTGGTGCCCATTCTTCTGGCGGGCGGCGGCATTGTCGGCGGTGTGATCATTCACGAGCGCGAGCACAAGGAAGCGTCCAAGCCGCGCATCTGATTCTTCCCGATCTCAATCCCCACGCCAAGAGAAGGCCGTCCTAAGGTTTGCTGGTTCGGGCCGGCGTGTACAAAGTCAAAGGTAAAAGGGCAAACGTCAAACGGAAGACCAAAGATCAGCCTTGTCGTCCCTTTTACATTTTACCTTTTCCTTTTGACCTCTTCTAGTCCTCTCGCTTGACCCTCTCCCCCCCGTCTGCTAAGAGTCCTGCCGAGGCGCCATGTTGATCTCCCTCGACGACACGCGCGAAGTCTGGCTCTTGGTGCGCACCAAGCCCAAGCAGGAATTCGCCTTGGTTGAGGCGCTTCCCGGCCGCAGTGTCGCCGCATACTGCCCTATGGTGCTCGAGCCGCGCTGGCACGATCGCGCGCCGCACGGCCCGGTCCCACTCTTCCCCTCATACGTCTTCGCGCGTTGCGTCCTGAAAGAAAAGTACGCGGCGGTCCGATACTGCCCGGGGGCGTCCCGCATCGTCCGGTTCGGGAATGAGTTCGGCGCGGTCGAGGACGACGTCATCGCGTCGCTGCGCGAGCGGGAAGGGGAGCGCGGCTACCTCGTGCTTGCGGACGCACGGCGCGCGCCCGTGGAGGGTTCGCGCGTGCGCGTCGTGCGGGGACCGCTGCAGGGCATTGAAGGGATCGTGACCCACTACCTCCCCGCCAAGGACCGAGTTCGTCTGCTCCTCACAATGGTCAGCGGCGTCCGGAACGTCGAGGTGGACGCCCGTCACATCCGCACCGCGTAGGTGTCGCCGGCATCAAACACGCGGTTTCGTGTTGCGGCCTCCCGTGCCCAGCTGTCGTTGGGAGGAGCGAATCCCGCTGTCGCGGGACAGGTCGACGAAGCATTCCCGTTCATCCCGGCGAGATTGCCACGGCTCCCTCGCGACGCTCGGGAACCTCGCAATGACACGGGAAGGGTGGCCGGTCTTTCTTGTAGTCTCTGTGGAGCGCGCATTCGGGTGTGCTCATCCTTTTCCGAACAGGCTTTTGGGAGAGCACGCGCGGAGCGCGTGCTCCACAGAAGGAGCACACACCGGCGCCAAGGGCATTCTCCAGGGACACCAAGGACCAGCCGCGACATTGCCTTTGACAGCGACGTGCGTTGCGACTAACCTTCTCTCAGGGAGAATAGCCATGATCCTCATCCAAAGCGCGCTAAGACGGCATCGGAGAGCGACCACTCTCGGCCTCGCCCTGGGGTTCCTCATCGCAGCCGGTCTCCTCCAGGGGTGTGCCTCGGGGCGCGTGCAAACGGCGACTCCCATCCCGAACGACCCGGAGTTCGCGACGCGTCTCAATGACCTGGCCCGCAACATTCAAAGCCTCAACGTTGAGAAGATACTGCCGGCGTACTCTCCGGACCACTACCAGGTTTCGTTCGAGGCGCCCTACGACCTGGCTCAGGGGTCTCCGAAACACCGAGCCATCCTCATGGACCTGATCGGGAGGATGAAGGAACTTCACGTCGCGCTTGAGCCGGGTTTCGATGCCTGGCGTGACCAGGACCGAGTGTGGACCACGCGCGGCTTCAAGGTGACCGGTACGACGAAAGATGGGAAGGAGTACGCCTTCTCCGGTTGGCACAGCGCAATCTGGGAGCAGAAGGACGGCCAGTGGCTCATCTGGTACGAGCACTTCGGTGGGAAACCCGAACTGGTCCTGCCGCCGGCGCCGCCCCCAGCGCCTGCACCGCCACCTCCGGCACCGACTCCAGCGCCGGCTGCGACGGTTGTCCAATTGCCGTTCGGTGACGTCTTCTTCGATTTCGACAAGTGGGCGATTCGCCACGACCAGACCGCTACGCTGGCAGGGAATATTGATCTGCTCAAGAAGAACCCCGACGTCCAGATCCTCATTGAAGGGCACTGCGACGAGCGTGCGGGCGAGACCTACAACTTCGGCCTCGGCGACAGACGCGCTGCGGCCGTGAGGAATTACCTGGTGGACAAGGGGATCAACCCTGACCGTCTGGCCGTCGTGTCGTACGGCAAACAAAAGCCGTTCGAGGCAGGGCACGACGAGCAGGCCTGGAGCAAGAACCGTCGCGCGCACTTCGTCGTCATCAAAGAGTAGCTGGCGACAGCTTGACCTTGGTGCGGCCGGCCAGTGGCCGGCCGCTGCATTTAAGACGGAACGCGTGAGATGGATATAGCGGCCGCCCGCCGGGCGGCCGCTCTTTCGTGTCTATGTGGAGCACGCGCTCCACAGATGCCAGCGTCCACCAGCGACCACCTGTCCGTATGATCGAGGACAGCCGGGTA
>JAIQFQ010000058.1 GCA_020073245.1 Terriglobia bacterium | reverse complement strand
CGGCACGTACGACGCCGCCGGCCGCTACATCCACGGCAGCGTGCTGTTCAACCTGTAGACCGGCAACATCGCATCACCAGAAGGGCGGTCCCTCCGGGGACCGCCCCTTTTTTTCGCCCGGGCCTGCTTTCCTCTCGCCACGCCGGGGAGAGACCCGTGCTCCTTCGTGGAAGGGCGCAAGGGAAGGCGCGCATGCCGGTCGCGGAGTGACGGGCCGACGGCCCCGGTCGACGGTGGAGCGCACCACCCCAGCCCTCACGAGAGCGCGTGGCCACGAGGAGAGCCCCAGCCGGCCGATGACCAACGTCGGCCGCTCTGCCGACGCCCCCGTCTTCGCGGCGGCTTTCGCGGCCCGAGTCTGGCCCCATCCCCGCCGCAAAGGGAGGCGTCGAGGCCCGATCGTGGTCTGGTCTCAGACGACGGCGGGAAGAGGACTGGGACCTCCCGCGCCAGGCGAGCTGCTCCCTACTCTCTCGGCGGTCTTCCCCCTTGTCCTTCTACGCCGCGCTCGTCCGCCCCGCTACTCCGGCTCGTAGGAGACCGCGAACGGACGGGCGCCCTTGATGAAGCTCACCTCGAGCACGGTCCGATGTCCCTTGATGATCGCGACCATCGAGGAGAGCTCGTAGCCCCGCCACACGACCTTGATCGGGTACTCCCCCGCTGGCACGAAGGTGACGTTCAGCCTCGAGATGTAGGTTTCGCTCACCTTGCCGCGGAAGTGAACCGTCACGTGGTCGGGCGTCGAGACCACGCGGAGTGATCCCTTGCCCTCGTTGACCGCCTCCACCGTCCCTTCGAACAGGTCGCCCCTGACCGCGACATCGACCCCGGGAAGCACCTTGACCACGCCGGAGATCCGATCGTACCCCGGCTTACTGAAGGAAATCTTGTGCTCGCCCGCAGCGAGGCTCTCGACAAGCAAGAGCGGAACGCCCTTGTCTTGCGGCTTGCCGTCGATCTCGACGACGCAGTTCTGAGGGGCCGACGTGACGACCAGGTTCCCGGCGCTCTGCTTGACCGGGGCCGCGGCCGCTCCGCTGTCGTAGGGCGGGGTCGGTTCCGGGGCGAACTCGGCCACCTTCACCTCCACCGGGACCTTCGCGACCTCCACCTGGAAGCTCTGCGGCACGAACCCGTTCTTCTCGACCCGGACGACGTGCACGCCCTTCGGGACCTTCGCCAGGAACAGCCCGTCCTCCTTCGCGCTGGTCGTGCCCACGAGCTTCCCGTCGAGGAAGACCTGGACGCCGGGCTCGCACACGACCTGGACGTCGCTGGCGAACGACATCGTCGCCGCACCCATCAAAAGAACCAGACAAAGCCAGCGTAGACTCTTCATGCTTCCTCCGGATCGTCTTGCATCGGCCCTGGTCTCCATCGCCCTTTATCAGCCGCGCGTAGTCTAGCAGCCTCCGAGTTCCCCTGTGCGTTGGTGTCCCGCCGCCGCGTCACGCAGCTGCAGCGAGGCGAGAGCCTATCGCGCTCAGAGTGGGCCAGCTCGGACGGGCTTCTAGCGTTTCGCCTTCGGCGTCGTGCGGTCCTCGACCAGCTCCTGGGCCGCCTCCTTGCTGGCGACCGCTTCGACTCGTATGATGCGGCAGAAGACCGGCTGACTGAAATCCATGAAGGTCATCCGGGCCCCCGTGTCCGAGCAGACCCGGCTGAATTCGCTAGACATCTTGATGCCGGTCGCGAACGGCAGACTCGTGTAGACGCTATCCAGCGTCAGCAGATACTGCTCGCCGCCCACGAGGCGAACGTAGATAAACTTCGCATGGAGGGGAGAGAAGCTGTCCACGTTGCGAACGTTGAAACACGCCTCCGTGCCGGCCTTCCTGGCGCCGACGGCGGGGGCGGTGTTCTGCGCCGACGTGCACGCAAACGCCGCCGCCGAGATCAAACCGATCGACAGAATCGCCCTTCGCACTCCTATGACCATCGCGGTCCTTTCCTTTCACTGCGAGCCGTCGCTGCGTTCGCGGCGCGCCCGCCGCCCGAGCCCCGGACACGAGCACCTGGAAGGCCTCGAGCTCCCGGGCCGTCATTGTATCGCCTGTGCCCGGCCGCGCCCGTGGTCGGCGCCGCGTCGCGCGGCAGGCGGGGCACGCAGGTCGCGACCCCGGGTCTCGAAGCAGACTCCACGGCACGAGATCTCACGGGAGGTCGCACGCGCGACACTCGACGGACACGAAACCCGCCCGAGGCGTCCGCCTTAGCGGCCACCGCGGAGCAGCGCATCGACTTTGCTCGCGTACCGCCGCCTGAGAACGTCGGTCGCGGCCACCGCCTCTGCCCGGGCCAGCCAGCGCCGGGCGGCCAGGGCGTCACCCTTCCCCAGGTAACTTATGCCCATCAGGAAGTAGAACGTATCCTCGGCCGGCCGCTTCCAGATGGCGTACTTGAGATGGGTGATGGCCGTGTCGTAGTCCCGCGCGAGGTATGCTTCATGGGCGAGCTCGTAACGATAGTAGGGGTTGTGCCAGTGGTCGTGGTACACCCTCTTCTTGTACGCGGCGGCCCGCTCCCGATCACCCAGCCGCTCATAGAGCCGGGCCAGATTGCTCATGGCGACGGAATCCGACCCGTTCACCTTCAGGGCCTCCAGGAACGCAGCCTCGGCATGAGCGGGATGGCCGTTCCGGAGGTACAGGGTGCCCAGGTTGGTCCAGGGCGGTGAGAACTTTTGGCCGCTGTCGACGATGGCCCTCCGAAAGTGCGCAAGAGCCGACGCCTTGTCGCCAGCCTGCATGCGCTCGACGCCGATATTGTTGTAAAAGTGCCCGAGCGCCCGCTCGTCCGAGATCCTCAGCATATCGTAGGTGGACTTGAAGTCCTCCATATTGAAATCCACCACGCGCGTGCCCATCAGCCCGAGGTTCACGTAGACGTTGACATGCCGGTTGAGGACGAAGGTGTCGTTGTCGAAGGTCCAATCGGGCGGAATATCCACTTCCTGGAACTGGACCTTCAAGCCAACGTCACGAGCCATCGCGATGAACATGTTGGAGTATGACAAGCAGTTGCCGTGCTTGAGGTGGAACGTCTCGGGGGCGGTGCGCGTCGTGTCGTCGTACTTCACCCCGAGCTTTTCCGTATCGATGATGGCGAAAGCCAGTTGGTGCAGCTTCAGAGGGGCGCTCGCCTTGCGGTCCACGTGTTTGTCCAGGAAGTCGCGCATTTCGGAACTGAGAGCGAGCACGTCCTTTTCGGGCACGAGCGAAGCGGACACGTCCGCCACCTCGAGAGAGGCACCCGCCAGGAGTTCGTCAGGCGTGATCCGCACGCTCGCGGCGCTTCCCACCCAGGTCGTACATGCCATTGCGGGGACCACCAGACAGGCGATAAGAGCCCGCAGCCATGGGATCCAGACTCCCGTCGCTCTGCCAAGAGCCAGGTCCCGTGCCCCGGGAAACCACGTGGGCGGCTTGTCCATACCAGAGGCCCTCCCCATTCCACTATCCACCATGGCGCCTGATCCCTCGATTCGCACGCTCCCAGCCCATCGCGTGAGGCTGTGCGCGGGTCCGACCCCCAGGTCGCTTTTCCGTCCACCCCGGCTCAGCCCCAGCCCTACCCGGGGGCGGCGCCGTCCGTCAAGAGATTGTACGACCACCGTCTCACTCGGGTTTGTGGGAAACGTCGAACGGCTTGCTCCCCTTGATGGGTTTGACGGTGACGATCGTCCTCTGGCCGCCGAGGATCATGATCTCGGTGGACGGTTCCCGGGTCCCCTTCCACGAGACCACGATCCGGTGCGGCCCCGCAGGGACGTACGAGAGGTTCAAGGTTCCAAGGGACGTCTCCAAGGTCTTCCGGCGGAACCGGACCGTGCACGTGCCTGGGGTCGAGATCACGTGGAGCGATCCCGGACCCTCCTGGATCGTCTCCACCCCCCCGGTCTTGAGGTTGCCTTGGACGGCGGCCTCGCCGCTTGGGTCGATTCAGACCACCAGGGAGGTCGATTCGTACGCCGGTCTGCTGAATGGCCAGCTCTTGTAGCACTGCGTAAGTATTTACCAGCAATCATATTGTTTTATAACTAACGGCAACCTCGCCCTGAAAGGAAGTCCCAGCCCCTCGAAGGCGGCAAGCTCCGCGTTCCCCGATCGAGGTGCCCTTGCGGCAGGCGCACGCGATGGTCACGCTCGGCAGCGCCCCGCCCTGCCGTGCGTGCGTCCCGTGCGCTACCACCCGCACGATCCGTGCTCCACGCCTTCCCGCCCTCACCGCGAGGGGGGCAACACCGCGCAGAAGACAGGCCACCGTTCCTCCGAATGAAACAAGGCCTCGCAGCGGCTCGTAATTCCGTCGGCGGGACGAGCTTGGAATCGCCGACTCTCTGATCTTGATAGACTGTGACTGTCGTGCAGCGTACCCAGCCTCGTCACAAGGAGGAGCAAGAATGAAAACCCCGCTCTTGGCCTGCCTGGCCCTCATCGTCCCCGTTGCATTCGCCGCCTCGGCCACTCAGCAAAGGGCCGAGAAACCCAAGGATGAGCCCAAGCCGACCGACGTGATGTCGGCCGAGACATTTGTCGGGTTGAAGCTGCGAGCCATTGGCCCGGCGCTCACATCGGGGCGCATCGGCGATTTCGCCGTCGACCCGAAGCACCCCGGGCGCTACTTCGTCGCGGTGGCGTCGGGAGGGGTGTGGAAGACGGTCAACGACGGGACCACATGGACCGCCGTGTTCGACCGCGAGGGCTCATACTCGATCGGGTGCGTGACCATGGGCCCGAGCAACCCGAACACCGTCTGGGTCGGCACCGGCGAGAACAACAGCCAGCGCTCGGTAGGGTGGGGCGATGGTGTCTACCGCTCCGACGACGGCGGCCAGCACTGGCAGAACATGGGACTGAAGCACTCCGAGCACATCGGCAAGATCCTCGTGGACCCGCGGGACTCCAACGTGGTCTGGGTCGCGGCGCAGGGACCGCTATGGGGCCCGGGCGGTGACCGCGGCCTCTACAGGTCCGCCGACGGCGGCAAGAACTGGACTGCCTCGCTGAAGATCAGCGAAGACACAGGCATCTCCGACGTGGTCATGGACCCGCGCAACCCCGACCTGTTGTACGCCTCGGCGTACCAGCGCCGCCGGCACGTCTGGACCATGATCAACGGCGGGCCGGAGTCCGCGATCTACAAGACGACCGACGGCGGCAAGAACTGGCGCAAGGTCAGCGAGGGGCTGCCCAAGGACGTGGACCTCGGGCGGATCGGCTTGGCCGTCTCCCCTGCCGACCCCGACGTCGTCTACGCGATCGTGGAGGCCGCCGAGACCAAGAGCGGCTTCTTCCGCTCCCAGGACCGGGGCGAGACCTGGGAGAAGCGCTGCGACTACAAGACGACGAGCGGCCAGTACTACCAGGAAATCTTCTGCGACCCGAAGAACGTCGACCGGATCTACTCGATGGATACCTGGCTCCACGTTACCGAGGACGGCGGGAAGACGTTCCATAAGCTCGGCGAGAAGGCCAAGCACGTGGACAACCACGCGATGTGGATCGAGCCGTCCGACACCGACCACCTGCTGGTGGGGTGCGACGGCGGGATCTACGAGACGTGGGACCGCGGCGCGACCTGGCAGTTCAAGGTCAACCTCTCCGTCACGCAGTTCTACCGCGTCGCGGTCGACGGTACGCTGCCTTTCTACTACGTCTACGGCGGAACGCAGGACAACTACTCGCTCGGCGGCCCGTCCCGGACGAACACGCTCAACGGGATCACGAACGCCGACTGGTTCGTCACGACCGGCGGCGACGGCTTCTTCTCCCGCATCGACCCCACCGACCCCGCGATCGTCTACGCGGAGTCGCAGTACGGCGGCCTCGTGCGTTACGACCGCAGGAGCGGCGAGGAGGTGGACATCAAGCCGCGCGAGGGCAAGGACGACCCGCCGCTCCGCTGGAACTGGGATTCCCCGCTGATCATCTCGCCGCACTCCCACACACGGCTCTATTACGCCGCAAACAAGCTGTTCCGCAGCGACGACCGCGGCAACACCTGGAAGGCGATCTCCGGCGACCTGTCGCGCGGCATCGACCGCAACACCCTCCCGGTGATGGGCAAGGTCTGGCCGGCCGACGCGGTCGCGAAGAACGCCTCCACCTCGTTCTACGGCAACGCGGTGGCGCTCTCCGAGTCGCCCTTCGTCGAGGGTCTGCTCTACGTCGGCACCGACGACGGCCTCGTCCACGTCTCCGAGGACGGCGGCACGACCTGGCGGAACGACGCGACGTTCCCGGGCGTCCCGGAGCGGACGTTCGTGAGCCGCCTCGAGGCATCGCGCCACGCCAAAGATGTCGTGTTCGCGGCGTTCGACAACCACAAGAACGCCGACTTCAAGCCGTACCTGCTCAGGAGCGCCGACCGCGGCCGCAGCTGGACCTCGGTCGCCGGCGACCTCCCGGCCGGCGAGGTCGTGTACGCGGTGATCGAGGACTCCAAGGAGCCTAACCTGCTGTTCGCCGGCTGCGAATACGGAGCGTACTTCTCGGCCGACGGCGGCGCGCACTGGATCAAGCTCAAGGGCGGGATGCCGACGATCGAGGTGCGGGACCTCACGATGCAGACGAGGGAGGGCGACCTCGTGCTCGCCACGTTCGGCCGCGGCTTCTACATCCTCGACGACGTCTCGCCGCTGCGCGGTCTCTCACGCGCCGAGTTGGAGAAGAACGCGGTGCTGTTCCCCGTCAAGGACGCGCCCGCATACATCGAGAAGTCGCTCATCGGGGGGAGGGGGAAGTCGTTCCAGGGGGACACCTACTTCACCGCCGACAACCCGCCGTTCGGGGCTGTGTTCACCTACTACCTCAAGGACGAGTTCAAGACGAGGAAGGAGCTGAGGCACGACGCCGAGAAGGCGGCCGCCAAGAAGGGCGTGGCGCCTCCCTACCCGACGCCCGAGCAGCTGCGCGAGGAGGCACAGGAGGAGAAGCCGGCCGTCATCCTGACGGTGAGCGACGGCGAGGGTCACGTCGTCCGCCGGATCGTCGGCGAGACCGACAAGGGGTTCCACAGGATCGCGTGGGACCTGCGCTTCCCGGCTTCAGTACCGGCCGACCCTGAGGCCGACAAGAAGGAGATGGAGCCGTGGGACGCGCCGGACCGGGGTCCGATGGCCGTGCCCGGCACCTACCGCGTGTCGCTCGCGTCGCGGGTCGCGGGCGTCACCACCGAGCTCGCCGGGCCGCAGACGTTCAGTGTGGTGCCGCTCGGCCTTGCCACCCTGAAGGCGACGGACCAGGCGTCGGTCCTCGCGTTCGAGCAGAAGACCGCGCGGCTGCAACGTGCGGTGCTCGGCGCCGAGGCGGTCGTCAAGGATGCCAAGGATCGCATCGAGAAGATCGAGTTCTCGCTGCGCGACACGCCGGCCGCCCGCTCCGAGCTGCTGGACCAGGCGGAGGCGATCCGCTCGCGGCTGTTCGTGATCGGAACGGCGCTCTCGGGCGACCGGGTGATGGCGCGGCGCGACGAGCCCACCAAGCCCGGCATCGCCGAACGCGTGCAGAACGTGGTGGCGAGCCAGTGGGCGACCACGCAGGCGCCGACCACCACCATGCTCGACGCGTATGCCATCGCGGCCGACGAGTTCGCTCCGATACTTGCCAGCCTCCGCACCCTGGTGGACGTTGACCTCAAGCGCCTCGACGACGCGCTCGAGAAGGCGGGTGCGCCGTGGACGCCGGGGCGCGTCCCGGTGTGGACGCGGGAGTAGCCGCCCGCCGTCCGGGGCACCGACGGTGATCACGGGGCTCGTCCTCGCTCTCGCTCTCGTGGGGCTCCCGGGCCCCGTGCCTCCGCCCCATTTCGTCCACCCCGAGCGATGCGGCCGAGTACGCACCGGCCAGGCGAGCTGGCTGGGCGCTCCGGTTGCACCCACCGCCCAGGAGCTCACGCCCGATCCGCTCGCGGCTGCAACGGACGTCCTCCACTACCATCTGGACATCGAGGTGAGACCGAGCACTCGTTGCCTCGGCGGCACCAACGTCATGACGGTCCGCAGCCTGACCGACGGCCTGGCCGCCTTCCGCTTCCGCCTCGACCAGCGTCTCACCCTGACCGGGTTGGCGGCGGGAGGTGTTCCGCAGCAGTGGCGGCGGGTCGATCCCGCGACCGTCGAGGTTGCGCTTGATCCGCCCGTCTCAAGCGGGGCGACGTTCGACCTCGCAGTCACCTACGACGGGTGCCCGGCGGCGTGGCCTCTGTCCGGGATCGTCTTCGACAATCGCTTCTCGCACCCGCTGGTGTGGACCCTCTCGGAGCCCTGGTACGCCTACACCTGGTTTCCTTGCAAGGACGAGAACAACGACAAGGTCACCGCCGATCTCTTCTTCACCGTGCCCTTCCCGATGACTGTCGCGTCCAACGGCGTGCTGGTGGCGACGGACACCCTGAGCGGCGGCAGGAGCCGCTACCACTGGGCGACGTCGTACCCGATCGCGCCGTACCTCATCTCGTTCTCGGCCGGGACCTACGACGCCTTCTCAGGCCTGTTCCAGTTCGACGGCGGCTCGATGCCGCTGCAGTTCTTCGTGCTTCCGGAGAGCGACACCGAGGCCAACCGCGACCAGTGGCTGCAGACCGTGCCGATGCTCGGCCTGTTCAGCGAGCTCTTCGGGCTCTACCCGTTTGCGAGCGAGAAGTACGGCATCTATCAGTTCGGGTTCGGCGGCGGGATGGAGCACCAGACGATGACCGGCCAGGGAGGCCCGGAGGAGGTGACCTTCGATCCCTCGCTCACCGCTCACGAGCTTGCCCACCAGTGGTGGGGCGACATGCTCACCTGTGCGACATGGCACGACATCTGGCTCAACGAAGGCTTTGCCACGTACGCGGAGGCGCTGTGGGAAGAGCGCCGGCCCGGGAGCCCGGGCAGACCGGCTCTGCTGCAAGCCATGGCCGAGCGGCGCCCGAACGCGGTGGACGGCAGCGTCTACGTCTACGACACCTCGGACGAGGACCGGATCTTCTCCGGAGATTTCAGCTATCTGAAGGCGTCCTGGGTGCTGCACATGCTGCGGCACATCGTGGGCGATCGGAACTTCTTCGACGTGCTGGCGGCGTATCGCCACACGTACGAGTACTCGAGCGCCACGACCGCGCAGTTCCAGGCAATCGCCGAGGGCTTCTACGGGGGCAGCCTAGCGTGGTTCTTCGACCCGTGGGTCTACGGCATCGGCGCGCCAGCCTACGAGTACTCGTGGCGGCAGACAACAGCAGCCGGGCGGAACTACGTCGAGCTCTACGTCGCCCAGACGCAGCCTGCGGAGTACCCGACCTTTACCATGCCGCTCGACGTCTGGACACACACAGGACAAAACGACGCGGTGCACGTCGTCCTCGCGGACGCACGCGCCGAGCACGCCCTCTTCGCGACCGACGGACCGATAGACTCGCTGGAGCTCGACCCGGAGCGATGGGTGCTGGCGACCCTCACGGTTCCGGTCGCCTTCGTCGAGGGCCCTCCGAAGATCGTGGCGGTGGACCCGGCTCCAGGCGGACGCGTGTCCCCAGGCCAGACCCGACAGGTCCGGGTCGTCTTCCACAAGGACGTGGCCGCGAGCGCGTCGCTGTTCTCGCTGAGCGGGGCGCGGACCGGACCCGTGGGCTTCGGGTACTCGTACGATCGCGCCACCGCGACCGCAACGTTGACGCCGTCGACCTCTCTTGCGCCCGACCAGTACACGCTCACCGTCTCCGACGCCGTCACCGACGCCGCCTCCGGTCAGGCCCTTGATGGCGAGGTGAGGAGCCCGTCCGATCCCTCTTCTCTCCCGAGCGGCAACGGTCAGCCCGGAGGCATTGCCATCCTGCGCTTCGAGGTCGCGAACCTCCTTCGGCGTCATCTCACCCGCACCGGATCGGCTCCGTAGCAACGGCGCCGACCTGGCGCGTCAAACCGACGCCTGAGCGGCTACGTTCTCCCCCTTTCGGGAGCCGGGTCCCCAGTTGGGAGTCGGATCCAGGTTCGCAAGAAAACCCTCCTGATTGGACCAGGCTAGAATGCCACTGCCGATGTCCGCCGTCCGAGGGAGGCACAATGTCGCTCGAGCTGGCACGAGAGGTTCTGACCACCGAAGCTGAAGCGATCCTGCGACTGCGGGACCGTCTGGACGATTCCTTCCAGCATGCGGTGGAGATGCTGGCAGGGTGTCAGGGACGGGTCGTCTGGACCGGCATGGGGAAGTCGGGAATCATCTGTCGGAAGCTCGCCGCGACCATGGCGTCCACTGGTACGCCTGCGCTGTTCCTCCATCCCGCCGAGGCGATCCACGGCGACCTCGGAATGGTCGCTCCCGGTGACGTGGTGGTTGCTGTCTCCAATTCTGGCGAGACCGACGAGCTGGTTCAGCTCGTCGAGTACATCAAACGGCTCGGCAACCCGCTGATCGCGATCACCTCAAACCCTTCCTCGACGCTCGCGGGCCATGCGGACGTCCACCTCAACCTGGCGGTCGACCGGGAGGCCTGCCCGCACAACCTGGCGCCCACGGCGTCCACGACGGCGACGCTCGCGCTCGGCGACGCCCTGGCGATGGTGCTTTCCGTCCGGAAGGGATTTGCCCCTCAGGACTTCGCTCAGCTCCACCCCGGCGGCAGGCTCGGCAAGCGCCTGCTCACGGTGGGGGACCTGATGCATACCGGCGAGCAGCTGCCCCGGGTCGGACTCAAGACTCCGATGAAGGACGTGATCTACGAGATGTCCAGCAAAGGGCTGGGCATCACGACGGTCCAAGACGAAAGCGGGCGGCTTCTCGGCGTGATCACCGACGGCGACCTGCGGCGCCTCATGGAGGCCGACCCCAACCCTCTCACTCGCTCGGCCGGGGACGTCATGCACCGGGGCGCGGTGACCATCGCGCCCGCAGCGCTCGCGACCGGGGCGCTTCGCTTGCTCGAGACACGTCGGATCACCTCCCTCGTCGCCAGGAACCAGTGGCATCGCTGCCTCCCCACGACGGCCAGACGGTCCGAACAGTGGCCCAACGCTGCGCCGTCGCTTGGCGGCGTGTCAATGAGGCAATGGGATCAGGCAAATGGTTCAGGCGCGCCATGCCCTGACTGCGTCGGTCCCCTGGTAAGACGGACCCCCACTGTGGTGGCCGCCTGCGGGGCATCACCCCCGCGCAGGATCCCCTCGCCGTGCAGACCGTCCTCGCCCGCCGGGCCCGCTCGGGCGCCGCCCTGCGTATCAAAGAGTGGACGGTGACGGCTCGCCGAGGGCCGCGCGATCCTGGCGGGTCGGTAGGCCCTCGGACCCAAAGGTTTTCAAATCCTTTCGCGCCGTCCAACTCCCTGATTTACCGAGCGAGATTCCGAGCCTGTGTCAGGATTGTGCTCCGATCCTGCCCCCGCGCCGTCCTCTAATACGCGCCCGCCCAGCCTGTATGAAGGGGCGACATGACCCCCCTATCTGGCTCGACGAATACGGCCGGCACCGACCGACCCGCCCGTGCCCGACCTGAGACTGGGCCGAGCCCATGCTTCGGCTCCGCTCCGAGGATCTCCGCATGAACGGGTGGATGCCGATGAAGACGACTACCCCTTCCCCTCCTCGGTTCCGTCCCCGTTCGCCCTCACCCCGTCTCGCTCGGCTCCCATCGTGAGTGGCGGACGGAAGGGGCCCGTCGGTGCTAGTGGGGACGACGACTTCCGCCTCAGCCCCGGCGACGTCCTCTCCCAGACGCGCGACGCCGGAGGGGGGCCTGCGATCTGCCAATGGACGGACGCGGGGAGGCGTCTCGCAGTCACGCCGCCCGCCTGAGTGCGCCCGCAATTCTGCCCGCGTTGGAGGAACGCCGGGCCAACGCCGAGGCCGGCGCGCTGGCACGCCCTCCGACCTAATTCAGAACCTTTTGAACGGTGCAAGTGTCCGATATCTACACGCACTGCCAGGGCTGTGTCAGAACTGTGATACGCCCAGAGATGGACTAGCGGCAATGGGGCACACCAGGATGCCACAAGCCTGGAGGACGATGCTCGGAAGGTCGGCTCCCGAGGGCGGCTGGTATGAGTCTGGAAGTTGAGGTCACGGTGATGGGGGCCACGGACGGGGCGCCCGCCGCCGGAGGGCGTGCATGTTGCTTACGTTCTGGGGCCGGACTCTCGCGCTCGCTGGCCCGCCCTGCTAGACTCCCGCTCAGCCTGTAAGGAGGGCTCCTGCATGGACCCGACCCGGTTGCCCCACGCCCCACATCCCCGCGCGCCTGACGCGCAGACCACCTGCGGGAAGACCCAGTGATGGAGCGCAGAAGGTTCATTGAGGTGATCGCCGGCAGTCTCCTCGCCGCGCCGCTCGCCGCCGAGGCGCAGCAGCCCGACCGTGTC
>JAIQFQ010000015.1 GCA_020073245.1 Terriglobia bacterium | reverse complement strand
GTCCAGGCGGAGAATGGCACAGATTAACGAGTTTCGTCTGGACGGACCACGGACCACGGTTTCTCAGCTCACACCGTGCCGGAGGACCCCGATCCCAGCGATCTCGACCTCGACGGTGTCGCCGGCGACGAGCGGCCCGACACCGGGCGGGGTCCCGGTGGTGATGAGGTCGCCGGGATACAACGTCATGATATGGGAGACAAACGCCACCACCTCGGCGACCGGGAAGATCATGTCGCTGGTGCTGGCGTGCTGCCTCACGACGCCGTTCAGCCGCAGCTCGATGTCGAGAAGTTGCGGATCCTCGATGTCCGTCTCGATCCATGGCCCGACCGGGCAGAAGGTATCGAACCCCTTTGCCCGTGCGTATACCTTCTCTCGGCGCTGGATGTCGCGGGCGGTGACGTCGTCGAGGCAGGTGTAGCCGAGCACATGTTCGAGAGCGTCGGGCGCAGTCACGCGGGTCGCAGTCCTCCCGATGACGAGGGCGAGTTCGCCCTCGAACTCGACCCGGCTGGACTGCTTCGGCAGCACAACGATGCCGCCTGGCGCCAGCAGCGCCGATGGCGCCTTCAGAAACAGGAGCGGCTCCTCCGGCAGCTCCTTGCCCATCTCGGCGGCGTGGGCGCGGTAGTTGAGCCCGACGGCGACGATCTTGGACGGTTCACACGGCGGGAGGAGCGTTGTCGTCGCGAGCGGCAGCGCACCGGCGATCCTCCGCACGCCCTCCCACGGGGGCGCCGCGAGCGGGGTCACCAGGTCGCCCTCGATCACGCCCCAGCGCGGCGTCCCGCCGACCTCGAGCCGACAGAGGCGCATCTCAGGCCTCCTTCTTGGCAGTGCCCGAACAGAACATCGACTCGAACTCCTCGAGGTGGTCGCGGACGCCGAGGACGACGAGCACGTCGCCCTCGTGCAGGGCGAGGTTGGGCTCCGGGTTCGGGAACAACGTCGGTCCGCGCTGGACGGCGACCACCCCAACTCCGCATTTTCGCCGCAGGTCGGCTTCGGACAGGGTGACTCCGACCAGGGGGCTCGAAGCGGCCAGCCGCACCTGCTCGAGCTCGAGCCCGGGCATCTTCCCCGCCCCCATCGAGAAATCCAGGAAATCCACGACCGTCGGTTTCACGACCAGCTGGGCGAGCCGCGCTCCGCCGTGCTGATAGGGGTTGACGACGCGGTTCGCACCGGCGCGCTGCAGCCGTGTCTCGGCTCCCTCTTCGCCTGCTCGCGCGACAATGAACAGCTGGGGGTTGATCGAGCGCGCGGTCAGGACCGTGTAGACGTTGTGAGCGTCGTCGTTGAGGCAGGACACCAGTCCGCGCGCCCGTTCGATCCCCGCGGCGCGCAACGCCGTCTCGCTGGTGGCGTCGCCGTGCACGACCGGTATCTCGGCCGCACGGAGGCGCGCCACCTTCTCCGGTTTGTGTTCCACGACCACAACCTCGCGCCGGGCTCGTCGAAGCTCCTCGACGACCGCCTGGCCCATCCGTCCCCAACCGCACACGATCTCGTGTTCCGAAAGGCTCTCGATCATCCGTGACCTCCGCACCTGCCCAAGCGCCTCGCGCAGCTCGCCCTCCACCACCGAACGGCCGATCTCGGTGGCCACCAGGAGGATCACGCCCAGCCCGGCAAAGAGCAGGAAGAGGGTCAAGACCTGGCCGCTACGGGAGAGCGATGAGATCTCGTTGTAGCCCACGGTGGTGAGCGTCAGGACGGTCCTGTAGAACGCCTCCCACAGGGAGAGACCTTCGGTGAACCTGTAGCCGAGGGTTCCGATCAGCAGGATCGCCCCGAGCATCGTGGCCGACCTGGCGAGCCGGGTGCGCATGCGATAACTGTACCGCACAGGAGAGGTCACACGTTCGAACGTTCGCAGGTTCGCACGTTCGGAGACCGCAGAGGGGCAGAGGAGCAGTAGCAAGTCAAGAGTTGAGAGTGAAGAGTTGAAAGACGGCAGGAATTTCCGCGCGGCGGGGGGCTCCCCCTTCCGAGCGGAAGCGCGTCACCACTGTTCTGTCGTGAACTCTTAACTCTTCACTCTCAACTGCCTCTGGAACCTTCGAACCTTGGAACCCTCGAACGGATCTACGCGAGCGGGAACCCCGGCGCGGCCATGACCGCTTGAATCTGCGCCAGGTGGCGGTGCTCGTGCGCCCCGGCGATGTCCACCCAGTGGTAGAGGTTGAGCTCGAAGCCAAGCGGGTGCGGGAACCTCAGCTCCGCCATCTCGAGGGTACTGAGGGCGGGGATCTGCTCCACGACCGCGTGGTGCGACTCGACGAGATCCCGCTTGAGCTGCTCGATCGGGAGCCCGTGGCTGGGCGTCACCCTATCGGGATTCTTGACCGGCCCTGAAGCGCTCGCGTCCGCGAACGAGCGCAGGCGCGGCCACGAGCGGCGGCCCTTCGGTGGTACCGTCGGCCCCTCGCGCCGGCCGACCTCAACGAGCTTCCCAACCACGCGGGCGAACGACCGGTTGGACAGCACAATGTGGTGGAGCACCTCGCCCACCGTCCAGCGATCGGGCGCCGGCCGCCAGTCCGCCTGCGCCTGGCTCAGGGAAGCAACGGCTCCCAGCACGGCCGCGAGATCGGCGGCCAGCCGGGCGCGCAGCTCCTCGAGCGCGGGCTCGAGCGGGTCTTTGCCGCCCGCGCCATTGTCTCGTTCGTCCGGGTTCGTCATGGCAGAGGATTCTACCTGCGCTTGATTTTCGGCAGCGGCGAAGGGGTAGAGGCTAGACGGCAGAAGGGAGAGGAAGGACAGACAGCATGCGGCGTCGGGATCATGTCTTCCCTCTCCCCTCTTCCTTCTTCCGTCTCCCCTTGTCTGAACCTTTGAACCTGGGAACGTGCGAACCTTCGAACGGGGTTCCTCAGGTGCTCAGAAACTCGACGACCTCGTTCAGAAGGGCGCTACCGCCCTCGGCGAGCACGGAGTGGGCTGCGCCGGGGACCTCCCGGAAGCGCGCCTCGGGGACGGCGGCGGCCAGCTCCCGCGTAGCCGTGGCGGGCACGATCGGGTCGAGCTCGCCGGCGAGTGCCAGCGTCGGGCAGGCGATCGCGCCGAGACGCGGTCGGAGATCCCACCCGGCCTTGAGATGGTCGAGCTGCTGGACGGCGCCGGGCCGGTCCTCGGGGTCAAGGGTCCAGAGTTTGGCCGCCTGGTCGACGAAACCCGGGAACTTGTCGGCGAACGCGCTGCCGAATGCGAACGCCATGAAAGCCTCGGCGGCTTCGGCCGGTTCCAGGCGGGTGAACGCAATCTCGAAGAAGCGCAAGACGCTGTGATGCGACGGGGTCAGGCGGGCACCGCACGAGGCCACGACCAACCGGTCGACCGCGCCCGGGTGGCGCAGGGCGAGCTGGCAGGCGATCAGTCCACCCATCGAGACGCCGATGACGCCGGCCGACGGAAACCCGGCGTCCGCAACCACAAGCGCAGCATCGTCGGCGGCGCCTTCGAGGGTGAACGGTGAGCCGCCCCGCGAGCCGCCCACGCCGCGGTTGTCCGGACCGAGCACGGTGAAACGCTCCGAGAGGAGCCGCGGCAACTCCCCCCACAGCCGCGCTCGCGAGCCGAGGCCCGCCAAGAGGAGCAACGGAGCACCGTTGCCCCACCGCTCGTAGGCGATCGGCCCCCGCGGACCCTGGACGATCACTGTCGCAGCGGCGCTCACGTCGCTCGTCTCCCGAGGTCGGCGGGAGGAGTCGCGTCGGAACCGACGTCCCTCAAGACGGCCGTCGTCCTGTAGCGCACTGCGTCAAATCAGCGCGCTCAGCTTCTCCCTGAGGACCTTCTTGTCCACCGCGCCGATGACGCGGTCCACCAGCTTTCCGCCTTTGAAGAACAGCACCGTGGGGATCGACTGGATGCCGAACTTGATGGCCGTCTGGCGGTTGGAGTCGACGTCCAGCTTGGCGATCACGGCCTTGCCGGCGTACTCGTCGGCGAGGGCCTCGACGTGGGGGGCGATCATCTTGCACGGCCCGCACCAGGTGGCCCAGAAGTCCACCATCGCCGGCTTGCCGCTGTTGACCACGCTTGATTCGAATGTGGCGTCGGTGACCTGACTGACGTTTCCGGACATCGCTGCCTTCCTCTCTTCGGGAACAGCCCCGGCCATCCCCGTGCCCGCAGCGGTGAAATCGCGGCACCCGGCGAGCAAATTCCTTCCGCCTGGCCTGGAGCGGCACGATGAACCGCGGAGGCCGCTCCCGGACCTCCCGGATGAAGGTATTGTAGGGAGGACGCGACGGGGGTGGCAACCGTGCGGACGCGGCGGCAAAGGCTCGGGCAGCACTTCCTGTGCGATACCGGGACGGCGCGCGCCATCGTTGCCGCGCTCGCCCCCGAGCCGTCCAGGGTGCTGGAGATCGGGCCGGGCCAGGGCGCTCTGACGCGTGTTCTGCTCGAACGCTTCGCTGCCGTGCGCGCCGTGGAGCTGGACGCGCGTCTGGCGGCAGGACTGGCCGCGCGCCTCGGCGCCCCGCCCGGCCTGGAAGTTCGGCATGGGGACGCCCTCGCCGATGACCTTGACACGCTCGCCGCGGGCGGCCCGTGGCAGGTGGCGGGCAACCTCCCGTACAGCGTCGGGACGCCGATCATACGGCGGCTGCTGCCGCGCCACGACCTGTTCACTCGCCTCGTCGTAATGGTCCAGCTTGAGGTGGCGCGCCGCATTGTGGCTTCGCCGGGGGGTAGTGAGCGCGGTCTGATCACCCTCGAGGCGGAGGCCCACGCTCGAGCCGAGCTCCTCTTCACGGTGCCGCCGGGCCGCTTTTCGCCGCCGCCCAAGGTGACGTCTGCGGTGCTCCGCTTCGCTCTGAGGCCGGTTGCGGCACCCCCGAACGCACTGAGCCGCGCCCTCGGACTGGCCTCCGAGGCCTTCTCGCACCGCCGCAAGAAGCTCGCCAACGCGATGAGCGCCTGCGCTCCGCCGGAAGTCGTTGCGGCGACCCTCGCTGCGGCTGGCGTGGACGGGGGCGCGCGGCCGCAAGACCTCCCGCTCTCCGCCTGGCTGCTGCTTGGGCAGGCGCTGCCGTTTGGCGATGCGGCACCGGCGGCCTTGACGTCCGGCCTCCGCGACGGAGGACAATGATGGCGCGTCTGGTCGCATTTGGCGGGTTCGGCGAGTTCGGGGCCAACTCGCTTCTCGTGGAGGATGAGGACGACGGGCGCGTTCTCGTGGACGCAGGGGCAGCGTTCTCGGATCTGGCGGCTTTCGGCGTCGGCTACGAGGTCCCGGATTTCAGCGCGCTCGGCCAGGACGTGCCGTCAGCGGTGATCGTGACGCACGCCCACGATGATCACATCAAGGGTTTGGCGTTCCTGCGCGAGGCGCAGGCCGGGATCGAGGTTCATGCCAGCCGAACCACCCTCGCCTGGGCGCGCCGCGCAGTCGGGAACGGCGTCCCGCTCTCGACCCGCGAGCTGAAGGAGGGCACCACCGCGCGGGTCGGAGTGTTCCAGGTCAGTACCCTCGGTGTCTCCCATTCCATTCCCGGCACGGTTGCCCTTCGCCTGGAGGGTGACGACGGCGCACTCGTGCTCGCGACGGACCTGCGGCTGGCGACGTCCGCCCTCGGGGAGACGACGTCGCAGGAAGCTCTGGCACGCTGGGGAGACGCGGGAACCGGCGTGCTCTGCCTCGACTCCACCAACGCACTGGTCGAAACGGAACCCCCCTCCGAGGCCACCGTGGCGGAGGCGATCCGGGACAGCGTGCGCAAGGCCCGCGGGGCGGTGATCGCGGTGTCGTTCGCGTCGCAGCTCGGCCGCTTCTACCAGTTCGGTCGGGCCGCAGCTGAGGCGGGGCGGGTCGTCGTGCCGGTGGGGCGGGGCCTGGTCGAGTCGCTCGAGGTGCAGGGTCAGCTCGGAGGTCTCGGGCTGCCACCCGGTCTGGTCCGCCCGGCCCGTGAGCTGCCGACGCTCCCACGGGACCGTGTGGTGGTGGTCGCCACCGGCTCCCAGGGGGAGCCAGGCTCGGCGTTCTCGCGTCTGGCGGTGGACCTGCTCCCGGGACTGCGTCTGCGGGTGGGGGACACGGTGCTCCACGCGGCGCGCATCATCCCGGGCAACGAGCGTCGTCTGGCGCAGCTCTTCGACCACTGCGTCCGGCGAGGGGCGCGCGTCGTGACCGCCGGCGAGGCGCCGATCCATGCGTCGGGTCATCCTCACCGCGGGGAGCTCGAGCGCCTGCTGGATCTCCTTCGCCCCCGCTGGGTGATCCCGGTGCACGGCCGGCGGCGTCACCTCGAGGCCGTGGCCGAGCTCGCCCGCGCTCGCGGGATCGGCACGCTCGTGGTCGAGAACGGCGAGGAGATCGCGTGGACCCTCGCCGGCGTGTCCGCGACCGGAGAGCTCCGCCAAATCGGGCGCATCCTCCTCGACGATGTCGGCGAGGAGGTTCTCGATCCGGCAATCCTGCGCCACCGTCGGTCGCTGGCGCGCGAAGGGTTAGTGGTGGCAGTGATCCCGAGCTCGCGCAGCGGGCAGAGCGTGGACGCCGGCGTCCAGCTCCACGTCTCCGGGATGCCGCTCTCGGCGGCTCTCCACGATCATCTCGTCCGCGGTCTCTCGGAGGAGATCGCGTGCGCCGGAACGCTGGCGCGGCGGGATCCGGATTGGCTGCGCAGTACAATGACCCGGTGGCTTCGGAATGAACTGCGCCGACGCACGCGTCGCCGTCCGGTGGTGGTGGTGCTGGTGGTGGAGCTGTAGATGACCCTGTGGGAAGCGATCGTGCTGGGGGTCGTGCAGGGGCTGACAGAGTTCCTGCCCGTGTCGTCGCGTGGTCATCTGGCCCTCGTGCAGGCGCTCATGCCGGGGTTCTCGCAGCCCGGCCTCGTCTTCGACGTCGCCCTCCATCTGGGCACCGTGCTCGCAATCGTCGCCCTGGAGTGGGGCCGACTCGTCGAGGTCGTGCGGCATCGCTACCCCGTGCGTTTGACGGCTCAACTCGTCGTTGCAATGGCCGCGACCTCGCTCTTTGCACTGCCGCTCCGCCACTGGGCGGAGGATGCGATCCGCTACCCGTTGCTCATCGCCGCGGGTTTCACGGTCACCGCGTTGCTCCTGATCGCGGTGCGCAAACGAGCCGGACGGATCGAAGGTCCCGGGATGACGTGGCGCGCCTCCGCGGCCGTCGGCCTCGCCCAGGGGGTGGTGGTGCTGCTCCCGGGGATGTCGCGTTCGGGTACGACGATCTGCGCGGGTCTCGCATCTGGCCTCGAGCGCCGGTGGGCCGCCGACTTTTCGTTCCTGCTCTCGATCCCGGCAATTCTCGGTGCGGCGGCGGTGGAGGGGTGGGCGCACCGCGCAGAGCTGGCGGAGGCACGAGCGCTCCTTGCGCCGGCGATCGCCGGAACCGTGACCGCTGCGGTGGTGGGTCTGGCTTCACTGGCCCTTGTGCGCCGGCTCGTGCAGCGGGGCCGGCTGCACCTGTTCGCATGGTACCTGCTGCCGCTCGCAGTGGTGACGGCGGTGCTCTGGGCCCTGGGTGTGTGGTGATGGTCCGCAGCCGCGAGGAGATCAGCCGCGAACTCGCCGGGTACCTCCTGGGAATCATCGGCGTGCTCGTGTTGCTCGCGGCGCTGACCTATCACCCCTCCGACCCTTCGCTCTTCTCAGCTGGTAGCGACACCGTCCACAACCTGCTCTCCTACGGCGGTGCGGCGATCGCCGGCGTGCTGGTCGGCCTCCTCGGCCTCTCCGCGCTCATCGTGCCCGTCCTGATGATGGTGGTCGGCTGGCACTGGCTCCGGGGGCATGAACTCGAGTCGCCGCGCCTCCAGGGAACGGCGTGGGTGGTGGCGATCATTGGCGCGGACGGGCTCCTGGCAGCCCTGATCGGACGGACGCCCTACCGCGGTGGGGAACTGGATTGGGGCGGCGAGATGGGGCGGTTGGTTGCCCGCGGCCTCAACGAGTCGCTCGGGCCGGTCGCTACCCTCCTGCTGTGCGCGGCAGCTCTGCTCGCGGGCGTCGTCCTCGGTGTCCGCGGCTCACTGCTGCTGTTCTTCTCTGGCGCCGGGGGGTTGCTCGCGGGCAAGCGCTCGGAGATGTCGGCCCGCTGGGCCCGCCGGCGCGAGGACCGCCGCCGCGAGGAGATGCGGCGCGAGTTGCTGCGCCGCCACCAGGAGCGGCACCCCGGGGCGCCACAGCCGGTGCTCGTCGCGCACGAGCGGTTCGGCAACGCCAGGTTTCGCATCCGGCGTGTCCTCAGGGTGGCGCTCGTGAGCGAGGACGCCCCGCCGCCACGGCGCGCTCCGTCGGGACGGGCGACCGCCTCCGAGCGGTCCGGACCCGGGGACGAACCGGCACCGAGCCCACGCCAACAGCGCACTCCGGCGCGGCGGGCCGAGGCCGAGCCGGTCCAGGAGGAGTTCAAGTTCCCCGAGGCTCCGATCTCGCCGCTTCCCGAGAAGACCATGCTCCTCCTACCGCCGCCGGCGCCGGAGATCGACCCCAGGCAACTCTCCGCCATGCGCGAGCACGTGGAGGCGAAGTGCCAGGAGTTCAAGGTCGACGGCAAGGTCGAGGACGTCTTGCCGGGGCCGGTCATCACAACCTACGAGTTTCGCCCGGCTGCAGGTGTGAAATACGCGCAGGTCGTGCGGCTGGAGGAAGACCTCGCGCTCGGCCTGCAGGTGGAGGCGGTGCGGATCGAGCGCATCCCCGGCAAGGCAACGGTCGGGATCGAAGTGCCAAACCCCGAGCGGCAGACGATCGTCCTTCGGGAGATCATTGAGTCCTCCAAGTTCGTCCACTCCGCGTCCCCGCTGACGCTCGCGCTCGGCAAGGACATCCACGGACGACCGTTCGTGGCCGACATGCAGCGCATGCCGCACCTCCTGATCGGCGGCTTCACGGGCTCCGGCAAGAGCGTCGGCATCAACGCAATGATCATGTCGATCCTGTTCAAGGCGACGCCGGAGCAGGTGCGGTTCATCCTGATCGATCCGAAGCAGGTCGAGCTCGGGATGTACGAGAGGCTGCCGCACCTGCTGACGCCGATCATCTCGGACCCGAAGGAGGCCGCCCGGGCCTTGCGCTGGGCGGTGAGGCAGATGCGCGAGCGCTACGCGCTCCTGGCCGCCTGCAAGGTCCGGAACCTGACGCAGTACAACGCGTTGCTCGGCGACTCCGAGACGCGGCGCGTCGCCGCCGAGAGCGCGGGGACGAGCGAGCTCGCGCCGCTGCCGTTCATCGTGGTCATCATCGACGAACTTGCGGACCTCATGATGACCTGCGCAAGCGAGGTGGAGGACTCGATCGGGCACCTCTCACAGATGGCGAGGGCGGTCGGGATCCACCTGCTTTTCGCTACCCAGCGTCCGAGCGTGGATATCGTGACCGGTGTGATCAAGGCCAACTTCCCATGCCGGATCTCGTACAAGGTACGCACGCGCTTCGACTCCCGCACCATACTCGATACCGAGGGCGCGGAGTGCCTGCTCGGCATGGGCGACATGCTGTACCTAGCGGCCGGCACCTCGCGGCCCGTGCGTCTGCACGGATGCCTCGTGCGCGAGGAGGAGATCCTCACTGTGCTCAAGCAGCTGCGCCGCCTGGGCAAGCCCGAGTTCGACCCCGGCGTGCTCGCGGAACCCGAACCGGGCGCCAGCTTCAACGGCGGGACCGAGTGGGACGATCCGATGTACGCGCAGGCCGCTCGCCTCGTGGTGAGCTCGCGCAAGGCCTCGGCCTCGTACATCCAGCGTAAGCTGCGCCTCGGATACGCGCGTTCGGCCCGTTTGCTCGATATGATGGAGCAGGAGGGCGTGGTGGGTCCGTCACAGGGCTCCCGGGGACGAGAGGTGTTGGCGCCGCCCGACTACTTTGGCGAAGTGGACGCGACGTTGCAGGACGACGGCGAGGAGGACCCGAGCGATGGTTGAGCTTTCCTGGCAGACAACGACGTACCTCCTGGTTGCGGTCGGGATCCTGCTGTTCCTGCTCGTGGTGAGTTTCCTGTCGCGGCCACGGGTGTTCACCCAGTACCTCTATGCCATGACGGACATCAGGCTCTCCGCGCGCGACGTCGCTCGGGTCTTCAAGGAACGAGGCAAACCGGGCGTGCGCGACATGTTCCTGGAGCTGATCATCCGGGAGGATGTGAAGAGCGGGCCGCGCATCACCCCGGACTCGGCTCCGGACATCGAGATCCTGGCGCCGGAGCCGAAGAAGTGAGCGCCTCGCGCCGGCTGGACGCCCTGCGCGCCGCCGGCGTCGAGTACGTGGCCGGCGTGCCGTGCTCGTACCTTAAGAACTTCTTCGCGGGGTGCCGGGAGCTCCCGCCGTCGTCGTTCCTGCCCGCCGTGCGGGAGGACCACGCGGTGGCGGCCTGCGTCGGGGCCTGGCTCGGCGGCCGCCGAGCGTTGGCGGCGATGCAGAACTCCGGCCTCGGTTACTGCCTGGAGGTGCTGACCTCGCTGCATCTCATGTACCAGACGCCGCTCCCGATGCTGGTCTCCGACCGTGGCGACCCAAGAGACTTCGAGGAACACCGCATCCTGGGCCAGCACGCCCGCCAACTCCTGGACCTCCTCGGAGTTCCCTGGCGCGAGGCGCGGCCTGGCTCCGAGGACGACGAGGCGCGATGGCTCGTCGAGACCTCCGAGCGCGAGCGCAAACCCGTCGTGCTGCTGGTCGGCAAGGAGGCGGACGCATGAACCGCGCCGAGGCCGTCGCGCTGGCGCTGTCACAGCTCCCCGACGAGGACATCGTCGTGGCCGCGGACGGCGCGATCTCCCGCGAGGCATATCGGGCGCAGGATCGGCCGCGAACGTTCTACATGCTCGGCTCGATGGGGCAGGTGGCGTCGATCGCGCTCGGTCTGGCGATGACGCGGATGGAGCGGGTGGTGGCCCTGGACGGCGACGGGAACCTCCTGATGGGCTTCGGCGGTCTCGCAATGGTGGGCGGACTCAAGCCGCCGAACCTCTACCACCTGGTGCTGGACAACGGCTGCTACGCGACGACCGGGGGCCAGCCGGCGCTGTCGCAGAAAGTGGACCTTGCCGCCGCCGCCGCCGCCGTCGGCTATGCCTGGGCGCGTCGCTGCTTCTCGGGCGATCACGCCCGGGAGTCGGTGGCGGCCTGGCTCGCGGCATCCGGCCCCGCCTTCCTCGACCTCGCCGTGGACGCCGCTGATCCCAACCCCGCGCCGCGCGTTCCGATGGCGCCGGAGCAGATGGCCGACCGTGTCCGCGCATCGCTGTCTAAGGAGTAACGGCTCGAGCACGAACTCCGACGGGCGGACGCCCACTCGCTTCGGCCGCCTTACCGCGGTTTGACCACGATTGCCGGTCAATGTACTGTCCGTGAGGCAGAGCAGTTCTTGGGAGTGACCCCGGGCGCGATGAGAAGAGGCGAGCTTCCCCCGTCAATGAGCTGTGGGCGTCCGACGCAGGTCGCGGAACATAACCGCTACCAGCGTCACTACTATGAGACGCGGGAACTGCCGCGCATGACGCCGATCAGCTCGCCTTACGTGCTGCAGCACCTCGAGCGGTTGTTGAGCGTGGCCCGGCTCTCCAGGGACGCCCGCCTACTCGAGGTCGGGGCCGGCCTCGGCCGCTACACGTTGCCGCTCCTGGAGCAGGGCTTCACCGTGACGGCGCTGGACCTGTCGCCGGTTCTCCTGGACAAGCTGCGCCTCGAGGCCTCGGCGTACGACGTGCGGACCGTGGCCTGTGACATCGCCGAGGTGGCGGAGCACGTCGACGAGCGGTTCAGCCAGGCGGTCGGTTTCTTCACGCTCCACCACATGCACGACCTCGACCTCGTGATGCGAGAGCTGGCCCGGGTACTGACGCCCGGCGCGCGCGTCGCGTTCTGCGAACCAAACGCCCTCAACCCTCTGTTCTATGTGCAAATCGTCGTCACGCCGGGTATGACGTGGCGCGGCGACGGCGGGGTCGTCAGGATGCGGCCACGCGTCGTTCTCGGCGCCATGGAGCGGGCCGGTTTCGGCGAGCTCGGTGTCGAACGGTTCGGTCTGTTCCCGCCGTTCATATTCAACCGGCGCTGGGGCAGGCGGTTGGAGCAATGGCTCGATCCCGTGCTCCCCGTGCGATGGCTGCGGACCTTCCAGATCTTCCACGGAACGCTTGAGCGGTGAGCATGAATCCCAACCGTGACGCGGCGTCGGGGATCGACCTTCAGCTCTTCACCACCGACCCTGTGGTCGCTGTGGACGCCGTGCAGGCGGGGATCACCGCCTTCGTGGTGGATTGGGAGTGGCGGGGCAAGGAAAGCCGACAGGACGGCTTCGACACCGAGATCAACCGCGACTCGGCGGAGGACCTCGCGCGGGTGAGCAAGGTGACGGGGAGCCGTCGGATCTGCCGCATCAACCGGTTCGGCCCCTGGACGCCCGGGGAGGTGAACCTCGCGATCGAGTTCGGCGCCACGCAACTTCTGCTCCCCATGGCGGAGAAACCGGCCGAAGTGGAGGCGTACCTCAAGCTCGTGCGCGGCCGTGTGCGGGCCGGAATATTGGTTGAGACGAAGGAGGCGTGCACCTACGCAAGCGAGCTTGCCGCCCTGGGTCTCGACGCGGTGTATGTCGGTCTCAACGATCTCGCCATCAGCCGCGGCACACCGTGCATCTTCACGGCGCTGGCGGACGGAACCGTGGAGCAGCTACGCGAGGCCTTCGGCGACACGCCGTTCGGATTCGGCGGGCTGACCGTGGTCGACCTCGGCAACCCCATCCCGTCCATGCGGCTCCTGGAGGACATGGCCCGGCTCCGGTCCAGCTTCACCTTCCTGCGCCGGTCGTTCCGACGTGACATCGTTGGCCGCGACGTGACGGCCGAGGTGGGGCGAATCCAGGAGACGTGGCGCCTGTTGCTCCGGCGCGGTCAGGAACAGGAGGCCCGCGACCATGCGCTGCTGGTGGACGCAGTGACGCGCACGGCCGGCGCTGGCTCGACCGCATGAGCGAGGAACGCGCCGCCGGGGTGGGACATCCGGATCTGAGGGGGAAGCGTGTCCTGGTGACGGGCGCGAGCGGGTTCCTCGGCGCCAACCTGTGCCGGACGCTGCTACACGCCGGCGCATCGGTCCATGCGGCCGTGCGGCCCTCGTCCGAGCTCTTCCGCCTCGGTGACGTGACTTACGAGGTCAAGATCCACGCCTTCGACCTGTGTGACAGAGAGGCTGTCCACCGCGCCGTGGTGAATGTGAGGCCAACCTTCGTGTTCCACGCCGCCGCTCATACCGCCGTGCACCATCAGGCGAACGTGGCAAGTGAGGCCGCCGATACCGTCACGGCCACGGCGCAGCTCCTCGACGCCGTTGCCGCCGTGGGGTGCGAGCGGCTCGTCCACGTGGGCAGCTCGCTCGAGTACGGGCCGGCGGATCGCCCCCACCGCGAGGACGACGCCCTCCGGCCCTCCACCCTCCGCGGAGCCACCAAGGCGGCCGCTACCCTGCTGGTCCTCCAGCAGGCAAGGGAAGGTACGGTGGCGGCGGTCGTGGTGCGGCCGTTTTCGATCTACGGCCTGTGGGAACCGGATTGCCGCCTGGTCCCGAGTGCGATCCGGGCGGCGTTCACCGGCGAGGTCCTGCCGCTGACGAAGCCGGGCCTGCGGCGCGACTTCGTGTTCGTTGAGGATGTGTGTGAGGCGTGCCTGTGCGCGGCCTTGAAGGACGGAGTGGTGGGTGAGGCCATCAACCTCGGAACGGGACGACAGACGAGCAACGAGGAGCTGGTAGCTCTGGTGGAACGGGTCACGGGCCTTACCGTGAAGGTGGCGGTGGGAGCGTTCTCCGCGCGCGTCTCCGACCGCGGCTTCTGGGCGGCCGACACCGGAAAGGCCGAACGGCTGCTGGGGTGGGTCGCGGGACATTCTCTGACCGACGGCCTGGAGAAGACCGTCGGCTGGTTCGTGCGCCGGACAGCTTCGGGAGCCGGAGAATGAAGCCTTGTGAGCCTCCGGACGTGGCTGCCCCACGAGGAGCCCACGCTTCGGATGCGCAGGCAGGGACGGCCGCACCCGACGTGAGCGTCGTCGTCCCGCTGTTCCGCAACGCGGAGACGCTCCCCGAGCTGTGCCGTCGGCTCCTCCAAGTGCTCGAGGCCGCGGGGCTTTCCTGCGAGGTGGTGCTGGTGGACGATTGCTCCCCCGACGGGACGCCGGCCGTAGCCGAGAGGCTCGTGGGCGAGGACCTGAGGCTCGGTCTGGTGGCCCTGGATCGGAACGTCGGGCAGCATCGTGCGGTCCTCGCGGGGCTCAACCATGCCCGGGGCTCGCGTGCCGTCGTCCTGGACGGTGACCTGCAGGACCCTCCTGAGTTCATACCGACGCTCCTCGCAAGGGCGCAGGAGGGCTTCGACGCCGTTTTCGCAGGGCGTAGGGGTCGCTACCAGAGTTTGCACCGCACGTTCACCTCCTTCGTCTACAAATCGATCCAACACGTGCTCTGCGGGGTTCCGGGGGACGCCGGGATGTTCATCGTGCTCAGCAGACGCCTTGTCGAACGCCTGGTGGACTTCGGCGGTAGCCACCGGCTCACCGTGCCCACCTTGATCGGGCTCTCCGGCATGCCCTGTACGTCGGTGCCGATGGTCCGCCCGCGCCGCCCGACGGGGCGGTCGTCGTACTCGAGCCTGCGGCGCTTCTCTCTCGGGATCGCCAACATCCTCGCGATCCTGCGCTGGCGATGCCTCCCGAGCGCCCGCACCGGGTCCTCTCCCCGTATGGGTGTCGCGAGACGGCTGGGCGCGTGCCGCCGTGAGGCGTTGGAGTAGCGGGGTGGACGCTCCGCGTACCAGGGTGCGGGCGGCGGCGCTCCTCGCGAGCTGTGGCCTGCTTGCGACACTGGTCGCGTTCCTGATCAACCTGCACAGGCCGTTCGGCCTCACCGATGAGGGGTTCCAGTACCTCTTGAGCCGCAGCTGGGCGCGGGGGGAGAACCTGTTTCAGCGGTTCGAGCTGCTCTACCCGGCCGGCCAGTACGCCTGGTACGGGGCGTGGATGGCACTCCTCGGCGATGCGGTCTGGGTGCTGCGCCTGGGCCGCGCCCTCCTCTGCGGCGTCACGGCCGCAGTCGTCTGGCATGCGGTCAGGCGATGGTCGGGGCAAGCGGTCGCGTGGGCGGTCGCAATCGCGGTGGCGGTGGCCGACCCCGGGCTCGCGGTCGGCGTCGCGGCTGCTGCCGTGATGGCCTTGGCCCTGTCTCTAGCCCGGCCGCAGCGGCCCGGGCCGCGTGTCCTCGCGGTGACGGCCGCTCTTGCCGGCTGGGCTCTGGCGTGGCGCGAGGACGTGGCGGTGCTGGCCCTGGCGCTCGCGCTGTATGTCGCATGGAGGAGGCGGGGCGGCGCGCCCGACGCGCTCAGGGCGATTGGCGGGCTCGCGGCCGGCCTGGGCCCGTGGCTGGTGCTGGAGGCGGCACGCGGGGAGCTGGCGCCGTTCGTCTCTCACCTGGCGGAGCGTGTCGGTCTCCTGTTCCCCCGCCTGGCGCAGCCGAGGCACACGCTGCTCTTCCTGAATTACGGGGCGTCGCTCTCGTCACCCCGCGCCGTGGTGGGAAGTCTGGTGCCGCTCCTCGTCCTGGTTCCGCCGTTGATCTACGTGGGGCTGCTGGTCCGCCAGGGGTGGCGAGCCCACGGCGGCCTCCAGGTGGACCGCCAGCAGGTCGCGGCGGCGCTCGCGGGCCTGGCCTTCGTCCCGCAGCTCCTCTGGGAGCGGCCGGACCTTTGGCACCTGCGGGCGCATCTGGTCGTTCTTTTGGCCGTGCTCGGGGTTGTCGCCGGCTCCTTCTCCGCTCGCCGCAGGCGGCAGGTTGCCGGCGCGCTGGCCGCGCTCGCGGCGGTGATGGGCGTTGTGCTGGTCATCCAGTACCGCCTGGCCGACGCCGGTGTGTATCCGTGCGGGGAAGGGAAGCGCATCGGCGCACGCCTCGAGAACGGCGCGCCGCCTTGGGCGTGCCTGCCGTCCGCACCCAACGAGACGCTGATCGTCCTGCCGTGGGGACCGGGCTGGTACGCTTTGGAGGCGCCGGTCCCGGGGACAAGGGTCCTCGCTGCAATCGACCGCCACGTCACTCGCGCGGCAATCGTGGATGCGGCATGCGCCGATCTCCGGCGGCCTGCCAACCGTTGGGTCATCACCGGTCGCAACTGGGTGCGCACCGCACGGTTGCCCGGCGAGGTGGCCATATCGCAGACGATCCTCGGCGGCTACCGCCACGTGACGACGTGGAACGAGTGGGAGCTCTGGGAGCGCGTCGCGGGTGAAGAAGGGAAAGGGAAGAGGTAAGACGGTAGACGGAAGACGGGAGACACGTCGTCTCTTCCCTCTCCCGTCAACCCTCTGCCCTCTACCCTCTTCGTTTCCTGTTGAGCGGCGGCGCTTTGCGCCGGCGAACCGGCAGGCGTAGGATTGCGGCCAAGCTCCTGGAACTGGGGAGGTTGGTGTGTCCAAGCTCGTGGTGGTTGCCGACAACGTCCCGGAGGTCCGCGAGGCGCTGCGCCAGACCATCGAGCACCTCTACGAGGAGAAGGTGTCGCGGGGCGATCTTCGTGTGGATACCTACGAAGAAGGCAGCGGTGTCGTCACGCTCTGCGCGCTGACGCTGCCGGACCTGGTGATCCTCGATGTGGACATGCCCGGACTCGATGGGATCGAGACGTCCTACTGCATCAAGGAGGTCTCGCGCGTCGCCGCGACCCGAGTGGTCTTCCTTACGGGCTACGCCGGCTCTGAGGAGGTCCGCGCGCGCATCGATCGCGCGATCGCCGACGGCGCGTGCGGCTGCCTCCCGAAACCGGCAACCTCCGCCGACATCAAGAGCCTACTGGACGCCCGGGTCTTCGGAGCCTGACGACCCCACCGCCGGCTCCTAGCCGCGCGAGCCCTTCTGCCTGTGCATGTACGCGAAGAGCTTCTCGTAGAGCGTCATGGCGTGCCTGACCGCCTTCTTGGCGTCGGCCGGGCCAAGGAAGTCCTGCACGCTCACCTCTTTGGCCTCGAGTTTCTTGTAGTCCTCGAAGAAGCGCCGCACCTCGTTCATGCGATGAGGGGGCAGCTGGCCAATGTCGGAGTACCCGCGGTACTCGGGGTCGTCGAGGTGGATGCAAATGATCTTCTCGTCGTTCTCGCCCTGGTCGACCATGGTCATCATCCCAATTGGCCGCACGCGCAGGATCGAGAGCGGCACGACAGGTTCCTGCATCAGCACGAGCACGTCGAGGGGGTCGTGGTCGTCGCCCAGCGTCTGCGGGATGAAACCGTAGCTTGCCGGGTAGATCACCGAGGAGTACAAGATGCGGTCCACCCGCAGAAGGCCCGTCTCCTTGTCCAGTTCATACTTGACCTTGCTGCCCTTCGGGATTTCGATCACCGCCTGGAACTCTTCCGGCGCCTCCGCTCCGATGTTGACGTCGTGCCACGGGTGGCTCATGGTCGCTCCCTCGGGGAAGAGGATACATCGCGAGGTCCGAGCGCACGTTTTGGAGTCGACAGTTCACAGTTGACAGTCCACAGTCCGCCGCCCACCCACTGAGCGCCATGCTTGCCTGCGAAGGTGTACCGGTCTCTGCCTTTCGATTCTGAACTGGGAGGGTGGGTGGCTGGAGACTGTCGACTGGTCGGGAGGGCGGGGGCGTCTCCGTGGGGGTTGACAGTCAACTCGATCCTGGGATAGCGTCGTCTCGATGCAGCACGCGATCACACTCTGCCACGTTGGTTGGTGGTGCTGGCCGGTGAGGCGGTAGGCGGGGTGTGCCACCCCCGCTGGGCCGCCGGGCTCAAGCGGGGAGACAAGGTGGAAGCGAGCCACGACCTCCCCGCACCCGGCGGGGAGGTTTGAGTTGATGGAGACTGTTGCCACCTTCGTCCCTGCCTCGGCGGACCCAGCCGAGGAGTTGCTGCGCCCACCTTCAGGCGCCACCACGATCGAGTTGCGCGCCGACCTCCTCGGCGCCGACTGTGACCTTGCCTCGCTGGTGGCGATTGCTCCGCGGCCGGTGATCGTGACGCTCCGCTCGCGCTCCGAGGGCGGTCAGGGCCCCGACGACCCTACGGAGCGGCGACGATTCTTCAAGCGCGCGGCCGCGCTGCCGGCGGCGCTGTTCGACCTCGAAGCGGCGCGAGACCGGGATCTGATCGACGCGGTGATCCCGCGCGAGCGGGTCATCCTCTCGGCGCACTTCACGGGCGGCGTTCCCGCCGACCTCGAGGAGCGGGCGGCGGCGATGCTGACCTCCGGGGCCCGTTTCGTGAAGGTCGTCCCGACGGCCGTACGGCTCGCCGACGTCGCAACGGTGCTCCGTCTGGCGCAGGCGCTCGACAGGGGAAACCGAAAGGAACGCCGGGCGGTGGTCTTCGCGGCAGGTGAGGTCGGCCGCGCGACGCGCCTGCTCGGGCCGCTGTTCGGGGCGCCGCTCGCGTACGCCGCGTGGGCGCCGGGCCGCCACGGCGCTGCGGGGCAGTTCCTCCCGGACGAGCTCCATGCCCTCGTCGGCCATCTCGCCGACCGCCCTCGGAAGCTGTTTGCGGTCCTCGGCTCGCCGGTCGGCCCCTCGCTGTCGCCGAGGATGCACGCCGCGGCGTACCGCGCCCTGGGCCTTCCGAACGTGTTCGTGCCCTTCGAGGTTCGTGACGTGGGCGAACTGGACGGACTGTTGGTGCCGACGGGCGAGTCGTGGCTCGACGACCTCGGACTCCCGGCCGGCGGCTTCGCGGTCACGATGCCGTGGAAGGGTGAGGCGGCGCGTCGTTGCACGCTCGTGGCACCGCGGGCCGGGCGCGCGGAGGCCGTCAACACGGTGCTGCCCCGGGCCGACAAGGTGCTCGGCGATTGCACCGACATCGACGGGATCACGCGCGTGCTGGCCGAGGAGGATGCCGAATTGGCCGGCGCACGCGCGTTGGTCCTCGGCGCCGGCGGCGCCGCCCGGGCCGCCGTGGTGGCACTTCAGCTCGGAGGGGCCGAGGTGGCGGTTGCCGCTCGCGACGAGGAGAAAGGCCGCGAGACGGCACGCAGGCTCGGGGCGGCAGTGGCCGACATCGGGGCAAGCGACCGGGTCTCGGTGGTGGTCAACGCCACCCCTGCCGGGGCGGACGGCGCCTCGTCGCCGTGGCTCGAACGGCTGCGCGTGCCGGAGGGCGGCATCGTCGTGGACCTGCCCTACGGCGGCAGTCCGACCTTTCTCGAGCGGCTCGCCGGCGTTCGTGGCTGGCGGTACGTGGGTGGGCGGGAGGTGCTGCTCTTTCAGGCCGTCTCACAGTTTGCGGCGATGACCGGAGTGGCGCCGCCGGTGCGGGCGATGGCCGCCGCAATCGGGTTGGAGGAGGTTGGAGCATGAAGGGCACGGCGGGTGGGGCCGGACGGGATGTCGCGACTGCCCCATACTCGGGCAGCCTCCTTGGTGGCAAGAACTTGTCCAGTGCGGGAGAATGGGTCGCACCCGGAGACGGACTGGTGTGCGACAGGGGAGGGCCTGATCACCCGCCGGGTCGACCCCCGGTGCAGACCTGCTGTCGTGTGCGCTCCGGCACGCTCGGAGGGGAGCTATGAAGATCTGGCGCAGCGGTGAAGAGAAGGGCGCGCGGTACCTGGCGCGGCTGGAGAACCGGATGGCCGAGATCCACCCGTCCGAGATCGAGGAGAAGGCGCGACGCATCGTTGCCGCGGTGGCCAAGCGCGGCGACAAGGCGCTCGTGGCGTTCGTCCGGCGCCACGACCTCAAGGGCATCCCGATCGAGGACTTCCGGCTCCGGGGGACGGTCGGCAGCGGCGAGGAGGTCGGAGAGGACTTCGTCAATGCCATCGAACTCAGCCTCGCAAACCTGAAGGCCTTCCACGAGCCGCAGATGCCCAAGGGCTACACATTGGAGGGGGATGGCGGCGACCTCGGCATCCGGGTTCGCCCGATCGAATCGGTCGGCGTCTACGTGCCCGGGGGCTCGGTGGTCTATCTTTCCTCGTTGCTCATGGCGGTCGTTCCGGCGCGCATCGCCGGGGTGCCCCGGATCGCCGTGGCCACACCACCGCAGGCGTTCCTGTCCTCACCGCACCTCCGGTACCTGCTCGACCGGTTGGACCTGCACGAGGTCTATCTCATGGGTGGTGCTCATGCGGTCGCGGCGCTGGCGTACGGCACCACGTCGGTAACGCCGGTTGACAAGATCGTGGGGCTTGGGGGCCGCTGGGTCACGGCTGCGAAGCGCGCAGTCTTCGGTGTCGTGGATGTGGACGCGTCCGCCGGTCCCTCGGAGGTGGTCGTCGTGGCCGACGCCCACGCCGAGGTGGAGATCGTGGCTGCCGACCTGCTGGCCCAGGCCGAGCACGACCCGGATGCCCTCGCCGTCCTGCTCACGACCTCGAAGGCGCTGGCCGAGAAGGTGGACCGCCGCGTCTCCGCAAGGCTTCGGGCTCTGCCGAGGAAGAGCGCGGCGCGGACGGCGATCAAGAACTGGGGTGGGATCGTGCTGGTTCCGGATCTTGACGTCGCGGTCGATCTCGTGAACCGCATCGCCCCAAGGCACGTCGAGCTGCTGGTCTCCGATCCGTTGCGGCTGCTCGACGGCATCGAGCGGGCGGGGATGGTGTACCTGGGATCGTGGGCGGCGGCCGCGCTGGGCGACTACGTGGTGGGGACGAATCACATCGTGCCGGCGGGCGGTGCCGCGCGGTTCGCATCGCCGCTCGGTGTGTGGGATTTTGTGCGGCGCACGGCTGTCGTAGGGGTCACGGCGCACCGGTACCCGGCGTTGGCCCGCGCCGCCGGCGTCCTGGCGCTGCAGGAGAATTTGCCGCTGCACGAGGAGTCGCTCCGCGCCGGCAGCCGGGGGAAGGCGTGAACGGGGGGATCCGCCCCGCGCCCGGGTGCGCGGGCGCCCGGCTCGCCTCGCTTCGGACGGACGTGCGAAGGGGATGGGCGTGATCCGTCCGTCGCGTGCGCGGTTCGTGGAGCTCGCCGGCCGACACCGGCTCGTTCCGGTCGTGCGCGAGCTGACCGCCGACACCGTGACGCCCACCGGGATGCTGCTGCGCCTCGCTCGCAACGGGCGTCACCCGTTCCTGCTCGAGAGCATCGAAGGTGGGGAGCGCGTCGCGCGCTGGTCGTTCGCCGGTGCCGACCCGGCCAGGATCGTCGCCGTCCGCGGCGGCAAGGTGAGCCTTGACGGCGAAGATGCCGACGGCGCGCCACTCGATGTCTTGCGGAAGACACTCACCGGGCAGGATCGGGCGTCTCTCGACGATTTGCCGCCGTTCGCGGGTGGGGCGGTCGGATGGTTGGGGTACGACGCGGTGCGTCTCATCGAACGTCTCCCGTCGCACCTGCCCGATCCCCTGGGGCTGGCCGACGCGTGGTTTGCGATCTACCCGGTGGTCGCGGCGCTCGACCGCGTCCGGCAGCGTCTGCTCCTGATCGCCACCGTGGGTGTCGAGGGTGGAGCGGAGGCAGCGTACGAACGGGCCGTGGTCGCACTCGATGGGTTGGAGGCTGCGCTGGCGGCGCCCCTCGACGAGGCCCGGCCGGCACCGGTCCCGGTGGCGGATGCAGTGGCTCAGCCCGATCCATCGTGGCGGGTCGCGCCGGACGATGAGCGGTTCCTCAGCGCCGTGGTGCGGGCGCGGGAGGAGATCCGGGCCGGGGAGTGTTTCCAGGTTGTTCTGTCGCGGCGCTGGTCGCGACCGACGGCCATCCCGCCGATCACCCTCTACAGGGCGCTCCGTCTCGCCAACCCCTCGCCGTACATGTTCTACATGGACGCCGGCGACGTCCAGATCCTGGGGTCGTCTCCGGAGACGCTCGCGCGACTGCGAGGCAACCAGGCGGCCACCTGTCCGATCGCCGGCACCAGACAGCGCGGTCACACGGCGTCGGAGGACGTGCGCCTGGCAGCCGAGCTCTCCGCCGACGAGAAGGAGCGCGCAGAGCATCTCATGCTCGTGGATCTCGGGCGGAACGACATCGGCAAGATCTCGCGTCCGGGCAGCGTGAAGGTCGTGCGTTTCATGGAGGTGGAGCGCTACTCGCAGGTGATGCACCTCACGAGCGAGGTCGTGGGCGAACTGGAGGAGGGCCGTGACGCGCTCGACGTGTTGCTTGCGGCCTTCCCGGCCGGGACGCTCACCGGTGCCCCGAAGGTGCGAGCGATGGAACTGATCGAACAACTCGAGGTGCTGCGCCGCGGGGTCTACGGCGGCGCGGTCGGCTACTTCGATTTCGGGGGAGACATGGACGCCTGCATTGCGATCCGGACGGCCGTAGTCGCCAAGGGTGAGGTGCACGTCCAGGCAGGCGCCGGGATCGTGTTCGACTCGCAGCCGGTGAGCGAGCTGGCGGAGTGCGGAAACAAGGCGCGTGCTCTGGCCCTCGCGGCCCGGCTGGCAGAGGGGATGCAGCCGTGATCGTGGTTGTGGACAACTACGACTCGTTCACGTACAACCTGGTCCAGTACCTTCGCGAGCTGGCCGCCGCTGAAGAGGTGCGCGTGGTGCGCAACGACGCCGTCAGCGCGGGCGAGATCGTTGAAATGCGGCCGGGCGCCATCGTGCTGTCGCCCGGCCCGGGCGTGCCCGAGGCGGCCGGCGTTTGTGTTGAGCTCATCCACCTAGCGGCCGACGTGCCGCTGCTCGGAGTTTGCCTCGGTCACCAGGCACTTGCGGTGGCGTACGGAGGGCACGTCGTGCGCGCTCCGGAGCCGCGCCACGGCAAGAACTCCCAGGTCCACCACAACGGTCTCGGCGTGTTCGCGGGTCTGATCGATCCCTTCACCGCGACCCGATACCACTCGCTGGTCGCGCAGCGGGAGTCGCTCCCGCACGACCTCGAGGTCACGGCATGGACCGACGACGGTCTCGTCATGGGGCTGGCACACCGCAGCCGGCCACAGGTCGGCGTGCAGTTCCACCCGGAGGCGTACCTCACGCAGGGTGGTATGCGTCTGCTCGCGAACTTCCTTCGTCTCGCGGGTTTGAAGGTGAGGGCGGCCGCATGACCGCACCCTACAGCCGAGGACCGGCAGCCGACAGCCTTGACATCGGCTGCACAGCACCCGGGCCGCCCGCCGGAAGCCCGTCAGGAGGTTCGGTGAGCCGTCAACTCTTGGCTGTGAGGTGTCGGCCGGCCCGGCGGTTGGGGCGGCAATGATCCGCGACGTCCTGGAGACGCTGCTCGCTGGAGAGAGCTTGCCTGCCGCCTCCACAGAGGAGTGCTTTTCGGCGCTGATGGCCGGAGAGTGGTCCGAGCCCGAGCAGGCCGCGTTCCTCGTCGCGCTGCGAGCCAAAGGCGAAACCGCCGCCGAGGTCGCCGCGGCGGCTCGCGTTCTCCGCGCCTTTGCCATCACCGTCCCCACATCTCGCGCGCCGCTCATCGACACCTGCGGCACCGGCGGCGATGGCGCCCACACGCTCAACATCTCGACCGGCGCTGCGCTCGTGGTGGCGGCGTGCGGCGTATGCGTGGCCAAGCACGGCAACCGGTCGGTATCGTCGAAGTGCGGCTCGGCCGATGTCCTGGAAGCGCTCGGAGTGCCGCTGGACCTCGAGCCCGAGCAGCTCGGCGCGCTCCTCGACGCCGAGGGCTTCGCGTTCCTGTTCGCACCGAGACTGCACCCCGCGATGCGGGTGGTGATGCCGGTGCGGCGCGTGCTCGGCGTGCGCACGGTGTTCAACCTGCTCGGGCCGCTCTCCAACCCTGCCGGCGTGCGGCGCCAGGTGGTGGGCGTCTACAACCTCGCCGTGATGCCCTTAGTTGCGGGTGCCTTGGCGGAACTGGGGACCGAGCGTGCCTGGGTCGTGCACGGTGAGGACGGTCTGGATGAGCTGTCGGCATGCGCCCCAACCCGCGTGATCGAGGTGAGCGACGGGCGGGTCGTCGGCGAGCACACGGTGGATCCGGAGGCGCTCGGGATCCGGGGCGCGTCACCCGCCGACCTGTCCGGCGGCGGGGCTGAGGAGAACGCGCGCCGGCTGCGGGCAATCCTCTCCGGGGAGGAGCGCTCGACCGCGTCGGAGGCGGTCGCCCTCAACGCGGCGGCTGCGCTGATGGTGGCGGAGGCGGCGCCCGACCTCGAGGCCGCGCTGTCGGCCAGCCGTGCGTGCCTGGCGGCGGGCCTGGCCGCGGCCAAGCTCGACGCGGTCGTTCGCAAGGTGCGGGAGCTTGTGGGATGAGCGCGCTTGGCCCGAACATCCTGGTGCAGATCACCGACGCCGTCCGTGACAGGTTGGCGCAGGACCCTCCTCCACCGTGGCTGGAGAGCAGGGCGCGCGAGGCGGCGGGGATCAGGCGGCGAGATGGGAGACGGAGTCTGGTGGGCGCACTCACCGCGCCGGGGATTCGGGTGATCGCCGAGTGCAAGCGACGCTCTCCGTCCAAGGGATGGCTCCGAAAGCCGTTCGAACCGGTCGACCTGGCTCGCGCCTACCAGGCCGGCGGCGCCGCCGCGATCTCCGTGGTGACGGAGCCGCAGTTCTTCGCCGGTCAGGCGGGGTGGGTGCCGATGGTGCGGCGGGCGGTTGCGCTGCCGGTGCTGCAGAAGGACTTCCTGCTCACGCCCCGCCAGCTCTTCGAGGCGGTGATCCTGGGGGCCGATGCCGTGCTGCTGATCGCCCGCGTGCTGCCGGGCTCCCTGCTGGCCGATATGGTGGCGGGTGCCGAAGATCTGGGCCTGGAGGCCCTGGTCGAGGCGTACGACGACCGTGATCTCGACAGGGTCCTCGCGCTGGGGCCGAAGCTCGTGGGCATCAACGCGCGGGACCTCGGCAGCTTCCGGGTGGACTTCGATGCCGCGGCGAAGTTGGCAAACCGGGTTCCGCCGGACCGGATCGTCGTGATGGAGAGCGGAGTCGCCGGCCCCGACGACGTTCGCGGCGTCGTCAGACTCGGCCTGCGGCACTTCCTCGTCGGGGAACACCTCCTCCGCTCGGCCGACCCGAGCGCGAGCCTCGCGGAGCTCGTCGCGTGCGCGTGACCGTGAAGATCTGCGGGCTCACGAACGAGGCCGACGCGCGGGCCGCCTCGGCCGAGGGCGTGGACTACATGGGGTTCGTGTTCTTCCCAGCGTCCAGACGGTGCTTGGGTATCCCGGCGCCGGCGTGGATTCGCGCCCTCGAAGGCCCGCCGAAGGTCGGCGTCTTCCGCGATCAGGACCAAGCCACGGTACAGCGCGTGCGGGAGGACGCGGCGCTCGACCTCGTTCAGCTGCACGGGACCGAACCGGCGGCGATGTGCGAGGCGCTCGGAGGCCGGACGCGGGTCATCAAGGCGATCTCGGTCGACCGGGCCGTCGACTGGGGCCGGGTGGCGGAGTACGCCAGCGTGGCGCGGGTGCTGTTCGACACCGCCTCGGAGTCAGGCGGAGGGACCGGCACGCCGTTCGATTGGAGGCTGCTGGCCGGAGCGCCTACGGGCCTCGAATTCTGGCTCGCCGGGGGACTGACGCCGGAGAACGTGGCGGCAGCGGTGACTGAGGTTCGCCCCGCGGGCGTGGATGTCGCGACCGGCGTCGAGGCCGCGCTCGGCCGTAAGGACCGCGCCAAGATCCGACGTTTCATCGCGGCGGTCCGAAACGTTCGAATGTTCGAGGAAGGACGAGTGAAGAGTTCAGAGTGAAGAGTGAAGAGTTGAAAGACCTGAAATCCCGCGTGGTGCTGCCATTTGGCTGCCAGCATTACCGGGAGGGGTTTGCGCCCTTCGGGATTCGATGGTGTCAGGAGGGGACGGTGGATATTCGACGCACCACTCCCGCCGGTGTCTGGTGTCTTGGCTCTTCACTCTTGACTCTACATTCTTCACTTTCCTTTCCGAACATGCGAACGTTCGAACTTGAGAACCTGCGAACGCTTCCTTTGGGGGTGACGTGAAGCCACTACCTGACAGTCGAGGGTATTTCGGGCCGTACGGTGGGCGGTTCGTGCCGGAGACGCTGATGGCGCCGCTCGAGGAGCTCACCGAAGCGTGGCACGAGGCGCGGCGCGACCGGGCTTTTCGGCACGAGCTGGCGGGCCTGCTCGAGACCTACTGTGGCCGGCCCACGCCGATCTCGTTCGCGGCTCGCCTCACCAAGCACCTTGGCGGCGCCGGGGTGTATCTCAAACGCGAGGATCTCTGCCATACCGGCGCGCACAAGATCAACAACGCCCTCGGGCAGTGTCTGCTGGCGCGCCGGATGGGCAAGGCGCGCGTCATTGCGGAGACCGGAGCGGGCCAGCACGGTGTCGCGGTTGCCACGGCTGCCGCGCTCCTGGGCCTGAGGTGTCGGGTCTACATGGGGACGGAGGACGAGCGCCGGCAAGCGCTCAACGTCTACCGGATGAAGCTGCTGGGCGCCGAGGTCGTCGGCGTTGAGGCCGGCGCGCGAACCCTCAAGGACGCGATCAACGAGTCACTGCGGGACTGGGTGACGAACGTGGCAACGACGCACTACGTCCTCGGGTCCGTGCTGGGGCCCCACCCGTACCCGGCTATGGTGAGGGAGTTCCAGTCGGTGATCGGGAGCGAGGCGCTGCTCCAGATCCGCAAGCAGCACCGCTCGCTGCCGAAGCTCGTGGTGGCATGCGTTGGCGGCGGCTCAAACGCCGCCGGGATCTTCACGGCGTTCGTGCCGTACCGGCAGGTCGAGCTCGTTGGAGTCGAGGCCGGTGGGCGCGGCACCCGCCTCGGCGAGCACGCGGCGCGGTTCGCGGGAGGCGAGCCGGGCGTACTGCACGGTACGCGCAGCTACGTGCTGCAAGACCAGGACGGTCTGGTCGCGCAAACCCACTCGGTCTCGGCCGGCCTCGACTACCCCGCGGTGGGGCCGGAACATGCGTGGTGGCACGACACCCGGCGTGTCGCGTACGTCCGGGTCGACGACAGCGAAGCGGTCGACGCGTTCCACCTGCTGTCCGAGCTGGAGGGGATCGTGCCCGCGCTCGAGACGGCCCACGCCATCGCCTATGTCGCCCGCGTCGCCCCGCGGATGGGGAGCGGCCAGGCGATCCTGGTCAGCCTTTCAGGCCGCGGGGACAAGGACGTGGCCGAGGTGGCGCGTCTTGAGGGGGTGACGCTATGAGCGGACGGATCGAGCGAGCCTTCGCACGGGCGCGCAAGGCGAGGCGCGCGGCGTTCATCCCTTACATCACCGCCGGAGACCCGGACCCGGGCCGCACCGTCGCACTGGCCCGCGCCCTCGAACGCGGGGGGGCGGACATCCTGGAGCTCGGCGTGCCGTTCACCGACCCGATCGCCGATGGAGCCACGAACCAGCGGGCCGCGGAGCGGGCGCTGGCAGCGGGGACAACCCTCACGACAGTGCTCGAGACCGTGCGCTCGTTTCGGCTGACAAGCGATCTGCCGCTCGTGCTTTTCACCTACTTCAACCCCGTGCACGCGTACGGTCTGGCCCGGTTCTCGGTGGACGCCGCCTCGGCCGGAGTGGACGGCGTGCTCTTTACGGACGTGCCGGTGGACGAGGCGGGCCCAGCCCATGAGGCGCTGCGGCGGGTCGGAATCGAGCTCGTGCTGCTGGTGGCTCCCACCTCGACCCGGGCACGCGTCAAGGCGGTGCGGCGCCTCGCCGGCAGTTTCGTCTACTTCGTCGCGCGCTCCGGCGTCACCGGAGCCCGCACCACCCTCGAGGAGGGACTCGAGGAGCAGGTCCGGCTGGTCCGCAAGCTGACCAAGACCAGGGTCGCCGTGGGTTTCGGCGTTTCAACGCCCGATCAGGTCACCCGAATCGCCCAGTTTGCCGACGGGGTGGTCGTCGGTTCTGTGCTCGTCGAGCGGATCGCGGAGCTCGGCGATGCACCCGAGCTTCCCGGCGCGATCGAGGCGCTCGCCCGCTCGTTCGCCCTCGCCACGCGCAGGAAGTGAGACGGTAGAAGGAAGAGGGAAGACGAGAGAGGGTCTGTCGTCGGTAGCCATTGCCTTCCCTCTACCCTCCACCTTCTTCCTTTTCCTGTCCTCGCTTGCGCACCGCCGTAGCCAGTGGGACACTTCGAGCATGTTCAGGCGTACCCTCGCGATGCTGCTCGTCGTCGGGCAGCTCACACTGACGCTCTCCGGCTGCCTTTCCGTTACGGCGACGGGGTCGCACGCTGCGCCCAGGCCGGGCGGTGGCGTCGCGGTGCAGGTGTTCGCTGACGACGACGCCCGGCGGGAGGGACGTCCCAGTCCGGCGGGCATCCTCGGCGAGCTTCAGCGAAACGACGGCAAGACCTGGGTCCCCGTCTTCCGATCGCTCAACCCGACCTGGACCGTGGTCGGCCTGCCTCCAGGGAGCTATCGGTTGCGCTTCCCGGCCCGACTCGATGACTCGGGCAACGTCGTTCGGCTGAGCGACAGCGCGACGGGCGTGGCTGTCAGAGACGGATCGGTCACCGAGGTCCGGGCTGTGCTCGACCACGTCTCGACGGGCCTGATCGTCCTGGGTGTGGTGACCGTCGTGGCAATCGCGGTAATCCTCACCAAGGAAGGGCACGACCATGGATTGCCGCTGCCGCCACCGCCCCCGCCGGGGCTCGTGGACGTGGTCTTCCACGTGGCCATCGACCTCACGTTCGCGGCGGGTGCATCGGAGTCCATCCCGGCGTTGCCGCCGGTGGTGACCTCGCACTTCCCAGCGTCAGGGGCGCTTGTCGCGGCTCGGCGGCCGCGAGTGCTGTTTTCGATGTCGGAGCCGTTGCGGCCGGAGGAGGTCAAGGGGGATGGGGTCACCGTGCTCGGCGAGTCCAGCGGTCTCGTCCCCGGCCAGGTGAGCTACGACCCGGAGCACTGGTGGGTGATCTGGGAGCCGCGGGCGGACCTCGGCCCCGGCGACACGTTCCACGTAACGCTCTCTCAGGGCGCCGTGGAAAGCGTCTCGGGCAAGGAGATGGAGAAAGCTGTGAGCTTCACCTTCAAGACGGCCCGTTGAAGAGGTCAAACGGGAGACGTCAAAGGGCAAAGGGACGACAGATGCCCAGGGTCAGCCCGCATCGCCGCCACCCGCACGTCATCTCCTGTGCTTTCCGTTTGACCCTTCACCTCTGCCCTTTAACCCTGGTTCGCCCATGATCATCGAGCGCGACGGCGTCGCCCTGCACGTCGTATGCGAGGGCAACGGCGAGACGGTCGTGCTCCTCCACGGGCACACGCTCGACCTCCGGGTGTGGGACGACGTCGCGCCTGCGCTGGTCGAGGCAGGTTTCCGCGTCGTCAGGTACGACCAGAGAGGGCACGGACGGAGCGGCTCGCCCCGGGGCGGGTATCGCTGGGGCGACCACGCGGCGGATCTCGCCGCGGTGATCGAGCGTCTCGCGCCCCCCGCTGCGCACGTCGTCGGTCACTCAAAGGGCAGCGGCATCGCGCTCGAGTGCGCGCTGCGCCGCGCACACCTCGTGCGCTCGCTCGGGCTCGTCGGGCCGCTGGTCCCCGACTTCCGGCTCCCCGAGACGATGGTGGCCTCGTTCCGGGAGCTGGCCCGGGCGATCCGGGGGCGTGGCGTGCAGCCCGCCATGCGCGAGCTCTGGCTGGCACACCCCCTCATCGCCACTGCGGCGGCTCGGCCGGGACTTCGGGAGCGGCTCGAGGCGATGCTGCTCACGTTCCCTGCGGGGGAGTATCTGGCGTCGGTCCGTGACATGCCCGACCGTGACTGGAAGGTCACGGACCGCCTCGCGGAGATCGCGGTACGAACCCTGGTCGTGCGCGGCGAGCGCGAGGTCCCCGAGTTCGTCGCGATGGCTGATTTCCTCGGCGGGAGCATCCCGCAGGCGCGTCTGAAGGTCGTCCCAGGCAGTGGCCACCTCGTCCCGCTCGAGGAGGCGGCAGCGTTGAGTCAGACGCTGGTCGGGTTCCTGCGCGTGCGGGACGTCTCCATCCGCCCCGTCTGACATCGCCAACAACGGCAGAGGGGCAGAGGAGCAGGGGAAAGGTGAGAGTTGAGAGTTGAGAGTGAAGAGTTGAGAGTTAGAAACACGACACTGGCGGACGCGCTTCTTCTCGGAGGTGAGGGAGCCACAACGCGTCGAACTTGTGGCGTCTTTCAACTCTTCACTCTCAACTCTCACCCTGTTTCTGCTTCTCGCTCCTCCGCGCTTCAGCCCCCCTGTTTTCTTCCTGTGGGAGCTTGACGTTACGTTGGCTCGTGGGCTAGAGTACCCCTCCCGGTTTTGCCGGGCTTGTGTTCTTTGGCAGTGAAGTCTGGGGACGAGGGCGGGCCACAAGAGCCTTGCGGAGCTTTGTTTGCCGCAGGACGCCCGCCGGCAGCCCGCGGAGCAGGCGCGTAGCTCAGCTTGGTTAGAGCGCTACCTTGACACGGTAGAGGTCAGCGGTTCGAGTCCGCTCGCGCCTACCATTCAGTGCCGGCTCCGCAGATGAGCAAGCTACAGGCGCGTAGCTCAGTTGGTAGAGCGCATCCCTCACACGGATGAGGTCTGCGGTTCGAGCCCGCACGCGCCTACCATGCATGAAGCGTGGCTTGCCAATGCCGTCCCCGTTTCGGAGGACGGCTTTTTTTGTTTGCAGTTCCGGGATCGGCCCGGGGCGGTGCGGGCGTGGAGGTCGGGATGAGCGATTCACGCCTTTGGCGGGACGAGCGTAGGGAGCTCGGGAGGTCTGGAGCGTCGGATGGGCGGAAGGAGCGACACGGGACCCCCCGGCAAGGATGACCATGAGTGCAGAGAAGATCACATTGACCTTGCCTGACGGCAGCGCGCGGGATTTTCCGGCGGACGCGACACCGATCGAGGTGGCGCGGACGGTCGGGGAGCGCCTCGCGAAGGCGGCCGTTGCAGGCGAGCTCGACGGGACGATCGTGGACCTGCGGGCACCGATCAGGCGGTCGGGGAAGTTCCGTGTGCTCACGCCCAAGGACCCAGAGGCCGGGGTCGTGATCCGTCACTCGGCCGAGCACGTCCTTGCAGACGCCGTCGAGCGCCTCTTCCCAGGCACCATCATCGACGCCGGCCGCCAGGACCACTCCGAGAAGTTCCAATACGACTTCCGGTTCCCGAGGGGGTTCACCTCCGAGGACCTCGAGAAGATCGAGCAGGAGATGGCCCGCATCGTCCAGGAGGGGCGACCGTTCGAGCGCAAGGTAGTGACCCGCCCGCAGGCCGTAGAAATCTTCAAGAATCGGAAGGAAGAGATCAAGCTCGTGCGCCTCGAGGACATCCCCGAAGGCGACGTGATCACGGTTTTCCAGCACGGCAAGTTCGTGGACCTCTGCCGCGGCCCGCACGTCCAGCGCACCGACCAGATCGGCGCGTTCAAGCTGATCGAGACGTCGGGCGCGTATTTCAAGGGCGACGAGCGCAACGAGATGCTACAGCGCATCTACGGCACCGCATTCGCCACCAAGGAGGAGCTGGACGCCTACTTCGCCAAGATCGAGGAGGCTCGCCGCCGCGACCACAGACGGCTCGGGAGGGAGCTCGACCTCTTCTCCTTCTCGTCGCTCGCCCCGGCGTCGCCGTTCTTCCACCCGAAGGGTGCGATCGTCTACAACCAGCTCGTGGCCCTGATGCGGGAACTCTGCCGCGAGTACGGCTACGACGAGGTCGTCACGCCGCAGCTTTTCGACGTGGAGCTGTGGAAGCGCTCCGGCCACTACGAGGCGTACCGCGAGAACATGTTCTTTTCCGACGTCGAGGGGCGCGAGTTCTCGATGAAGCCGATGAACTGCCCGGCCGCGTGCCTGATCTACGCGACCCGCGGCCACTCCTACCGCGAGCTGCCGCTGCGCTTCGCGGACTTCGGCCGATTGCACCGCTACGAGCGCTCGGGTGTCGTTCAGGGCCTGACCCGCGTGCGCACCTTCGCCCAGGACGACGCCCACATCTTCTGCACGCCGGGGCAGATCGGACGGGAGGTCGACTCGCTGTTCGACCTGATGTTCCGGGTCTACGCGATATTCGGGTTCGAAGCGCCGGTCGTCTACTTCTCGACGAGACCCGAGAAGGCGATCGGGGACCCGAAGCTGTGGGAGACCGCCGAAGCGACGCTCGAGCGCTGCCTGAAGGAACGGGGCGTGGAATACGTCGCCAACCCCGGCGAGGGCGCGTTCTACGGCCCCAAGATCGACTTCGTGGTGCACGACGCCATCGGCCGGGAGTGGCAGCTCGGCACGATCCAGCTCGACTTCACCCTGCCGGCCCGCTTCGAACTGGCCTACGCCGCCGAGGACGGCAGCGAGGGGCGGCCGGTGTTGATCCACCGCGCGGTGCTGGGCTCGATCGAGCGCTTCTTCGGCGTGATGCTCGAGCACTTCGTCGGCGACCTGCCGCTGTGGCTGGCGCCCGAGCAGGCGCGCGTGCTCCCGGTCTCGGACAAGTTCCTCGTCGCGGCCCGGACAGTGCGTGCGCGGCTCGCGGCGGACGGACTCCGGGCGGAGGTGGACGAACGGTCGGAGAAGCTCGGCGCGAAGATCCGCGACGGCGAGCTCGGCAAGGTGCCGATCCTGCTCATCGTCGGCGCACGCGAGGCCGAGGCCGGGGGAGCGTCGGTTCGGGTCCGCCACCGCGGCGACCTCGGGTCGAAGACCATCGATGAGATCGTTGCAACGATGACCACGACCACGAAGCAGCGCGCCTTGAACCCCTGGCCGGAGGAAGACAAGGAAGAGGGAAGAGGGAAGAAGGAAGAGGGAAGGCCGTGACGAGATCGCGTTGTTCCTCTACCTTCTCTCCTCTACCCTGTTTAGGGTTTAGGCGAATTCAGAGTTAATAGGAGGGCACCATGCCGAAGATCAAGACGTTGCGCGCGGCGGCGAAGCGGTTCAAGAAGACAGGGACCGGCAAGATCAAGCGCCACCACGCGTTCCACTCCCACATCCTGTCGAAGAAGTCGGCCAAGCGGAAGCGCCACCTGCAGAAGTCGGCGATCCTCACTCCCGCCGACGCCAAGGTCGTGGAGCGCATGCTCCCGTACGCGAAGTAGGAGGCTGACATGCGCGTCAAGCGTGGACACAACAGGGTTGCACGTCGCAAGAGGGTGCTGAAGCTCGCCAAGGGCTACTACCTCACCAAGCACAACGCCTACCGTATGGCGAAGCTGCAGGTCGAGCGGTCGCTGCTGTTCGCGTACCGCGACCGCCGGCAGCGCAAGCGTTCCATGCGAGCGCTGTGGATCATCCGCATCAACGCGGCGGCCCGCCAGTTCGAGATCTCGTACTCGCAGCTGATTGCCGGCCTCAAGGCCGCGGGGTGCGCCCTCGACCGCAAGGCGCTCGCCGATATGGCGGTGCGCGACGTCGAGGGGTTTGCGGAGCTCGTTCAGGCCGCCAAGAAGAGCCTGGCGGCCAAACCGGCCGCCTGATGGCGACCGAGCCGCTGGAGAAGGTGCGGCAGGAGTTCCTTGCCGCGCTGGCCGAAGCGGGCAGCGATCCGGCCCGGGTGGAGGCGGTGCGCGTGCGCTTCGCCGGCCGCCGCTCGGGCCTGCTCCGCGAGCTCGAGGACGCACTCAAGACGCTCCCGCGCGAGGCCAAGCCGGGCTACGGCAAGGCCCTCAACGAGCTGAAAAAGCTCATCGAGGAACGCCTCGCGGCCGCACAGCAGGCGGCCGAGGATGCCGGCGCCCGGCGGCAGGTCCTCGACGTCACGCTGCCCGGCCGGCGGCCCGTCACGGGTGCGCTCCACCCTGTGACCCTCGTGCGACGGGAGATCGAGGAGATCTTCCTGCGCATGGGGTACTCGGTCGCGGACGGCCCCGAGGTCGAGGACGACTGGCACAACTTCGGCGCCCTCAACATGCCGCCGGACCACCCGGCGCGCGACTCCCAGGACACCTTCTTCCTCAAGGACGGCCTGCTCCTGCGCACGCACACCTCGCCGGTGCAGGTTCACTCGATGGAGACGATGCCGCTCCCGATCCGGGTCATCATCCCGGGCCGCGTCTACCGGCGCGACTCCGACCTGCGCCACTCGCCGATGTTCCACCAGGTCGAGGGGCTCGTGGTGGACGAGGGGATCACCTTCGGCCACCTCAAGGCCACCCTCGAGGCATTCGTGCACGTGCTGTTCGACCCGCGCCTGAAGGTCCGGTTCCGGCCGTCGTTTTTCCCGTTCACCGAGCCGTCGGCGGAGGTGGACATCACCTGCGTGCTGTGCCTCGGGACCGGGTGTGGCATGTGCTCCGGGAGCGGCTGGATCGAGATCCTGGGCGCAGGGATGGTGGACCCGCGCGTGCTCTCGGCGTGCAAACTCGACCCCGAGCGGGTCTCCGGCTTCGCGTTCGGTTGCGGCCTCGACCGGGTCGCACTGCTCAAGTACCGCCTCCCCGACCTGCGCTTGCTGTTCTCCGGGGACGAGCGCCTCCTGCGGCAGTTCGAGGGGGTGGCGCGATGAAAATGAGTCTCGCTTGGATTCAGAGCCACCTCGAGGGGAGCGCGTCCGCCGACGAGCTGGCGAAGCGCCTGACGGAATGCGGCATGAACGTCGAGACACGCGAGAGCGTTGGCGACGACGAAGTGTGGGACGTGGACGTCACCACGAACCGGCCCGACGCGATGAACCACCGCGGCCTCGCGCGCGAGGCCGCCGCGGCTGCGTGCGGGCCGCTCAAGCCGCTGGCGGTCAAGGTTGCCGAAGGCACAACTCCGGTCGGGCAGGCAGCCAAGCTCACGGTCGAGGACGCCCAGGGTTGCCCGAGGTACTGCGCCCGCGTGGTGCGCGGCGTCAAGGTCGGTCCGTCGCCGGCGTGGCTCGCTGAGCGCCTGGAACGGTGCGGCGTGCGACCGATCAACAACGTCGTGGACGCAACGAACTACGTCCTCCTCGACGTGGGGCATCCGCTGCACGCGTTCGACCTGGCGTTCCTGAAGGGGCAGGAGATCCGGGTGCGGCGCGCTCGCGCCGGGGAACCGATCACGACGCTCGACGATGTCGAGCGCAAGCTGACGGCGGAAGACCTCGTGATCGCCGACGCGTCGCGCGCGGTGGCGGTAGCCGGCATCATGGGGGCGGCCAACAGCGAGATCGCGCCGTCAACAAAAGACGTTTTCATCGAATCGGCGTATTTCGATCCGCGGTCGGTGCGCCTGACGGCGCGCCGTCTGGGCCTCAAGACCGAGGCGTCGCACCGCTTCGAGCGCGGCGCTGACCGGGCCATGGCGCGAACGGCGGTGGACCTGGCGGCCGAGCTGATCGTGCGCCTCGCCGGGGGGGAGGTCGCCGCCAGCGTCCTGGATTCGAACCCGGACCTGCCTGCGCCGTGCGAGATCCCGTTCTCGTTGAGCCGACTATCGGCGTTCGTCGGGTGTGAGATTCCGCGCGAACTCACGCTCAGGGTGCTGAGCGCGCTTGAGCTCGCGCCGCATGTCGCCGGGGACACCGTCACGTGCACGGTCCCGCCGCACCGGGTGGACCTGGAGCTCGCCGAGGACCTCTACGAGGAGGTGCTTCGCCACTTCGGGTACGAGAACGTCCCGTCGGTGCTGCCGTCCGAGGCCGTGAAGCCGGGGACGCGTCTCGGAACGTGGCCGCTCACCGAGCGGGCGCGGGACGCACTGGCCGCCGCGGGTGCCGCCGAGGCGTTCACCTACGCGTTCGTCGCCGAGGAGGTCGAGGCGGCGACCGCGGGGTCGCCTTTGGCGGGCCGCGGCGCGGTCGTCGCGCTCGAGAACCCCCTCTCGGCACGCATGGCCGTGATGCGGCGGTCGCTGCTCGCAGGCCTCGCGGACGGGGCCGGCGGCAACCTCCGCCGCGGTGCCGAGCGCGTGCTTCTCGGCGAGGTAGGCCGTGTCTTCTTCGAGCGCGACGGCAGGGTCGCCGAGCAGGAGCGCCTCGCGGTTGCGATCGCGGGCAAGGTGGGGCCGTGGGACGCGCCGCGCCAAGCGGATTTCCTCGATCTCAAGGGTTTCGTAGAGGCGTTGCTCGCCGAGCTCGGCGTGTCGGGAACCTCGTGGCGGCACTCCACGGCGGCCGTCCTCGCACTCGGGGAACAAGCCGAGGTCGTGCACGACGGCCGCGTGATCGCAATCGCCGGGCGCCTCGCCGACGCTGCTGCGGCGGTGTTCGACGTCCCGTCGGCGCTGTGGGTGGCCGAGATCGACCTGGACGCCGTCGCGGCAGCTTCACACGCGCCGGTCTTCGAGCCGCTTCCGCGTTTTCCCGCGGTCACCGCGGACCTCACGGTGCGTCACAAGCTGGCGCTGCCGTACGATCAGCTCGTGGCAGCGATCACGGCCGCAGCCCCGCCCTGGCTGGAAGTTGTTTTGCCCGTGGTCCGCTACCGCGGCGAAGGCGTCGCACCGGACGAGGTGAAGACCACCGTGCGCCTGACCTACCGTCACAGCGAGCGCTCGCTGACCCAGGACGAGGTCAATGCGGCGCACTTCGCACTCATGGACAAGCTCGGCCGCGAGCTGGCGGTGAGCTTTTCGTAGGGAGGCCGCATGGACATCTTCGCTGCTCTTGAAGAACGCGTCGAAAAGCTGATCACTGCCCTCACGGAGCTGAAGGCCCGCGTCGCCGACCTCGAGGAGGAGAACCGCAAGCTCAAGCAGGGCGGCGAGGCCTCGGATGAGCTCGGCGGTCGCATCCAGGAGCTGGAAACCGAGCGCGCCGAGGTTCGGGCGCGCGTGGAGAGGCTCCTCAAGACGGTCTCAGACCTCGAGCTGTAGCTTCCCTCCGGCGCGGCGCCGCCGCTTCCCTCTCTCAGCAGAGCGGTTTGCTGTCTGTTCCGCCGCGTGGAAATTCTCCTCGCCGGCCCGGCGGCATCGTCGGTTGGCGCGGGGGCCGGATCAAATATTCCCGGTCGGCGGGATCAAATTGTGTTCGGCCTCACGTCTCGGGTCTGGACAACGGCAGCCTCCGCCCCCGAAGATGGTTCGAGAGGCCATGATGTGGAAGAAGGCGGAGCCGGATCGTAGCGACCGTCACATGCCGGCGGGCGCCGCGCCTGCGGCCGGAGGAGGACAGCCGGCGGCCAAACGTGTCGCTCCGCCGAACGCCGGGGGAGGCCCAATGACAGCGGAAGCTGCAGGGGAACGCGCGGTCATCGGCGCGTCCATCACGATCAGGGGCGATGTAACGGGCGACGAGGACCTCGTGATCCAGGGGCGGATTGAGGGGAAAGTGGACCTCGCGCAACACCATGTCACGGTAGGCGCCAACGGCCGGGTCAAGGCGAACGTCATCGGCCACAGCGTCACGGTCGAGGGCGAGGTCGAAGGCGACCTGCGCGCCGAGGAGCAGATCGCCATCCGCAAGACCGCCAAGGTCCGAGGCAACCTCTCCGCGCCGCGCGTGACTCTCGAGGACGGGGCGAGCTTTCAGGGCAGCATCGACATGGAGCGCAAGGTTGCCCCGGTCCCCAGAGGCTCTCAGCCTGCGGCCGGCGCCGGCGCACCCTCCGCCAACCCGATCGGTGGCGGAACCCCGGCGAGCGCCACGCCTCCGCGCCCCGGCGAGCAAAAGCGCCCCGAGCGGATCGGCTGAGCGCATCAGCCGCGGTGCACAGGTGCCCTTCCCTTTCAGGCGCGAGGGTCCCCCGACGTTCGGGCCGCGACGGGAGTCCACGGAGCCGCTCGAGCCCCAGCCGCCCATGTACCGCTCGCCGACGTTGAGGGCGCTGACCTCGCGCCTCCGAGGCGACGCCCTGCACCACATCCTCGACCTTCAGCCGGCCGTCGGCGCCAATGTGGAGTTCTTCTCTCGCTTCTCGTGCCGGTTACAGATCGTTGACCTCCTGAGCGCCCTGACCGCGGGCGACGTTCAGCAGTTGCTCCTGGACGACGCCGGCGCAACGTTCCGCCGGGTCCTCCCGAGCCCGCCGGAGCCATTCGACGTCGTGCTCGCATGGGAGGTGTTCAACTACTTGAGCCCAAGCCAATTCCGCTGTCTGGTCGAGTGCCTCGGCAACCTCTGCCGTGCAGATGCGGTGATGCTTGCGTTCATCGCTACAAAGAAAGAGATCCCGTTGCTACCGCCTGTGTTCAGAATCGTCGACGAGCAGACCCTCCACTGGCAGCCAAAGACGGCCGCGACCCGCCCCGGCCCTCGCTTCCCTCCGGCTGAGGTCGAGAAGATGACGCAGGGATTCGTCGTGGTGCACTCGGTCCTGATGCGCCACGGTGTTCAGGAGTATCTGTTCGAGCGCAGGTCCGACCGGGGTCCGGACTCAGGTTGATGGCCTCGCCGGCGTGGGGCCTCTCGCTGCGTTGCGGATCGGAGCCACGCGTCCTCATGGTGCCTCCGGCTACACTCCGGCGCGGGCCGCTCCCGCGCTCTCCGAAAGGCCCAAGGGCGGCGGCACGGCTGCACGCCGGTTAGGTGTCGCACTGCCTTCGACCTTCCTGCGAACCCCGAGCTCCGGGCCCCGAGCCCCGGTCTCTCGCGCGTTGCGAGCCCGGACTCCATCTCAGGCGGTGATACGATCACGGCCAATGAAAGACGAAACTCGAGTTCCTCCTGGAACGGAGGAGTCTCAGCCGGCGGGTTCCGATCCGGGAGCGAGGGCGCACCCGCCGCGAACGATGGGGCGGAAGGCGCTCGCCGCGAGCTACTGGACCGTTTTCGGCCTCACGGCCGTCCTCCTCGTAGCCTGGGCGTTCGACCGCTCGGGCGATCCGGCGACGAGGGGGCTCGGCCGGTTCTACGCCCTCGTCGGGCTGCCGTTTCTCGGCCTCGGACTGCTCGTGTTCCTGCTCACGAGACGGGCGGTCGCGCGCGTCCTCGCGACGATCGTGACGGGGGCACCACTGCTCGCGCTCGGTGTCCTCTTGGGGTTCGCGCGGTTCGGCTACCTGATCGAGCGCTACCGCGAGTCGCCACAACACGTCTTTGGCAGCACCGAGAGCCGTGCGCTCGGCGAGGCGGTCGAGCGGCGAGACCTCGACCGGATCCGTCAGCTCTCGGCGGGCGGGGCGAATCTGAACGCCGAGGGCCGTGACGGGAAGACACCGCTTTCCTTCGCCCTCGATCGCAGGCAGTACGACGTCGCGCGCCTCCTGGTCGAGTTGGGGGCGGATCCGCTGCGCGGCGAGGGAGCGGCCGGCCGCCCGCCGCTGTTCGAAATGGCCGCGACCGACGACCTCTCGAACGTGCTGAAGCTGGCGCTGGAGCGCGGCGCCAACCCGAACGCCGTCCGGGACGACGGCATGACGCTCCTCCATTGGGCGATTGGCTACAGGGCTCTCCAGAACGTGAAGCTGATCGTCGCCGCGGGCGCGCGTCTCGACGCTCGGGACGACGCTCACCAGTTGCGATCCCCGCTCTCGTTCGCGTTGGAACGCCGCCTCTGGGCCTACGCCCGGTTCCTCGTGGAGCACGGTGCCCCGTTGAAGGAGGCGCCCGGGTATAACGGCCTCGACGCTGTCTTCGTGAACATCGAAACGCCAGCGGAAGGAAGCCCCGACCGCGCCGAGTATCTCCTTCTCGTGGAGGCGATGACGGGCCGCGGGTTCACCCTCCCGACGAGGCCGGGCGCGCTGAGCCGGTGACACCCGAGTGGTTCACCGTTCGCGCCTGTCTGCACTGCCACCGCCCGCCGTGGCTGCGTCCGGGTTCGACCGCGGTCGGCTCGTGCAGATCTGCAAATGGCGCCCCCTCGCGTCACATAGGCAGGGGTCTTCCGGCGAGCGTTCGCCCGATGGAGAAATCGGTCGGCGATCAGCGCCGCCTGGCGCCCAGCATCTCGATCACCGACGCGGGGTCCGTGTTCCCGAGCGCGAGGTAGATGGGGTCCAGACCGGCGACGAGGCCCTTCGTGGCAAGAGGACTGCCGACAAGATCGGCGGCCTCTTGCACCGGGAGGGCGGGGTCGAGCCGGAGTTCTTTGCCGGTGGTATACAGGACCGCGCCGGTCTCTGAGCCCCGACGGAGGGAGAAGCCGCGCAGGGGGCGCAGGGACTCGGGAAGACGGTGGACCTCGCGGTTCAGGGTGCGGGCGAGAAGGTGCTTGAAGGCGCGGTAGGCGCGGCGCTCGGTCCATGTGCCGTCTTCGTCGAGAAGGCCGTAGCCACGGGCGGCGAGCTGCCACCAGAAGGAGCTGGCGACCTCGCCCGTCGCGGTCGCCGTCAGGAAGTACAGCACGAGGTACCGGGCCTGCCCCGCCTCCTCGGTCTGGACGTGCTCTCCGGCTGGGGAGTGCTTGCCCGATCCCTTCAGCGGCCAGTTGAACTCGGTGAGGTGGATCGGGACGTCGGGGTGCCCCGAGGCCCGGATGACGGCCCGGAGGAGGAGGACCTTGCGGTACAGGTCAAAGTAGCCGTACTGGAGGTTTTCCGGGGAACCGCGTCGGTCCACGTAGAGAAGGGCCGCGATCCCGTCGAAGTCGAACGGCCTTTCGCCGACAAGGTAGTGCGTCGTGAAGTAATACTCGAAGTCGATCACCGGTGGGCCGATCCATCGGCAGGATGGGAACGCACTGCGGGCGGGCGCCGCCGCGTCCATCAAACGGACGTACTCATGGGGGTGCCAGATCCCCCATTTCTTGCGGTTGATCGCATGCCCGAGCTGGAATGTGGGATCGATGTCGCAGAAACAGGCGGCTGTGTCGCGCACAAAGCCGCCCCAGCGGTCCGGGTCCTTAACGAGCTCACGATTCTGGAGCAGCGTGAAGGTGAATTGAGTGCCCTCGGCGTGCAGGCGGGCGAACTCGTCGTGCAGCGAGAATACCGGTTCCGGAGCCCATGAGGGCACGCGGATCAGCAGCGCACGGGCGTTGAGCTCGCCGATCCGCTCGAGGTACCTGCCCCAAGTGTCCGGCGTCGGCGAGACCGCGATGCCGAAGGAGCCGCCCGCAACGGGTTGCGGCGCGGGCTCCGTGCGGACGAGCGACCGGTAGTGACGCACCACGGGCCCGAGCCGGGCGATGTTGCGGCCCAGCAGGCGGAAGAACTGGGCGGCATCCGAGCGGGAGGCGAAGAACTTCTCCCACTTTCCCATGTCCGTGTGCGGCTGGTGGTGCCGCTCATCCCAGCGAAAGTGGTCCCGGCTGCGCGACGGGTTGCCCGAAACGGGGGGCTGGGGGTGCGGTTCTTTCACCATCGCTTCGCCCGCAGCCAGATGGCGCACCGCGGCACCGGCAGTGTACCCGCACTTCGGCTGCGGCAATCCGTTTCACGGTCCGGAACAGACGGCGGCCGACGCGTGTTTCGGCTGTCATAAGGAACAGCCGTCGCGACAGCGGAGGAGGGAGGCCGCGTGATCAGAACCAAACGGGTTTACGACCCGCCGGCGCCTGAGGATGGAGCACGCGTGCTGGTGGATAGGCTGTGGCCCCGCGGTCTGGCCAAGGAAGAGGCACGAGTCGACTGGTGGGCGAAGGAGCTCGCGCCCTCGGACAAGCTTCGGCGCTGGTTCGGCCATGCACCGCCACGCTACCGGGAATTCGTGGAGCGTTTCCGGAGGGAGCTGGACGGCAACGGTTCGGCGCAGCGCCTGAGGGAACTCGTTGCGACGCAGACGGTAACGCTGCTGTACGCCGCCCGCGACGAGCGCCACAACAACGCTAGGGCACTCCTCGAGATCCTCGGCCTCGGCTGACTCGGCCCTGGCGTGCCGCGGCGGGGCCGCGGTACAGTGCCGACATGAACGGCACGGACGGACCCCACCGCGCAATTCTGCAGCGCATCGCCCACCGTGTGATGCTCGAGCGCGGGCTCGAGCCCGATTTTGCCCCTGCGGCGATCGCCCAGGCCGCAAACCTGAGCCAAGCCCCCGCTGAGAAGGGCCTGCGCGACCTCCGCGACCTCCCGTGGTGCTCGATCGACAACGACGACTCGATGGACCTCGACCAGATCTCGGTCGCACGCGCGCTTCCGGGGAGGACCGGCCAGGTCCTCGTTGCCATCGCGGACGTCGACGCGCTGGTCAGCAAGGGCTCGGCGGTGGACGACCACGCCCGTGTCAACACGACCTCCGTGTACACGGCGGCGGAGATCTTCCCGATGCTGCCGGAAAGGCTCTCGACTGACCTCACCTCTCTAGCCGACCGCCAGGACCGGCCGGCGATCGTGATCGAGATCGGCGTGGGGGCCGACGGCTCGATTGCCGGCTCGGACGTCTACCGTGCCGTGGTACGTAACCATGCCAAGCTGGCCTACGACTCCGTCGCCGCGTGGCTGGAGCGGCACGGGCCGGTGCCGCCCGCGCTGGCCGCGGTACCGGGTCTCGACGCCAACCTCCGCACGCAGGACGAGATGGCTCAGGCGCTGCGCGAGGTCCGCCACGAGCACGGCGCCCTCGACCTGCAGACCATGGAGACCCGCCCGGTCTTTGAGGCGGACGAGATCCGCGACCTCAAGCCTGAGGAACGCAACCGGGCCAAGGACCTGATCGAGGACCTGATGGTCGCGGCCAACGGCGTGACCGCGCGATTCTTGGAGGCGAAGGGCGTCCCCTCGCTGCGGCGCGTTGTCCGCACCCCGAAGCGGTGGGACCGGATCGTCGAGGTGGCGGCGCACCTGGGTGCGCCGCTCCCCGGGCAGCCCGACGCAAGGGCACTGGCGGAATTTCTGGTGAAGCGGCGCGCCGCCGACCCGTTGCGGTTTCCCGACCTCTCGCTCACGGTTGTGAAGCTGCTGGGTGCGGGCGAGTACGTCGTCGAACGGCCGGGAAAGGACGCGCCCGGTCATTTTGGCTTGGCGGTCAAGGACTACACGCACGCCACGGCGCCCAACCGGCGCTTCCCGGATCTCATCACTCAGCGCCTGCTCAAGGCCGCGCTCTCCGGCGGAGCGCCGCCGTACACCGACGAGGAACTGGGGCAGTTGGCCGCGCACTGCACCCAACAGGAGGACGCGGCCAACAAGGTCGAACGCCAGGTGGGCAAGTCGGCTGCCGCGATGTTGCTCGCGGGCCAGGTCGGGCACGCGTTCGACGGGATCGTCACCGGTGCCTCCGAGAAGGGGACCTGGGTGCGAGTGTTCCACCCGCCCGTGGAGGGACGCCTCGTCCGGGGTTTCGAGGGCGCGGACGTCGGCCATCGAGTCAGGGTCCGCCTGGTGCATACCGACGTCGAGCGCGGGTTCATCGACTTCGACCTCGCCGGCGCGACAGGGCGTTGATTCCGTTGCGCTGAACGGTGGCGGCACGTAAGCACAGCGGGATGAATTAGATACAATCGTCGCTGACCAGCCGAACCCCCGCCTCGGGTCGACCCCACTGCCTTGAGATTCAGCTGGGATTGTGCGAACGTGGAAGAACGGGCCGTGGAGAAATCTAACGAAAGGGAGGATTAACCCGATGATTACGCGCGCAAAGGGTCTCGTCGTCTGGTCAGTCGCCTTGGTGTTGCTCGCGGTCGTGGCCGCGTCGCCGGCGTTTGCAGCCGCGAAGAAGTCACCAACGCCAGCGGCCGTCGCCGCCAAGGTGGACATCAACAACGCGAGCGAGAAGGACCTCGAGGGCCTCCCTGGGATCGGGAAGGCCACGGCGACGAAGATCATCGCCGGCCGCCCGTACGCCTCGGTGGACGACCTCGCCAAGGCCGGCGTCTCGAAGGCAACGATCGCCAAGATCGCGCCGCTCGTCACGGTTGGCGGCGCGTCCGCAACCGCAGCCGGAACATCGGCAGCCGCCACCGCCGGCACCGGGACGAAGGGCAAGGGCGGCAAGAGCGCCACGCAGGCCGCGGCGACCACGGCTGCCTCGACTGCCCTCGTGGATCTCAACACGGCGACCGAGAAGGAGCTTGACGCTCTGCCGGGCGTCGGGAAGGCCACTGCCGAGAAGATCATCGCGGGCCGGCCGTACGCCTCGATCGACGACCTCGCCAAGGCCGGCGTTTCGAAGGCGACGATCGACAAGATCGCCGGCCTCGTGGCCGTCGGCGCCGCCTCGACCGTGGCGTCGACCAAGACCGTGAGCGGCAAGAGCGCCTCGCAAGCGGCGGCGACCACAGCCACGACCGCCGCGACAACCGCGGCGTCGGCCACTCTCGTGGACCTCAACACCGCCTCCGAGAAGGAGCTTGATTCGCTGCCGGGAGTCGGGAAGGTCACCGCAGAGAAGATCATCGCGGGACGTCCGTACGCCTCGGTCGACGACCTGGCCAAGGCCGGCGTGCCCAAGGCGACCATTGCCAAGCTGGCGGGCCTGGTGACCGTCGGCACGGCGGCAGCCGCGACCACGTCCAAGGCGCAGGCGAAGGCCGCGACCTCGGCCGGCCCGACCGGAGTCACCGAGGCGGGAACACAGGCCCAGGTTCCGCCCGTCAAGGGGATGGTGTGGGTCAACACGGGCACCGGCGTGTACCACTACGAGGCAGACGAGTGGTACGGCAAGACAAAGCAGGGCAAGTTCATGACCGAGGCCGACGCCATCAAGGCCGGCTACCGCGCCTCGAAGAGCGGCCCCAAACCGAAGTAGCAGCAGGGATCGCCGGCTGCGCCCTTGGGCGCGGTCCGCACGAAGAAGGAGGGCGTATGGGTCTTCTTGATGGTCTGCTCGGCAACCTGGTCGGCTCCATTGCCGGAAACGACCCCAAGCACGCGAACCTTGCCAACAGCGTGCTCAGCATGGTGACAAACCCTCAGAGCGGGGGGATCGGAGGCATCCTGAGCGCATTCCAGTCGGGCGGGCTAGGCCACCTCGTCGAGTCGTGGATCTCGACCGGCGCCAACCTTCCTGTGTCGGCGCAGCAGATCGAACAGGTGCTCGGCAGCGGAAAGGTCGCCGCGCTGGCGCAGAGCGCCGGCCTGACGCCCGACGTGGTCAAGGCCAAGCTCACCGAGTTCCTGCCGATGATTATCGACAAGTTGACGCCGGACGGCACCGTCAAAGCGTAAGACCTCCCCGGCAAGTCCGGGATCTTCGAGCTACGAAGACAACACGGCCGGGTGGCTCACGCTGCCCGGTCTTGTTCTCTGTGGACGTGCCGATCGTCGCGGCCCGGCGCAGAAGGCGGGTCCGCCGTGGCCGTTCCCCAAGCCCGGGTTACGCCGGGGCCTCCTGTCCAAACCCCACGGTCTTCGCGGGCGTGAACGCCTTCAGGTTGCCGAAGAGCAGCGCCGGCTACGATGCACGCTTGAGCACGGTACACACCGAGGCGCAGATCGGCCCGCCGATGTTGAACGTGGCGGCTGCCTTCGCACCCTTGACCTGCAACTCGGCGGGCGCCTTGCCGAGGAGCTGCCAGGCGCACCAGCCGACCATCGCGACGCCGGTCGCGCCGATCGGGTGCCCCTTGGCGATCAGGCCGCCGGAGGTATTGATCCCGCACTCGCCCCCCGGGGCCGCCTTGCCCTCGACCCAGTACGCAGCGCCTTTCCCGGGCGCCGCCTTGCCGATGACCTCGGTGCCGATCGCGCCCATGACGGTGAAGCAGTCGTGCACCTCGGCGACGTTGACGTCCGCAGGCTTCAAGCCCGCCATCTCGTAGGCGCGCCCCATCGCGCGGTTGGCTCCCGCCGGATGGAGGACGTCGCGCCCGGCCTTGAGCAGCGGGTCGGTGGCCTGAGCGTAGCCAGCGATCTCGACGCAGTCGGCCTTGGCCACGCCCAGGCGGGCGAGCCCCTCCTCGGTTGCGAGCAGGAGGCCAGCGTAGCCGTCCGTGATCTGGGAGCAGTCGTACGTCTTCATCGGTAGCCCGTCGACCAGGTAGCGGTTGCGGTCGCCGATGGCGGTCGCCTCGTCGAGGGTGATCTGCACCTTCTGCATCTGGGCGTAGGGGTTGTACTTCGCGTTGGCGTACTCGAGATAGGAGATGTGGGCGAGGTCGCGCTCCGACACGCCCCACTGCTTCATGTAGACGTCCATCACCTCCGCGAAAAGGTGAGGGAAGATGTAGATCTTGCCGGGCCGCTCGTCGGGGTGTGAGAAGAACCCCAGCACCTTACCGATCAGCTTGCCGTCCATCTTCCCCTCGGCGTCGCGCATCTTCTCGTAGCCGAGCGCGAGGCCGACCTCACCGTCGCCGATGAGGAGCTTGTGGATCACCGAAAGGATCGCCTGGCCGCCGGAGGCGCAGGCGTTCTCCACCGACTCGATCGGCTTGCCCGCGAGCCCAGGCACCATCGCGACCAGGCCCCCGAGCAGTCCCTGCTCGTTGAGCGAAATGTTGCAGGTGGCACCGACGGTCGCCACGTCCACCGCAGCCGGGTCGGCCTTGACCACCCCACACGTCCCGGTGGCAGCGTTCTTGAGGATCTCGGGGACCGTCATCCCGAGGAGCTTCCCGAACTTCGACTGGTGGTACGCGGCGATGTAAACCTTCTTCCTCATGGCCCCCTCCAAGAGAATCCTTCGAACGTTCGCAGGTCCGAGCGCTCGAAGGTTCCATCAATCATAGCGGTTCACTGAACCAGTTCGACGTGTCGACCCCCCAGGAACGTCACTCCGGCTGCGCCCGGTAGAGCCCCAGCGCCGCCTCTGCGAGGCGCTCCGGCGTCCATCGCGAACGGGCGCGGGCGGCCGCCTTCTGACCCGCCGCCCGTCGCATGGCGGGGTTCCGGGCCCAGGTCGCAATGAGCACGGCCAGCGCCGCGGCGTCGGTCGGCGGGAACACGTCGCCGGTCGCGCCCGGTTCGACGAGATCACCGACGCCTGGGAGGTCCGCGGCCAGGGCGGGTACCGCGCAGCCTGCGGCCTCGGCGATCGCGCGGTGGGCGTGATCTGAACCGGCGGCGGGGAAAACGAAAAGGTCCATGGCTGCGTAAAGGTTCTCGAGCCCTGCCTCGACGTAGCCGGGAAACACGAGGCGGCCCGCCACCCCGAGCCTCCGAGCCAGCTTCTGCAACGCGTCCAAATGGGGGCCCTTGCCGATGACGACCCCCCACACGCCGTGCGCCGCCGCAAGCGCGTGGATGAAGAGGTCGTGGCCGCGGTCGCGGTCCAGCTTGCCGATCGTGCCCGCCACGACGGCCGTGGACGGGATCCCAAGGCCTTCGCGCACGCCGACACGATCTCCGCCCGGCCGGAAACGCGGTTCGAGCGCCACGGGCAGCACCCGCATGGGGATACCGCGCAGAGCGGCCAGCTGCCGGCCCCGGGAGAGCATCGCCGAGTTGGAGAGGCTGATCGCCGCCGTACCGCGGAACAGCCAGTGGTGGAAGGGATCAGGGCGAAGGTGCCCCAGGTGGTGGATTCCACGGACGAGGGGTTTGCCCATGCCCTTGAGTGCCTGGCGGGCCAGCAGGTGGTCGTGCGGGAGGTGGACATGGACGAGGTCGTGGTCGGAGGCGAGCGCACGCACCCGCTTGATCGCCGCCCGAACGTCGCCCAGGGTGCGCTCCTTGGTGAGTATGGGCTGACACCAGTCGATGCCGTGAAGGCGCTCCCCGAGGTTGCGCCCCGGGCGGTAGCCGAACGTACACTCCACGCCCACCGTTCGCAACGCCTCGGCGAGTTGAAGAGCGGTGGCGGCGGCGCCGGTCCAGCGGTCCGCGGCGACGAGCTGGAGCACACGCATCGAAGCCATAGTAGCCGACCGCCCCCCGTGGCCCACCTGCCCTCCAGTTCACTGTCAGAAGTCGACAGTTGACAGTCAGAAGCCCGGCACCGCCAGCGGTCGCCATCCCTGCACCGTCTTCGGAGTGACTCGGCAAACTGATAACTGTGAACTGGGCGAGTGGGTGGGATGAGACCGTCAACTGGGTGGGTAAGGGTGGCGAAGTGGTAGCATGCCTCCGGAGGGTGTCATGCCGGTCGATCCTCAGCTGCTGGAGATTCTTGTCTGTCCGGCGTGCAAGGCGGGTGTCGAGCTTGTCCCGTTGCCGCCGGAGGAATGCGCCATGCTCGTGGAGCGCTACCGCGAGAAGTTCCGCGACGAGGTCCCCGAGGTCCGCGAGGGGCTCAGGTGTGCGACTTGCCGTCGCGTGTATCCGATCGTCAGCGACATCCCCGTCATGCTGATCGACGAGGCGCTCCCAGCGGCGGGGTGAGCTCGGTTGGAGGAGCAGGCCCCGAAGCGCACCGGCCGTGCCGGTGCATTCGCCGCCGGCACGATCGTCGCCGCGGCGGCAACCTCGTCGCGGCTCGGGATCGCCAACCCCCTGCTCGTGATCGCGGGGATCGCCGCGTGGCGGGCGTGGCGCGGGGGTGAGCTGCGCGGGCGGCCGTTCGCCCGAGCTCTCCTGCCGCCGCTCGTGCTCTTCGTGGTTGCCTCTCTGGTATCGGCCCTGTTTTCCCTGGACCCGCTGCAGAGCTTCGACAAGACGCCGCGGCTGGCGGTGCTCCTGCTGGTCCCTCTCTCGGCTGCGCTCATCGACCAGACCTGGTGGCGGCGACTGGTCGCGGCACTTTGCGTGGCCACGACGGTTCTGGCGACCTGGGGGATCTTCCAGTACCTGCACGGTGCGAACGACCTCGAGCACCGCATCCAGGGACCTCTCGCACACTACATGCTCTTCGCCGGCTGCGTCCTGCTCGGGAGCGCCTTCGCCATCGCGGAGCTGCTGCTGAACCCGCAACGCCGCGTGTGGCTATTGCTGCCGCCGGCCCTGCTCGGGCCGATCGCGCTCCTGCTTTCGTACACCCGAAATGCGTGGGTCGGACTCGCGGCCGCGTTGCTGCTGCTGGCCGCCGTGGGGCGCCGCCGGCTGCTGCTTCTCTACCCGGTGCTCGCACTGGCGCTGTGGCTGGTCCTCCCCCGGTCGGTGCTCGATCGCGTCGTCTCGATCTTCGACCTCCGGCAGTCCGCGAACTACGACCGCGTATGCATGGCGATCTCGGGCGTCGAGATGATCCGGGACCACCCGGTCACCGGGGTAGGGCTGGACATGGTGGACCGGATGTACCCGCTCTATCGGCGCGACGACGCGCCGCGTTGGAGCGTGCCCCACCTTCACAACAACATCGTCCAGATCGCAGCGGAGCGCGGCCTGCCGGCGCTTGCAGCGTACCTATGGCTCATGGGCGCTTTCTTTACGGTGACGTGGCGGGGTCTCCCGCGCCTCTCGGGGAGCCAGAGGGCAGCGGCCGCGGCTTCTCTCGCCTCGGTGTTGGCCATTTCGATCGCCGGTCTGTTCGAATACAACTTCTGGTTCGCCAACGTCCAGTACACAACGCTCGTCATCATGGGCGCCGGCGTGGGTCAGGTGGAGGGGACGACGGCGTGAGCGTCCGCACGTACGGCGTGGGGGAGCTGATCCGCGAGATCAACGCGGCTCTGGCCGGGGGGTTCGGCGAGGTGTGGGTGCGGGGCGAACTGTCCGGTGTCAAGGTGGCCGCCTCGGGGCACCGCTACTTCCAGCTCAAGGACGCCGAAGGGCAGCTCTCCTGCGCGATGTGGGCCGTGCGCGCCGACCGCTTGAGGTTCAAGCTGGTCGACGGTCAGGCCGTGCTCCTCCGCGGCAACTTGGAGGTCTACCCGCAACGGGGCTCGCTGCAACTCATCGTCGCCGAGGTCCAGGTGCAGGGCATCGGCGAGCTCCAGCTCGCGTTCGAACAGATGAAGGCGAAGCTCGAAGCCGAGGGGTTGTTCGCGCCGGAACGCAAGCGCCCGTTGCCTGTGCTGCCGCGTCGGGTCGGCCTCGTGACGTCGGCAACCGGCGCCGCGGTGCGCGACGTGCTCAAGGTGCTCTCCCGCTGGGAGCACCTGTCGGTGCTCCTCTACCCGGTGCGTGTGCAGGGGAGGGGTTCGGAGGGTGAGATCGCGCGGGCGGTGCGCTATCTGGGCCGGTCCGGCCTCGTGGACGTGCTGCTGGTGGTTCGTGGCGGCGGCTCCCTCGAGGACCTCTGGGCCTTCAACGAGGAGGTCGTGGCGCGGGCGATCGCCGCGTCGCCGGTTCCGGTGATCTCCGGCGTGGGGCACGAGGTCGACTTCACCATCGCCGACTTCGTGGCGGATGCACGTGCGGCGACACCGACCCAGGCGGCGGAGATGATCGTCGCGGCGCTGGAAGGGCAGCAACGGCGGGTGGAAACGGCGCACCAGAACGTCACCAGCGCGTTCATCCGCAAGCTCGAGCACGCGCGCCTGCACCTGAGGGCGCTCGAGGGCGCGCGAGGGCTCGCCCGTCTGCCGTTGCGGCTGAAGGAGCTCGGCCAGCAGCTCCAGCGCCTCGAAGCGCTGCCGCAGCTCTTGCGCTCCCTGGTCGCCGGGCGTCATCGGCGTGTGGACGCGGCGACCGCACGGCTGTACCGCTGGCCGATTCGGTTCGGTGCCCCGCGCCGCCGGGAGCTGGTCTCGGTACGTTTGACGGTGGCCGGCGAGCGGCTGCGCTCGCTTCTCCTGCGTCGGCAACTCGAGCTTGCTGGACGGGAGCGGGCGCTCGGAGCGCTGTCGCCGCGGAAAGTGTTGGAGCGCGGCTACTCGGTGACGACTCGCGAGGGCGATGCGAAGCCGCTGACGGACAGCGCGGCGGTAAACGCCGGCGAGCGCATCGTGACGACGCTCGCGACCGGCCATCTCCGGTCGCTGGTCCTGGGGCGCATCAACGGCAGCCAGGGTTCGCTGTTTGAGGAACAGGGCACCGAGCCCGGTGCACAGGGCACGGAAGAGGAGAGACCGGGCACCGGGCGTCAGGCACCAGGCACGGGGGATCGGAGGAAATCGTGAGAAGTTCTGCCGTTGGGTCGTCTCTGCCGTGCCCGGAGCCCTGGGCCCGGTGCCCTGTTTGCAGGGGAGGGGAAACATGACCAAGGAATCGTTCGAGCATGCACTGGCGGAGCTCGAGGCGGTTGTTGCCAAGCTCGAAGACGAAGGCGTGGGCCTCGAGGAGGCCCTGAAGCTGTTCGAGCGCGGCGTGAGGCTCGCCAAGCGCTGCCGCGCCCAGCTCGAAGGCGTCGAGCGACGCGTGGAGCAGCTTCTGGCCGAAGCCGCCGAAGGGGAAGAGCAGAAGACCGAAACGTTCGCGCCCGAGGAGGGGTGAGCATGGACCTGGCTTCCTTCCTTGCCGAGGAGCGCGAGCGCATCGACGGTGCGCTCGATCGTCTCCTTCCGGCCGCGGACGCGTGGCCCGGCCGGCTGCACGAGGCGATGCGCTACGCGGTGTTCGGCGGCGGCAAGCGGGTGCGGCCCGTCCTGGCGCGCGCGGCGTGCCGTGCGGCCGGGGGCGACGCGGAGTCGATCCTCGAGTCCGTGTGCGCGCTCGAGATGGTGCACACCTACTCCCTGATCCACGACGACCTGCCCGCCCTGGACGACGACACTCTCCGGCGGGGCCGCGCGACCGTACACGTGGCGTTCGACGAGGCGCTCGCGATCCTGGCGGGGGATGCCCTGCTGACCGAGGCGTTCGTGGTGCTTGGCCGCTTTCCCGACGGCCACGCGTTCGCGTCGCGCCGGGCCGACGCGTGCCGGGTCGTGGCCGAGGCGATCGGCTCCCGCGGCATGGTCGGCGGTCAGGTGGAGGACCTGGAGGCGACGCGCGCGGCGCCGGACGGCGATCGTCTTCGGCGCATCCACGGCGCCAAGACCGGCGCGCTGCTGGGCGCGGCGGCGGAGCTCGGGGCGCTCCTGGCAGGGGCGTCCGCCGGGTCGCGCGCGGCGTTCGCCCTCTTCGGAAGACGCCTTGGCCTGCTGTTCCAGGTCGTGGATGATATTCTGGACGCGACCGGTTCGGCGGCCTCCCTCGGCAAGAGCCCGGGCAAGGACGCAGCGGCAGGAAAGCTCACCTACCCGGCCGTGTACGGTTTGGATGCCACCCGTCGCGAGCGCGATGCCCTGGCGGGTTCGCTCGGAGAAGAGGCGCAGAGGCTCGAGGGAGGAGAGGGAACGTTGAGCGCGCTCGTCGCATTCGTGGCACGCCGCGACCGCTAGCGGAGAGAGATGGGGCTTCTGGAGAAGATCGCGAGCCCGGCGGACCTGCGCCGGATCCCGGAGGAGGCGCTTCCAGACCTCGCGGAGGAGCTGCGCCGGTTCCTGCTGTCGTCGGTGAGCCGCACCGGCGGGCACCTGGCCTCGGGCTTGGGCGCGCTCGAGCTGACTCTCGCCCTCCACTACGTCCTCGACACGCCCCGTGATGTGCTGGTGTGGGACGTCGGCCACCAGTGCTACCCCCACAAGGTGATCACCGGGCGCCGCGAGCGCTTCCACACGCTGCGGACCTACGGCGGGATCTCTGGCTTCCTGAAGCGGGACGAGAGCGAGTACGACGCCTTCAACGCCGGGCACGCGTCGACGTCGATCTCGGCGGCGCTGGGGATGGCCGCGGCGCGCGACCTCAAGGGCGAGAGCTTCCGCGTGGTCGCGATCATCGGCGATGGCGGCCTCACGGGTGGGATGGCGATGGAAGGGCTCAATCAGGCCGGCTACCTCGGCCGGAAGCTGATGATCATCCTCAACGACAACGAGATGTCGATCTCGCCGAACGTCGGGGCGATGCAGGGCTACCTCAACCGGATCATCCACGGCCAGCCCTACCGGCGCCTGAAGGACGACGTCGAGCGGTTCCTGCTCGCGATCCCGCGGGTGGGCGAGGGGATGCTCAAGCTCGCCAAGCAGGCCGAGCAGATGGCCAAGCAACTCGTCGTCCCCGGCCTGCTCTTCGAGGAGCTGGGGTTCAAATACGTGGGGCCGATCAACGGCCACTCGATGCCTCAGTTGCTCGCAACGCTGCGTGAGTTCCGCGACCACCCTCACCCCGTCCTCGTCCACGTCGTGACGCGCAAGGGCAAGGGGTACGAGCCGGCCGAGGCCGATCCGGTGTTCTGGCACGGGGCGACCCCCTTCTCGGTGGAGACCGGAGAGGTGACCCGGAAGAAGGCAGGGCCGCCCTCGTACACCAAGGTCTTCGCCGAAACGCTCACCGACTTGGCGCGCCAGGACCCGCGCATCGTGGCCATCACCGCGGCCATGCCCGAGGGCACCGGGCTCGATGTCTTCGCCAAGGCGATCCCCGACCGTTTCTTCGATGTGGGCATCTGCGAGCAGCACGCGGTCACCTTTGCGGCCGGCCTGGCGACGCGCGGGCTTCGACCGGTGGTCGCGATCTACTCGACGTTCCTGCAGCGTGCGTACGATCAGATCTTTCACGATGTCGCGCTGATGCACCTGCCGGTCGTGTTCGTGCTCGATCGCGGCGGCCTGGTCGGCGCCGACGGACCCACCCATCATGGCGTGTTCGATCTCTCGTACCTGCGGGTCTTCCCTGAGATCGTGGTGATGGCACCGAGGGACGAGGACGAACTCCGGCACATGCTCGCCACGGCCCTCGCACACGACCGCCCGGTCGCGGTCCGTTACCCCCGAGGCAACGGGTACGGCACACCGATGGTGGGGTTGCCCCGCCCGCTGCCGATCGGAAAGGCGGAGGTGTTGCGCACGGGCCACGATGGCCTCATCTGGGCGATCGGCACCATGGCGACCGAGGCGTTCCAGGCTGCTGAGCGCCTGGTCTCCGAGGATGGCCCCGATCTCACGGTGGTCAACGCGCGTTTTGCAAAGCCGCTCGACAGTGACCTGCTCGCCGCGCAGGTTCGGCCCGGTACGCGGCTCATGACCGTGGAGGAGAACGCACTTGCGGGCGGCTTCGGCTCCGCGATCGAAGAGGTCGTCGTGGCACTCAGGGTGCCCGACGTCCTGATCGAGCGCCTGGGCATCCCGGACGAGTTCCAACCTCATGGCAGCCAGGAGATCCTGCGCGCCCGCCTGGACCTCGACGTCGAGGGCATCACGCGCCGCGCCAAGGCGTTCTTCCCAAAGCTGGCGGCCGGGACGACGCTACGGCACCGTCGACCCGCCCTTGGGTGACGGGGAGCGCTCGCGCACCCGCCGCGGCGCCCGTGCTACGATTTTCCGAGGAGGGCCAGGCGTGCCGCTGCGACTGGGCTTCTCGCGGCTCGCCCCCGGCGCGGCGCACGTGAGTGCGCGCACAGCCAGGCGGCGTGCGGCCCGCGGAGACGCGGAGTCGGTCCGGTTTTGCCCGGTCGCTGACGGCGCCGGCGGGCGGGCCGAGGGTTGACCTCGTCCACCTCACTCACCGCGGCGCCGCTCACGCGCTGGCAGACGGCGGCCCTGGCAATGATCCTGGTGGTGGCGGCCGGGGCGCGCGTGTGGAACCTCGGCGACGTCCCGGCTGGCCTGTTCTGCGACGAGGCGGCGCTCGGCTACAACTCGTGGGCCGTCCTCCACCACGGCGTCGACGAGAACGGTGTGCGGCTGCCGCTCTTCGTTTGGTCATTCGGCGGCTACAAGAATCCTGTCTTCATCTACTCCGCGATGTTGCCGATCGGTGCCCTTGGCCTGTCGGAGTTCAGCGTTCGCCTGACCTCTGCCCTTTTCGGTCTCGCCACGGTTCTCATGCTTTTCCTGCTCGGCCGGGAGATCGGAGGGGGACGTCTCGGGTTGCTGGCGGCGGCCCTCCTGGCTGTCGAACCTTGGCACATTCAATTCAGTCGAATCGCATTCGAGGTGATCAGCTTTCCTTTCCTCGTGAGTCTCGGAGTGTTCTTCCTGGTGCGCTTCGCGAAGGGCCGGCGAACGCTCCCCGCCGCCTGCGTGTGCCTCGGGCTCTGCGGCTATGCCTATGCGATCGCCAAGCTCTTCGTGCCACTCTTTCTCGTCTGCAGCGTGGTAGTGCTCTGGCCGACTCTCAGGAGGCGCAGGCGGGAGTGGGCGCAGGGGCTCGCCGTCCTGCTGGTTACCATCGCGCCGCTCGTCGTCTTCGACCTCAAGCACCGCGAGCAGGGATCGCGCTACTTTCGCGCCACGTCGATCCTGCGAGAAGATCAGCCCGTCACGCAGACGGCCTCCCAGTTCGCCGCAAACTACGTCAAGTTCCTCTCGCCCGGATTCCTGTTCCGAACCGGGGATCCGATCGTCCGGCACGCCGTGCCAGGCAACGGTGAGCTGGAGGCATACTGGGCGCCGCTCCTTGTTTTCGGGCTCATCGCCATTCCGCTCTCGAGGCGCCGTGAGCCATGGCTGATTCTCGCTTGGTTGGCGCTCTACCCCGTCGGGGCCAGCCTCATGACCGAGATCCCCTCCGCCTCGCGGGGCCTGATCGGGTCGGTCGCGTTCGCGCTTCTCGCGGCGTACGGGGTCGATGCTGTCCTGGATGCCTTGGGTGGGTTGGGCGGTGCGGTCGGCTCGGCTCTCCGATCCACCGCGGCTGCGGCGTTGGTGGCCGTTGGCGGCTTTTCGCTCGCAGGGTACATGATCCGCTACCTCGGCACCTACGCGTTTGACTCGGCGCGGGGGATCTACGGGTTCCAGTTCGGCTACCGCGACGTCGTCGCGTTCATGGAGCCTTTCCGTTCGAAATACCACCGTCTGATGCTCACGACCAGCGGCGGGAACCAGACGCAGATCTTCCCGCTCTTCTATGACCGCGTCGACCCACACGAGCTTCTGCGCACGCAAGATCCGGGCTATCTGGTGCTCGATCCCGGCGAGTATCAGAAATACTCGTTGAATTTCCCCGTACTCTACGCGTTGCGACGCGACGATCTTCAGTTCTTCTCGGACTACTCGGTCCGAGACCAGGTCCTCGCCCCGGATGGGACTCTCGAGTTCGTGATCGCCGAGGTGCGCGTTCGCAAGAACTTCGTGTCGGAATGGGCGGTGGTGGGCCCCTTTCCGGCCTCCACGAACGAAGCCGCCAGGCCTGACGTGGTTCGTCCCGAGGCGCTAGCGCGGGCCGGTTACCGAGGGCTGAGCGGCACCGTCTACTGGATGCCCGCCCGAACGCAGTTCTGCCGGCTGAACTTCAACGCCGTTTTGGCCGGGCGCGATGGTAGCGTTCCGGACAACGCCTGCGGCTGGGCCGTCACGCAGATCGACTCGCCTGCGCCGCAGGCAGCGAGGCTCGAGTTGCACGGGGCCGACGCCGAAACGCTCGTCTGGCTCAACGGTGAACTCCTCACGCCGCTTCCTCTCCACCTCGCCCAGGCTGCCGCCGTGCGTGCCGTCACGTTGCGCGCAGGGCGCAACGTCCTCCTGATCAAGAGCTGCAAGATCACGGGGGAGTGGTGGCTGATGGCGCGGGCCGCATCACCAGACGGGAAGAACGTCAGCAACGTCGGCGTCCTGGGCGAGGTTCCCATTTCCGAACCTTCCGAGCCGCTGCCCCCCGCGACAAGTGAGTTAGAGCGCGCCGAGGGTTTCTCGTCCGTGGTCGAGGCGCCGCATCACGGCCAATACCCCGACTACCGGGGGACGACGGAGTCCTATTGGCTGTACGTCAGCGATTCCCCAGCGGCCTTGGTGTGGAAGAGCGCGCCGGTGACGCGGCGCGCCCCGACCGTCTTCGCATTCACCGGGTCGGTGGGCGAGGTGGCGGGAACCGCCGAACTCTGGGTCAACGGCCGCTATTGCCTGTCGTTCGACCTCGGGGAACACATCGGGCAGCAGGTCTGGCACGGCGCCGGTTGCGCCCTCGTGTTCAGACACAAGCGGCAGATCTCCGGCAACTCGGGGTTCTTCGCGCTGCGCCTTGCGGCTGAGGCGATGGAAACCGGGAAGCCGGTCGAGTTAGCCGTGCGGGCGTTGCGCGTGCCGGGCGACGGCAACACCTGGTTCATGGTCAAGGGCTACCGCGACACCTGTGCGGTCGAGAACGTCACGTCAGGGATCTTCAGGGAACTCGAGTCCCCGAGTTGGCAAGCCGGGCGGCGCTGAGCGGTTGCCGGTTCACCGGTAAACACCGGCGCGGCGCCTGACGAGCAGCAGCACCGTGGCAAAGGCGGTCCGCGCCACCTTCATCTTGCTGGCTCCCGGCTTGCGGTCATAGCGCAAGACGAGCGGTACCTCGGCAAAGTGCACAGGGGGGGAGAGCGCACGCAGCTTGAGCAGGATGTCGCATTGGACCTGAAAACCGGTCGCAGCGATGAACCCGGTCCCGAAACGATCCCGAGCCCTGGCGAGGGCGCCCTTTCGGTAGGCGCGAAAACCACAGGTGAAGTCGCGAACGCCCCGTGTGGGGAACACGAGGGCGATGAGCAGGGCCGCTGCGCCCGACAGGAACCGGCGGGCGGGCGAGACGCCCACGACGCGCGCGCCAGGGCGGAAGCGGGAGGCGATCACAACATCGGCACCATGCCCGAGGGCTTCGACCATGGCTGGGATGAGCTCGACCGGATGGGTGTCGTCAGCATCCATGGTGACGATGACGTCGTCGTCGCCGGCTTCGGAGAGAGCCGCGGCGAGGCCGTCGCGAAGCGTGAAACCGAGGCCCTGGTTGGTCTCGTGGGCAAGGAGTTCGAGGCGCAGGCCCGGCGAGGCGGCACGGGCCGATTCGGCGGTGCCGTCCCGGCTGCCGTCGTCTACGACGATGAAACTCAGCTCGAGCTCTCGGTGGGCCTGGCCGAGTTCGGCGAAGCTTGCAAGCAAACGGGGGAGGGCTTCACTCTCGTTGAAGGCGGGCAGGACGACCCGGATCATGAGCGGTCGACGGGCCTCACGCTGCCGAGTCCACCACATGAACCGGAAAGGAGTCAAGAACCTGACGGCACCGACCAACCTGGAGCGGTGCGTCCGATCGTCGGCTCCGCTGGAGCGCGTCGTCCTTTTCAGTTGTGCAGCCTCGTCGGCCTTCGGCCCTTTGGCGAGGTCGGCCGACCGGCGAGCCCTCCGGAGGGGCCGGGTCCCAACGGTGCAGGGGGTGCACCCGTGCCGTCTGGTAGACTCGCGCACCGGCGGGCAAGAGGTAGGCTGAGACGATCCTGGAGCCTGTTTGTTTCGATGCCCCCGACAGGTCCAGCAGAGGAACCGGGGTGCCGGGCCTTGCTACGGAGGATGCGATGATCGGCGGAGGGCGCGACTGGCCCGCGGAGGCCGCGGCGCCCGGTTCCTGGCGACTCTCGGAGCGGATGGCCGATGTCGGGCTGCTCCTTGGCGCGGTGCTCCTCTTCGGCTGTGCGCACGCGGTCCTGGTGCCCAACCACTGGATCGCGGCGCTCGGCGCCTACATCGGGAGCGGCGCGCTCCTGGTCGTGCGGCGATCGCGCGGAGGCACGCTGGGTGGGTGGTCGCCGCCTTCACGGCGGACTGGATTCGCGGCGGTGGCGGTGGTCGGGGTCGTCGCGGTCTTCTTCCGCACCCGCTACCTCGACACCGTCCCGCTCGGCTTCTCGGACGAGGTGCTGGGCCAGTTCCTGGCGTTCTCCGACCGCCTCCTTCGGAAGGGCCTGATCTACCTGCCGGTCAACGACTATGCCAGCACCCTCCATGCCTACCTGGCCGCGTTGATGTGGAAGCTGTTCGGGGCCACGTTTCACGTCTTCCGCGTCTACCTCGCTCTGCTCGGGGTGGCGAGCTGCCTGGCGATGTACTGGTGGCTCAGGCGTCTCTTTGGGGTTCGGGAGGCGCTCATCGGCGGCATCCTCCTGGCGAGCAGCCCGTGGCATCAATGGGCGACCCGTTGGGGATACCACACGCCGCTGACGCCTCTTTTCACGATGCTGTTCTGCACGGCGCTCTTCGCACTCACCAGGTCGTCGCACAAGGTGCGGTGGGCGCTCGCCGTGGCGCTGATTTTTGCGCTCGGGGTTCACGGTCACTGGGGATTCGCTTTGGATGCGGGTGCGGGGGCGCTGTTTCTCGGGTACCTCGCTGGCACCAGACGCGGCTTCCTGCGGGAACACGGACGCGCGCTCACGCTGATGGTCGTGGCAGGTGCGCTGCTTCTGGCGCCTTTTGCGGCCTACTTCCTCAGCGAGTCGGCCCGCTCGAGCTACATGCGGAGCCGTTTCGGGGCGGATGCCATCGTCGGCGGCAGGCCCCTTGTCGAGAAGTACCTATACAACCTCAAACTGTGCTACTGCCAGTACTCGGCCTCGCCCGAGGTACGGGCTCTCGCCGAGCATTCAGGCGGCATCAGCAGGGCGATAGCGGTCGCGGGCGGCTGCGGCCTGCTGCTCTGCCTGGTCAAGGCGCGCAGATCGAGCGCGCACGCCATGATGGCCTTCTTCTACCTCGTCAACCTCGCGGGCCTGACGATCACCAGCGCGCTGCAGATCTACGCGACCTATCTTCTCGTGTTCTGGATCGGGGCGGCGGCCGTTCTTGGGGTCGAGGCATGGCGCGCCGTGGAAGGCGTGGTGTCGAGAAAGGCCGCCAAGGTCGCCTTGGCGGTCGCGTTCGGAGTCGCGCTCGCAGCCGCTGCGGGGTGGGACTACCGGTACTACTTCGGGACCTACCTCTACAACGTACACGGAGATCCGGGCTGGACGGGGACCTACCTGCTGGATCAGATGCGGACCGCCCCCCGCCGGGGAGACGTCTACCTCCCGCGCAACGAGCCCGGGATCGATTTCGACGACGCGGTCCTTTCACTCGGCGGGGTCGGGGAGTACACGTTCGTCCGCGATGCCGACACCGTGCACGCGGACACCTTGTTCTTCCCGAGGTCGGCCGCCGCGGGCCGCGCGGCGGAGGTTTTCCTTCCGGCCCAACCTTTCTGGACGGGTTTCTTCATCCCCCGCCTCAGAGCGATCTACCCGCACCTCGACGTGCGCGAAATCCCTTTTCCCCGGCCGTGGCGCGACAGGAGAAACGGGGACCGCCCACTCTTGCTCGCCATCGAGGTGCCCGCGGGCGACATCTCAGAAAGCCGTGGCCTGCGAGTCGTGCGCGGGCGCCATGAGCAGGTCGATCCCCGGGAGGTCCTCGGCAGCGACTCCTCGGCCGCCGGGTACTTCCTCTGCGACGACCCCGGCGCCTACCGGTTCTCGTCCCTCCCGAAGGCCGTCATCACGGTCGGTGGCGAACCGGGGGAAGGCCCGGTCCCGCTCGCCCAGGGGCCCGTGGCTGTGCAGGTGCGGTGGAGCGGCGAGGGGGCGCCGAACCTGTCGGTCCGGCGTGTGGGGGACGACCGAGAGCTGGCCGGCCACCTTTTCCACGCCCCGGCGGGTACGGAGAACCTCATCGAGCCGTGCGTTTCGCGGTGCGGCGTGAGACCGCGAACCGTGTTTGCACCGGAGCGATCGAACCTGCTCGAGCAATTCGATCCCCACCGGATCCAGGATGTGTCCGAAGTCGGCGGGCGCCTCGTCTGCGCGTGGCATGGTGAGGCTCTCCTGGTAGTCCCTCGCGAGCGGGCTGGCTACCAAAGCTATCCCTTGGAACCGAGCGATACGTACCGCCTCGGAGTGGCACCGGACGGTCGCGTGTGGGCGTACGCGCCCGGCTCGCGCCGGCTGTACGTCTTCGACCCGAGTCGTTCGCCGGTCCCTGTCACGCTCGGGGGCGCGAGCTCCATCCTGGCCGTCGGCTTCGACTTGGGCGGGGACCTCTTTGCCGTGTGCCGGGACGAGGTCCGGGTCTACGCGGCCGGTCGCTGGGAGGCTCCGGTCCGGGTGCTTGCCCTGGTCCGCTCGGACCTGTCGTCCACCTCCAGGCCACTGAGCGCTGCCGTGGCCCCGGATGGGCGAGTCGCCGTCCTCGACGTGCTGCGTCGTGAGCTCGCGATCCTCGGCCCGGAAGGCGTGCATCGGCGGCAGCTGTCAGGCGTTTGGCCGGGCGCATGTGTGTTCTACGCGGGTGCCAACTGGTTCGTACGGGTCTGGCCCGAGACGCTTCTCGTGTTCGACCGCGACCTGCACCCGGTCGTACCCCCGACCGGCGATGCCTCGGCTCCCGCGTGGTGGTCAGCGGATCCGAACGTGTCGCTTTCGGAGTCTTTGGCATTCCACGCCACCGATGAAGGCGGGTTCTCGTTCTACAGGTTGGGCGAGCTCGTGACCATGCGACCGCGGCTCCAGGAGGGGCATGACTGAGTGTGCTGGTGGGAGCGTGGGGATGCGGGGGGTTTGAGGCTCCGGTTGGGCGGCGCGCCACCGTCTCCACGGCGGCGGATGGACGCGCACCTGCAAACCGCTCACGGATTGTGCTAAAACAACGCCGCGACGTGGCAGTCGGCGCGGAGCCGGTGCCGCGGACGGCTTCATCACCGATCGGGGTTTGCTGGCGCGACGGTCTCGCCCTCCAAGACCCGCACGGTGAATGACGAGTGAGGACGTGGAGGGCGCATGGATTCCAGGAAGAACCTGCTCATCGCGACCATTGGACTGTGCCTCCTGGCGAGTTGCACGGCGGGGGGAAGCGGAAAGCTCCAGGTCCTCAACGGTTTCGCAGAGCCGGTGAGCTCCCAGCACGAGGGGATCTACCCGGACTACCGAGCGAGCGTGCAGTCGTACTGGGCGTACAAGGCGGACAGCTCGCCGCAGGTGGTCTGGAAGACGGCGACGGTTCTCGAGCGCAACCCGACCGCCTTCGTCTTCACGGGAAGCATGGGCGAGGCGGCGGGCAAGGCCGAGCTGTACGTGAACGGGGAAAAGGCGATCACCTTTGACCTCGGCGCGGACTTCACGAGCCGCTCGTGGGAAGGCGGCGGAGTCCACCTCCAGTTCGTTCGGAAGATTCTCAACGCCGGCAACTCGGGGATCTTCTACCTCAACGTGCCGAGGAGCGTGACCAAGCGCGGGGAGCCGGTTGAGCTGCGCGTCCAGGTTTCCGAGGGCGCTGGCGGCTCCTGGTTCATGGTGAAGGGGTACCGCGACACCGTCGAGTACGAGAAGCTGACGCCCGAAACCGTTCCGCAGGTGACGCCTGCCGGCTGACCTCAGGTCGCCAGCAGCGGCGCAGCGGTCACGCTCGTCGGGCGCGCCGAAGATCGCCCGTGACGGATGCCCAGGAAGATCTCGTCAGACGTGCGCTCTGCGGGACCAGTGTTGCAGACCCCCGACGCGCTCGTCAGGATGAGCCCCGCTGGTCCGATTCGCGCGCAACGTCGTCGCCCCGTGTCCCGTGTTTGCGGATCTCTGTCAGGGAACAACTGTCGGGCTTGCCGGACCGGGCTCGACGCGTAGCACTTGGATCCGGTTCGAGCCCCGCTCGCTGACGACGACCTGGTCCACGCCGCGGAAGGCGAGTCCCGTGGGACCGTTCAGACCGCTGCCCACGTCGCTCATGGGCTGGCCATCCTCGGAGAAGCGCAACACTCGACCCGAGGACGGCTCGGCGACGAAGACGCTGGACTTCCCGTCGCACGCCACGTACGCCTCGTGGAGGTGGTGGTCTCCCCAGCTCGTGATCGTCCAAGACAGGAGAGGACGGCCATCGCGGTCGAGCTTCTGGATGCGGCCGTTGCCGGTATCGGCGACGAAAAGGTGACCACGTCCGTCGGCCGCGATGCCCACCGGCTCGCGGAACTGACCGGGGCCGTCGCCGGCTGCGCCCCACGTGGCGAGGTGACGACCGTCGAGGCCGAAGACCTCCACCGCGCCGTTTCCCGTGTCGGTCACCAGCAGCCGGTCGCCGTCGACGGCTGCACCCTTCGGGCCGAACAGCCCGCGGGCGGTGCGGAACGACGCACTGAAGTTTCCCTCCGGGTCGAACCTCTGCACCCTCGCGTTCCAGGAGTCGACAACGTAGAGGTTTCCGGCTCCGTCGACGGCGACGTCGCGCGGCTCGTTGAACTCGCCCTCCCCGGTGCCCCGGTGACCGATCGTCATCTGCGGCAGGCCATCGGCGCCGAGCTTTTGGACCCTGTCGTTGTGCATGTCGGCAACGTAGATGACACCCGCCGGACCGACCGCGATGCCCATGATCTCGTCGAAGCGCCCGGGCTGGGGTCCCCTTCCGCCCGCGAACGCGGTCGCGCGTGCGGCTTGCCTGACCGGAGAGGCCGACCGGACCGGGACCTCCGCCCGCAGCGAAGACGGCTCGATGAGCACTACCGTGGCGACCACGCTCTCCGCTCTCTGCGGGTTGTTCGTCTCCCGCAGGTGGAGGAGCTGGGCGCCGGGGAAGCGGGCAAGGAGCCCGTGGAAGATCGGGTCGTTCGCCGGCTCCGGCTTGGCGATGAACGCCACTCCCTTCCCGGCCGGCGGCTTCAGCCGGAGGTTGAGGATCGTGGCGCCGTCGTTCCACAGGTGGTGGAAGGCAGGGACGAAGTCGCCGCCCCGGTACGTGAGGAAGATGAGCGTGTCGATCGGGTAATTGTTGGCGACGTAGACGTCGTAGCGGTCGAGGATACCCCTCATGTACTCGCCGACCACCCGTGTCTCCGGGTAGAAGCCCCAGAGATCGCGGCGAGTGTGAGGGTCGATATACCAGCGCGCGTTGGCGTAGACCATCAGGGACGCCACGGCCAGCCCGCCGATCGGGACGGCCCGTCTGGCGACGCGGCCGAAGCGGGCCGTGTACCGACGCGAGGCATCGATCCCGAAATTCGCCGCGACGCCCGCGATGATCAGCGCCGGGAACAGCGCCCCCATGTTGTGATTGGGATTCGGTGCGGAGAGGACCCCGGGGATCATCGAACCGGCGAACCAGAGGAGCACGAAACCGTAGCGCGGCCGGTCGGCGAGCACCAGGCAGATCACGAAGCCGATGGCGAAAAGCAGGGAGAGCGGGAAGTCGAGCAGCGGCGCGTTGATGAAGAAGTCGTCGCCGTTGGCGCGATAGTTCAGGTTCAGCACTGTTCGCCTGAGATTCTCGACCAGCGGCGAAACCCCCGACTCGCTGACCGGCCCGGAGATCAGCAGCATGCGGGCGCGGCCCTGGAACACCTCCCAGTGGTTTGCCGCGTAGTAGATCACGGGCAGACTGCAAACCAGAAAAGCCGCGATGAACAGCAGGACGCCGTGGGCGTGCAGCCTCGTGCGAACCGTGCCCTTGAGCCACAGATACGCGGCGAGGATCGCCTCCTTGACGAGCAACAGCCGGCTGATCGAGTAGGTCATCAGGTTCACGGCGGTGGCCGCCCCGGCGAGCGCGAAGAGCGCCTTCTTCCGGGAACGGACGGCCACCAGCATGAGGAAGACGGCGACGGTCTCCCAGAGCGGGACGGCGATACAGTGCCAGCCGACCCGCCCGAAGATGAAGTGCCAGGCGCACACGGCGCCGAGAAACGAGGTGACGACCGCCATCCGCTGTCCGAAGAGATAGCGAAGGAGGAAGTAGAGCACCACCAGGGCGGCCAGGCTCGACGTCGCAGACGACAGCTTGCTCGCCAGCGGAACGATGCCGAGCAACCAGATGTAGACCGCCGTCACGAGGGGCTGGAACGTCTCGTAGCCGATCGGGTAGTGGCTCGGCGTGACGAAGTACGGGGTGAGGGGAGCAGCGCCCCGCAAGAGCTCGATGGGGTAGATCGAGAGGAAGGCCGAGTCGTGGTTGAACCCGGGTGGGATGGCATCGAGCCTGAACAGGCGGAAGAACGCCGCGACGGCCATGACGAGTCCGAAGGCGAGGGCCTCCCGGACCCCGGTCGCACGCGGCGGTGCGGGCGCCCCGTCGGCGAACGGGTCCATCGCGCTCGCCTCGGGCGCGGCTGGCGGCACCAGCCTCCGGAGCGGCCTGAAGACGGCAACGCCGAACGTCGCCAACCCGCCGAAGAAGAACGCGAGCGCAACCCCGAAGAGCACCTTCGCGTCGAACAGCAGCTGACCCGCAGCTACGGCCGCGAGGCTCAGGCAGATCAGCGCAACGCGGGCGGAGCCGGCGTTTGTGCCTCGGGAGGTGCCGGCAGGCGTTTCGTCCGCAGATCTCAGCATCGCCAGATCTCGAACGCGGGGCGGCCGGGCCCTGCGACCGTGCCCGAGGGGGCGGCCCCGCGCCGGCCCGAGGTTCCGAGGCCGGTCGCGCCGCGCCGCCTACCCACGGGGTGTTCCGTCCGTCCCCGTGCCACCTACGAGCGGCTTGCGGCCGACGATGAAGAACTGCTTACCGAACAGCCGCCACACCGGTGGCAACGCGAGGTACAACCTCAGCGCCGCGGGGCGCGCTGCGGCCTTCCCCTTCGTGGTGAACGGCAGAAACCTCGGCACCAAGCGCTCGATCTCGAAGCCCGCCAAGAGAAATGCCTCGGCGCAGGAGCGATCGGACAGCGCCGTGAAGTGGTCGTAGAAGTCCCAGTACTCGCGATAGGCGTAGCGGATGTTCGGCTGGATCGCCAGGTATCGACCGCCCTTTCGGAGGACGCGGAAGACCTCGGCGAGCACCGAGTCCACCGCCTGCTTGGTCGGCAGGTGTTCGAGGAAGTTGCTGCTGAAGCAGACATCGACCGACTCATCCTGCAGGAAATCCAGCCGCTCGGCCGTCGCAGTGTGAAACTCGACATCGGGAGCCAGATACCCCTTCGCCGTGTCGTTCAGATCGACCGCGATCTTCCGCCCGGCGGCGATGTGCCGCGTGAACTCGCCCATCCCGCACGCGAGATCGAGGACGACGTGATCCGGCCTGACGTACTCTTGAAGGAAGTGGCGGCACAAGACCCGCCACAGGCGGTCCTTCTGCACCCGTTCGGCGCGTGAGAAGCGCACGCGGTAGAGGGCTTCGATGCTGTTCGCGGCACCCGTTGCTGGCAACCCGCACCACCCTGAGCACCGCGCGGCGGCGCCCGAAAGTGCCACCAAGTCTAACATCGAGACCCGGTCCCAAGCGCGCATGGCGTGGGGACCGGGAGGCCGTGTGAGGGGCCGTGCCGGCGTCTGACGAGGAGCTTGAGGCCACCGGCTCGGCGCGACACGAAGGGTGCCCTGCGCTCCGACACCCCCGAGACCCTTGCGGGGGGAGAGGAGCTGCTCGGGAACTCAGCGCGGTCGAGCGAGGCGCAGAGAGGCGAGGATCCGCCGGGAGGCCTCCTGACCGAGGTAGGTGCTGTTGGAGATCGTCCGGTCGTGGGGGTGGAGCTGGTAGGAGTCCGTGAGGAAGAGGTTGGGTATCGGTGTGTCGATGGACGGGATTCGGCGTGAGAAGCCCGTCTCGCAGATCGGCTGTGCGTAGCGGCTGCGAAAGACCCAGCTCCGGCGCACCCAGTCGGGAGAGAACTCCGGGCGGATGAGGGCCAGATACTGGCAGAAGAGCCTCACGAGGTCGTCGTCACCGGTACTCCAGAACGGGTGCTCGCTCGGGAGGTACTGCGGCATGTAGAGCACGGCGTCACCGCCCAGCTCCGGGCAGGGGTTGAGGTTCGTGAACTCGATGACGCCCGGGAGGTCGATGCGCAGATCACTGACGTTGGTCCAGAAGTACCTCGTGAACCGGCGGGAGAGGCGCAGCACCACCGCGAGCACGTTGATGTACTCGAGTGAGCGGAGGTTGGCGAAATAGTTGCCGTCGAGTTCGGCAAAGAGCGCCACGGAGTGGGGTATCGGCACGGTGACGAGCGCGGCGTCGGCCGCGAGAACGCCCTCGTTGGAACGCACCGCGGCGACGCGGCCTCCTTCCTGGATGAGACCGAGCGCCCGGGTGCCGAGGCGGATCTCTGCCCCGGCGGAGCGGGCCGCCGCGGCGAGCGCGTCGACGTACGCCTGGCTGCCGCCGACCAGGTAGCCGACCCGCTCTCGTTGCGTGATCGTCCGCGAGTTGCCCACACGGTTGAGGCGGGCCCACATCCATGCGGCCGATATCCGCGGTGCAAACTGGCGGAACTTCTTCTCGAGGAGCGATCGGTACAGCAGGTCGTACCCCGCGGTTCCGTAGCTCTCGACCAGCCAATCGATCGCGGTGCGGTTCTCGAGAGCGGACCAGTCGTCCGCGCGCCGCAGCTTGGCCCTCACAGTTGCAACCGCGAAGCGCACCTTGTCCGCCGGCGAGAGCCCGGGATGCGTGAACAGGCTGACGGGATCGCCGAAGGGGCGGAGCATGCCGTTGTGGAAGAGCCCCATGGCGGTCGTAGCCCAGCGCAGACGATCGCGGATTCCGAGCGTATCCAGCATGGCGAGGTACTCACGGTCGTGCTTGCAGATGAAGTGGTAGTAGCGTTCGATCTCGACGCCGGGCTCGACGGCGAAGGACCCGGCCAGCCCGCCGAGGCGGTCGTCGCGCTCGATGAGAGTGACCTTGGCACCGGCTATCGAAAGCTCGTACGCCGCGACGAGGCCGGCGATCCCTCCACCGATGATCACGACTCGCACTAGTTGGAGTTTATCTCACCCACTGGGCCGCGTAGGGCGACCTGGACAGCACCCCGGAGCGGAGGCGGCGGCCCACCACCAGGTCCCAGATGTCGTAGTAACGGCGCGCACCCCAGCAGCAGAGATGGAACAAGGGCGTGTCAAAGACGGCCTTCCGAATCGCGGAACGGCGAAGAAGCAGCTCTACGACCGAGACCGCGTTGTGCCGTGACGGCCGGAATGCCTCCGCGACTGTCTCCACGCTCTCGCCGATGACCTCGATGAGCTCGGGATCCAAAACGCCCAGCCCGTGTTCCGCGGCGAGCCGCAAGTGAGCGATATCCCGTGGCTCGAAACCCATGACGCGAGCAGCCACAGCGTCGAGGGCGACCGGGTCGCCGGACGCGAGGACGAGCCCCATTTCCTTTGGGATCCCCGACTTGGGGCCGTTCCCCTCGAGGCCGATGGTGGCGTCCATGACTGCGAACCGGGGCCGGACGAGGGTGTTCACGTCCACCAGCGCCTCTGGAAGTACGAGGTGGAAGTTGTGGCGCAGCTCCCGGAGGCAGCCCCACTGGTTCTTGATCGCCCCCGTGATCACGGTCTTGTCGTGCGTCTTCATGACCGGTACGGTGATGAGCTCGGTGCGGCTGAGGATCTCGGGGAGGTCCACGGTCCTGAGGACGAGGCGCGACGGGTCCTCGATGTGCACGAACCGACCCCTCGACATGTTGACCCATGTGACGCCGTACCGCCGACAGACGTCGGCGAGGCCGGTTTGCCGCAACGCCTTGTCGGCATCCGCCACCACCTGGTCGGACTCCACCAGGTACAGCTCCGAGACGTGGTCGCGGACAGTGGCAATCACCCCCTCGACCACCCACGGTGCGCTCACGGCCCCAGGCATGAACACGTCCCAGCCGAGGTTCACCTTGAGCGCCACCGCCGCCCCGGCAGTAATATGGCGCCGCCAACCGGCAGCCTCCATCGCTTCTCGGACCGCGACCTGCACCGAGCCTGCCGGAGCCTTGCGCAGCGCGACAGCGGCGGCTCCAGACCTCACGTTGCCCTCCGTGGGTGCGTGGGGGTGCGCCTGGTCGAGGGCTGAGCGCCGATCGGACGACGGCGCGCCCCGGTATCGAGGCGGCGGAGGTGGCCGTCGAGGGTGGAGACGACGAGCGCCGTGCCGTCCGGCGAGAGGGCAATGCCGACAGGCCTGATGAAGGTCGGCGCCCCACCCTCCCCGCTGACGATCGTCCGCAGCAGCTCTCCCTCGGGTGAGTACTGGCAAACCTGATCGCGCAACGGGACGGTGATCCAGATGGTCGCATCGTCCGCCACGACGACGAAGGGCTCCCCGAACACCTCGGCACGCCAGTCGGGCACCGGAACCACCCGCAGCAGGTTGCCATCGCGGTCGAAGACCTGCAGGCGGGAATTGGCGTTGTCGCACACGAGCACTTTGCCGGCACCGTCCACCGCCAACCCGACCGGCCCCGCGAGCTTCCCAGGCTGCGCTCCGCGACCGCCCCATTCCGTTTCGAGGTGCCCATCAGCGGAGAAGCGGCAGATTCGCGCGTTGCCCGTGTCGGCAACGAACACGGCGCCGGTCGCATCGACCGCAATCCCGCGCGCACCGTACAGATTCGCGCTCCACTCGCGGATGAACGTACCGGTGCCGTCGAACACCTGCACGCGGGCGTTCCACGTGTCCGCGACGTAAAGCAAGCCGTCGGGACCGATCGCCACCGCACACGGGTCCTGGAACTCTCCGGGGGCGGTGCCCCGGCGGCCCCAGGCGGCACGCGGCGCGAGGTCGGGTCCGAATTCCTGGATCCGGCAGTTGCCGAAATCGGCAACGTAGAGGTTGCCACTCCGGTCGGACGCGAGGCCGCGGGGCTGGCGGAGGACCCCTGGCGGGTCCTGAAGTGCGACGGCCGGCGGTACCTTCGCCTCGGTGCTCTCCTGCACCGTCTCAACGGTGAGGGGCGGCGGCACACCCACGAAGTTGCCGCTGACCGCGAAGATCTGCACCGCGGGGTTCTCGTACACCGGTGCGAGGACGTCGTTCCATTTCTTGAAGTTCGCGAGATTCGCTCCGGCGTAGGTCCTGCGTTCGAGCGGCCCGACGTAGACGAGAGCGACGTGGTAACGCGCCAGCACGGCCGCCACCTTCTCCTGGGTTCTGGACGTGTAGATCGTCTCGAGGTCCTGCTTTCGCCTTTCGATGTCCTCGTGCCGGTGGCCGCGCTGGAAGACGTGGTAGTCCCAGCCGAGCACGACGGGCAGCCCGGTGTTCATGCAGACGCGGGTAAACTCCTGGTACGACGGTCCGTAGGCCTCCGCGAGCACCGGAAGGCCGCGCACGTTCCGGTTCAACCATTCGAACGCCGCGAGCTCGTGGGGGTTCGTGCCCTTGAGATAGGCCATACCGTCGAGCGTGAAGCGCGGTCCGTTCACGTGGCGGTGCGTCACGATTCCCCACGCCCCCGACAGCGACGTGAACGCCGCCATGGCGATGGCAGCGCCGGCGACCCCCTGCCAAACGAGCCGAGAGCGCTCGCGGCGCCCCGCGCCTCGGAACACCTCCCACAGGACGAAGCTCGAAGCGATGGCGAGGAGGAACCACGCCTCGAGGTAGAACTTGAACACCGTGTTCATGCGGTCCCAGACGAAGACGAACTCGCACCCCGCGATCAGCGCCATCGCGAAGGTGAACATGAGGAGCGGCAAGCGAGTGCGTTCCGGCGTGCGACGGTGGAGCGAGAGGTAGAGACCGAAGACCGCGAGGGCAACCGCGAAGGTACTCACCGAGTTCGCCTGCCGTAGGGAAAGATGGGCAAGGGCGCGAAGGTCCAGGAGCGAGAGGGTCAGGGCGACCGCGACCGCGGCCATTGTCGCGTAGCGAGAGCTCGGGAGTCGCTGCTCTCCCAGGGTGAGGATGTGCCGCCAGGTTAGGAAGAGGCACGGCACGAGAAGCACAAGAAACCCGCCGAAGATCGTGAGCACGTCCGCCGGAGGGGCGTAGGGACCGACTTCGGGCCCCCAGTGCCGTGCGGGCAGGGAAAAGTGCCGCCAGAAGGGGCGGAAACCGAGGAGCGCCCCGCCGATGATCGCCGTCGCCGGCAGGACAACCGATACGAAGGCGGTGCGGAGGACACGGGTCACGCCTCCGTGAGCGCGGTGAACCAGCCAGTCGGCTCCGAGGAGAGTCAGCAGGAGGGCGAGATAGGTCGGCATGCTCCAGCCGTTCGTGACCGTGAGCGCGCCAAGCATGAGGGCGGAGAGCACGAGCAGCACTGTTGCGGCCGTCCGCGGCCGAGCGGCGGTCGGCTCGGCTCGACGGCCGAGCCAGAGGGCGAGCAGGGCGATGAAGCCCACGGCCCACGGCATCACCAGGACGTGCGCGTGGAGGTCGGCAAAAACGAAGCTCCAGAATGGGTACTCGTTGATCGTCTCGGGAATGACCCGCGATGTCGCCCAGAAGTAGTCGAAGTTGACGGCCCGGCGGTGCAGTACCTCGCCCACCCCCGAGAGGTTGCCGAGGAACAGCGTGACCGCGGCCGCCGTGGCTCCGAATCGCCAACTGCCGCCGATGAGCGCCCCGGCCGCGAACAGGGCCGCCGCGGTCATGCCGGCAACCATCACGATGCCGAGGTTGAACATCACGGAAGGCTGGATCGCCAGCGCCTTGCCGACGGCGGCCACGGCGTAGTGGCCGAAGTAGGTGTACATGAGCGGCGAGCCCGCGAACCACGGCTCCGGCGGTGGCAAAGCATCGGCGCGGTAAAGGGTGTTGAGGAAGGAGAAGTCCATCGGTTTCTCGCCCCAGAACACCTCGGGATTGAGCAACCTCAAGGCCAGGAAGAACGCGAACACACCCCAGAACGCCACCTCACTCGCGATAAGCTCGGCGCGCTCCGGCCAGGGCTCGCGGCGGGATCGACCCGCGAGCCACCCGCCAGCGACGATCCCCACCACGGTAGCCAGCAGTACGGGCCGAGAGAACGAGGTGACGCCGAGACTCGTCGCGAGCCACGGCAGGTAGACGAAACAGAGCGCACCGACGACCTTGGCGAGCGCATACACGCCGGGACGCGCCGGCAAAGCGGCGCGCAGCACCGCGTAGGTCGCCACGCCAAGCGCCTCGAGCAGGAGCACGCACAGGATCGTTGCCAGCAGCGAGGCACGGATTAAGCCATCGGCGCTCCCGGCCGTGCTCCCGCTCGCCGCGGCGCGGAGCATGGCGGACCTGGAAACCGGTTGGGACGGCAGGCCGTTGCGGATCTTCGTCTCGAGCGCGGCGGAGCCGAGGCGGCCGGAGTTGCGAAAGATGACCGCCTTCGGGTGGTCGTAGACGGAGAAGGACTCGTCGGCAAGTTCGGTTGGGAGCTGGATGCCGAACAGCTCCGGGCGGGAGGCAACCTCCTTCACCAGCGTGTAGCCGAGGTCTCCCGCGAAGAGCTCCCGGAAGAAGTTGTCGGTGAGAGGGAACTTCTTCGGCACGCGGCTGATCGCACCGTAGAGCCTCTTGGTCTGGAGGACCAACCAGTCGGAGGACGCCAGCTCGTTGGCGAGGTGCTTGACCTTGGCCGGCGAGTCGGTCTCGTAGAACCCGAACTGGACAACCTTGAAGCGGTCCGGTTGGTGCCCGGGCAGGCTGAACGGGAACCCCTCGTCCCAGTCCTGGGTCAAGACCTTCGACCCGGCCTCCGCGTGGTCGTAGAACCACGTCGAGGCTGTGACCGCCGAGTGGGGGCGTGCGTAGATGGCGAGAAATGCGAGGAGGTAGGCAGCGGTACCGGCCACCACCACGCCGCGGGCCCAGCGCCCCGCCCGAGCCCTCTCGGCCCACCCCTGCAACCACGCCGCCGCCCACAGGACCAGCGGCGGGTAGATCGGCAAGAGATAGCGGACGAACTTGACGTCGAAAGAGCACGTAACCGCGAAAAAGGGCACGACCCACGCGAGCAGGATCCAATCCGCGGTGGAGACCGGCCCGGGCTTCGGCCGCAAACGGCGGGCCGTCCCGATGACGGCGGCGAGGCCGAGCAGGGGTCCCATCCCCCAGACGACCATCTCACGAAGGTCGTACAGGACCTTCGGAACGCTCACGTACTGGTTGGTGTAGGGAAGATCACCCGCGTTGCGGACCATGTGGCTCTGCTCTGCGATGTCGTGGAACCATGCGTTGGAGTCGAGGAGAGCGTATGGCTCGGCGATGGCGAATGCGGCCAGGGCGCAGGCGCCCGCGACGCCAAGGCACCCGAGCGCCCGGGACAGCGTGCGCTCCTTCCGCCAGCGCAGCACCGTCGCCACAGCGAGCGGGACGAACAGCGGGAGCGCGCTGAACTTCGTGGCGACGGCGAGGCCGATGGCCGCACCGGCGGCGGCGTAAGCGCGGATGCTGCCGCTCTCGCTGATCGCGACCATGCAGACGAGCGAGAGAAGAACGAGGAAGGTCAGCGCAACGTCGTTGGTCGCGAAGTGCGAGTTCTGCACGTGAAGCACGGTAGCGCCCAGCAGCGCCCCGGCGAGCAGCGCGGTGCGACTCCCGAAGAGGCGCCGCGCGAGGAGCATCAAAAGCGCGACCGTTGCGGTTCCCCAGATCGCCGAGAGCGCGCGTCCGGTAAGCACGGCGCCGTCGTACGTCCCTAACCATGGCTTCACGTTCGACAGCACCGAGGTGACGAGCTTGGTGACGTAGAAGGGGAACGAGCCGTAGGCGAAAAAGTGGGGGTCGAGCTGCAGGGGCCGGAACGACAGGTGGATGACCGCTTCTGCGATGCGGCGCTCGTCGGGGTGGAAGAAGTGGGACTGATCGAAGTTGAGGCCGTAGAGACGGACCGCAAGAGCGACCGCAAGGAGCGCGAGCGCAGCGATCCGGGCCCGGGTAAGTGCCACTCTCATTGGCCGCGCATCGACGGGGCGCCCCTCCTCAGACCGCGCCGGCCTGGCTGCTCAGGTACCGTGCGAAGAGCGCGCCCCAGGGAGACGTCCGCAGAAACTCGCGCACCCTGCGCCTGCCCAGGACCGGGTACCAGAGGAAGTCGTGGTAGAAGTACGACCCGGCGACGAAGACGTAGACGAGCGGCGTGTGGAAGAAGAGCTTCTGCAATCGCTTGAGCGGACCGAACCAGAGCACGTCGCCCACCCGGCTCGCCAGGTTGTCGCCCACCGAGAAGCGCCAGTTCTCACTCGCGGCGTCAACGTCGCCCACGACCTCGATGTCGCGCGGATCCGCGACACCCAGCCCGCGCTCCTGCGCGAGCGCGAGGTAGCGGATGGATAGAGGGTCGAACCCCATCATCCGTGCGGAGACCGCGTCGATGGCAACCTGGTCAGCGGCAGCCAGCATGACGTCCTTGCGGACCGGAATCATCGTGCGGGGGCCGGGCCCGTTGCCTACGGTCGTCCCGTCCATGACGGCAAACAGCCCGGTGTGGATCTCCTTCTGGATCGTGAGGAGGTCCACGAGCGTCTCGTGAATCCAGGTGTGCGTGTAGTGGCGGCGGGTCGCGAGCAGGCCGCCGAAGGCATTCTTCATCGCGCCGGTGGTGGTCGTGTAGATGTGGCACTTCGCTGTCGGCAGGTGCACGATGTTGGTGCCGAAAAAGAACTCCGGGATGTGGATGCCGTGCGGGAAGATCTTGTGCAGGGCGAGCATCTCGCCCTTGGGTTCGTAGCGCACCCACTTGAGGTCGTCGGGGTCGCAGTTGTACCGGACTGGGATGCCGTAGTGCTCGAGCACGCCCAGGTAACCGTTGAGGCGCTCGCCCTTCTTCGGGTTGGTCACGACGGTGTTGTTCTGGACGCAGACCAGATCGGAAAGGCCGTCCGCCCGCAGCGCCTGGATCGTTCCCTCGAGCTGCCAGGGCGTCGTGTTGGCGCCGGGGAACGGATAGTGCCACGAGATGTTGTCCTTCAGGATCGTCGTGGCACCGGGCCGGAGCGCGTCCTTCAGGCCGGCGAGCCCGCAGAGGCGGCCGATATCGGCAAGGACGGTTTCCGGCCTCGTGCGCACGACAGCAACCCGGCTCCTCACCTCGCGCCTCCGGCGGTGTACACGATGGCGCCGGCCACCACCATCCAGAGAAGAACCGTCACCAGCAAGGGGCGGTCGCGGAAGAGCGTGGCGGTCGGGTCCTGCGCGCCTTCCCTGTGGAGCAGCAGGAGGTATCGCATGATCCCGAACAGCACGAGCGGGACCGTCAACAGCAGCGCGTTCGAGCCGCCCAGCTTGCGCGTCGTGTCCGGCGCGACCGTATACAGCGTGTAGGCGACGAGGGTGACCCCGGCCAGCATCGTGACGACGTCGTGGAGGTACGACTGCGGATAGCTGGGCGAACGGCTGCCGGGGTGGTCGGCCTCCGGGAGGCGCTTGCCGAACGCCAGCAGGAGCGCGAGGAGGAAGCCGCACACGATGAGCCACTGTGAGATCGTCACCGGGATCGCGACCGCCCCGGCGACCAGCCGCAGCAGAAAACCCGTGGCGAGTGCCATCGCGTCCACGACGGCGATCGCCTTCAGCAAGAGCGAGTAGAGGAGTGTCAGCACCACGTACCCGACCAGGAGCAGGAGTACGTTCCGGCCACTCCTGAGGGCCGCCGCGAAGGCGAGCACGTAGAGGAGCGCCCCCCAGAGCAGCGCGGCCGTGACCGACATCTCGCCGCTCGCGACCGGACGGAACCGTTTGACCGGATCGTTGCGGTCGGCCTCCCGGTCGAGCACGTCGTTGACCAGGTAGCCGGCCGAGGACACGAGGCAGAAGGCAAACGCCACCGAGACGGCCCTCAGCATCGCCGGCGCGTGAAGGGCGTGCCCCGCAAAGACAGCCGGCGCGATGACGAACCCGTTCTTGAGCCAGTGGCGCGGTCGCATGGCCCTGACCACGGCGGAGAGGTGCTTCGCCAGCATGATCGGCGCAATGCTAGCATCGCTCGTGGCCAAGGCACGAGTGCGGTTGGACCAGGCGCTCGTCGAGCGCGGCCTCGCGCCGTCGCGGGCCCGGGCCCAGAGCCTCATCCTGGCCGGCCTGGTTCGAGTCGAGGGCGAGCGTGCCGACAAGGCCGGGAAGGCGGTCGGCCCCGATATGCGGATCGAGGTGATCGGCCCGGACCATCCCTGGGTGTCGCGGGGCGGCGTCAAGCTGGCCGCTGCGCTCGATGCGTTCGGGATCGACCCGGCCGGCAGGCGCTGTCTAGATGTCGGAGCCTCGACGGGCGGCTTCACGGACGTGATGCTCGAACGCGGCGCAGCGCAGGTCGTGGCGCTCGACGTCGGCCACGGGCAACTCGACTGGCATCTCAGGCAGGACCCCCGCGTCGTCGTCATGGAGGGCATCAACGCCCGGCTGCTCGCCGAGACCGACGTGCCGGGACCGTTCGAGCTCCTGACCGTGGACGTCTCGTTCATCTCGCTCCGGCTGGTGCTGCCGGCCCTGGTGCGGGTCCTCGCGCCGGACGGCGATCTGGTGGCGCTGATCAAGCCGCAGTTCGAAGCGGGGCGCGACCAGGTCGGCAAGGGCGGCGTCGTGCGCGACCCGGAGGTGCGGGAAGCCGCAATCGTGTCGGTGCTGGACGCGGCGCGCGAGCTGGGGTTGGAGTGCCGCGGCCGCATCCCCTCGCCGATCCCCGGCCCCGCCGGCAACGTCGAGGAGCTCGCTTGGTTCAGACGCGCCAAATCGACCGAGTGACCCGGAGTCCAAACCAGGCTGCTGCCGCGTCCCCGCGAAGGGAGAGTGCTAGATTCGTGGTCGGACAGCACAGGACCGCGACGGGCGAAGAAGAAGGTGAGAAGGTGATGCCTCTACGAGGAGGTCGGTCTCCCGGTTTGCGGGGTAGCGTAGAACTCGCCAGATAAACCGTACGGGCTCGAAGCCCAAGGATTAAGGGAGACCGACCTACTCATGCAATCAGGTACCTATCTAGCTATGGGGTACCTATGAGACCAACTTACGCCTCGATACAGATCGCTCTGATCAGTTGCCCGAGGCGCTCGGCAAGAGAGTCCAGGACACCCAGATCCGGTAACGTGTGTGTGTGGCTCATCGTACGGACCACCTGCTTGATCTGGAAGTATTCGAACCCTTTCTTCTGGTAGTAAGCGTTGGCTCGCAAGAGCGCCACCCACTCGTCTGCGGTTACCGACGCCACGGACGCGAGCCCAGCCTTATTCGCGCGGGACACGACCCCCTCCAAGTTGTGCCCCAGCGACTTTGAACGGAGATCCGTCACCGAGACGCCCTTGGCAAGAAGGTAGGCCTTCAGCACGAGTTCAATTGAATGGCAGTACAGGTAGTAACGCACTGGCGAGAATCCCGGATACTTCCGGACGGTTCTGGCGGCCTCGAGGAACTGCTCGGAGTAGTGGTGGAATCCCAGTGGGGTCAGATCTGCGCGTACGCCAACGGGAGCAGCGATCGCGTCCTTTCCAGTGGGCACGTCACTCGACATACCGCGCCCCCAACGGTCCTCCTGTGGCAGCCTGCCACGACTCACGCGACGTTCGCATCTGGGCTATCGCTCGAGCCATGGCGGCACGGGGCTTCATCGCTGACACCAGCGTCATTCGTAGTACCTGAACTCACGATAGGTTCTCGCGGACGGTGTCCAGCCTAGGCGCTCGTACTTTGGCGAAAACCATGTCTCGTTCGAGAGAACCCAGTTTCCGGTCGGGTCATTCTGGTACACAATCCTCCTGATCCCCCTCAGTTCTCCGCCTCGCTCGAACTCACGCACCTCGCTGATCCGCCGCTCACTTGTGTAGCTATACAAGGTCCTGGTGAATGCCGCAGGGGAGTCCAGTGTCAGCTCTTCCGTCAGACCCCTAGCGGAATATCGCGAAGTCATCGAGGACCCCGGTCCAAGGGGCACCTCGACCTGGTCACCAAAGAGCCGACTCATGCGCGAAACCACGCTGGTCTTCTGCACCGGGCTTACCGAGTCACATCCCCCTGTTGCAGCAAGTAGGTCGTCCGCATCGAAAACCCAACACAGAGCATTCACCTTGCCGGTGTTGAGATCTCGTATCTCCAGCTTGGCCTTGTTTCCCCTCGTGTCATATTCCTCAAGGAGTTCGGTCTTCGCCGGTTCTTCGTAATACTTGCCACTGTTGCGATCGAAGCCGAACTCCCTGTATGAAGTCTTCACGCTCCTGACATTTCCTTGAAGCCCTTCGCTCTCCTTGTCGTAGACAGCGATTCCCCCTGCCTCCCGGACATTGACAGAACGCTCGCCGAGCGAGCTGAGGTCGTCGATAGGAACCGCAAAGTTCAGGTTCTGCCCGCCCACGAGAGTCGAGACGACGACTCCGATAACCTCCGCAGCGCCATTCAGCAGGGGGCCCCCACTCGAGCCAGGGGAAACTGGCGCGTCAATCTGCACAAGGCTAGGCTCACTGCGCAGTCCAGTGACCATTCCCTTGGAGAACGTTCCTTCGAGACCCTTGGGAGTGCCAGCCACATAGATCTCGTCGCCAACCGCAAGGCTCAGCGAGGTTCGCGCCGGAAGCCCGCACGGTGGCCCATAGTCCGGCGCCCCCGCGCTCTGACACGCTGATGTCGCCAACCGGATCAGGCACACGTCTCTTCGCCTGCTGAATCCCTCAACTCTGGCAACCGAGTACGTGACGCCCTGATCCAAGGATTTCGCGACTGCCGTCTGTGCGTACTTGAGAACGTGAAGATTCGTTACCGCCATGGCCCGCCCAATGAGAAAAGCGCTACCCTGCGAGACCGGTTGACCCTTCGCGTCGTACGTCAGGATGGTCAGGAGAAAAGGACAGACGCGCTGGAATATCTCCCTCGGAGTGAGCGACGCCGGCGGCAGTTTGGCAGCCTTCTGCGCATGCTGCCGACCTGGATTCTGGGCACCGAGTGGCCGGGTTACGCATAGGCCAAGAACCGCCAAGAAGACCGGAAAGAACGGTACCCAACGGTGTGAACCGCGATGTACGTTTCTGGTGGCCAGGTTTCCTCCAGATCGGTACCCGGTGTCATTCTCTCACCGTCCGTTGAACCTAGGCTACGAAGGCCAACGCACAAGGTAACATCTCCTGCCTTCGTTCTCTCATCAAGCCATCCTAGACCAACCACGACAAGGTGCAACGTAATAGCCACCAGCCGGTCGGCTACGCTGGCGCGGTCACGGATAGGAGGTTCCTTTTCACCGAGGTTGAATGTAGAAGCGGTACCTGATTGTATGAGTAGGTCGGTCTCCCGGTTTGCGGCGTAGCGTAGAGCTCGCCATATAACCCGTACGGGCTCGAGGCCCAAGGACGAAGGGAGACCGACCGTGGAGAATTGTGGCATTGACCTGCACCTGAAGTCGAGTGAGGTCTGTGTGGTGGATGAGTCCGGCGAGACCAGCGAACGAGCCAAGATCCCGACCACCGAAAAGTCGTTCGTGCGGTGGTTTGGAGGTCGGGCGCCGATGCGCATCTGCGTCGAGGCGTCGGGGCTGCCGCCCTGGGTGGCGCGGATCCTCACTGGGCTCGGTCACGAGGTCATTGTGGCGAACGCCCAGCGGGTACGGCTGATTGCGGAAAGCACCTTGAGGAACGATAAGGTGGACGCCGAGACGTTGGCGAGGCTGATGCGCATCAACCCGGCGCTGCTCTGCCCGATCCGGCATCGCCGCGAGGAGACCCAACGGCTGCGGGGGATGCTGCGGGTGCGCCGCACCCTGGTCAACAGCCGGACCGCCTGCCTGAATACCAGCAGCGGACTGCTGCGCTCGTTCGGCTACCGCGTGCCAGGCCGGCGGCCGGAGCGCTTGGCC
>JAIQFQ010000001.1:170000-737752 GCA_020073245.1 Terriglobia bacterium | reverse complement strand
ACGCTCACCAGAGGGGCAGCCGCGAGGCCCGGCCCATCCGGCAGTACACTGGTTCGCAGAGGAGCGGCGCCCGAAGGAGTTCGTACCGGAAGAGGCAGATGGCCAGGCGCGAGGAACACAGGATCGAGCGCTTCAGGTAGATACCCGCGCCACAATCGCACGGCTGGAGTGGTTCTCTGCTGGGCACCCGGAGAGACCCGGCCGGCGCCGGAGTACTCCGGCGCACCACCAGTCAGCCAGGCGGTGTGCAGGTCCGGCTCCCCGTTCGCCACTGGAGCACTGGACCAGCTCCGGTAGCCCGCGGCTGCCGACATGGGCTCAGAGTAAGCGGCGAAGCAGAGAGATGGGACGGCGGTTAGCCCGACGCGTGTCGTGGGAGGGAAAGAGGATGGGGCTGATCAGTCCGATCGGGGAGGCGATAGCGAGATTGCTCGGAGCGCAGCGCGTCGGGGGTGCCGAGATCGCAACCCGACGCGGACGCGCAACGCGTCGTGCCCCCTGGTTTGCCCTCCTCAGCCTGCTGCTGGGCGTCATGCCCGCGCCGTGCTGTGCGGCTGATGATGACGAAGGGAGTGTAACTCCGATGACCCTTGCCGACAAAGGCCTAACCTACGAACAGTGCCTGCCGGAGACGAAGCTCACCCTCGGTCGGCCCAGGCCGGATGTGCCATTCGTCCGGTCCTCGCGTCGGCCTGGCGCGCAGGGCTCCATTGCCCGCCACGTGTTGCCAGTAGTGCTGAAGGAGGAAGCCGACGTCTCCCGCGCGGCAACTCCGGTTACCTTCGGCCTGCCGCTTCCTCAGGGCGGAGTCTTTGACCTCGCCCATTTCCAGGTGCTGTCGCCTCACGGCGCCCCGGTGCCGGCCCAGTTCGTCGCCACCTCTTTCTGGCCCGATGGCAGCCTGAGGTGGGTGCTGGTGGACACGGTGGTGGGTCTGGCTGCGGGCGCGGAGGAGACGTACCAGGTGGAGTTCGGGAACGTAGTTGCCCCGCCGCCTGGCAAGCCGATCGTGAGGAGGACGTCGAGGGCCAATCGGCGGTAGGCGATCAGGCGCGCGGGCTCGCGGAGCACAGCACCTCCAGCAGTCGCTCGTACACGGCCGCAACGTCATCCCAGCGATAGAGTTCCATGACGCGCGCCCGCGCGGTATCCGCGAGATCCGAGAAGAGCTCGGGCGAGGTGAGGAACGCGGTAAGGACCGTGGTCAGAGATCGATCGCCGGTGAACGTGAACGGCAAACCGGTCGTGCCCACGACCTCTCGGTTCGCGAGGTTGTCGAGAAAGAGCACCGTGCGCCCGGCTCCCATCGCTTCTACGAGAGCTGGGTGGGTTCCGCCTACCTCGGTGGCGTGGATGTAGGCGCGGGCGTTGAACAGAAGTTGCCGGTACCCCTCGCCGTAGACCGAACCCGGCAGAACGACCCTGGGGTCGGCCGCCGCCAGCGAACGTACCCGGCGAATGAGCTCATCCGCGTATGGGGCATCCCCGACGAGCACGAGCTGAGCGTCACCGGGAACCCCTCGGTACGCTTCCACGACACGATCGGGGTTGTTCTCGGGCTCGAACCGCGACACGTAGAGGAAATAGCCGCCCTTGCTCAGACCCAGGCGGTGCAACACATCGTCGTCGGCCGGCGAAGGCAGGTCGCCGCCGTAAGGGATCATCACCGAACTGCGCTGCCAGGCCCGCCGGTAGTACCTCTGGATCACCCTCGCGTCGGTGACCACCTCGTCGGCCCAGCGGGCCGACAGCCGCTCGCACATGCGGTAGTACGCACGACCGAGCACACCCCACTTGCGACGCTTCCGCTCGAGCCCGTCGACGTTGAGGGCGACCGGCAAGCGTCGGGCGTGTAGCAGCGGGATGAGCGGCGCATTGGCGGCGTTGCAGAGCAGGATCACGTCGTATCGACGCCGGTTTGCGTGCAGGGACGACAGGAGGGTGTGGGAAAGGGTCTCGAGCGACTTGAAGCGCAGAGCGGGCAGCACGTGGACCGCCACTCCGCGGTGGAACGTCACGCCGCGAACGGCCGTGTGAGCCCTGGCGTAGACGGTGACCGCGTGGCCGGCTGCTGCCAACCGCGCCGAGAGTTCCTCGGCCAGGGTCTCGAAACCGCCGTACCTCGCGGGGATTCCCCGCGTGCCCAGGATGGCGATCCGCATCAGGAGTGGACCCTTCGCACCCGGCAGCCCGGGAGGAACCAGCGCGCGACACGCCAACCCGAGACGAGCGCCCGCGAGGCGTTGGCCCCGCCGCGCGCGCGCTGCTGGCGGCGAAGCGCCCAGGCCTCGCTGAGGCCCGGCGCCGATGACCGTTCAAACGTGAGACAGGCCCCGGCCACCACGAGGTCGCGCAGAACCCACCACGGGAAGCACGCCACCCGCCACTGCCAGTCTGCGTTGGACCAACGCAACAGGAAGCGGTTGCGGACCGAGTGCCGGTTCACCTCTGGCGTCCCGTGCCGGTTGAGTTCCGGTTTGAGCCCGCGCTCGTGCCACGCCCGTGCGGCGGGCCAGAACAGACATCGCCAGCCGCGGCGCTGAAGCCGCCACGCGAGGTCGGCATCTTCCCGGTACGCGAAGAACGTCTCGTCGAAGGCCTCTCCCGCGGGGTACGAAACGTCCTCGAGCGCTTCCCGCCGGTAGAGCGCAGCGGCGCCCGAGGCGCCGAAGACCCAGGCGGGCCGGAGCCAGCGCTCCTGCACGGCTCCTCCGCTCGCCCGGTCCAGGTGCCGCCCCGATGCGGTGACGATCATGCCGGCTGAATCCACCTTCTGGAGCGCAGCCAAATCCCCCCCCTGCGCGCGCATGAGGAGGCCGGTGAGGGCACCCACCCGGTCCCTGCCCTCCTGTCCCGCAAGGAGCCTCTCGAGATAGTCCGGAGCCAGGCGGCAATCGGGGTTGAGCGAGAGAACCCAGGGCGCTCGGCTCCGGCGGAGCGCCTCATTCGCAGCGGCGGAGAACCCTCGGTTCTCCGGCCAAAGGACCAACTCGAGGGGCAAACCCCCGGCGACGTCCCGGATGATCGAGACGGAGCCGTCCGTCGACGCGTTGTCTACCACCACAATGCGCTCCGGGGACACGGTCTGCGCCAGGACGGCCTCGAGCGTCGCGCGCACCGTGCGGGCGTGGTTGTGAAGCACGAGGAAGACGTCCACCGGTCTCATGGCTGCACCACGATCCGGTCGAGGACCGCCTCGCCACCGCCCGGAGCCTCGAAAACGATGCCCAGCCGATGGTGTCCTTCGGAAGGGGATGGGGGGAGCTCGACCGAGCCATGGGCCACTCCGGCGACCGGAACAAGGCGGGCGACGACCCCGTCCCACCGCACGGCCAGGGTTGCACCTGTTCGAGCCGCACCCTCGAGCCACCCCTCGAGGCGCAGTCGCGCACCGTGCGCCAGGTTGAGCGGCACCTCGACACCCTCACCGTCGTGGACCCGCCACCCGTTGGGAAGCAGGAACCGGGAGAACGTTCCCTTCCGTGGCTCGATCGTTCCCCCGAGGTGCGCAACCTGGGGGTCCTCGACCTCGACGACGCGGTCAGTGCGGTGCGTGAGAACCATCAGGAAGACACACGCCGTCACGAGACCGATCGAGGCCGCGGCGCGCGCGACGGCACGTGCGAACGGCGGGAACGCACGTCCGATCAACGCGACGCCCAGCGCTGCACCCAGAGCGATGGCGGGGACGATCACGGTCGCGGGCGACGGCCGGAGGAACGACGGCACGAGGTGCCGGGCGTCGGCCGAGAAGCGGCGGGCCAGCGCGTCGGCAAGCCACCACCCGCCGTCGCCGGGGTTGATCGTGAGGTGCGGGCGGGTAACAAACACCCACCAGGTAAAGAGGCTCAGCGGCACCACGATTGCCCGGAGCGCGCGGAGGGCAGGCGACCTGGGAACCTGGGCAAAGGCCAAGGCGAAGGCGGGAAGAAAGGGGATCAGGTAGCGCGCGGGCGGGGCGCCCCCGCCATACCACTCTCGCGAGTGCAGGAGAGCGGCGACGGTGAGAGCGCCGCCGAGCAGTACGCAGCGCTCGCCCCATCCTCCGCGTCGCCAGAGCGCCGGAAGCCCCACCACGGAGAGCAGGGCGAGTGGGGCAGCGAACGCGAGGCCACCGGAAGGATCAAAGGCGAGACCGCAGATCGCCAACCCCGACTGGCGAAAGTCGTGCGGCACGAGGTCGGGCAGGCGGCGCAATCCGAGAGGGTGGCCGAGGAAGAGGGCTTCGACCGCAAGAGCCGCCGCCATCGCCACCCCGAGACCGACTGCTCCCGTCGCGAACTCACGCGGCCGGCGGCGGCGTGGCCACCACGCCGCCAGTGCAAGGGGGCCGAGCACCAACCCCAGCCTGGTCTTCACGGCCACCGTGATCGCAGCGATTGCGGTGACCGCAGCCCGTTGCGCCTGCGGTCGCGCCAGCAGGACGAGGCACGCTGCGGCCGCCAACGCCCCCAACACCTCCACCCAGATCTGGGTGCTGAACGTAGCGAGCGGATACGTGAGGAGGACACCGCATGCGAGGATCGCTGCCCGCCGAGGGCTCGCGCCGAGTTCACATGCCCGCCGCGCCACCAGCGCCGTGACCCCGGCCCCGGCGAGCGCAAGAAGGCAGAGGGCTCCCGCCCTCCCGCCGACGAGGTAGCCGGGAAGGAGCAGGAAGGCCATCACGGGCGAGTGCAGGAAGACCTTCCCTGTGATGTAGATCCAGTTGTAGGGGTGGTGGTCCAGGTCGTAGTTGTTGGCGAGGTCGAGGTCGTGGTCCCGCGCCAGGGACTCGAGGACGATGAGATGGAACGGCTCGTCGCCGTAGAGCGGCGGCGTGAGGTGCGGCGTCGCCAGCGCGAGGGGAACGAGCAGCGCGGCCGCCGCGAGAAACGTGCGCCGCCGGGCCAGCCAGACCCGTGCCAACGGGAGCCAGGCGGCCAACAGCGCGGCGAGGGCGAGATCAACCCCGTGGCGTTCGGCCAGGAGGCGCAAAGGGGTCACCGACCCTCGGGCCGCGAGGGAAAGAATGGTCAGGAGCGCCCACGGCACGATGGCCGCCGGAGAGCCCCAGGTTCGCCCCGCGAGTTGCAGAGCCACGACGACGGTCGCGGCGGCGAGGATCCAGCTCGGCAACGGCCAGTCGCGCGGTGGCGTCGGACGCGAGCTCCCTGCGGTGCTGACGCCCACGACCACCTCGGGTGCCAAGTGCTCATCTCGCACGAGCCTTGGACGAAATCCTGCCCGTAGCTGCCCCTGGAGCCGGCCTGCGACCGCCCAGGTGGAGCGCTTCCCGTATCCCTCGGGTCGCCAGACGGCGATGGCCGGGAGGGTGTGAGCCGCGACCGGCCGGACGTCGTCCCGTTCGTGCGCCCACTCCGCCGTGTCGATCCCGATCCGGATCGGCACGTCGCGTCCGAGGTCGCGCACGAACGCGACGACGGTGCCCTGCCCCAGAAGCCTGGAGTTGGCGAGCGAGGTCTCGACGATATAGAGCCCGCCCTCCGAGACCGGCAGCACCGCCTCCGGCCTCGCCGCCGTGAGTTCGAGACCCGGGCGGTCCGGAGGTGCAGGCTGGGTCGGGCCCGACAGGCATGCAACGCCGAGCCATGCCACGCCCGCCAGCGCCGGCGGGAGAAACGGCGTTGCAATCAGGGCGGCGCCCCCAGCTCCGGCGAGGGTCCAACCGGCCGCGGGGATCGCACGGGAGAGACTGATTCCACCCCACGGTGCGAGCGAAACCGCCGTGAGCCCGATGGCGGTAAGGGCGCTGCTCCAGCCGGAAACGATGCGGTCGCTCAGTGTGGGGCGCGATGCTGCCACCGTGAGAAGGACCGCCGCGGCGGCAACGCCCAGCATGGTGGGGAGCAGGGCTCGCTCCAGCGGCGCCGCCCCGATCAACAGCGCGACCACGAGAGCCGCCCGTGGGTTCAGCACCCGCCCGGCAAGCCCCGCCACCACTACGACCGCTGCGACCGCCAGAGCGTCGCGCCAGGCCGGGTAGCCGACAAGGCCCAAACCACCCGCCATACGCACCGCGAGCGCCAGAGCGACGACGAGCACGGGACGGTCTCGCTGGGCTACGGTCCGAAGCGCCGCTGCGCCGGTCGCCAGGGCCGCAACCGCCAGCAGCGGCGGGAGTGCAACCCGGCGCAGCGTGGGGTCGGCCACGAGCACAAGCGCGAGCGCCGGGAGGAGGATCATCCCCTCAGCGGCGCGGCGCGTCCAGCCCTTCGGAGCAAGCCATCCCGATGGGACGGTCGCGAGCGCGACCGACAGGGCCGCCAGGAGCGACTCGATGGGCGGAATTCCAGCCGTTCCCGTGATCACCCAGGCCAGCGCGGCGAACGCTGTCGCAGGCAGACACGCCTGCACTCGGAGACGCATCATCGCGCCGAGTATACGGTTTCGGAGCGGGTCGCGGTTGACTCCCAGTTCGCAAAGCCCAACAATCCGGCGTCTGGAGGTCAGGCATGCTGGCGCGAGAGCTCCTCCGCACCTCCCCTGAGCGGGTTCGGGCCGCACTGGCGGCGCGGCGCAGCGACGCGCCCCTCGAGCGGCTTCTGTCCGCCGATGTCCGTTGGCGCGAGGCACAGGCTGAGTTGGAGGCGCTGAAGGCTGACCGCAACCGAGGATCCAAGGAGGTGGGTGCCCTCTTCGCCTCCGGCCGCAAGGAAGAAGGTGAGGCGCTACGTGGCCGAATGGTGGAGCTCGGCGCGCACATCGCGGCTGCGGAGCAGGAGGCAGCAACGCTCGGGGACGAGGTTGCCGAGCTCGAACTCTCGATCCCGAACCTTCCTCACGAGTCGGTGCCGGTCGGCCCGGACGAGACCGCCAACCGCATCGAGCGCAGCTGGGGCGAGCCCCCGGTGTTCGACTTCGAGCCGCAGGCGCACTGGGACCTGGGGCTCGCACTGGGCATCCTTGACTTCGAGCGCGCGGCAAAGCTCGCCGGAGCGCGTTTCGCGGTGCTCTGGGGCGCCGGCGCGGCGCTCGAGCGCGCCCTGGTGACGTTCATGCTCGACGTGCACCGTGAAAGCGGCTACCGCGAGGTGTACGTGCCGTTCCTGGTCAACCGCCAGGCGCTGGTGGGGACGGGCCAGCTTCCCAAGTTCGAGGCGGATCTCTTCCGCGTCGAAGGCACCGACTACTATCTGGTTCCGACCGCCGAGGTCCCGGTGACGAACCTGCACCGCGGCGAGATCTTGGCGGAGGAGACGCTCCCCCGCCGCTACTGCGCCTACACACCGTGTTTCCGTGCGGAGGCTGGCTCCCACGGCAGGGACGTGCGTGGCCTCATCCGGCAACACCAGTTCGACAAGGTCGAGCTGGTGCACCTCGCCACGCCCGAGACGAGCTACGCGGAGCTCGACCTGCTCACACGTTCAGCCGAACTCGTGTTGCGGAAGCTGGGGACTCCCTACAGGGTGGTGACGCTGGCCACGGGAGACCTCGGCTTCTCCGCCGCCAAGACCCACGACGTCGAGGTCTGGCTGCCCGGCCAGCAGTGCTACAGGGAGATCTCGTCATGCTCCAACTGCGAGGACTTTCAGGCCCGCCGCGCCGACCTCAAGTTTCGGCCGACCGGAGGCGGTAAGACGCGCCACCTGCACACGCTCAACGGGTCAGGGTTGGCGGTCGGGAGGACGTTGATCGCAATCCTGGAGAACTACCAGTGCGCCGATGGCACCGTTGTGGTTCCAGAGGTCTTGCGTCCGTACCTCGGCGGGCTCGAGCGGCTCGTCCCGGGACGGTGAGGGAGGGGCCCAGATGCTCGCAACCACCTTGCTTGCGGCCGCTGCGGCGCTGCCGCTTGGCGTATGGCCGACCCAGACCGGCAGCGCGACTGTCGTCGTGCACGACGTGGAGTTCTATCTCGTTGAGCCGGAGGACGACTACTCAATCCTCGCGGTGCAACCGCTCGCCAACCCGCTCCGGAAGGCCGACCCGGCCGAACTGCAGCGTCTGGTGGCGCTGGCAACCAAGTTGGGGGCCGACGCGGTAATGCTGTTGGGCGAGATGCCGGAGAAAGCCGTGCCGAAAGACCCCGACGCCCCCCTCCGCACCACAGGACGATACTCGATAGCGGTCTTTCTCTCGTTCGACGAGGCTGAGGGATGGGAGGCAAGGCCAGCGGTGCCGAGCAGCGGCCACCCGGCGAGGTCCCGAAGATACGTGCGCGCGGCGGGGTTTCGCGCCGAACGTGCCGGCGGTTCGGCATCCTTCGCTCCTTAGTGTTCTTTCCTCGCCGCGACAAGGGGGGACGTCCGCCGCGACCCGGCGCCACCACGTCTGCGACGGCTCTTGGTCAGGTCACGATGTTCGGGAGCGGGACGTCACACCCCGGTCGGCGAAGGCTCTGAGGAGCAGCTCGACCTCAGCCGTTCCACGATCTGCCCCATGTGGTCGATGTCGTGGGCGAGCGTGATGGCAACAAGGTCCGCGACGCTCACAGCCTTCCGGACCGGATGCAGGCCGACGCGCTCGAGCTGTTCCGCCGAGCAGGAGGCGAGGAGTTCGACGGTCTCCTCGCGGCGCGTCCGAAAACGCTCTAGGGCGCTCCCCGGTGTCCAGGAGATGTAGGAGGCCCGCTCGGCGAGAACCGCCTGCTCGAGCACCGGCAAGCGCGGCCGCTCGCTACTGAGAACAAGACGGACGCCGAGACCGAACGCGAGCTCGGCATCGGCAAGGTGGGCGAGGATCTCGACCGGCGCCCACTCGTCCGGCCTGCGCCGCACCGTCCACTGGCTCGGATCGGTCGAGCGCAGCAAACTGGCCGCCCGCATCGGTGTCTGGGCGAGTGCCTTGATCTGCAGTAGAGCCTCGAGCAGGTCGGCCATGATGTGCGCCATTGTAGGCGCCGAGCGATTCGGGTTCTGGGTCTCCGGTACAATCGGCGGCCATGGACACCCCCGAGACGCCGCAGCTCATTCCCGGTCTCCCCGAGAACGCCTACCGCCCGCTGAAGCCCGGCGAGAAGTACGAGCCGCTGATCACAGCAGAACATGGCGTACCCGAGGCTACGACTCGGTCGACCGTGCTCGGCCTTGGAATGACCGTGCTCTTTTCCGCCGCGGCTGCCTACATCGCCCTCAAGCTCGGTCAGGGGATCGAGACGGCAATCCCGATTGCGATTCTTGCCGTCGGCTGTTCGGCCCTGCTCGGCGCGACCGGCCGACGCCCCTCGACCATGCTGGAGAACCTTCAGGTCGCGACGCTCGGAGCGACGGCCGGGATCGTCGTCGGCGGCTCGGTGTTCGTGATGCCCGCGATCTTCATTCTCGGGCTTGAGGGACGATCCGGCTTTTCCCAGATCTTCCTCGTACCGTTCCTTGGGGCGGTACTCGGTGTGCTGTTCCTGATCCCGTTCCGCCGCTACTTCGTTGCCGAGATGCACGGCAAGCTGCCGTTCCCGGAAGCCACGGCGACGACGGAGATCCTCGTAACCGGCGAGAAGGGCGGCAAGGCCGCAGGTGTGCTCCTCGGATCGATGGGCCTAGGTTTCGTGCTCGACTACCTCGCGGCCGGCTTCGAGGCGTGGCGCGACACCTTCTCGACCGCGCTCGTGCCGGCGTTCAGCGCTGCCACCAACCGTCTCAAGGCGATCTTCGCGCTCAACACCTCGGCAGCGGTCATGGGGCTGGGCTACATCATCGGTGTCCGCTACGCGGCGATCATCTGCGCCGGCTCGTTTCTGTCCTACTGGGTGCTGGTGCCGCTCGTCGCCCACATCGGAGCACAGGTGCCGGGCGGGCTGTTTCCCGGTATGCCGCCGGTATCGGGACTCGACGCCGAGGGCGTTTTTGGCAGCTACGTACGCCTGATCGGCATCGGAGGCATCTTCGCCGCAGGGCTGATCTCGATCGCGAAGATGAGCCCGGTGATCGTGCAGGCGTTGCGGACGGTGCTCAAGGAACTCATGCGGCTGAAGGCGGGGGCTGGCGGCGGGGCGCTCCCACGCACCGACCGCGACGTGCCGATGGCCACGGTCGCCGTGCTGACCGGGGTCGTCGCCCTGGCCATCCTGATCTACTTCCGTGCCGTCGTCCTGACGGGGGTGCCGGGCGCCGGTGGGAAGTCACTCATCGCCCTGGCCCTGACGCTGCTCATCTCGTTCCTGTTCGCGGCCGTGTCGGCGTGGGCCGTGGCGATGATCTCGATCACCCCCGTCTCCGGGATGACCCTCACCACGCTGATCGTATCGGCCGTAATCCTGGCGAGGCTCGGGCTTTCGGGCGGTCAGGGAATGCTGGCCACGCTGCTGATCGGCGGCGTGGTGTGCACCGCACTCTCGATGACCGGGTCGATGGTGACGCTCATGAAGATCGGCTACTGGCTCGGCGGGACGCCGCGTCGAATCCAGCTGTCGCTCATCGGGGGTGCGGCGCTCGCTTCCCTCACCGTCACGGCAGTGATGATCCTGTTCGCCTCGACCCAGGGGTACGTGGCTTCGCCGGCGCACCCGAACCCGCTTCCCGCACCCCAGGCCAACGCGATGGCCGCAGTGGCGCGCTCGATGATGGCATCGGGCGAGGCGCCATGGTTCCTCTATGGCCTCGGTGCGGTCATCGCTGCGGTGGTCGAGATGACCGGGATCTCGGGTCTCGCCTTTGCGCTCGGCATGTACCTGCCGATGGACCTCAATACGCCGCTGCTGGTCGGTGCGATCGTGGCGTGGTCTGTGAAGCGCTCAGCCGCCGGCGACGCGGGCCTCGAGAAGGCACGCGGCGATCGGGGCACTCTGGTGGCGTCGGGGTTGATCGCCGGAGGCGCGCTGGCTGGCGTCTTCAAGGGCGTGATGGACGCGGTGCAGGATCGAATGCACGTCGCGCTGGTACCCCATCTCGGGAACACCGGTTGGGGGGGAAATTGGCTCGGCTTGATCGTGTTCGTTGCGCTGGGCGTTGGCGTCTTCATTGATGCCCGCCGAGCCCGGGCCACCTGACGGCGCTGCCTCCCGGTTTGGCCCTGTCGAAGATCGCGAGCCCCGGGCGGCGGAGCACGATCCGCTTCCGGGCCCTGTGCCCTTTCCTCAGAACTGAAACCCCACCCAGAACCACGTTTGGGCGGTCTTGTCCAGGGTGTGCTTGAAGTCCCACTGCTTGGAGAAGTCCCAGTTGACAGGCAGGCCAAAGAGGTCGAGTGACATCCCGAACCCATAGGACGAGACACAGTCCTGCAGTTGGCTGTTGTTGACGCAACGGAACGGCTGCTTGTATCCAGGGACGTCGAGCCACGCGCCGCCAACGTCGAGGAAGAACCGCCCGCGCACCTCCGCCAGGCGGAGCCACGGCAGGTCGAGGTGATCGATGAGCGGGAAGCGCCACTCGGTGTTGAGGTAGGCTGCGTGGTTTCCGACCAGGCTGTCGTAGTCGAATCCACGGAGCGTGTCGAGGCCGCCAAAGTAGTAGAGGTCCGGGAGCTGACCCGAGGCGCTCGCCGCATACAGCCGGAACGCCAGTTCGTTGCGCCGGGAGAGCGGTACGTACTGGCGGCCGTCCACCACGATGTCTTTCGAGAGAACACCGCCGCCGCTCCCGTTGAGAGCGAACATATATTTGATCTGGTACCGGTGCCCGCCGTGCGGCCCGTAGTCCTGCCAGAACGTGGTGTCACCCGTAAAGCTGACCTGGGCAAAAGGGACCTTGTTGGTCTGCGAAACGAAAGCCAGGAGACCATTCTGGTCGATGAACGGGTAGTCGACCGACTGGTCGATGTATCCCACTGCACCTTCGACGCGGTGGTAGATCGAGAGCGGATACGTCGCGAACAGCGCTCCGCCGGTCTGTCGGTAGGTTCGCTGCCGCTGGATGTTGTCCTCTGCGAGGCTCGCGTAGACGTAGTAAGAACGGCTGTCGAATACGCTCACGCCCCACTCGAGGCGCTTCCCGAGGTTCACGTAGGACGCGTAGAAGTTGGAAAAGCTGCTCTCCGAGGCCAGCAGCACGTCGAGGCGTCGGTCACCGTAGTTGTCGGCGAACGAGAGGTACGTCTGGGAGATCACCGTGTTGTCGCTGTTGATGCCGACCAGAACCTGGGCGTTGTCGATGAAGAGCTTGTGCGTCTTGACCGGTTCGATCTTATCCTTGCTGACGGTCACAGTGACGGCTGGCACGTACGGCGGCCTCTCCTTCACGACCGCTGGTAACTCCTCCTTCCCCACGGGCTTGCCCTGGGAAGGATCGGTCACGTAGAGCCATTCTCGGCCCTTGCTGTACGCCTGGTACACGACGCGCTCACCATCGCGCGTCGGGACGACCACGGGGTTGAGCGCTGACCCAACCACTCTCGTGAGGCGCGACAGGTCGCGTGCCTCCAGGTCCAGCGCGTAGATGTCGAAGATGCCCTGGTCACGGTCAGAGGCGAAGAACAGCTTCCGGCCGTCGCGGGAGAAACATCCACCCTCGTCATTTCCCGGACCGAAAGTCAGCTGGCGCCGGGTGCCGCGATCGGCGAGCGAGATCTCGTAAATCTTGGCGTTCTCCGCGGTCTGCGAACTGTACACGAGGTGTTTGCCGTCGGCCGTGAAGACGGGGTCGGAGTCGTACGCCTCGTCGTTCGTGAGGTTCTCGATCTTCCCCGAGTCCAGGTCCAACAGGAAGATGTCGGCTCGCCCGTTGGCGACGGCGTGAAACGCGATGCTCTTGCCGTCGGGTGAGAACGCGGGCTCCATCGCCTGGTCCAGGGGAATCGGGATCTCGCGCTCGATGCCGCCCTTGAGTGCGTTGAGCAGGAGCAGCACGCGCCCACGCTCGTGGCGCGCGAACACGGCAACCCGGTTGCCCTCCGGCGAGAACGAAATGTCGCGCCCCCGATCGGGGCCGACCGTGAGCATTTGGCCAACGAGGTACAGGTAGCGCGTGGATTCACCTGGCGTGAGGTTGCGGAATAGCTCACGGTTGGGCACACCAAGGAGGACGACGTCCACGTCATCCTTGTAGGTGGACATCGCGGCAATGAGGTCGCCCGACGGTGACGCCACAGGGGAGGTCTCGGAGGGGCGTGTGCCCTCCTGCGCCCGGAACGCGGGGCCGAACTCGCGCGGTTCGCTGCGGTCCGTCGTGAGCGGCTGGTAGTACTTCCTCAGCCATGCGCGGAAGCGGCTGTCGAACTCGTCGACGTCGAGGTCGAACGCACGCTTGATGGTCTTCTGTACGCCCCCGCCGAGGGTGTTGCGGAACTCGTACACGAAGTCGCGCAACCCCTCTACCCCCCATTCGGACTCCACGAATTGGAAGACCATGTGTCCGAAGCGGTACGCAGCGTATCCCTCCACATCGGTCGTCACCGAGGGGACCCGGTCGGACGCAACCGCGTCCCGCATGACCGCGCGTGCCCGAGCGTCCTCATCGTTACCCATATACGAGGCCATGCCCTCGGTGAACCACTGCGGCACGCGGCTCGAGAGTGCCTTCCCGAGCCTCCCCTGGTAGAGGATCTCGAACTGGAAGACGTGCGTGAGCTCGTGCTGCACGAGCTTCTGCAGCATCTCGTCGGGCATATCAACGGGCAGGACCATTCGATTCCGTGACGGCACCGCAAATGCCCCGATCCCTTCGGGGATGAAATCGACGATGACATTGTTCTGCTCGAACTCCGTGTGGGTCGCGAAGGCGATGATGGGTACCGGGTCCTTGATCTGGAAGTTGAGCCGACGAGCGAGTTCGTCGTATGCACTCTCGGCGAACGATGCGAGCTTCCCCAGCGAGGGCTCGACCCTGTCGTAGAACGAAATCCGGAAGTGTGGAGTTGCGTACACCTTCCAGGTGAAAGTGTCGTAGCGCACCTTGTTCTTGCCGAAGAACGTATAGTCCTGGGCGTGGGCCAACGCTGCGAGGAGCAGCACGACCACGGGGACGAGGAAACGGAGCCTCATCGAGCCCTCCCCTACGGTGTGAAGAGCAGCCTCTTGGTTTTGACGGTGCGCGGGACGAATACGCCAATGAGCTGGTTCTCCAGCGCGAAGAGGTTGGAGAACATCCCGGTGAACTCGTCGAAGTTGCGTTCAGGCTTCTCCTGGAAATCCTTCAACGGTTGCGTGAAGACCAGAGCGCCGGTGCGGGCGTCGTAGACGTTCAACAGGATGTCGTAGCTGAAGCCGGTCTGCTCGACCATCCTCTGCCGATAGTACCTGCGGCCATCGATGGGCGACTCGTACTCCTCGGTCTTCAGGCCGCTGCGGTCCTGCACCTGGAAGTCGATGGAGCCGGCCACGATGTAGTCAGCACCGCTCTTGGTGCCGATCTCCCGCCAGAACTCCGTTTCCTTCGCAAGGCGCAGTGGATCGCCAGTCGGCGGGCGGACCCCTTCAAACGCTGGCAGCAGCACGAACTTGCTCTCCTTGCGCAGCAACTTGCGAATGTAGCGCTCGAATTCGGCACTGACGTCGAAGTTGAGTGCCTGCGCTCTCTCGTCGCCCTTGCGCTCGCGAACGAACGGCCCGACGTAGAGGCGCTCGTGGCCCGTGAGCGCGAGCTTGGAGCGCACGGGGAGCGCCAGCTCGACCTCCCGCACGCCGGCCGATGCCGCGCCGGCGACAGCGATCAGTGCGAGAGCGAACCTAGCGGGGCGCATCGGTGCTCTCCTTCGGCTTCACGCGCTTGGCGTAGCTGCTGTAGAACTCGGCGAAGCGGGCGTAGTTGCGGCGCAGTGCGCTCGGTTTTGACCCGCTCTGGAGTGCTTGCTTGTAGGTAACAAGTGCCTCGTCGTACCGGCCGAGCGCCTCGAGCGCCACCGCGAGGTTGTTCAGCACCTCGGGGTCGGAAGGGTCGATCGCCCTCGCGTTCTGGAAGCGGAAGAGAGCTTCCTGCCAGTAGTTTCGCTGCGCTGCGCGAACCCCCTCGCGCATCTCGGCGTGAGCTTGCGATTGCGCTCCGCTGCTGGCGCAGGCCACGGAGATGATCGTTGTCGCCAGGACCCCAAATGCGAACCGCATAGTACCCCCGAGAACGCACGGTTATTATAGGCCTTGCTGGAGGGTCTCATTCCCAACCCCCGTTTCGCTTTGGCATGTGTTGCTGCTCACCCTGAGGGTGGACGGACGGGACGCGATGCCGCTCGGGCGCTCGTCGCTCTCGACGCACCCGACGCCGACCCGACCGTCCGGAACGCCCTCGCCGACCGCGTGCCGGTGATCGAGGAGACCCTGGCGGCACTTGGGTGGCGATGGGTCGCATTCACCGATCCTGATTTCCCTGTCCGCCTCTCGGCCGTCTCGGACCCTCCCCTCGGTCTGTTCGTGCGCGGCACACTCCCAACCGATCACGCCGTTGCACTGGTCGGTGCTCGTCGCGCGACGTCGTACGGCCGAGAGGTCGCCGAGTACCTCGGGAGGGAACTTGCCCTCGCCGGTGTGGCGGTTGTCTCCGGGATGGCTCGCGGTGTCGACGGGTCCGCCCACCGCGGTGCTCTGGCCGCGGGTGGAAGGACGGTTGCGGTCTGGGGCGCCGGGCCCGACCGGGTCTACCCGCCGGAGCACGCCGACCTTGCCGAGGAGATCGCCAGGCAGGGGTGCCTGGTCACGGAGTACCCGCCCGGCTCTCCCCCGCTCGCCCACCACTTTCCGGAGCGCAACAGGCTGATCGCGGGGCTGGTCGAAGCCGTCGTGGTTGTTGAGGCCGACGAGCGCTCGGGGGCCCTGATCACGGCGCGTCTCGCGCTCGACGAGGGGCGCGACGTGCTCGCGGTTCCGGGCTCGGTGTTCTCCCGACTCTCGGCAGGGCCGAACGGGCTCCTGCGTGCGGGCGCTGCTCCCGCGCTCTCGGCCGACGATGTGCTCGCCGCGTTGGGGTTGCCGCCACGGACCCCCACGCCCGGCGGCGAGGAGCCGGAAATCATCGCGCTGATCCCGTCCGGCGAAGGGGTCACCGTGGATCGTCTTGCTGCGGCGAGCGGCAAACCGGTGGCCGAAGTGCTCGAAGCCCTCCTGTTGCTGGAGCTCGCCGGGCGGGTCGCCCGTGAGGCCGACGGACGTTTTCGTCGCTGCCACGTTCACCCCTAGGTCTCGCCCAGGCGGAACGGGATCCTGACCTTGCTCTCCCGCAGGTCGATGCGGAGTTCGTACGGACCGGGCTGAACACCGCCGGAAATGAAGAAGCAGAGGCGTCCCGACGCGACCTCGCGGTCGTTGACCCACACTGAATTGAAGGCGATTCCCGACCCCGGAGCGACGAGGAAGGTGAGACCCTTCGACCTACGGCCCATGAAGTAATCGAGCGGTTCGGACGCGACGTCGGCTCGGGCCAGCGCGGCCGCGAGTTGCGGGTACGCCTGCCCGAACTCCTCCTGGGTGACGAGCGGAACGACCTCCCCGCTGGGGATGCGGATGGCGATCCTTTCGCGTTTCAGCTCGACCGAGGCGCGGCCGGTCCCAGTGACCGCAACATCCAGGAGCAACCATTCCGCGCCCTGGCGCAGATTCGCGGCGCGGTAGCTCAGGACGGTTTCCACCTCGGGGCCGACGTAGCGGAGAACGGTCCTGCCCAAGCGGTGAACGCCCGGCGTTCCGGTGGGTACTGCAGAGCTGCAACCGGCAACGGTGACCACCAGGGGCACCCCGCCAAGAGCGAGAACGGCTGTGCGAGCCGACCGGCCCATACTCCCTCCCTGCCGCCGAGCCCGATGCCTGGCGGTCGGCGTAGCGCACAGCAAGGGGTATGCCATTGCCGATGCCCAGGTGACGGCGCGAAACATCGTGGTGCGGTGATGTCGTCGCACCGGCGGCGGACGTTGTGTCACCACAAATGGACAGACTCGGCGACGGGCCCCTCTTGACAGCGCTGCTAGAGTGCACCCCCGGAGGAATCGTGGCTGAATCGCTCGTCATCGTGGAGTCCCCCGCCAAGGCGCGGACGCTGGGCCGGTACCTCGGTAGGGGGTACTCCGTCGTGGCATCCGTTGGCCACGTGCGCGACCTGCCGAAGAACGACCTCGGGATCGACGTCGAACACGGCTTCGAGCCGATCTACCAGGCGTTGCCTGCGAAACGCAAGGTCATCGCCGAAATCCAGGCCGCGGCCGAGCGAGCGGATCGGGTGCTGCTGGCGACCGATCCGGACCGCGAGGGCGAGGCGATCGGGTGGCACCTCGCCGAACTCCTCAAAGGAGTCGGCAAGCCCGTGCAGCGGGTCCTGTTCCACGAGATCACCAAGCATGCGGTTCAGGAGGCGCTCGCCCATCCCCGCCCCGTCGACCAGCATCTCGTCGACTCGCAGCAGGCCCGGCGGGTGCTCGACCGGTTGATGGGATACAGGCTCTCCCCCCTGCTGTGGGAGAAAGTCAAGCGGGGGCTGTCGGCAGGGCGTGTCCAATCGGTTGCCCTCAAGATGATCTGCGACCGCGAAGCCGAGATCGAGGGGTTCGTTCCCGAGGAGTACTGGCACCTCGACGCACGGCTGGTGGCGTCGCTCCCGCCGGCCTTCGTGGCACGCCTGGCGCAGCGCGACGGCAAGAAGTTCACGGTCCACGCTGGCGAGACGGCTGCGGCCGTCAAGGGCGAGATCGAACTGGAGCGCTTCGTTGTCGCCAAGGTCAACAAGCGTCGCCGACAACAGAAGGCCGCACCCCCGTTCGTGACCGCCAAGCTGCAGCAGGCCGCCTACAAGCGCCACCACTACCCGGTCCGAAGGACCATGCAGCTCGCCCAGAAGCTCTACGAGGGCGTTGACCTGGGTGGCGGCGAGAGGGTGGGGCTGATCACGTACATGCGGACGGACTCCGTGCGGGTTGCCGCCGAGGCGCTGACTGCCGCTCGCGACCTGATCGCCTCCCAGTACGGTGCCGAGTTCCTCCCGGAGAAGCCCAACTACTTCAAGAACCGTTCGGAGGCGCAGGACGCGCACGAGGCGATCCGACCGGCCGATCCGGCTCGCACGCCCGAGTCGGTAGCCCGTTACCTCTCCGCAGACGAGCTCAAGCTGTACACGCTGATCTGGCAACGCTTCGTCGCCTCGCAGATGACTGCGGCCCAGTTCGACGTCACCGACGTGCTCGTCGAGGCCGGGCGCTACGGCTTCAAGGCTCGCGGCGAGGTCGAGGTCGACGCAGGGTTCCTCCGCGTCTACCGCGAGGAGGAGGACCAGCAGGCGGGCGATAAGCCGGCCCAGGAGCAAGAGGACGAGGAACCGACCGCCAGACGTCTGCCGGTATTGACCGCGGGCGAAACGCTGGCGTTGGAGGAACTCGCCTCGACGCAGAAGTTCACCCAGCCGCCTCCCCGGTTCACGGAGTCCACCCTGGTCAAGGCGCTGGAGGAGAACGGCATCGGTCGCCCCTCGACGTACGCACAGATCATCGCGACGCTCTCGGACCGTTCGTACGCAGAGCGCCAGAAGGGGACGTTCTTCCCCACCGAGCTCGGCAAGCTGGTCAACCGCCTCCTGATCGGTTCCTTCGGCGACCTCATCAACGAGACGTACACGGCGCGGATGGAGGAGGAGCTGGACGCCATCGCAGAGGGCACGCTCGACTGGCGCAAGGCGATGGCGCGGTTCTGGAAGTCGTTCACCGCTGACCTCGACCGGGCCAAAGCCGAGATGGCCTCCGTCAAACGTGAGGGCGTCGCGACCGACCAGACCTGCCCGACGTGCGGCGCACCCATGCTGCTCCGCTTCGGGCGGTACGGCGAATACCTCGCGTGCTCCAACTACCCGACGTGCAAGACCACCCGGGAGCCCGGCGTTCCGGGCATCACCGGCGAGGTCCCGTCGTGCCCCGAGTGCAGCGCGTCGATGGTCCTCAAGCGCTCGCGGTTCGGGCAGTTCTGGGCGTGCTCACGCTACCCCGAGTGCAAGGGGGTTCGGAAGCTCACGACCGGGAAAGCCAGCCCCAACACGCCAACCGGCGTGGCGTGCCCCCAGTGCGGGGAAGGCGAGATCGTCGAGAAGCGCTCGCGCGGCGGGCGCTCGTTCTGGGGGTGCAACCGCTACCCGAAGTGCTCGTTCACGCTGCCGGCGAAACCGGTGCTCCACGCATGCCCGTCATGCGGGGCCTCCTTCGTGATGGAGAAGAAGACGGCCCGGCGAGGCGTCGAGTGGGTGTGCGCGAAGGACGGGTGCGGTTTCCGCGGTCCGGCCGAAGGCGAGCCTACGGCCGGGGAGGCCCTGACCGCCACGACGACCGAGAGTGGCCGGGAGCCCGGCACGAGCGCGGTGCGCAAGCCGGCGAAAGCTCCGGCGCCCAAAGTCGGCAAGGGCGCGGGACGCAAACCCACGCCGGCCGGCGCCCGCAAGCCCGCGAAGGCGCGGAAACCCCGCGCGGAGTGAGCCGCGCCACAGGCGAGGCGTGGATCGAGGGCTGCGGAAACGCGGCGCCGAGTTTGGCGTCTCGATTGAGGGGCACGCGTGAGTGAGCACGTGACCGTCGTAGGGGGCGGCCTGGCGGGGTGCGAGGCCGCTTGGCAGCTCGCCTCTGCGGGCGTTGCCGTGCGTCTTTTTGAGATGCGCCCGGACGTGTCGACGCCCGCGCACCGCACCGGTGACCTCGCGGAGCTCGTGTGCTCCAACTCGCTGCGCTCCGACAACCCAGAGAACGCCGTCGGCCTACTCAAGCGGGAGATGCAAGCGATGGGCTCGCTCATCCTCGCTGCCGCGAGGGCTGCCGCTCTCCCCGCCGGGGACGCGCTTGCGGTCGACCGCGTGGTGTTTGCCGCAGGCGTTCAGGAGGAGATCGGCAGCCACCCACTGATCGCGGTCGAGAGGGAGGAGGTTTGCACGGTGCCAGACGGGCCGACGATCATCGCGACTGGTCCTCTTACGGCGCCCGCCCTCCTTGAGTCGCTGTCGGCTCTGGTCGGTGAGGGATCGCTCTCCTTCTTCGACGCGATCGCTCCGGTTGTCGCGGCGGACTCGCTGGAGATGGCGAGGCTGTTCCGTGCCTCGCGTTATGGCAAGGGCGGGGACGACTACCTCAATGCGCCGATGGACCGCGAGGCGTATCTGAGGTTCGTGGAGGCACTGCGCGGCGCGGAGAACGTTCCCGAGAAGGAGTTCGAGCGCAACGTCCCGTACTTCGAGGGGTGCCTCCCGATCGAGGTAATGGCCGAGCGGGGGGTCGACACCCTGCGGTATGGCCCGATGAAGCCGGTGGGACTCTCGGACCCGGTTACCGGGCGTCACCCGTATGCCGTGGTCCAGCTCCGCCGTGACGACCTGGCCGCGTCGCAGTGGAACCTCGTGGGCTTCCAGACCCGCATGACGTTCGCGGCGCAGCAGCGGGTGTTCCGCATGATCCCCGGCCTCGAAAACGCTCGCTTCGTGCGGCTCGGGATGATCCACCGCAACACGTTCATCTGCGCCCCGAAGCACCTCGACGCCCAGCTCCGCCTGAAGGTCCAGCCGTCGGTGCGCCTTGCCGGGCAGCTCACCGGCGTCGAGGGGTACGTCGAATCCGCCGCGATCGGCCTCTTGGCTGGCTTGTCGCTCGCGTGTGAGCTGCGGGGGCTCGAGCTTCCGCCCCCTCCGCCGTGGACCGCGCACGGCGGGCTCGTGCGTCACCTGACCGAGCGCCCGCCGCACCGGTTTCAGCCCGCCAATGCCGCCTGGGGGCTGATGAGCGACCCAATGGTCGAGCTGCCGCGGGAAAAGGGACAACGAAGGAGGGCCGCGGTGGCAGCGGCGCTCGAGGCGATCGTCGCGTGGCGTGCAGCGGTGCCTTGGGTGTCGCCCACCCCGCCGATCCGCCCGGCCGGTAGGGGTCGGGAGGCTGAGGGCCTTGCGGGAGGCCGCTCGGAGCCCTGAACAACCCGCCGCCACGGGCGTGCGGGACCTCCGGGTCGATGGCCGCGACGAGCCCGCTCCCGGTGCTCACTGGGCCACCGTCAGGCGGTCCAGAACGGCGGCGCCGCCGGAGGGTGAGGACAACGCCAGACGGAGCCGATGCCTCCCGGATGAGGCTGGGGCGGGAATCGGGACCGTGCCTGGGCCTGCGCCGGACATCACGACCCGCGCGGCGGGACCGCCGTCCCAACTCGCCACGATCTCGGCTCCGGCCGCGGCGGCGCCCTCCAGCCACCCTTCGAGGCGAAGCCGCGCGGCGTGCGGCAGGTTGAGCGGCACCTCGACCCCGTCGCCGTTCTCGAGCCGCCAGCCGTTCGGGTAGTCGAAACGGGAGAACGTTCCCGGAGGAGGGACGAGCGTCCCGCCCGCCTTGACCACCTGAGGGTCCTCGATCTCGACCACACGGTCGGTGCGCAGAGCGAGCGCAAGCACGGCAGCGGCGGCTGCCAGCAGCCACATCGAAGCGCACGCCCGGGCCACCGCGCGGGCGAACCCCGAGCGCCGATGCGCCCACCAGACCGCGGCGGCCGCCGCGATCGTCACGACCACCGGGCCGATGAACGTCATTGGCGCGATCCGGAGGAACGAGGGGACGAGGTGCCGGGCGTCGGCTGCAAAACGCTGCGCTAGGGCGTCAGCCAACCACCACCCGCCGTCCCCTGGATTGACCGACAGATGAGGCCGGGTCACCAAAGTCCACCACAGCAAAATACTGGGGGGCACGAGCGCGCTCGCGAGGGGCCGCCAACGCACCCCCGCGGCCAGCACCGCGGCCCCTGCGAGCGCGAACGCCGGCAACAGCGGAACCAGATACCGCCCCGGGGGCGAGCCGCCGCCGTACCACTCAGGGGAGTGGAGCAGCGCCAGAACGGTGACGCCGCCGCCGGCCAGCAAGGCTCTCTCGCCTTGTCCCCCCCTCCGCCAGAGCCTGCCTACCCCCGCAAGGGCCACGAGCAGCATCGGAGCGGAGAACGCGAGCCCCCCGGCCGGGTCGAACACGAGTCCCCCGAGGGCGACGAGCGGCTGTGTCACGCTTGAGGGCACGAACGTCAGGAGCCTGTAGTAGCCGAGTGGGTGGCCGAAGGTGGCCCAGCTGACGCCGAACCCGACGGCGACGGCGCCACCCACCGCCACAAGTGCGTTCCGTACTTCGCGCGCCCGCCACCGCCTCGGGCGCCAAGCCAGCACTGCCAGCGGCAGGGTCACGAAGGCAAGGCGGGTCTTGACCGCCGTCATCAACCCCGTCAGGACGGCGATCATGCCCCGCCGAGGTGTCGGCAGGGCCAAGAGGACGGCGCACACGATCGCCGCGAGAGCGCCGGGAACCTCGACCCAGATCTGGGTGGAGAACGTTGCAAGCGGGTGGGTCAAAAGAAGGGCGGCTACGAGGAGCCTGACCCGCGAGGGTGGGCATCCCAGCGCCTGGGCGCGGCGCGCAACCAGGGCGGTGAGCGCCGCCCCGCCCAGCGCCAGCAGCACGAGAGCACCGCTTCGGCCGGCGAACAGGTAGCCGGGCAGCAACAGCATCGCGAGCACTGGAGGGTGCTTGAATTGGCCCAGATAGATGCGGTTGTACGGATGGTGCTCGAGGTCGAAATTGTTGGTCAGGTCGAGGTCGTGGTCGTGGGCGAGCGAGTCCAGGACGATGAGGTGGTACGGCTCGTCACCGTAGAGCGGAGGTGTGAGGTGGGGGGTCGCGAGGGCGAGTGGAACGAGGAGCGCTGCTGCCGTCGCGAAGGTACGCCGCCGGCGCAGCCACGCCGCCGCGGCCGGCAACCATGCCGCCAGCAGCGCTGCGAGGCAGAGATCGACGCCGTGCCGTTCCGCGAGCAGCGCGAGCGGCGCGACCGCCGTCCTTCCCGCAACCGCGAGCGCTGCGAGAAGCGCCCACGGCACCCCGGCCGACGGTGTGCCCCAGGTGCCGGAGACGAGTTGGAGCACGGCGACCGCCACCGCGGTCGCGAGCACCCAGGCCGAAGCCGGCCAGTCCCTGGGCGGGGTCGGACGCGAGTCGCCAGCGGTCGCGACGTTCACTGCGACCCGGGGTGCCAGCCCGTTCGCTCGGACGATCCGCGGGCGCGTCCCCTGCGGCACCTCACGGCTGATCCGGCCGGCCACCCCCCAGAACGCATCGCCTCCGGACCCGGACGGGCGCCACGCGACCGCCGCCGGGAGCGAGTGCGCCGCTGCCGTGCGAACGTCGGTACGCTCGTGCGCCCACTCCGCGGTCCCGTCCCCGGCCCTGATAGGGATCGTCCAGGTGTCGCCAGCCACGGTCGCCACCACGGTCCCCTGTGGCACGTCGGCGGCGTTGGCTATCGACGTCTCGATAACGTACACGCCGCCCTCCGAGGCGGGAAGCTCGGCCTCGGGACTCGCGGCGGTCAGTGCGAAGCCGGGCCGGTCGGGGGGCGGGAGCCCGATAGGCCCGAGAAGTGACGCGACGCCGAGCCACGCGGCGCCTGCGACGCCGGCGGGGAGCAGAGGCGTCGCGACCAGCGCGACCATTCCCGCACCGACAACGCTCAACCCGGCCGCAGGCCAACCGCTCCCGACCGCGATCCCTCCCCAGGGCGCGAGCGCCGCGGCGACGACTCCGACCGCCAGCGCGGCGGGTTCCCACCCGCGCGCCACGCGCTCGCGCGCGGCCGGTAGGGTGACGAAGGTAGCCACTGCGGCGGCCGCCGCGGCGAGGAGGAGGACGGCTGCGACCGGTGCCCTTTCCAGCGGCGCGCACCCCGCGAGCAACGCCGCCAGCATCCCGCCCCGTGCGCCCAGGGCTCTCGTCCCTGCGGCGGCGAGGAGGGTGACGGTCACGACCGCGAGCACCGTGCGGGCGGGTGGGTGCCCGAGGAGTCCAAGGCCGGTCGCGCTCCGCACTGCCAGTCCGAGAGCGACGCAGGCGATCGTCCGGCCGCGGTCGGAGACGCGGCCGAGCGCCGCGGCGCAGGCGCCGAGTGCCGCGACGGCGAGCAGCGGCGGCAGGACCATCCTCCTGAGGGTGGGGTCGCCGACGATCACTAGTGCGAAGGCGGCAGGTAGGAGTAACGACTCGGCCGCGCGGCGTCGCCACCCTCCGGGCGCGAGCCAGCCAGACGGCAAGAAGGCGAGGAGGACGGCGAGCGCCGCGGTACAGGCTTCCTCCACTGGCAACGCCCCGACCCCCACGAGGACGGCCGCCAGCCCTGCGAACGCTGGCGCCAACGCGATCGCCAGTACCCGTTCCCGCATCGGGCCGCGACCGGACACTGCCGGCCCGACCGCGACGCCAGTTCTCGCGGTCACCCCACCGCCTTGCGCGCGTCGGCGCATCTGGATGCGTCCGCTGGTGCACTGACCCGCATCGCCCCGGTCAGCGCGTAGGTGGCGAGCACGATCGTCTCGGCGGCGAGGTTGGCCCACGCCGCGCCCGCCGCGCCCCAGCGGGTGACGAACATCCAGCCGAGGCCGGCCCGCAACGCGAGGTTGACGACTTCGAAGGCGTTGGCGCGCCGCTCGCGGCCGCTGGCGTACAGGTGCAGGGTGGTGGTGCGGTTGGCGAGCAGCGGCACCAGCATGACGGCGAGGATGCGCAGCGGGGTGACGGCAGGCGCATAGGTCGGTCCGAATGTCACCCGCACGAGGAAATCCGCGAATAGCAATCCACCCACGGCGGCAACACCCCCGAGGGCGAGCACGAAGCGGAGCGCACGACCGTACAGGCGCTCCCCCTGGGCGCTACCCGTCTCCCCGTGCGCCGCGGAGAGCGCCGGGAACAGCGCCGCGAACAGCGAGTTTGGCACCAGTCCGAGCACCTCGTGCAGCCGCATCGCCACGGAGTAGGCGGCGACCACGACGGCGCCGCACACGGCCTGCACGAGGAAGAGGTCGACCCGCAGCTCGAGCGTGCCGAGGATGCCCGCGAGCGCGAACGGAAGCGAGCGGCGCACCAACGCCGCCGCGGTGTCACGACCGCCCGTGGCGATGCGCGCCCCCGGCGCTCGGGGCGGCTCGCCCCGACGGAACAGCACCCACCCGGCCGCGAGCTCGGCGAGCTGGACGACGGTGAACCAGGCGACCACCGCCGTGACGGAGGGCGTGGCGAGCAGGACGGCGACGACGCCGGCGAGCTGGGCCACCTGGCCGGCGAGATTGATCCCGAGCACGACGTCCATCCTGCCCCACGCACGGAACACCGCGGAGAACGAGCTGTTGACCGTATTGAGTGTGAGCAGGATACCGGCCAATCTCACCGCACCGACGGAGCCGGAACCGGGCGCGAGGAAGGCGGCCACCGGGCCGAGCGCGAGCAGGACCGCGAGGCCGCCGCCGACCGCCGCCTTTGCCCGGACGCTCGCCGCGAGAAGCGATCGGCTCCGGGCGGGGTCGCGAGCGATCTCGCGGGTCAGGCTCGCCTCGATCCCCGCCTCGGCCGCAACGGTCGCCACGAAGATCATGGCCATCACCGTCGCGTACTCGCCGAACCCGCGCACGCCGAGCAGCCGGCTGATCGCGATCGAGGCGAGAAAACCGAGCCCCTGACCGAGCCCGTTGTTGACGAGCAGGGTGGCGCCGCGCGCGAGAAGCGCGATGTCCTCGCGACGCTCAGCCCCGGGCAAGGCGCGCCTCCGCGTCCCCCGGCGGGCGCCCCCGGAGCTCGTGGTAGAGGCGGCCGAAGCCGGCGACGGTTCCAGCCAGCGTGTACGAGGAGATCACGTCGGTGTGACAGCGGTCGCCCAAGCGGGCGGCCCGCTCCGGCTCGTGGGCATACTCGAGGATCGTCGACGCAAGGGCCGGGGCGTCCCCGACCGCGACCGTGCGGGCCGCCGGACCAAGTTCGGGGAGGAGCCCTACCGCGGTGCCGATCGAACCCAGGCCACACCCCCCCGCCTCGAGGGTGGTCAGGCCCTGGCTCTCGAACCGCGATGACTGGACGCAGAGATGGCAGGCGCGGTAGTAGGCGGGGAGCCGGAGGTGCGGGATCGCGCCGTGGAACGTAACCGAGCCGGCAATGCCAAGCGCGTCGGCGCGCCGCTCGAGTGTGGCACGAAGGGGGCCCGCACCGACGATGTGGAGGTGCACGTCGGGGGCGGCGGGCGCCGCGAGCGCCAGCGCGCGCAGCAGCGTGTCCTGGTCCTTCACGGGCACGAGCGATGCGACGTGCAGCAGCCGGAAGCGACCCCTCAGGGACAGTCCGGGTTCCGCGTGCGCAGTGGCCGGCCCGAACAGCTCCGCGTCCACGCCAATCGGGAGGCGGCACAGACGGGTGTCCTCCACCAGCGGGCGGGCCATCGCTTCCATGAACGCCGAGCCGACCGTAACCCGGTCGGCGCCTGCGAGCGACTGGCGGATAAGCCACCGGCCGGCCCGGCTGAGCTGGGTGCCGTAACCGATGTCCGGGAAGGCGACGAGCTCCCCGCCCATCAGCGTCACCACCGAAGGGATCCCAAGGCGACGCGCGGCCGCGACCGCGAGGTAACCCGCCTCGTCGCCCCAGAAGGCGTGCAGGACATCGTACGGACGGTGCCGGCCCTCGTGGAGGATGCGCCGCAACCCGGCGGCGAGCAACCACGGACGCTCCACCCCGGCCCTCCTTCCCCAGGCGAGCGGAACCACCCGCGCCCCGAATGCCTCGTAGGCGCCATCGACCTGTGGGTGGCGCAGGGCGTACACCCCCACGTCGTGGCGGTCGGCCAACGCCCTCACCATGTGGGCGAGGGCCGGGATCCCCCAGTCGGCAGAGTCGACGGAGAAGCCGGGGGTGAGCAGCCCGATTCGCATCACGGCGCCCCTTGGCGCGCCGACTGGGCGGCGCGCCGGGCGCCGACCCGCCAGAGGGTGTAGTGGCCGGCCCGGCCCAATTCGGCGAGCGCGGTCCGGTTGCGGAGCCACGAGAGGTTGATCTGCGGCGCCCTCCCCACCCACTGCGACGCAACGTTGTCGGCGTCGGCGAGCACGTAGGTCGGCCGGCCGTCGCCGAGGAGGGCGGCGAGCGTCGCGGGGGTCTCGTCGAAGATCTCCACGACCTCGAGCGGCGTGTAGTGGCGCAACGTCTCGGTCAGGCCGAACGCCAGTACCCGCGACGGAGGCGGGACCTGACCCTCGCACCAGATCGCCGCTTCGAGATCGGCCCGCTTGCGGTCCGCGAACCTCGGGACGTCGCGTGCGGTCCACGCGAGGCTGCCGGCCAGTCCGAGCGCGCACCAGGCCGCGACCGCCTGTCGCGGTGCGCGCCGCTCGAGCGCCGCCTCGACCCCGAGACCGACGAGCGCCACAAGGGGGGCGAAGTACGACAGCGGGAAGCGAGGGTTCTCCCAAGGGAACCCGGCGAAGAACCCGAGCATCACGAGCAACCAACCGAGCAGCAGCACGGCGTGGGGGCGGAACGCGCGGCGCAGCGAAACTAGGCCCAGCCCCGCGAGCGGCGCCAGCAGCGGGAAGACGAACGCGGGGTGAACGGTCGCCAGGGCGTAGTAGGCGGCGACCGGGACCGGATAGTGGAACACCCCGTCCGGGTTGGCGATCTCGGCGTGGACGGCGTTGGCCGGGGACCAGCTCGCGATCGCGACGTCGCCGAAATGGGAGAAGCCGTGGCCGAGCTCCCCGGCGAACTGCGAACCCACGACGGCGCCGCCGATCGCGACGGCGATCACTGCCCCGGCGAGCCGCCCACGCAGCGGGAGCGCCCTGGCTCGCCACGCGAGCCATGCCGCGGCCGCCCACGGCAGGACGGCCAATGCATACACCCAGCGGGTGAGCACGGCCATCCCGAGCGCGAGTGCCGCGAGCGACAACCACCGGAGTTTCAGTCGAGTCACGTAGCGCCCCATCGCCAGTGCCGACAGGAGGGCGAAGAAGAACGCGGCCGCGTCGGAGTCCACCGACAGACTCGAGACCACGAGTTGCGGCGCGAACGCCGCGAGAAGGCCGGCGGTCACGGCCCCGAGGGTTGCACCGGGCTTGACCTGCTGCACGAGCGCGTACGAGGCGGGCGCCGCGAAGGCGCCGGCGAGCACGCTGACCGCCTGGGCTGCGAGCGGGTGGGCGCCGGTGACGAGCATCGCGACCGCGGCGAGCAGGGGGTATCCGATCGGGTAAAAGAACGGCGGTGGCAGCGTGCCCCCGAGCAGCGCGCCATAGATGGCGCGGGCGTGATCAAAGTAGGCGAACGGGTCCTGCCCGTACAGGCCGTCGAAGCCGGTGGCGGCTGCGGAGGCGAGGCGCACGAGCAGTGCAATGCCCAACAGGGCCAGCGGCCACCGGGTCCAGGCCACGTTCGCGCGTCGCGTCGAGGCCGCTCCCGGCCGGTCCTCAGGCAAAGCCCCCTCCCCCCGCGTCGTCGCGCCGCTCGAGGTCGAGGACGAAGTAGCGGCCCCAGTCGAGGACCGGTCGGCGGCTGCGCAGGCGCGCCTCGAGCCACCCCAGGCCGACAGCCACCCGGGGCGGGATGAGGCGCACACCCGTCGGCGGACGCAGGGCCCCGAGGCTGTAGCTCCGGCGCAGCGCGAATCCAGGCGCGAAATAGCGGCGGTAGGCCTCGCAGGGGAGGTGGGGGTAGTGGCGAAGAGCGTGGCCAGCGACCGCAAAGCTGCGCTCCGCGTTGCGCCGGAGGCGGGCCGCATCGGACCACCGCCGGTTTGCGAGGTGACCGAGCCACTCCCACAGCGAGAAGCGTCCGAGCAGGTGCAGCAGCATCCGCCCGCCGGGACGCAGCAATCGTGCGGCGCCGGAGGCGAAACGACTCAGGTCGGGGAGCGTGCTGATGCCCGCGAAGCCGGACACGATCCCGTCGAACGCTCCAGGCCGGAAGCCGGCGAGCTCGGCGCTGTCGGCGACGCACGTCGAAACCCGTCCCGCGAACGGCTCGCGGCCGAGCTTGCGCCGGAGCTGGCGCAGCATGCCGGCGGAAATGTCGGACGCGACGACCCGAACCCCGCGGCACGCCAGGAAGACCGAGTCGATGCCCGTGCCGCACGACACGTCGAGCACGAGCTGGCCGGGGCGGAACACCTCGGCGTAGTGGGCCCAGACCTCGCGGCGGATCCACTCGTCGTCGCGGATGAGGCCGTCGTAGTCGGCCGCGATCGCGTCGTACGCGGCGGCGATCTCATGCGCGGGCATGCGAGGTCTCCTGCCGATGGTCGTGCGGCCATCGCCAGAGGGCGAGGGCGCACAGCAGCATTGCGCCGTAGAGCTTGGGGTAGGCGAGCAGCGCCCAGGCTCCCGGGGCGAGGCGCGGCGAACGGTAGGGAAGGTCGGCGCCGAGCAGGAGCACCGCGACGCCGAGGGCACACCAGGTGAGGGGTTGGCCGGATCGGCGTGCACCGCCGACGAGCAGTGCCACCGGCAGTAGCAGCAGCGCATAGTGGTAGTCGAGCGCGAGCGGGGTCAGGGCGACACCCGCGGTCGCGTACGCGGCAAAGCGCGATGCGGATGTCACGGAAGCCCTACGAGCGAGAACCACGAGGAGACCCGCTGCCAGGATCGCGGAGCCGACCGCCAGCCAGCCACCGATCTCTGGTGTGCGGAAGAGCGGTGCCGGGTTCCAGAGTGTGTCGGGCACGGTGAGGTGACCGATGATGCCGGGCAGCGTCTGATACGCGGTGACCGTCGCCTCAGGCGCACGTCCCGCGCGAGAGAGCGCGGTTGCGAACCCCCGCCATGCGACGAGGCTGGTCCACGGCCAGCATGCACACACGAGGGCCGCGCCGGTCCCCGCCGTCCACGCCAGCGCACGCCAGCGACGCTCAACCACGAGCAGCAGCAAGAGCAGCACCCCCGCGACCTTGAGCGCGAGCATCAACCCCAACGCGACCCCCAGGCTCGCGGAACGGTCGCGCCGGTAGGCGTGCCATGCGAAGACCTCCAGGACCAGCATCGCGATGTAGGCCTGGCCGAGGTCGAGGTTCGCGACGATCGGCTCGCACGCGATCGCGGCGGCGACCAGCGCGGGAACCCAGCCGCTCCCGAGGCCCGCCTCCCACGCGATCCACCCGACGGCCGCGAACAGCAGGGCGAGGTTGATCGCGGTCCACGCGACGCGTGCGGTGGGCAACGCGAGGCCGGCGAGCGGGAGGGCGAGCAGCGCCGTCGTAGGCGGGTTGACGTTGACATCCACGAGACCCGGCTGGACGTGCCCCAGTTCGGCGGCGAAGGTTGCGTCGTCGTAGGTCGCGGCCAGCGCACCGCCCCGGACGAGTAGCCGAGAGAGCGTGTAGTACACCGTGAAGCACGGGGACCTGTGCAAAGCGGCCTCGCGCACGAGCGGGAACGCGCGCACGACGAGGCAACCCACCACCACCCAGAGGGCGAGCTGGATCCACCGGCGGCCCGGCGCGCCCGGCAGGCCCGGGCGCGCCCCCTCCAACTCGCCGACGGGCGTCGCGTCGAGCGCCGGTGCGTTCGGAGACGTCACAGACCTCATCGCACCAACGAGCTGAGCGCCCGCGCGGGCGTCGGCGCCGCAGGCTTGCCGATCACGCCGCAGCAACGGGCGCACGCGGGCAGTGTTCCACCCGCCGCCTTCAGGGTTCGTCTGAACGCCAGCGCCTGAACGTTGTTCCACATGGCGGACAGGGTCGTCTCCCGAATCGTGCCGAGCGGAACGTTGTAGCAGCGCGAGTGGGCGGGGATCACCGTGCCGTCGGTGCGTACCATCATCATCCGCCACGGGTCGGTGCAGCTCCGCCCTCCGACGAAGCGCATCGGCTCCCGGTAGTAGACGTCGAGGTCGTCGCGCGCGGCGAGGTCCGGGACGATGACGAGCGCCGGGAACGCCGGCCTCGAGCGGGCGTACGCCTTGAGCTCACCGAGCGCGCGCCACATCGCGTCGAGGTCGATGCGCTCCGGCTCGATGGTGCCGAGGTTCGAGCGGGCGACCGCGTACGCGCCGCCGTGGGCGGCGTTGTGCGCCGCGGCCATCTCGGAGGTGATGAAGTTGAGGTGCGAAAAGCAGAGCGCGGTCGGTTGCAGTGGCTCGACGGCGCGCACGAATTCGAGCATCGTGGTGGCGTTCTCGTCGGTGATGGTGTAGGAGAAGCGGATCCGCGGGTGGAAGACGCGGCGCCGCCGTTTGGCCTCGTTTACCTTCTCGATCCCCGCGTACAGGCGCTGGAAGGAACCGACGTGGCCGCGCACCCGGTCGTGCACCTCCTCGGGGCCGTCGATCGAGATCGTGATCTCCGAGAGCCCGGCGTCCACCAGCGCGTCGGCCAGCTGCGGCAGCATGAACCCGTTGGTGGTGATGCTGCAGAAGAAGCCGCGGCCGACCGCCGCGCGGCAGAACTCGACGATGCGGGGATGGATGAGCGGCTCGGTGAACGCGAGGCCGATCCTGGGGCGGGGACGGAACGCGGACGCCTGTTCGAGGATCGCCAGGAGCATCTCGAGCGACATGTTGCGGCGGTCGTCCCCGATCATGTGCGCCCAGAAGACGCTCGCCGACTCTTTGAGGCCGACGTCGCACATGCGGCAGTGGAGGTTGCAGAAGTTGTTGACCACGAGCACGAGCCACTCCGGCCCCAGGCGACAGCGGCCGTCGGGCCGGTCATAGTCGTCCCCCGCGACGAACTCCGTCGTCCGTCGGTAAAGCGTTGCGAGGCGGCTCCGTGCGCTCACGCCGACCGCCTAAAAGCCGCTCGTCTCGGGCCGCTGGTAGGCGACCAGCTTGTGGAGCGCCCGCAGCTCGATCGGATGGCGGTATACCCGCAGGTGGTAGCGCCAGGCGCTGGCGGTCTTGAGCACCCCGCGCCAGAAGCGTGTGAGCTTCGCGTCAGTGGCGGTCGGGTAATAGGCATTGAGCACGCGCTCGAAATCGTGCGCCTTGCGCCGGATTGGGTCGTCGAGCCACGGCATCCGGGTGCTGCGGCGCTGGCTGAACTCCTGCCAGGCGGCGCCGACCCACTCCTCCAGCGTTTCGGGGAACGCGAACCCGCTCACCTTGGCCTCGTCGTAGAGCGTTCCCGCGAGCGGCACGGGCGTGTAGATGTAGAGGATGATCTCGGCAACAGGGTTGACCCTCTTGACCCGGCGCACGAACGCCAGCGTCGCCTCGGTGTCCCCCCTGGGGTCGGGCGGGTTGCCAAGGACGAACGAGAACTCGGGCACGATCTTGAGGTGCCGCATCTTCGCGGCGATCTCCAGCGTCTTCTCGGCCGAGGCGCCGCCGCCCTTGTTCATCCGCTTCAGGGTCTCATCGGAACCGGACTCGGCGCCGAGGAACACCATCTTCAGCCCAGCCCCCCCCATTCGCGTCCAGGTGCGCTCGGAGTAGCGCAGCAGCGTGTCGATCCGGCCCTCCCCCCACCAGGCGACCCCGAGCCGTGCCACGCGCTCCGCGAACTCGGCGGCGCGCGCCTCCTGGACGAAGAAGTTGTTGTCGTAGAACTCAACGGCATCGACTCCCCAGTCCTGCACCAGGCGGTGCACCACTGCAGCGGTCTGCTCGGCGCTCTGCGCGAGCCAGCGGCCCCCGACCAGGTTGACGACCGCGCAGAAGTTGCAGAAGAACGGGCAGCCGTAGCTCGAGTGGTGTGCCAGCGTCCGGCGTCCCAGGAACGTGCGCCTGGGGTAGCGCGCCATCGGCACACGGTGGTAGGGGAAACCTGGCAACTCCCGCGGGTGCGGGATCGCCGCGACGTTTCCGGCGGTGACCTCGCCGCTGGCGGGATCGCGAACCGCGAGCCCGGGTCCGGCGGCAGGCACATCGCCCCGGTGCAGCGCGTCAACGAGGTCGGCGAACACCCGCTCGCCGTGACCGCGGACAACGACATCCACGAAAGGGGCGCGAAGGCACACGTCGTAGTGCTGCGTGGGGAAGTAACCCCCCCAGACCACGGTGAGGTGGGGGTGGCGCGCCTTGAGCTCTCGGCAGACCGGAACGGCGTTGGCGAGTTGGGGGCCGGGCATCACGGTCACAGCGAGAATGTCGGCGCGGTCCTCGCGGATCGCCGCGTCGAGCGCGGCCAGCGGGTCGGGCTCCAGGTTTCCGTCGACGATGCGGTACTCGTGGCGGCCCTCGAGCAGCGCGCCGAGAGCCAGGAGCGACATGGGCAGCACCGGCTTCCGGTTCGCCGAGCTCGGCGGGTTGTAGAGGACCAACCGGCTCACGCGGTCACCTCGAAGACCGTGAGCACCTCGTGCCAGAGCTCTTCGCGACGGCGCACCTTCGTGCGCAACCTTGCGCTCGCCAGCGCGGCGAGGAAGCCCGGCGCATCACCATCGGTCGAGAGCACAACGATCGCTCGCCCTCCCGGTGCGAGGTGCTCGGCGAGACCGACCGCGAAGCGCTCCGCCACATCCTCGCTTCTCCAGGCGGCGTCGAGGAGATCGCGCGGCGTGCCGCGGAAGTACGGCGGGTTGAACAGCACGAGGTCGAACCGCTGCCCCGCCACAGGCGCGAACAGGTTCCCCACGCGGGCATCGACCCGCCCCTCGACGTGGTTGAGGAGGGCGTTGATGCGAGTGCAGCGGACCGCGTGCGGGTTGAGGTCGACCGCAACGACGCGGGCGCCGAGACGCGCCGCCGCCACCGCGGCGACGCCCGAGCCGGTCCCGAGATCCAGCACCGAGGAGCCGGGTCGGACGACAGTTTCGTCGAGCGAAGCGGCGAGCAGCTCGCCGGTGTGGAACAGCTTCGGGTTGAAGACGTGGGGCAGCACCAGCACAGGGAAGCCGCCGACCTCCTCGACAACGAGGTGGCCGTGGCGGTGCCTCTGGAAAAGGAGGAAGCGAAGGTAGGAGGCCCACCCGAACGCACGGCGCAGCGGGCGCGGCAAGGGCAGGACCAACTCCGTCACGGGCGCGCCCCCACCACGAGTGGGAACACCGCGGTTTCGCGACGGCCGGCAAGCTGTTCCACCAGGCTCGCGACGGCCATCGACCAGAACGGCGAAGGGTGCAGGAGGCGGAAGCGTACGCCGAGGACGGCCGCCAGCTTCGCAAGCCGGCGGTAGGTGAGGAAACCTTCGCCGCCGCAGGCGTCGGCGGGGAACCCGTGCGCGGCGAGGAACGCCTCCTGGCGCTCGTGGACCATCCGGGCGCCGCTCTCGGCGGTCCGGTAGAACGGCGTGTCCATGACCACGAGCCGGCCGCCGCGGCGCAGCACCCGTAGCGCCTCGGCGAGCGTTGCGGTGCAGTCCGGCGAGTAGTGCAGGGCTGCGTTGAACACCACGAGGTCCGCCTGTTGGTCGGCGAAGGGGAGGTGGTCGAAGTCGGCGAGCACCTTCGTGAAGGCGGTCGGGTAGTGCACATGGGCGCCGAGGCCATCGCGGGCGTCGTCGCTGAGATCCACGGCGGCAAGCCGGTGCCCCCGCTCCGAGAGCCGGTGTGAGAGCCAACCGTTGCCCGCCCCCACGTCCAGGATCGCGAGGGGTCGCTCGCGGTGAGTCTCCATCGGGCGGAGGACTTGGTGGATCAACGTCGTGAAGCTGGCCGCGCGGATCCGCCAGATCTTCTCAAAACGCCCCGTGAGGTCCCGGAAGGGGAGGGCGCGGTAGTAGGCTGGGCCCCTGCTGCCCCACCCTTCATGGCGTCGCACCTCCCGGTACTCGGTCACGAAGCGGCGAAGCGCCAGTTCGCGCTCCGGTGGTAGGAGATGCCAGACGCCGCCGTCGCAGGCGAAGCGCAGCTCACAGGCCGGGCAGCGGAGGAGGTCGACGCCACACGGAAAGGGCTGCCGACACCGCGGGCAGGCCAGCCGAAACTCGGCCGGTGTCCCCAAGCTCAGGACGGTTGCGCTCTCACTCATGTTTGCGCAGCACCATGAGGAAGTGGTCGCCCGCGTTGCGCAGCAGCGGGAAGCCGCCGAGCCTCGCGTCCAGCCACCAGAGCCCACGGCCCGCCCAGGGCAGGCGACGGTTGAACCCGACGAGGTACGGGGGCGGGGAGAATAGACCCAGGGCGCGGGTGGCCTCCGGCGCGAACGAGCCCCGAAACGCGTCGAGGAACTCCTTCGGTCGGTAGTAACGGGTCCATACCGTGCTGCCGTTCAGGCCGACCGGCACCGCTCGGGGGGTAAGGCGGATGACAGCCCGGCGCAGGTCACCGCGAGCCGAGTAGTACCCGAGTTCCCAGGGACAGACCCTGCCGATGACCGAGGCGACGAGCACGCCCCCGGCGTCGAGGAGAGCGGCACAGCGGGTCGCGACGGTTGGAAGGTCCGGGACGCAGTTGAGGGCGCCGAGGTCCGAGTAGATCGCGTCGAACGCCTCGCCGGAGAGCCGGTCCAGCGCCTCGATGCCGAGCTCCACGGCAGTCACCCGCTGCGTGAGCCCCTCCTCCTCTGCCCGTGCGCGGGTCCGGGCCACCATTTGCGGCGAGGCGTCGATCGCCACGACCCGGTAGCCGAGCCCAGCGAGGTGAGCGGCATCGATACCCGTCCCGCACCCGAGGTCGAGGAGGCGCGCGCCCGGGCTCACCCGTGCGGTGAGCTCCTTGACCAGGGCCGCGCGCATGCGTTGGACGATCTCGTTGTTTCCAAACGGCCCGTCGTAGAAGTCGGCGACGGAGTCGAACGCCCGCCGCGTCTCGAGCAGCTGCGCCTGGCCGCTCACGGCTGACCCTCGTTCTGGGCCGTGGGGCGCGCGGCCTCGGCGGGCACCATGTGGGGCAGCGCAACGAACCCGTCGTGGGGCGCCCGCGCTAGGCGTTCGAGGCGCGCGCGGGCGAGCGGCAATGTGAGAACGTTGTATGTCATGGCTGCTGCCTGGCGCAACTGACGGCGACCGAAGCGGAGAGGGCGCCGCACCGCCTTACGCAGGGCGCGGGCGGCCTTTCGCGCGCGGAACTCCTTGTGCAGCACGATGTGGAGTTGGCGGTAGAAGGCGGTGGGAAAAGGTCCCCGGTAGAGCATGGCGAGGTCCGAGGAGTCCTCCCAGTTCTGCTTCGCGCCCAACTCATCCCTGACGTTCTGGAAGAAACGTGTGCCGGGGAGCGGGTAGGAGACCGACATTCCGATGTCATCGGGCGCACACTCACGAACCATCTGAAGAGTCTTCTCGATGTCCTCGCGGGTTTCGCCCGGATAGCCGAACTGGAGGAAGAAGCAGACCTGGATCCCTGCCTCGTGCAGGCGCCTCGCGGCCTCGTGAATTTGCTCGACCCGGGTCCCCTTGTCCATGGCGTCCAGGACCCTTTGTGATCCGGACTCGGCCCCTACCCACACCGTCTTGGCCCCCGCTCTCGCGAGCGCTGGGATGGTGTCGCCCTTGAGAAGAAGATCGACACGGTGCAGGCTCTTGAACGGGACGAGCGCGTTCTCACGCTCCGCCACCTCAGCGAAGCGCTGCACCCAACCAGGCTTGAGGCCGAGGATATCGTCGGCGAACGAGATGTGGTCGGGCTGGTAGGTCTGCTTGAGCCATTTCAGCTCGGCGACCACGTTTTCGGGGGAACGGGCATGGTAGCGCTGACCCCAGATCGGCTTGGCGCACCAGTTGCAGTGGTACGGGCAGCCGCGTGTGGTGACCATGTTCATCGAGAAATACCCATGGCGCTCAAGCCAGATCCGGCGGTATCTTGGGACGTCCACGAGATCCCAGGCGGGGAACGGCAGGGCATCGAGGTCCGAGAGCGGGGGGCGGGGTGGGGTGAACACCACCGTAGCGGGCTCACGCGGAGCGCCGTCCGGGAAGAACGCGAGCCCTGGGATCTCAGGGAGCGAGGCGTCGGAGCGCCCGGCGAGGCAGTCCAGCAGCTCGGCGAGCGCCACGTCTCCCTCCCCTACAATCACGAAGTCGGCGCCGCACGCGAGGTACTCCGGCGCGTGATCGGACGCATCGGACCCCGACACGATCACGGTGCAACCGTGGTCGCGAGCGCTCCGGATCATGGCGAAGGCGGCCTCCCGCATGCGCAGCAGGCACATCTTCGAGAGGTAATTGAAGCTGTCCTCGAAGAGCACGGCGAAGCGCGGCCGCGTGCGGGCAACGGCATCCGCCCATTCGGCCTCGGAGCCTGCCAGCATCGCGTCGAAGAACGCGACCGAGTGGCCCCGCTCGCGCAGAAGGCTCGCCGCGTACAGTGCGCCGAGAGGCGGGTACGGCTGCATCGCCTCCCAGAGCTTCGGGTCGAAGCGCAGGAAGTACGACTCTCCAAGCAGAACGTCAACCATCACCGGTCTCTGATCGCCGCCCGGACCCGACTCTCCCAGGCGTTCAGGATTCGCGCGCCGTGCGCGTCGAAGTGACCCTTGAACGCGTCGTCCTCGAACGCGGCCTCGGTGGCCCCAAGCTGCCTGCGTCGGATCTTCCGGCGCAGCCGCGAGGCTTGGAGACGAGCCACGCGCTTCTCGAGAGCGTTTCCGGCCCGTCCCCGGAGCAGCCGTTCGACGAGGTGCGACGCTACGCTGCCGGCCCGTGGTGACGCGGTGTCCGCCGCCACGCCTGCTGCTCGGTTCGGCAGGAACTCGGTCGCCCACCGGTTTGCGTCCAGCAGGCGCAGGTACGTCTCGCGACCGGCCAGCGGCACCATCTGGAGCAGCTCGTGCGCTGTGTACAGCGAGCGGTCGTCGAGGCTCAGCGCAGACCCCGAGAGCACGTAGTTGGGGCAGAGGGCGAGTCCGTTGCGGCTCGCCGCCCGGGCGAAGGCAATTACCATCGCCCGACACATCCACACGCGACCCGGCGCCGCCACGACCATGAGGTCGATGTCCGCGTCGTCCTCGACGCTGTTCACCGCGAGCGACCCGGTCACGGCGACCATGCGGACCCACGGGAGGGCGGCGAGCGCCCGCGCCGACCGGCGCGCCCGCGGCCACATCCTCGTGGCCACAGCCTCGCGGCGCATGCGGGTTGCCACGGTGGCTTCCCGTCCCGCCAGGGCGTAGTGCAAGCCGATGCGCACCACCGGTCCGCCTGGGGCCGCCTCATCGCCGAGGGCGGCGACGACCTCCTCGAAGCTGGCGCGCAACCCCACGAGGTCGCGGTGTGTCTCGGCCGCGGTCAAGGGGTAGTCGAAGACATCCGCGTACGCCAGGGTTCGCACCACCGCGTCGCCGATCGGGGCGTCCCGGACCCGAGCGCTAGGGCTCGTGGCAGTCAGAGAGCTGCTCGCTGCCATGATCGTGGGCGCCGCTGCGGCGCCTGGGCCCGCGCTGGGGGCCGCACGGCACGGACCATCGCGAGCATCTCGGTTTCGAAGCGGGACCTGGAGAAGCGTTGCGCCGTCTCGCTTACTGCCCGGGGTTGGAAGCGCCTCGCGTCGAGCTGCCGGATCGCCGCAGCTAGCGAGTCGGGGTCCTGGCGGTCGAAGAAGAACCCGTTGCGGCCCTCCTGCACGATGTCGAGCGCTCCACCACCGCGGTACGCGATGACCGGGGTCCCGCACGCGACCGCCTCCGCGGCCACAAGCCCGAAGTCCTCGACCTGCGGGAAGATGAATGCGCGGGCACCCCGGTACAGCTGCGGGAGCTTGGTCTCGTTCACCCAGTCGAGGAACTCGACGGTTGGGCCTGCCAGGCGTTGCAGCCGCGCCCGCTCACGACCGACCCCAGCGATCTTGAGTGGAACTCCGAGACGGCCGCACGCCTCGATGCCGAGGTCGAACCTCTTGTAAGGAAGGAGTCTCCCAACCATCAGGAGGTACCCCTCGCCCGGCTTCTTGGGCGACGCGCCGTCAGGCGAGTATGCGACGGTATCGACGGGGGGAAAGATCACGGCGTCGGGCGTCCGCCCGTACACCTGCCGGATCCGCCCGGCGATCGAGGTCGACACGGCTATGAGTGTCGTTGGCCGAAGCGCCGCCTTGCGGTCCCACCGGCGCATGAGACGGAAGAGCGCCTCCCCGACCGTCGTCGCGGGACCGCTGGCTAAGGCTCCGTTGACGTATTTCCTGACGTCCTCCCACAGGTATCGGGTCGGCGTGTAGCAGTAGCACACGTGCGGCACGTGCGGCGGCGGCCTGACTCCTTTCGAATACGACGCGCTGGAAGAGAGCACGAGGTCGAACCCCGACAGGTCGAAGCGCTCGATCGCCGTGGGAAAGCTCCAGAAGAAGAGGTGATGGTGGTGGCCGATGCGTCGGCCGGCGAACGGGAGCCGGCTCAGGAACGAAGTGTGCACTTCCTGGTCCCGAAAGCGGCCACGGGTCCGCTGCTCGTCGTAGAACAAGGAGAAGACCGGAGAGCGCGGGAACATCTCGCAGAGCACCTCGAGGACGCGCTCCGCGCCGCCGTACTGCACGAGGAAATCGTGGGCGATCGCGACCCTCACCGTCCGCCTCGCAGACTGGAGCGTGACGAAACCGGCTCGATCGCAACAGGGTCGTGCCCGTCCCTGGGGTGCATGTAAGTGCCAACCTGGTCGAGGAATGGGGGATTCCCGACCCGGCACCAGCCGCGTGTCGGGGTGTGATCAGGATCTCATAAGTCTGGCCAACGCCGCGACCTCGTCAGGGGTCAACTCGTGGCCCTCGCCCTTGTGAAGGTCGCCGAGTGCGACGGAGCCGACCACGGTGCGGACGAGACGCCGGACCTTGAACCCTGCGGTGAGGAAGAGTCATCGTATCTCCCGGTTTCGTCCTTCGTGGAGCACGACCTCGAACCGGGTTCCGCCGCGGGGCGCCTTGCCGAGACGGCGCACCTCGACCGGGAACGCGGGCTGCCCTTCGATCACGAGTCCGCCCCGGCGCATCGCATCCAGATCGTGCTCACGGGGGAAGCCCTCGACAGCGACGATGTAGGTCTTGGCGACGGCTCCCGGGTCCATGAGGCGCTGCGCGAAGCGGGGGTCGTCGCAGAACAGGAGCAGGCCTTCGGAGTCCTTGTCGAGGCGTCCGACCGCAACCCAGTCGCGGTAGTCGGCTGGCAGGAGCTCGAAGACGGTGTTCGCGCCGCCCTCGCGGACCCGGGAGACGACGACCTTGCGGGGCTTGTTGAAGGCGAAGACCCTCGGCAGTCTCAGATCCCTCCCGCTGGCCGGAACGCGGTGTCGTAGAGCCGGCGAGCCCACCCGCGCATCCCGAAATCGCTCCCCTTGGAACCAGGTTTGCTGCCGAGCACCCACTGCCGCAGTGGGACGGAGAAGCCCGTCTTCGGGCGGGCGAACACGGCGCGCGGCAGCGGCTTGGAGGGACTCGCGGGCAGGTAGCGCTTGCGGTCGCCGCGCGCGTGGACCAGAAGCGGCGCCACCGCCCGCAGGAGGCGTGCCTCGACGAGCGGTACCCGCACCTCGAGCGAGTGCGCCATGCTGGCCCAGTCGATGTCGCGCAGGAGTTGGTCGCGCATGTAGAAGCGCGAGTCGAGCGCCACGACCCTCTCAAACGCCCGTCCCGGGTCGGGCTCGAGGCCTTGCGCGAAGAGCCCGACCGGATCGAGCCGTCGCATCCCCTCCCGAGCGACCTCCTCGCCCACGATCTCGCCGAGCTCCCACGGCATGAACATCGCCCGCAGCACGAAGTACGCGTTCGGGTAGTCACGGCTGTACTTGATGACGGCTCCGCTCTTCGGGCTCACGCGCGGGCTGCGCCTGGGGGCGAGCGCCCGGTACGCAGCCAGAACCGCGTCCCCGAGGAACGGGACGCGAGACGGGATGCCCCATACCCGCACCGCGAGCGGCACCTTCCAGTACGTGAAGTAGCCACCCAGGAGCTCGTCGCCCCCTGTGCCGGAAAGCGCCACCTTGATCCCGACCTCGGCCACGGCGCGGCTCACGAAATACGAGTTGATCGCGTCCACCGTGGGTTGGTCCATCGCCTCGATGACCTTTGGGAACTCCCGCTGGAACTCGTCCTTCGAGATCAGACGCGTGGTGTGGTCGGTGCCGTAGTAGCGGGCGACGTCCTCCGCGAGAGGCGCCTCGTCGCGGATCGTGCCCTGGTACTCGGTGAACGCGAGCGTCACCGTCTTGAGGTCGACCGCGCCCGCGTCGCGGGCGAGCCCGATGATCGAGGTAGAGTCGCGCCCGGACGAGAGGAACGCACCGACCCGCACGTCCGCGACGAGGTGGTAACGGACCGAATCCAGGAACGCGTGCCGCATCCGTTCGATCCGCTCCTCCTCGGAGACGCTGGCCGGATCGCGCACGGCGTCGGCGAGGATCCCCGCGATGGAGGCGTACGCCTGGGGCTTCCCCACCCCGTCCCCGTCGACCCACGCGTAGCTGCCCGCCGGGAGGGCCCGGATCGCCTCATAGAGCGTGAACGGCTCGGGCACGGAGCCGCGTAGGAAGAAGCCGACCACGCCGGCCGGGTCCTGGCGGCGCGAGACCCGCCCGCCGGCGAGCAGCGCCCGCACTTGGGATGCCACCCGAACGCACCCGGATCCCACCGTGTAGTACAGCGGCTTGACGCCGTAGAGATCGCGCGCGAGGAGCGTTCTTCCGGTCTTGATGTCGTAGAGCGCGAAGGCGAACATCCCTACCAGGCGAGGGAGCATCAGAATACCCATGGCGGCGTACAACTCGAGAAGCACCTCGGTGTCGGATGTGCTGCGAAGACCCGCGCCGCCGCCCGGCAGCAGCGACCGCAGCTCCCTGTAGTTGTAGATCTCGCCGTTGAAGACGATGACCCTCGTGCCGTCCACGCTGACCATCGGCTGTGCGCCCGTGTCGGAGAGGTCGATGATGGCGAGGCGGCGGTGGCCGAGGGCCACACGGCCGTCGGGAGAGAACCACTCGCCGCACCCGTCGGGCCCCCGGGAGGCCATCGAGTCCCGGATGCGGAGAAGCTCCTCCCGCTCCACTGCGGGTCCGCGAGGATCGAGGCTGCAGATGGCGGCGATTCCGCACATGGCCGATGGCGACCTCGCAGGGGCGAGCGTCGAGCCATTATCAGGCATCGGCGCGATCGGTCAAGCGGGTTGTAAACCGGAGACTACAATGCCAGCGTGTCCTGGCGTCTCGACGAGTTCACGGCCTACGTTCGCGATGAGCGCAACCTCTCGCCCAACACGCTTCGGGCGTACGAGCGCGAGGTCTCGCAGTTCGTCGCCTTCGCGGGGAGCGAGATGGGGTGTACGGGCCCGCGCGGTGTGAGCGCGAACGTGGTCCGCGCCTACCTTGCGCACTTGCACGGTCGAAAGCTGGCCCGCGTCTCGACCCAGCGAGCGCTCGCCGCGCTGCGGACGTACTTCCGGTTCCTGGGCCGCGAAGGCGAGGTGGAGACCAACCCTGCCAAGGTCGTGCCGACGCCCCGAGCCCCCAAGAAGATTCCCGAGATCGTGACCGCGCTCCAACTCGCCGAGCTGCTGGAGGCCCTTCCGCAAGATCCGGTGGGACGACGCGACCGGGCCCTGCTGGAGCTGCTCTACGGATCCGGGCTGCGCGCGAGTGAGCTCGTGGGGCTCGACCTGGACGACGTGGACCTGAGCCGACGGCTCGCCCGGGTGTGGGGCAAGGGCAGCAGGGAGCGGATCGTCCCGTTCGGTCGGGAGGCCGAGCGCGCTCTCCGTGCCTACCTTCCCGACCGCGCGGCATGGCGCGCACAGGGCCGGGACGTGGTGGCCGGCGAGCCGCTCTTCGTCAACCAGCGCGGGGGAAGGCTGTCGGACCGCTCGCTGCGTCGGATCCTCGACGCCGCGGTGTTCCGCGTGGCGATGGCAACCCACATCCACCCCCACACGCTGCGCCACGCGTTCGCCACCCATCTGCTGGAGGCGGGCATGGACTTGCGGACGATTCAGGAATTGCTCGGTCACGCCTCGCTGTCCACGACCCAGCGCTACACGCACCTCGACCTCGCCCACCTGATGGAGACGTACAACAAAGCCCATCCGAAGGCCTGAGTGCGACTCGGGACCCACCGTTCGCGCTCGCCGGCCGCGCCCGGAGAGCGAGCGGCAATGCGCTCGGCATCTGTTGGTCAGTTGGAGAAGAGGAGCGCTACGCCGATGACCGTGATGACAGTCCCGAAGAGCGCCCGCACAGACGGCCGGTAACGCTCGCTGACGGCGAGGATCGGGATCACCAGCACCGGTGTCGTGGCCATGATCGTGGTGGCCACTCCGACCTCGGTGAGCCTGGCCGCCACGAGCGAGAGCCACACCCCCAGGAACGGCCCGAAGATTGCGCCTCCGAGGATCGGGAGGCCGGCCGTACGGACCGCCTCGGTCGGCCCGACGTGACGAGCCCGGCCAGCCAGCACGGTGAGGAGCCAGATCGATGCCGTGGCGGTGCCCATGCGCACCCAGGTGGCCGCGAGCGGAGGCACTTGCCCGGCCATCCCGAGCTTGGCCAGGACGAGGCCCAACCCTTGGCATACCGCGCCCACGACCGCGAGTGCGACACCGGCCGTCTCGTGCGAACCGTAGCCCTTGCCGTCTCGCTGCTCGCCCACGACCCACGCCACTCCTGCCAGCGTGAGCGCAATCCCGAGGAGTGCGAGATGACCGGGGCGCTCGCCCAGCATGAGCAGACCGGCAACGGAAGCCGAGATCGGTGCGAGAGACATGATCAGGAGCGAAAGGCGCGGCCCGATGCGGCGCATCGCCTCGAACAGCGCGAGGTCCCCGATGACGAGGCCGACCATACCACTCGCGGCCAGCCACGCGACTCGCGTGCCGTTGAGGGCGGTCAGCGAACCTCCGGTGGCCACGAGGGTGAACGAGAGCAGGGCCAGCGCCACAGGAAGACGCAGCAGGTTCACCCGGAGCGAGCCGACGCGGCGGGCGGCTTCGGCGAAGAAGAGACCCGTGAACGACCAGCAGGTCGCGGTCCCGAGCGCGGCGAGCTCTCCGGCAGGCATGACCGCCGGCGTCCGCCGGCAGGGACAGCATACGACGTACCGCCTGGACGGTTTCGCACGGCACCCCCCGGCGTCCCCATTTTGCTACCCTCGCTGCGGAGGTGTTCCATGGTGCAGTCCTGGCACCACACCACGATCTGCGCGGTACGGCGGGGCGAGGTCACTGCCATGGCGTGCGACGGCCAGGTGACGCTGGGAGCCACCGTGCTCAAGCACGGCGCGAGCAAGCTGCGGCGGCTGGGTAACGGTCGCGTGCTGGCAGGCTTCGCCGGGTCCGTGGCTGACGCCCTCGCTCTGTTCACCCGCTTCGAGACCAAGTTCGAGGAGTTCGCCGGGAACCTGGAGCGGGCGGCGGTCGAGCTGGCGCGCGACTGGCGTACCGACCGAGCCCTCCGGAACCTTGAGGCGATGATGATCGTCGCCGATCGTGAGCACCTCTTGCTTCTGTCCGGCTCCGGAGAGGTCGTGGTGCCGGACGACGGCGTTCTGGCGATCGGCTCCGGCGGGCCCATGGCGCTCGCCGCGGCGCGCGCCCTCGTCGCCCACTCGAGCCTCGAGGTTACGGAGGTCGTGCGCGAGGCGCTGCGCATCGCGGCCGGGATCGATCTCTACACCAACGACCACATCACGGTCGAGGTGGTGCCATGACCGGCCCGAGCTACACTCCCCGAGAGATCGTCGTTGAGCTCGACCGCTACATCATCGGCCAGGCGGCCGCGAAGCGCGCCGTGGCCATCGCCCTGCGCAACCGCTGGCGGCGCCGCCAGCTTCCCGAGGCGCTGCAGCGCGAGGTTACACCAGCGAACATCATCCTGATCGGACCCACCGGCGTGGGCAAGACCGAGATCGCTCGTCGTCTCGCGCGCCTTGCGAACGCGCCGTTCATCAAAGTCGAGGCCTCCAAGTTCACCGAAGTCGGATACGTCGGCCGCGATGTGGACTCGATCGTGCGTGACTTGGTGGAAGCTGCGGTGGCCAGCGTCCGCGAGGAGCGTGCCGCGGCGGTGCAGATAGCTGCCGAGCGTGCCGCCGAAGACCGTCTGGTGGATCTTCTGTTGCCGACCCCAACGGCGGAGAGTCGTGAGGAGTCCCGACGCGCGCTGCGCCGCCTCCTCCGCGACGGCTCGCTTGAGGAGCGGGAGGTGGAACTGGAGGTAGCGCAGACCCGCGCACCGGTGCTCAACCTCTTCGGTGGTCAGGGAATGGAGAGCCTCGAGATGAACCTTCGGGACGCCCTCGGGGGGGTGTTCACCCGACGTGAGCGTCGCCGGGTGACCGTCCGGGAGGCGCGGAAGTTCCTCGAGGCGGAAGAAGTCGAGCGCTTGGTCGACCGCGAGACCGTAGAGCGCGAGGCGATCGAGCGGGCGCAGGAGAACGGCATCGTGTTCCTGGACGAGATCGACAAGATCGCGTCCAGAGGCGCCTCCACGACCGGACCGGATGTATCGCGCGAGGGCGTGCAACGTGACCTGCTTCCCTTGGTCGAGGGGACGACCGTCAACACCCGGTACGGTCAGCTCTCGACCGACCATGTGCTGTTCATCGCGGCCGGTGCCTTCCACGTCGCCAAGCCTTCAGACCTGATCCCGGAGCTGCAAGGGCGTTTCCCGGTTCGAGTGCAGCTCGAGGCGCTCTCGGAAGGGGATCTCGCGCGGATCCTGACCGAGCCGGAACACGCGCTGTTGAAGCAACACAGGGCCCTGCTATCCACCGAGGGGGTTGAACTGGAGGTCACGCCGGACGGGGTGGCCGAGCTGGCCCGCGTGGCGGCTGAACTGAATCGCGGTGGGGAGAACATCGGGGCGCGTCGCCTCACCACGGTGTTGGAGCGTGTGCTTGAGGAGATCTCGTTTACCGCGCCCGAACGCGAACGCACCCGCGTGGTGGTGGACGCCGCCGCCGTGAGAGACGCTTTGGCGCCGCTGCTCGAGCGCGAGGATCTTGCCCGGTACGTCCTGTGAAGGATCGCCCACGGATCGGTTTGCGCGAGGCGGAGGAGCCGGTACTCCCCGATCGAGTTCCAGGTCCCCGCACGGTCTGACCGAGACAGTGGGCGCAGCGGGCAGATCCGTTTGCTACCCTTAGCGAACGATGAAGAGCACGCGGGTCCTCGTGCTGGTAACCATGATGGTGGCGCTCGCGAGTTGCGGGCGGAAGACAGTGCCGCTTCCGCCCATCATCGAGGTGCCGGAGACAACCATCGATCTGTGGGGCTTCCAGGATGGGTACGACATCTACCTGGCGTGGTCCTACCCACAGCTCACCAGGGGCGGCCGGCCTCTCAGCGACCTGGCCCAGGTGGAGGTATGGCGTCTTCAGCTGTCGCCCGGACAGGAGCAAATCGGCGGCGGACCGACGGGAGAAGACCTACGCCGTCAACTCATGCTCGCCCGCGGGAAGTTGGCCGCCCGTCTGGAGGGCGACTCGTTGCAGGCCGCCACGCGTGGAAGGCAACTGAGTTACCGCGAGAGACTGCCCGAGGTTCCGCCGGGCACCACCCCCCCCACGCTCTGGTATGCCGTGCGATCGCGCCGCCGAGACGGCACACCGTCGGCCCTGTCGAACTTCAAGGTCTGGCAGCCGCGGCCGGTCCCGCCGACCCCCACCGATTTGACCGCCGACCCGCAAGCGACTGGCATCGCACTCTCGTGGACGGCGGTTCCGGGCGTGGGCTACCTTGTGGAGCGGCGTGGGTCGAAGGTTGCGGCGTGGGAGGCGGTGTCCCCCGTCGGGATCGACAAGCCGACCTTCCTCGACACGAAAGCCGACCAAGGACAATCGTGGTGGTACCGCGTCCGTTCGGCTCTCAACATGGTGGCGAGCCCGCCCAGTGTCGAGATAGAAGTTCCGTACCCGGACATCTATCCACCGTCGGCGGTGACCTCATTCCTTTGCCTTCCCGAACCCGGGGTCGTGCGCCTGCGCTGGGACGCCTCACCGGAGCCGAAGGCCAGGTACAAGGTTTTCCGGCGCCAGGGCGATGGAGTCTGGTTGCACCTGGAGGAAGCGTTTAGAGGAACCGAGTACACCGACTCCTCTCCGCCCCCGGGTGAGGTCGAGTACGCGGTGAAGGCCATGGACACAGTGGGAAACCAGTCTGAAGCTGTCTATTGCAAGGTGCGCACAGGGACATGAAATTCGCCAAGCTGCACGGGGCAGGCAACGATTTCCTCCTCTTCGACGGGTGCGCAGAGCCCTACCTTGCTGGCGCGCTGCCTCCGCTCGTTCCGCGTCTGTGCGACCGACGGCTCGGAATTGGGGCGGACGGGGTGCTCCTGGTACTCCCGTCGGCGGATACGACCGCGCGCGTCGTCTACTGGAACAGCGACGGCTCCGAAGCCGTGTTCTGCGCAAATGGCACGCGTTGTGCGGCGAGCTTCATCGCGGCGCGGTGGGGGTGGCAGGAGATGGTTCTCGAGACCGGCTATGCCGCGATCCCGGCAGCCGTCGAGGGCGGACGGGTTGCATTGCGTCTGCCGGCGCCGGAGGGAGTGGGGCCGTGGCAAGAGCTGGCGGTCCCGGGCGGACCCCTGCGCGCGCGGTTCCTGGTCGTGGGTGTTCCCCATCTCGTCGTACGCGTCGAGTGGCCGGATTTCTGGCGGCGGTCCCTCGAGCCGCTCGCGCCTGCGCTGCGGGCGCACGAGGAGCTCCCACCCGGCGGCGCCAATGTGAGCTTCGCTGCCGTGACGGGGCCGAGGGAGCTGGCCGTGCGCTCGTGGGAGCGTGGGATCGAGGGCGAGACGCTGTCGTGCGGCTCGGGCGACGTTGCTGCCGCCCTCGTGGGCCTCGCCGAGCGATGGGTCGCTCCTCCTGTGGCCGTCCGCACCGCCTCCGGTCGAACGTTGACGGTCAGTCCCGAGGGCCCCCCACCCGAGTGCCCCGTGCGGTTCTCAGGACCGGCGGAGTGGATCGCGGAAGGGACGGTCCGGCCGGAGTTGCTTGGCGGCGAACCGAACTGAGAGCCTCGTCTCCATCGCGGTTGGTTGTCGGGATCGAGGAGGGTGAGGGCGTCGTCGAGGGCTGTGTGGTGGTGGAGCAGAGACGCCTGGGGAGGCTGTCCGATCCGCACAGATTCGCGGCGCCGGCGGTCCGCGACGTTTTTCGGCGCGGACCGCTGTGATTGACGTCGGGTTTCCCGCTAGACTGGCGCGGATCCATGCCACGCGTGGTATGGAGGGGCTGTGCGGGAGGCGGAGAGCGCATGCAGCGCCTGAAGACCGGGACCGTCCTGTTCCTGCTCTCAACGCTCACGCTGGCGGCAGTGCTCGCCAGCGTCACATGGGCTGGGCTCCTCGGCATTCCCTCGGAGATCCTGCTGGCCTCGCGCTGGCTCGCAGTGGCGGGGCTCGTCGCCTATGGCCTCAAACGCCGGTCGTTGACGACCTGGATCCTGATCAGCATGGTGGTGGGTGCCGAGATCGGCCACGACCTGCCTGCGGTGGCGGTCAACCTGCGGACCCTCTCCCTGGTTTTCCTGCGGATGATCAAGACGATCATCGCACCACTGCTCTTCGCGACACTGGTTGTGGGGGTCGCCGGGCACTCGGACCTCAAACAGGTCGGCCGAATGGGCGTGAAGGCGCTCGTCTATTTCGAGATCGTCACGACGATCGCGCTGTTCATCGGCCTTGCCGCGATCAACCTCTCCCAGGCCGGCCGCGGGATCAACCTGCCTCCGGCGCCGAAGACCGAGGAGATCAAGGCGGTCCAGAAGAGCGCCTCCGAGATCATCCAGCACGTCTTCCCGGAGAATATCGCGAAGTCGATCGCCGAAGGCGAGGTCCTCCAGGTCGTGGTGTTCTCGCTCCTTTTCGGGGTTGCCTTGGCGATGCTGCCGGAGGCCAGGCGCAGGCCGTTGCTTTCGTTCGCGGAGAGCCTCGCCGAGACGATGTTCAAGTTCACCAACATCGTGATGCTGTTCGCACCGGTGGGGGTGGGCGCAGCGATCGCGTACACCGTCGGCCACATGGGTCTCGGGATCCTGGTGAACCTCGCCAAGCTTCTCGGGACGCTCTACGTCGCCCTGATCGTCTTCATCCTGCTCGTGTTCTTACCAGTTGCGCTCATCGCCCGCGTTCCGATCCGGAAGTTCATCGCGGCGGTCGCCGAACCTGTGTCGCTGGCCTTCGCAACGACATCCTCGGAAGCGGCGCTGCCGCGCGCGATGGAGGCCATGGAAGCGATCGGCGTGCCCCGCAAGATCGTCGCGTTCGTGATGCCGACCGGGTACAGCTTCAACCTCGACGGCACGACTCTCTACCTCTCCCTCGCCTCGGTGTTCGTCGCGCAGGCGGCGGGGATTCACATGGGGTTCGGCCAGCAACTCCTGATGGTGTTCACGTTGATGCTCACCAGCAAGGGCGTGGCGGGCGTCCCGCGCGCATCGCTCGTCATCCTGCTCGGAACGGCCGCCTCCTTCCATCTGCCGGTCGAGCCGATCTTCATCATTCTGGGGATCGACGAGTTGATGGACATGGCGCGCACCTCGACCAACGTCCTCGGCAACTGCCTCGCCACGGTGGTCGTGGCCCGCTGGGAGGGCGAGTTCGGCAAGGCACACCCTTCCAGCGTCGTACAGGAGGCGCTCACCGACTGAGCGCCGCGCCGCCTACTTTGCGAGCTGCTTTCGGACCAGGTTCTCCACTCCACCGGCCACGACCAGAGACTGGGCCACGGAGCCGAGCGCGGGAAAGGCGAAGCTCCTTCCCCGATACGAGAGCGTCGAGGTCGTGAAGTCGATAGTGACCTCGTCGCCGGCGATGATCGTGCGCACCTTCCCGGCGATCTCCGCAGCCAAGGTTTCCTTCAGGTGCCGGACGAACGCGGGGGTCTCGATGCAAAGAAACCCGTTATTGAAGGCGTTTCGAAGGTAGGTCTGCGAGAAGCTCCCCGCGATAACGAGGGGGATCCCCTTCGCCTGTAGGGCAGTGACCGCCTGCTCGCGCGAGGAGCCGGTGCCGAAGTTGAACCCGCCGACGATGACATCCCCCGCCTGCGCCCGGGCAGCGAACTCGGGGTCGTAGTTCTCCATGACGACCCTGGCCATCATCTCGCGCGTCATGTCCTCACGGTAGGTGTAGTCCTTGCCGTAGATCCCGTCGGTGTTGAGGTTGTCCTGCGGAAGGAACGCGAGGCGGCCGATGAGTTTCGCCGGGAACCCTTCGAGGATCTCGACTTTCTCGGCCTTCGCGGCGGGCTCCGCGAGCGCCGTCCAGCGCTTCGCGGGGGCGACGAGATCCCATTCCTGCGGGGCCGTGATGTAGCCGGCGACCGCGGAGGCGGCCACCACCGCGGGGCTCGCCAGGTAGCACTTGGCGTCGCGGGACCCCATGCGGCCTTTGAAGTTGCGGTTGGTCGCGGAGATCCCCACCTCGCCCGGCTCGAGCAAACCGGTGCCGAGGCCGATGCATGCGCCGCAGGCGGGAGGCAGGGCGATGGCGCCCGCGTCGAGGAGCGTCTTCCACACTCCGGATCGCTCGGCGCCTTCCTGGATCTCCCTGCTGGCGGCCGCGAGGTAGAACTTCACCGTCGGGGCGATCTTCCCTCGTTGGAGCACCGCGGCGGCCTCCGCGAGGTCGTCGGCCCGCGAGTTGACGCACGAGAGCAGATACGCCTTCTGGACCGCGACCTTCTTCGGGGCGATCTCGGCGAGCGACTGCATCTCGAAGACGGTGTCCGGGCCAGAGACGTGCGGTGTCACCTCGCTGAGGTCCAACTCGATGCGGGCCGCGTACGCGGCGTCGGGGTCCGGCGCCGGCGGCCGCGTCGCCCACCGTTTGAGGTCCTCCGGTGCGAACCTCTCGGTTCCTCGTGCTTGCAGGTGCTGCTGGCGCGCGTTGAGCCATTCGATCGTCGTTGCGTCCACGGGAAACCAGCCGACGAGCGCCCCCCACTCGGTGGACATGTTCGCGATCGCCATGCGAGCGTCCATCGAGAGCGAGGCGACGCCCTCGCCGGAGAACTCGACCGCGGCGTTGAGGACCTCTTCCTTGTTGTACAGGCCACAGAGCGTGATGATCACGTCCTTGCCGGTCACTCCGGGCCGAAGCCTGCCCGTGAGGACGACCTGCACGGTGCGCGGAACCGACCACCAGAACGTGCCTGTCGCCCAGATCGCCGCCGCGTCGGTGCGAACGACCGGCGTGCCGACCGCGCCGAGCGCGCCGTACATGTTGGAGTGGGAGTCGGAGGCCACGACGAACGAGCCCGGCACCACGTACCCCTGCTCGCACATGATCTGGTGACCGATGCCCGTGCCGGCGGGGTAGAAATCGACCCCGTGCTCTCGGGCGAAGGACTCGATCTTCCGGTACTTGCCGAGATTCTCCTCCGTCGTGTTCTGGATGTCGTGGTCGAGCGCGAACACCGGCTGTCCGGGGTCGGCCATGCGTGAAGCGCCGATCCCCTTGAACTTCGACATCACGGCCGAGGTGTTGTCGTGGGTCATCACGTGGTGCGGCCGGATCGAGAGGAAATCCCCTGCACGCAGGGGGCGGTCCGGTCCCTCGGCCATGTGTGACTGAGCGATCTTCTCGACGATTGTTTGGCCCATCGCGTGTCTCCCTACAAGGTCTCGGCGCTCGCGCCCCGGACCCAGGTCACTTCTTGGCCTTAAGCATCCGCATCAACTCGCTGACCGAGGCGAGCTTCTCGAGGTTCCACACCGCGTCCTTCACGCGGGCCCTGGCGGCCTTCGTCAGCACGGGCTCGGCCAGTGCGTCGAATTTCGCCTCGATCTCCGCGTCCGATAGCGGGTTGCGAGGGTCGCCCTTCGGGTAGTCGAGCTGCTTGTCGAACGTGCGCCCGTCGGCGGTCGTCAGCCTGACGATGACGCGCTGCAGCGCTGGAAAGAGCTTCTCGACCTCGGGGTCGGCCACCACCTTCACCTTGCGGAGCTGCTCGCGGATCACCGGATCCATGATCTTGGCATCGGTGAACTGGGCAGGCGTCACGTTGCGGTCCACGATGGCAGCGGCGATCACGTACGGCAGCGAGTGGTCGGCCGTCTCCTTGCTGCGCGGGTCGTACTTCGACGGGTCTGCGAGGATGTCGGCGGCCTTGTGGAGGGAACGGATGTGAACCTCGACGACGTCGCGGGGCTTGAGGTCGTTGGACTTGACGATGTCGAGTACCGCGGAGATGGGTGCGTGGGTCAACGCCTCGGTCGGGAACGCCTTCATCCCGCACCTCGTGATTCGCCACGTCTGACCGAGTCCATCAGTGAGGATGTTGAGCTTCCACTCGGGACCGAAGCAGTGGACGAGCCCCTCCTTGCCGTCAATGACGTGCTCGGGTCCCGTGTACCCCTTCTCCGCCAGCAGGGCGGCTAACACGCCGGCTTGCGTCGCCATCGGGTCCACCGTGTTCTTCATCATGGTCAGCTTGCCCGCCGTGACGGCGCCGAGGGTTGCGTGGTGGCTGGCCGCGATGCCGATGGCGTGCTGGATCTTCTCCCAAGGGAGGTGCAGGGCACGCCCCGCGACGACGGGGGAGACGAACGCCGTGAGCGTCGCGTGGTGCCAGCCGCGCTCGCGGATACCGGGGAACGCCGCCTCGCACAGGCGCTGCTCGAACTCGTGGCCGATGCAGATTCCGACCGCGAGCTCGCGGCCGCCGTTCCCGGCGCGCTCGCACGCCGCGATCGCGGCCGGGATGATGTCGGACGGGTGCGACGGGTCCTGCTTCCAGTAGATGTCGTTGTAGTCCATCACGCGCACCATGAGCGCGTTGAGGAGCGCTGCCGAGACGATGTCCAGCCTCCTGCCCGAGCCGATGACGGTGGCCGGTCCCTTGGCGCCGATCTCGTCGAAGACGCTCAGCGCGATCTTCACATCGTGCTGAAGGTAACCACCGAGAGCGCAGCCGATCGAATCGAGCAGGTAGCGCTTGGCCTCCCGGAGGGCATCGGGCGAGATGTCCTCGAACGTCACGCTGGCGGCCCAGCGGGCCATCGTTGCCGTGATCTTCTCGTTATTGGTTGCGGTCGTCATTCTCGTACCCTCTGGGGCCTTGATGTCTTCACGGTGGGCGGCGGAACGGACCCCGGATCCCGGACCCCTGTCACTTGGCTATGTTCTTGAACGGCAGGAAGCTCATGAAGTCGGCGTGGTGGACGACGTACGCCTCGGTCGAGCGCTTGACGAGGTTCCCCTCGTCGGCGTGCGCGGCGATGATGTGGCAGACACGGTCCGGCACGCCCGCCTCGATTGCCAGCGCCACGCCGGTGAACGGGTGTCGCAGGTACGAGCCGCGCTGGCTCTGCCGGGTCTTGCCGTCGACCTTCTCGTACTCGAGGAGCTTGCCGACGTCGGCAAGGATGGCACCCGCGATGACGGTGTCCATGTCGACCGGCAGCGCGTGCCCCATGAACTCGTTCATCGCCTCGGCGGCCCGCCGCGCGATGTGCACGACGCAACGCTTGTGCTCCATGAAGGTCACGGGACAGTTCGGAACCAGCAGAGTGAACGGGATCTGGCGCAGATCGTCGGGTGTCAACGGTGAGAGCTGCAGCGCTCGGATCCAGGTCTCGGTGACCTTCTTGCGGAGGTCATCGTCTTTGATCCATTCGAGTTCGGGCCAGAGCTTCTCGACGGCATCGCGCATGGCGGCGCCCTCCAGGGATGTGAAAAATACCACAGCCGCAGTCACTGGTGAGCGGTCCCGAAGTCGCCAGCCAGAGGATACGCGGAGGTGAGGAGCAGAGAGCGAAGGGCGACGAACCGCATCTCACCTGACCCTGTTTGCTGTGTTCTATGCTGCCTCTCGGCTAGGGGCCTCACCGGCAGAGAGTCAGTCAGCTCTTCATCTTCTCGGTCTCCTCGCGGTTCGGCCCGTAGATCCCCGGGACCGAGAGGCCGGCTTGCCGCATCAGCACCGTCATCGCACCCCGGTGGTGGATCTCATGGAAGACGAGGGCCTGCAGGGTCAGCCCCCTCGGCCAACGCTCCCCGTACATCTCGTCCTCGACCTTGAGCGCCTCGTCGGTCCAGTGCAGGGTCACCTCCTCCAGGAGGGCAGCTGCGGCCTGCACGTACGCCTCGCGAATCGCCTCGGCCGAACCCGGCGGAGGCGCGTGATGGTCACCTCCGGCCAACTTGACCCCTGTCCAGGCCATCATCTCCGGAATCGAGGTCGCGAGGTGCCACGCGATCTCACCCAGCGAACGATCGCGGGACGTGACGCGTTGGACGAGGGACGCGTCGGTGAGCGCCGCCAGGACGCGGGCGGTCGCCTCGCTCTCGTGCTTCCAGATCTGACTGAACTGCGCAATCGAGGTCAGCATCGTTCCCTCCCGAGACCTCTACTGTAGCCGCATCCTGATGCGGCGTCCGCTATCGAGTACCATGCGGCGAGGGCATGGACGTGTCTTCGAAACCCGTTCGGGGTTGCTTCGCGGCGGTCGCCGTGGCCGCGGCCCTTGCCGCGGGAGCCGCAGGGCAGACGTTCTCCGTGACGGTGCCCGCCCCGGACGGGACACCCCTCGCGACCGACGTCTACTTTCCGATCGGCGCCGGTCCCGGACCATGGCCGGTAATCCTCCAGCGCACGCCGTACGGAAAGGGGCTGAACACCGTCAGGGACGCATGCTACCTCTTCAACCTCTGGGGGTATGCGTGCGTGGGGCAGGATGAACGAGGGAGGGGTGGGTCGGGGGGGCAGTACACCGGCTACGTCGACGAGGGGCCGGACGGGCGAGCGACGGTCGTGTGGATCGCGCAGCAGTGGTGGTGCGACGGAAACATCGGCACGTTCGGGGCCTCGGCGCTCGGGATGACGCAGTACGCGCTGTCGCCGGGTGCCCCTGCCGCGCTGAAGTGCATGGTGCCGATCGTGGCGACGCCAGACTTCTACCACGACGCCGTTTACGAGGGTGGCGCGCTGCGATACGCCCTTGTGCACGGCTGGCTTGAAGACCAGAACGCCCTCGATCTCTTCGCTCCGCTGAAGGCCCACCGCCTGTGGGACGCCTGGTGGGCGGAGTGGGCGGTGCTGCCGAAGGTCGCCACCGTCAACGTGCCGACGCTACACATCGGGGGTTGGTACGACATCTTCCAGCAGGGGAGCCTTGACGCATTCACCCAGTTCCAACACCACGGAGGGCCCGGTGCGGTCGGAAGACAGAAGGTGGTGATCGGCCCCTGGACCCACTACGGCACGTTCCAGTCCGACGCTGGCGAGCTGACCTACCCCACCAACTCGATCTTCGTCGATGACATCTTCTCCATCGTGCACGAGTGGTTCGACTTCTGCCTCAAACGACAGGCGTCCGGGGCCGAGCGGTGGCCCGCGGTGCGCGTCTACCTGATGGGCGCCGCAGGTGAAGACGGTGCTCCGGGCAACAGCTGGCTCGATCTTCCGGACTGGCCGCCCCCGACAAGCCCCAGACCTCTCTTCCTCGATGCATCCCGTGGTCTGACGACCCTCGTACCACCCGCCGGCGAACTCGGTCTGATCGCCGATCCGGCCAATCCGGTGCCCACCATCGGCGGCCAGGAGCTCTCGACGGAAGCGGGTCCCTACGACCAGCGCGCGATCGAGGCGCGACCCGATGTGCTGAGTTTCAGCACGCCGGTGCTCACTACCCCGCTGACCGTCACCGGCCGGGTCCGCTGCACGGTTTGGATCCGACCCGATACACCGGACCTCGACCTTGCGGTGCGTCTGACCGACGTGTACCCGGACGGGCGGTCCATGCTGGTCACCGACGGCATCCAACGTGCCCGGATGCGGTGCGGCGATGACCGGGAGTGCTTCCTCACCCCCGGGGTCGCGACCGAGATCACCGTGGACCTGTGGTCCACCGCGATGGTCTTCAACTCCGGGCACGCGATCCGGATCGACGTCTCGGGCTCCAATGCCCTGCGTTTCGAGGTCAACCCCAACAATGGGGGCGACTTCAACAACCCTTCCGTTGGAGTGGTGACGCATCCGGCGCTGCTGGTCGGGACGGAGTATCCCTCCCGCCTCGAATTGCCGGTGCCGCAACCCTCGCAGCTTGCGAAGAGACGACTGACGCGGAGCCATCCGTAACACGACGTGGTGCGGAAGCCCAAAACCCCTGAGCCATTTGCTCGTATCACCGGTGTGGGGTTCGTGCGCCCAGGTGGGGATCGACCGCCCTGGCGGGCCCCGGTTCGGGAGGACGGATGAGGCGTAACGTCCTGATTACATGTGTGTTACTGGCCATCGTCGTGATCGCGGCGGCGGTCGTGGCGCTCACCTCGAAGCGCCCGGAGTGGACCACCTCGTCGCCCGAAGCGCTCGCCGAGTTCCAGAAGGGGCTCGACGCCAGCGACAAGCTGTACTACGCCGAGGCCCGCGCACACTTCACGAAGGCCGTGGAGCTCGACCCTAACTTTCTCGTGGTAAAGTACTTCCAGATGCGCACCTTGGATGCCCCAGACGGGGACCCGGTGGTCTCGAAGCTGCTCCAGGCACTCGAGCACGGCGACGTTTCCAAGGTCACCGACCGTGAACGTTACCTGGTCGAGTATGCCGTTGCAGGGCGCAAGAAAGATACCTCTGCAGCCGAGAAGATCCTGAGTGCGTACGCGTCCAAGAAGCCCGACGACCCCTACGTCCTCGAGAGGCAGGCCACCATCGCCACGGCCCGGCAGGACTGGCCCGAAGCGCGCCGCCTGCTCACCCGCCTGGTCGAGGTGGCCCCCAACCGATGCGTGGCGTACAACCAACTGGGTTACCTGGAGATGGGGCAGGGACGGTTCGCCGACGCACAGAGGATGTTCGAGACGTACCGGTACATCGCGCCCGATCAGGCCAACCCTCACGACTCGCTCGGAGAGTTGTTCATCCTGCTGGGTCGGTACGACGAGGCAAGAAAAGAGCTCGAGGACGCCTTGCGGATCAAGTCGGACTTCTGCGCGTCGTACGAACACCTCGTGTGGCTCGCGCTGCTTGAAGGACGCACGGACGAGGCCGAGAAGGCGCTCGCGCGGGCCAGCAGCATGAGCGCGTGCGGCGCGTCGGGCAAGGGGATGAAGTGTGTGATCGCGGCCTTGTCGCCCTTGCTCGCGGATGACTGGGAAGGGGTCTGGAGCGCGCAGCAGGCATCGTGCGGCGGCCAGAAGCCTGAGGACGAGCTGCTGCAAATCTGGGTCGCTCTTCGGACGGGCCATCGGGCCGAGGCTGATGCCATCCAGAAGAACGCGCACGAGCGCCTGGCGAAGATGTCGCCGACTGACCCCGGAAGGCGCTACATGGAAGCATTCGTCGCGCATGTCGAGGGCGCGCGATTGTTCATGGACGGTGAGCCCGCCAAGGCGGCGGAACGCTTTCGCTTCGCGGACCAGTCGATGGCGTACCGTGATCTGCCGCTGGGACTCGAGAAGATCGTCAACCGTTTCGTCCTGGCGCGAGCACTGGAGGCATCCGGAGCCAAGGACGAAGCGGCGACCGTCCTCGCCGAGGCCCGTGCGGTCAACCCGAAGTTCGTCGACCGGCTCAACTCTCTTTCGACCCCTCCATCGAGCTGACAGTTCCTGGGCTGACGGGTCGTCGTGACGCCGCTCCGGGCGCGGAGTACAGTGCCGGCGCCATCGAACGTGGACAGCGACAGACCGAACCCATCCGAAGGAAACGGACGGCTGCGGCCGGTTCGTCAGACCTCGGGCAATGACCCCGGGGGCGTCCTGTATGCTTGCGACGTTCTGGCATCGGGACCTTCGAGGGGCGAGGAAGGGCCTGACCAGTTCACCCTGAGGTGGGGATGGAAGCATCGAGCAGTCCCGAGACAGGACACAGCGTGGCATCCGAGAGTTCGGTTGCGGCCCGCTGCGCCGGGCTCGTCAAGCGGTACGAGGATGTCGTGGCCGTGGCAGGGGTGGATCTCGCCGTCCTCCGCGGCGAGTGCTTCGGTCTGCTCGGACCGAACGGGGCCGGGAAGACCACCACGGTCGAGATCCTCGAGGGTCTGACCCGACCCGACGAGGGCATCGTGGAGGTGCTCGGCACCCATTGGGGAAGCGGGTCGGAGCACGCGCTGCGGGAGCGCCTGGGAGTGCAACTCCAGGAGACGCAGCTCGGTGAGAAACTCACGGTCGAGGAGACCCTGAGGCTCTTTGCGAGCTTCTTCGCACAGTCGCGGCCTCTGGCCGAGATCATCGCAACGGTCGAGCTCGAGGAGAAGAAGCACGCCCGGGTCGGCAAACTGTCGGGGGGCCAGAAACAAAGGCTGGCTCTGGCGTGTGCACTGGTCAGTGATCCGGAGTTGCTCTTTCTCGATGAACCGACGACGGGGCTCGACCCCCAGGCGCGCCTCAAGGTCTGGGAGGTGGTGGAACGGTTCCGATCGCGTGGCGGGACGGTCCTCCTGACGACTCACTACATGGAGGAGGCGTCGCGCCTGTGCGACCGCGTGGCGATCATGGACCACGGGAAGATCCTGGCGCTCGACCGGCCCGCAGTGCTCGTCGCGGCGCTCGCGGCCGATCAGATCGTGGAGTTTCGAGTACGACCGGACCTGTCGCTCGACGTCCTTGCCGGCTTGGTCGGAGTCAGCGGTGTCGTCCACAGGGAGGGCGTCTGGAAGCTGAGCGTGCGCAGGATCGGGGAGGCGCTCCCGGCGCTCCTGGCCGAGATCGAACGGCATGGGGTCACCCTCGAAAGCCTCGCGACGCATCAGGCCACGCTCGAGGACGTCTTCGTGAGCATGACGGGCAGGGCGCTGCGCGATGAGTAGGTCTCCCGTCTCTCGCCCCCATCCGCTCATCGAGCTCACCCGCGCCCGACTGTTGGAGTTTCTCCGTGAGCCGGAAGCGATCTTCTGGGTCTTCGTCTTTCCTGTGCTGCTCGCTGTCGCGCTTGGCATCGCGTTTCGGACCAAGCCGGTGGACAAACTGCACGCGGCGGTCGTGGGCACGAACCCCTCGGCCAAACGGGTCGCCGCGCTGCTCGCCGGCTCGGTTGACCTGACGGTGGCGGTCGTGACTCCGGCCGAGGCCGCGCAAGCACTGCGGTCCGGCAAGGTCGACGTGGTTGTGGAAAGCTCGGCCGAGAGGGACGGCCATCCCCTCGCCGTGACGTACCGTTACGACACGACCAGACCCGGGGGACGCGCCGCCCGCCTCGCGGTGGATGACGCGCTCCAGCGAACCCTCGGGCGGCCCGACCGCTTGGACACGCGGGAGGAGCGGGTTGCGCAGCCTGGCAATCGGTACATCGACTTCCTGATCCCGGGGTTGGTAGGTCTCAACTTGATGGGAAGCGGGATGTGGGGGCTTGGCTTTGCGGTGGTCCAGGCGCGTACCCGCAAGCTCTTGAAGCGGTTTGCGGCAACCCCGATGCGCCGCTCCCACTACCTGCTCTCGTTCATGTTCTCGCGGCTCGTCGGCCTCGTGCTTGAGGTGGTGGTCGTGGTGGGGTTCGGTTGGCTGCTCTTCGGGGTCGCGGTGCGAGGCGCGCTCCTCGACGTTGCAGTGATCTCGCTCATCGGGGCCCTCACCTTCGCGGGCATCGGCCTGCTCGTGGCGGCGCGGCCTCGGACGATCGAAGGCGTGTCCGGCTGGATGAACCTGGTCCAGCTCCCAATGTGGCTGCTTTCGGGCAGCTTCTTCTCCTACGAACGGTTCCCGGCCGTGGCGCACCCGTTCATCCGGGCGCTCCCCCTGACCGCCCTCAACGATGCCTTGCGCGCCGTGATCAACGATGGCGCGCCTCTTGTCGCCAGTTGGCAAGCCGTGGGTGTGATGGTTCTATGGGGGATGGCGAGCTTTGTGCTTGCTCTGAAGCTCTTCCGCTGGCAGTGAAGAGACGGTCAAACGTGAAATGGAAAATGGCAAACGGAAGAACCAAGGGCGGAGCTCGAACTGTGAGACCGGGCTATCTGGCAGCTTTGGGTTCTTCCCTTTGACCTTTACCGTTTCCCACGTTGTTGGGAAGCCCTCGCCCCGTGACCAGATACACGGCGAAGCTGCCCAGCCAATGCCCTCCCTCGTAGTGCGCACCGGTGACGGCCACCAAACCGGACTCACGATGGGCTGCTGCGACGGCGCGCAGCGACGGAACGCGGCGGTCGGCGGCGGGTAGACCAGAGGCGATCCCTTCGAGCATCCATGCGCGGGACAGGTTGAGGCCGTCGAGGTGGGCGAGCTTGCCGTCGGTCGGGTCGGTCACAACCGCCGGACGCAGCCACGACGTCGAGCCGTCTCGCGGCAAGCGCGGCAGGAACGCCCCCAACCACGCCGCGAACTCTCTCTGCGTGAGCACACGCCGCATCAGGTCGGCCTCGGCGAGGCAGGGCGACAGGAAGTCCTGCCCGGACGGCTCGTATGCCATCGGGCAGTCGCGGTCGGCGAAGTAGTAGTCGCGGCTGCGCTTTTCGACGAGGGAGGTCATCTCGCCATCCCCGACCGTGCGTGCCCAGTCGAGGATGAGGCCGAATGCAAAGGCGGTCTGGCTGTGCTCGCCCATCCGGATCGGGTACGAGAGCTTCGGGAGCCACATCTTGATGCGGCCGGCGGCCGCACGCTCGAGCGGCCCGAGGGTTTCCGCCCATTCCCGCGCTTGCGGATCGCGCCACTCCCTGAGCTCCATCGCCAGCTGGAGCAGCCACGCGAGGCCGTAGGGGCGCTCAAAGTCCGACCGGCCGGGACCCTCCAGGTACCGAACCTCGGAGGCAACGTTCGCGGGCGTCAGGCTCTCGGCGATCGCGACGCGAGCCTTCGGGACAAACGGCGCATCCGGGAACGTGCGCATGAGGCGCACGAGGAGCCAGTGGCCGTGCACCGCGGAATGCCAGTCGAAACACCCGCAGAACGCAGGCGTCAACTCGCGCGGAGGTTTGACGTCCGCATCACCCGCAAGGGTGTGGGAGATCCTGTTGGGGTACTCCTTGTGGACGCACGCGAGCGCGAGGTTGGCGAAGCGCTGGGCGGCGGTCGCGTTGAACACCGCCGGGTTCTCGGTGGCTGCCAGCGGAAGGGCAAGGGCCAGCCAAACACCTACTGCGGTCGGGATCCTAGGCATGCGGGGATGGTAGCACCCATGCGCCGGAGAGTCCGTCCCGGAAGCCAGCCATGGGTGATCGTGGCAAACAGTGGGCCGCGCCTCCGAGAGACATCGATGCGCTCGCTGGCGGTCGTCGGGAGTCCGGACACTCCCCGATGAACTGGGGTGGTGAGCCGGCGCGTGCGCCGACCAAAGCGAGGCCCCTGGTGCGATCGGCATCTCGGCCGTCTGCACGGTACACTTCACGCGGAGTCGGGAGGAACCGTCGATGAGGGTTGCGGTGCTCGGGGGTGGGCTGGTGGGTGGGGTGATGGCAAGGGATCTCGCAAGGAACGGCGAGTTCCAGGTCACGGTGGCGGACGTCTCGGCCGCAGTGCTAGGTCGTCTCGAGGGCGTCCCTGGGGTCACGACCGTACGCGCCGATCTGTCCGACACGGGCGCGATCGAACGCGTCGTGGAGGGCCACGACCTCGTGGTGGGCGCGGTGCCTGGTCACATGGGTTTCGCCATGCTGAAGGCTGTGATAGAGGCCGGCAAGACCGTCGTGGATATCTCGTTCTTTCCGGAGGACGCCCTCGCGCTCGACCCCCTGGCCCGCCGGCACGGCGTGTGCGCCGTCGTGGACTGCGGGGTCGCGCCGGGATGCTCCAACCTCATCCTCGGCAGGATGGAGACCGACTTCGACCGGGTCGACCGGTTCGTCTGCTACGTCGGCGGCCTGCCAGCCGTTCGCACGTGGCCGTGGGAGTACAAGGCGGCGTTCTCGCCGAGCGATGTGCTGGAGGAGTACACACGTCCCGCCCGCTACGTCACGGCCGGCCGGGTCGTCACCATGCCGGCTCTCTCGGAGCCCGAGTTGGTGGAGTTCCCAAAGGTGGGAACTCTCGAGGCGTTCAACACCGACGGCCTGCGGTCGCTCCTCGTGACCGTGAAGGTGCCGTCCATGATCGAGAAGACGATGCGCTACCCCGGGCACATCGAGAAGATCCGGGTCCTCCGCGAGAGCGGCTTCTTCGGCACCGAACCGATCGAGGTCGGGGGCGTTCGCGTGAAGCCGCTCGATGTCACATCACGCCTTCTCTTCCCCTCATGGCAGTTCGACCCGGGCGAGGAGGACCTCACGGCGATGCGAGTGATCGTCGACGGCTCCAAGGAAGGGCGCCGGTCGCGCCGGATCTTCGAGATGGTCGATCGGTTCGACCGCAGCACAGGAACGACATCGATGGCCCGCACCACCGGGTACACCTGCACGGCGGGAGTGCGCTTGGTGGCCCAGGGCCTCTGGGACCGCAAAGGAGTTTCGCCGCCCGAGTACATCGGCCGGGACTCCGGGTGCTACGAGTTCGTCATGGCCGATCTCGCGAAACGGGGTGTGGTGTTCCAGGAGGCGATCACGCCGCTCGAGTGAGCGGGTGGTCGTGGAGGATATAATCCGGTCGACCCCGGCGACATGACCCGAGTGCGAGCGGGCGCGGCACCGGGCGAAGGACCAAACGTGAACTGCCCCGTGTGTCGCGAGCCGCTCATCGTCGTCGAGCGCGAGGAAATCGAGCTCGACGCCTGCCCGTGGTGTCGGGGCCTCTGGTTCGATGCCGGGGAGCTCGCTCTGCTTGCGGAGAAGGTGGGGCGAACGCCGTCGGTGGGGGAGGGCGGTCCACTCGCCGCGGCGGTCACCTCGGAAAAGCCCAGGCAGTGCCCGCGCTGCGACAAGGCGATGGAGAAAGTCACCGTGGGCCAGTCGCCTCGGGTGTTGCTCGACCGTTGCCCGAGCCACGGGTTGTGGTTCGACCACGGGGAACTCGGCTCTCTGATCGGGCAGATGGCTGTCGCGCCCGGGTCGCATCCCGAGGCGGCGCTTCGGTTCATGGGAGAGACGTTCGGGGTCGCGGCAGTGCCGCCCGCGACGGAAGCGGCGGAAGGTACCGCAGAGGAGGTGAAGTGATGATCGTGGGTCTCGTCTTTCTGGTCCTTATCGTGGTGGTGATCTTCTGGGTGATGGGGATGTACAACGGGCTGGTCGGGTCCCGCAACGAGGTCAAGAACTCGTGGAGCCAGATCGAGGTGCAGCTCAAGCGAAGGCACGACCTCATCCCGAACCTCGTGGAGACCGTGAAGGGGTACATGGGCCATGAGCGCGGAACGCTGGAGGCAGTGACCAAGGCGCGGCAGCAGGCGGTCGAAGTGACCGGCAGCGTGGAGGAGCGGGCCAAAGTGGAGAACGCGCTCTCCCAGACCCTGCGCTCGCTGTTCGCGGTGGCGGAGGCGTACCCCGACCTCAAGGCCAACCAGAACTTCCTGGCACTGCAGGAGGAGTTGACCTCGACGGAGAACAAGATCGGCTTCGCGCGCCAGTACTACAACGACGCCGTGCTCCGGCTCAACAACAGGATCCAGATGTTCCCCTCCAGCATCATCGCTGGCATGTTCAACTTCCAGCTGGAGACGTTTTTCCAGGTGGAGGCGCCGGAAGACCGGCAGGTCCCGCAGGTCAAGTTCTAGAAGGCTCGAAGCTCGTGTGGGAACTCGTTCGCGCGAACCAGCGGCGCGCCGCGACGCTCGTGGTCGTGATGGCAGCGCTGCTGTTCATGGTCGGCTACGCGCTCGGAGAGGCGCTCGCGCCGGGCGCCGGACTCGGGGGCCTGTTCGTGGCCTTTGTCGTCTGGGTCGTGCTGACGCTGGTGAGCTACTTTCAGGGTGACTCGATCTTCCTCGCGCTCTCCGGCGCGCGACGGATCGAGAAGAAGGACAACCCGCAGCTCTACAACGTCGTGGAAGAGATGACGATCGCGGCCGGGCTGGCGAGAATCCCCGACATCTACGTGATGGACGACGCCGCCCCGAACGCGTTCGCCACCGGGCGCGACCCGCAGCACGCAGCGGTCGCGGTCACGGCCGGGTTGCTCGAAACGCTGAACCGCGACGAGCTGCAGGGGGTCATCGCGCACGAGCTCGGGCACGTGAAGAACCGCGACGTGCTGTACATGATGATGGTGGGGATCATGATGGGCGCCATCGTGCTGCTGGCCGACGTCGGTGCCCGCGTTTTCTTCTACGGGGGTGGGCGACGCCGCACCTCCACACGCTCGGAGGGGCAGGGACAACTGGTGATCGTGCTGGTCGCGCTCGTGCTCATGATCCTCGCGCCGATCCTCGCCCAGCTCATCTACCTCGCCCTCTCGCGTCGCCGCGAGTACCTCGCCGACGCCTCCTCGGCGCTGTTCACCCGGTACCCCGAGGGTCTCGCGAGCGCCCTCGAGAAGATCTCGCACTCGACCGCAACGCTTGCGTCGGCGACGCGGGCCACCGCACCGATGTACATCGTCAACCCTCTGGGCGCGACCGCCCGGGGCCTCGCCGACCTCACGAGCACACACCCGCCGATCTCGGAGCGCGTCCGGATCCTGCGCTCCATGGGTGGTGGTGCTGCGTTCAGGAACTATGAGCAGGCGTTTCGCACGGTGACGGGAAGGAGCGGTGGTGTGATCCCCCCATCAGCGCTTCTGGGCGGCGAACACGCTCCCGCAACCGAACCGGCTGCCCCCGACACGAGCGGGCGTCTCGAACGGGTTCGGCAGACCACCGATATGCTGTGGCGACTCAACCAGTACGTGTTCGTCGCATGCCCGTGCGGCACCAGACTGAAGGTGCCGCCGGCCTACCTCGGTCGGGACATCGCATGCCCGCATTGCGGTTCCGTCCACAGGATCCAACCGAGCGCCGCATAGAACGTCTTCAAGCGCAGGGTGTCCAGTCGGCAACGTGGCTGGCGTTTCAGGTCCCGGGCGTGGGCACGGGTGTCGGCTCCGCTCCTGTTGGGTGCGGCGGCCTGGCCCACATCCTGTTCAGGAACGGCCTGCGCTCGTTGACCATCCGGTCGAACCGGACACGCTGGTCATCGGTGAGAACGGCACGTATCTCGGTCCTCAGGCGCTCGAAGATCTCATTCATTTGGGGCATGACGGGCTGCATCACCCGTGTGGTCTCGCTATGGGCTCGCGCAGCGGCAGCCTCAATCTGTCGGCGCTGCGCGCCGGTTAGGTTCAGGTCGCGGTCCAGGCGATGGACCAGGATTCCGGCCATCCCGTCGGGACTGTCCATGATGTGACGCTGGACCCGTATGTGCGTAAGGTGCACGGTCACCGCGCCGCAGAGAAAACCCGCGATGAAGACGGCCGACACCGCGAGACGGGCGGCCCAAGGACTCACCGGACACCTCCCGACCCAAGGGCCTCACCGTTGCCGGAAAGCAGCAGCGCGGTCAGAGGTGCATCGGCGCCGGCGTCACGGCTTTGCAGAACGACCATCGCTGCGTCCTCCTGTGTGGCGGCATCTCGCCCGATCTCGAGACCAACCCACAGAGTCAGCGCAACGACGACAGCGACAAGCGCCGGCAAGACGTGCCACGCCACCGCTGCGACGAGCTGAAAGGCCCCTTGATCGCGGCGCTTTCCGGCTGCCGCCTTCACCCGTGCGACGAAGAACGGCGGGACGTCGGGCAGTTCGTCCGGACGCGCCGCGGCCGCATCAAGAAGCACACGGAAGGTGCTGTCGTCGAGGGGCCGATGGCGTTCGTCACCGGTGACGTTGCGTCGAGCCTTCCACATGCCTCTCACCTCGTTCCTTTGCCGCCCTCAGCGATCAGGGCCCGCAGGCGGTTTCGCGCACGGAACGCACGGATCTTGACGTTGGCTGCGGACCAACCCGTGAGTTGACCTACCTCCGCAACCGTCAGACCTTCCAGCACCATCAAGGTGAGGACGACACGGTCGGCCGGAGGCAGCTTGGCGAGGAGCCGCTCGGCATCAAGGCGGGCCTCCTCGCGTTGCCAGTGCACCGACGCGTCGTGCCCCTCGCCCGGCGCACCGGCGCCGCTGCGCTCGCGCGGATCAGGATCCAGTCGCGAGAAGGAGATCTCGGGCCGTGTGCGCTGGCGGCGAAGCTGATCGTAGCAGGCGTTGACCGTGATGCGGGAAAGCCAGTGGGCGAGCGGCACCTCACCCTTGTACCCAGCCATCGCGGAAAAAGCCTTCACAAAGACCTCCTGCGCAATGTCCTCGATGACGTCGGTGCGCCGGAAGAAACGCCCCGCGATCCGGACAACCCGGCGGCGGTGAGCGTGAACCACCTCGGCAAACGCATCGTCGTCACCAGCCAGAATGCGGGAGGCAAGGAGCCGGTCGTGTGCAAGGTGGCCCGCCGTGTCGTCGCCCACCGACTGCTCGCCTCCCGCCGGGAAGCTCGAAGCCCTCTGGATCAACTCCGCCCGCACATGCCTCTCACTCCCCAGACGTCCAGACGGTTCCGGAGGTTACGGCAGGCTGCCCGGCGCCAGCCTGCACGGAGGACCTACGCACGACCTTTTGCGGCACGGCCCGCACCGAAGAAACCTGGTACGGGCTGATCGTGTCGCCTGCTCTGCGGTCTCAGGCGCCGCGCTTGCTCAACTCGTGATCGAGGTAGTACAGAGCTCCCGGGTGGTCACCGATCGCCTCGAGCCGCGTAATGATCGGGTCCAGGGCAGCCTCCTCCTCGACCTGCTCCTTGACGAACCACTGCAAGAAGTTGGAAGTCGCATGGTCCTTGGCGGCGATCGCCTTGTCCATCAGCGTGCTGATCCTCTTGGTGATGTACTGCTCGTGGGCGTGGGCGGCCTTGAACGCTGTCAGGACGGTCGGCCACTCACCCTTCGGTTGGTCGATCGCTGCCAGCGCCACCGTTCCACCGCGCTCATGGACGAAGCCGAAGAACTTGAGTGCATGGGACATCTCTTCCTGCGCCTGTGCCCTCATCCACTTAGCTAGCCCCGGGAAGCCGGTCTCGTCGAAGTGCGCCGACATCGCCAGGTACAGGTAGAACGAGTACAGTTCCGCGTTGATCTGTTCGTTGATTGCCTTCTCGATCGTCTTGCCGATCATCGTTGGTCTCCCTTTCCGAGGGTACCCGGGCGTCGTCGGAACAAGCTGCATCAGGTGCCCCCACTGCGTCGATACCGCGACTCCCTTGCGAAGTCGAGAGTAACACCGGGCACTCCGGGTGTCCACAGGCGGGAAACATAATGAGATCCGCCGTGTTGTTCCCACCGATGAACGCACGTTTTCCGTTCTCGGCGCAGGTGGTGCCTCTCGCTCGCTTCGCACGGCGGGGCGGGAGGGGACGGGAATGACCAGCGGCCGTCCGACGACGCTGGGAGCGCTCAAGACGACCGGGTACCGCTCCCGCTCGGTCAAGCAGGAGGTCCGTGAGAACCTCGTGGCGCGCCTCCGCAACGGCACGGCCCTATTCGAGGGCGTTGTGGGCTACGAGCGCACCGTGGTGCCGGGAATCGTCAACGCCCTGCTCGCGCAGCACGACCTCATCCTCCTCGGCCTGCGCGGTCAGGCCAAGACCCGCATCCTGCGTGCTCTCGTCACCTTGCTCGACGACGAGATCCCTGTGGTGGCCGGGAGCGAGCTCAACGACGACCCGTTTCACCCGACCTCGGTGGCCGCGCAAAGGCTCGTCGAAGAGGCGGGCGACGATACGCCGATCGACTGGCTGCCCAAAGAGGCGAGGTATAACGAGAAGCTGGCGACTCCGGACGTGACGATCGCCGACCTGATCGGCGATGTGGACCCGATCAAGGCGGCCACACGCCGTCTCACGTACGCGGACCCCGAGGTCATCCACTTCGGCATCGTTCCCCGCACCAACCGGGGGATCTTCGCGATCAACGAGCTCCCTGACCTCGCGCCCCGGATTCAGGTCGGCCTGCTCAACATACTCGAGGAAAGAGACATCCAGATCAGGGGCTTTCCCGTGCGGATACCGCTCGATGTCCTGATGGTGTTCTCGGCAAACCCGGAGGACTACACGAACCGCGGCACGATCATCACGCCTCTCAAAGACCGGATCTCTTCGCAGATCCTCACGCACTACCCGAAGGACGCCGCGACTGCCGTCACGATCACCCGACAGGAGGCGTGGCGGGAGCGGGGCGGGCCGCGGGTGGTAGTGCCCGAGGCGGTAGAGCTGCTGATCGAGGAGATCGCGTTCGCGGCGCGTGAGTCGGAGCTCGTGGACCAGAGTTCGGGCGTGAGCGCACGCGTTCCCATCGCCGCGATGGAGCTGCTCGTCTCCAACCTCGAACGCCGATCGCTGGTTTCGGGCGAAGTCCCCGTGTACCCGCGCTTGGTCGACATGCACATGCTGCTGCCGGCAATTACCGGCAAGGTCGAAATGGTGTACGAGGGCGAACAAAAGGGGCCCGACGTCGTCGTGCGCACCCTGATCGGCGGGGCGGTCAAGAAGTGCTTCCTGGCGAGCTTTCCCGCTGTCGGACGTGAGGTCGGCACGCCCGAGGACAAGGGACCGTACGCACCGATCGTCGCGTGGTTCGCTGGCGGCGGCACGGTGACACTCTCGGATGAGCAGCCGTTCTCGGAGTACGAAGCGGAACTCAAGCACGTTCCTGGCCTCGCGAGGCTGGTTGAGGGGAGCGGCGAAACGCCGCAGGAGCGAGCCTTTGCGGCTGAGATGGTCCTGGAAGGTCTCCATCAGCACCTCAAGCTCGCCCGCGAGGACCTCGACAGCACCGTCAGCTACAGGGAGATGGTCAAGTTCCAGCTGATGAGGCGAGTGGGTGGTCGCGGCGAGAGCCACTCCGATGCGAACTGACAGGGGTCAGGGCACAGGGCACAGGGCACAGGGACGGCGCAACACCCGGGTGGGTTCCCTTCCGTGTACTGGGTCAGACGGGCGGAGGCGATGAGACATCGCTACCTCCACCTCGACCCCGAGTTGATCGGGAGCTTACTGGCGAGCCTCGACCTGCTGCGGTTGTTCAACCAGTTGCTGCTCGCGAGCGGCGGCGACCCCGAGCGCGCCCGCGAATGGATGCGGGAGCTTCAGGAGCGAGGGTACATCGACGAAGCCGCGGACCTCGACGCCTTCTTCGACCAACTCGAACAGGAAGGAGTTCTCGGCAAGGATCGCCAGGGAGCGACGGTGCTGACGGTTGCGGGTGTCCGGGAGCTGCGCCGGAGCGCATTGGAGGAGGTGTTTGCCGGCCTGAAGAGGGCAGGTCCCGGCTACCACCCGATCCATGCGGCGGGGGAAGGCGTGGAGGGGCTTGCGGAAACGAGACGGTATTCGTTCGGCGACGAACTGCACGCCATCGACGCGATTCGCTCGACACAGAACGCCCTGCGGCGGACGTACGGCGAACTCGAGCTGACGGAGGACGACCTCGAGGTGAGCGAAACCGAACACCTCACGTCGTGCGCAACGGTCGTGGCGATCGACATCTCGCACTCGATGGTGCTGTACGGCGAGGACCGGATCACGCCTGCCAAGACCGTGGCGCTCGCCCTCACCGAGCTCATCACCTCGAAATACCCGAAGGACTATCTGGGGGTGATCATCTTCGGAGACCGCGCCGAGCGCATCGAGCTCGGGCAGATCGCTGCCATCCAGGCGGGTCCCTTCCACACCAACACCTGCGAGGCGCTCCACGTGGCGCGCAGCATGCTGGCAAGCCGCAAACATCCCAACAAGCAGATCTTCCTTATCACGGACGGGAAGCCTTCGGCGATTACCGAGGGGCACCAAATCTACAAGAACCCGTACGGCCTCGACCTGAAGATCATCAACCGCACCCTCGACGAGGCGGACCAGTGCCGTCGGCACAAGGTCGTGATCACGACGTTCATGATCGCCACCGATCCGGGGCTGGTGGATTTCGTCGAGAAGCTCACGAAGACCAACCGAGGCCGCGCCTACTTCGCCAACCCGTACAACCTGGGCGAGTTCATGCTGGCCGACTATGTGAGGAATCGGCGCAAGCTCGTCCACTGAGAGGCAGAGGACCTCGGTCCGGGCACGGGGCTCGGAAGAGCCTTGGTCGCCTTCCTGATCGGCTCACAACCTTTCGGCTATGGTAGGCGTAGGAACAATAGGAATGACGCGGATCGAGGCCACTCCCGGACAGCCGCCGAAGCGAGCGAGAGTTCGCTCCTTCTACCTCGCCGTCCTCGTTGCGTTGATCGTGGTCGCGGTCGCGGCAAAGCTGACCGCGCCTGGTTCGGTCGCCGCCGCCCTCGGCACCGTGTTCGCCGTTCTCTGGTCGGTTCCCGGCGTCTTTGCGTGCCTGAGATGGCTCTGGCGCAAGCTCACCTACCGGGTCGGAGTCCGGTTCTTCCTCTCCTACCTCCTGATCGGGTTGACGCCGTTCCTCCTGATGGCGATCCTCGCCGGGATCGTGGGGTACATCTTGGTCGGGCAGTACGGCTCGGTGCGCCTCGGACAGGAACTCGACACCCTCGGCGAGCACTTGGCGGTGCGCGCCGCGGGGGCCGTGCAGGAACTCGGCGCGACGGGTTCCCAGCCCGCGACAACCCTGCTCGCAAGCCCGATTTGGGCGAATGGGCCACTCTCCACCTGGGTGCTCGCGAGGGGAAAGCGCGTGTGGCGCCCGGAAGGCAGCGGCGAACTGACCGTGCCGGAGTGGGCCCCAGAGGGGAGCTGGCGCGGCACGGTGGTGGTGGGGAAGACGCTCGAGGCGGCGGCGATCGAACGCCGGGCAGACACCATCGCCGCGGTGCTGGTCCCGCTCGACGTCGCGAACGCCCCGAAAGTCTCAAAGGCACAGTGGTTTCAAGCCAGGTTCGTGACCCACGAGCCGCTCGCGAAAGTGCGGAAGCAGCGGGAGGGAACCGTCACGGTCACGGTCGTGCAGGGTGATGCCAAGGGCGAGAGCGGAGTCCGGATCGGGGGTGAGAACGTCCCCTCGGACCAGGTCGAGCCGGGCTGGGTGACCGCGGAAGGCAACATCGCGGCGGGGGTCGAGCCGCGCCCGCCCGGCGGCCGGGGCGACCGCTGGCACCGGATGCGCCTCCCGTGGGCGAGAGCGCTCGACACGCCGCGCAACTGGCTCGATGGCTCCTCGGCCAGCGGGAAGCTCGCGTTCGCGGTCATGAAGGTTTCCGTGGGCGGCGCCGCCGACGATTTCTTCGCCGGGCCGAGGAAGATGGGCAGCGAAGTCCGGACCGCAATCACGGCCTCGGCCATGGTGTTTGGAGTCATGTACCTGATCGCGGTGAGCTTCGCGGTCGTGATGATCCTCTCGGTCGCGCGGTCGACCGCCCGCCTCACCCGCGGTGCCCGGGCCGTCGCACGAGGGGATCTCGACTACCGCATCCCCGTCAAGCGGCGCGACCAACTGGGCGATCTGGCCGTCTCGTTCAACGCGATGACCGAATCGGTCAAAACCATGCTGGTCCAGGTGGCCGAGAAGGAACGCATGGCGCGAGAGATGGAGCTGACCCGCGAAATCCAGGAGAGCCTGCTGCCGCCGTCGGAGCTGTCCGCCGGACCGCTCTCCGTGTGGGCCCACTTCCGCCCGGCCACCGAGGTCGGCGGCGACTACTTCGATCTCTTCCCGCTCTCCTCAGGTCGTCTCATGGTTGCCGTCGGCGACGTCGCCGGGCACGGTCTCCACACTGGCCTCCTCATGGCCATGGTCAAATCCGCGGTGGCGACCCTCGTTCAAGAGGGCCACACGGGCCGGCTCCTGCTCGAACGGCTGAACCACCTGCTGCTCGGGCAGTCCATCAAGCACCGGATGGTGTCGCTCGCTCTCGCCGAGATCGATGCCTCACGCGGCGTCGTCGAGATCACGAGCGCCGGCCACCCGCCGGGGATGTTGCTGGCGGGCGAGGGCGACGTCGAGGAACTCCTCCTGTCCTCGCTGCCGCTGGGCCACCGTTGGCCCGAGCCGCCCCCCAGTCGTTCGCGAGCCTTTGGGCCGGGGAGCCGGCTCCTGCTGTACTCGGACGGGCTCGTTGAGGCGCGTGCGGCCGGGGGCGAGCCGTTCGGATACGAGGCGCTGCGAGGGGTGTTGCAGGCGCACAGGGAAGCCCCGGCCGCAACGCTGGTTTCCGCTGTGCTGGCGGCCCTTGATCGTCACCTCAACGGGGAGCCGTTGGCGGATGACCTTACGCTCCTGCTGGCCGAGCACCGCCGCACCCAACTTCAGACCGGAAGCGCCTAGCGAGCCTGGAGCGCGAACAGGGCCAGCGCCAGCGCACCGGCTGCGGCACCTGCCGCGAGATCGTCCACCACGATCCCCCATCCACCGGGCAACCGCTCGAGGCGGCGGATCGGCCACGGCTTGACCACGTCGAAGAGGCGGAAGAGGAGAAAGGCGGCGATCAACTCTCTGAAGCCCGGCGGGCGTCGCTGGACCAGCGCCACGAGCGCCAGGGCCAGCCATTGGCCGACCACCTCGTCCATGACGACAGGGTGGGGATCAACGACGCCCCTGCGTCGGGCCTCCTCGCCGCACGCCCAGACCGAGAGCGGGAGCAGCACCACCAGGCCGGCGAGCGCGACTGCGGTGGGCGCCCCGGGCCACGCCAGGGAAGCGACCCAGTAGAGCACTGCACCGGCAAGCGAACCGACGGTAGTCCCAGGCGCAGGAAGGTGGTCCCCGAGGCCGCCTACAGTGGCAAGAGCACGGGTAAGGTCCGCTTTCACGGTTCCTCTTGGAGCACGCCGACCAAACGTCGCGGCAAACCTCCGAAGTCCCCGGATGACATGCACACCACCACGTCACCGACCCGCAGGTGCCCGCGAACCGCCGAGAGCAAATCGGCATCGTCCGGGACAGCCTCCGCTTCGATGCCGCGCGTGCAGAGGGCAGCTACCAGGGCATTGCGATCCAGGGCCTGGTGTCCCAGGCGTGCGCGGTGAAAGACCGGCGCGACGACCACCACGTCGGCCTTGGTCAGCGCCTCCTCGTAGGCTGATGCGAAGACGCTCCGCCCCGCAGTCAGGGAACGCGGCTCGAACACCACGACGATGCGGCGTCCGGAATAACGCTGGCGCGTGCCTTCGAGTGTCACACCCACTGCCGTAGGGTGATGCGCGAAGTCGTCGATGACCGTAATCCCGGCTGCGTCGCCGATCTCCTCGAGCCGCCGCCGCACACCCGGGAATGTCGATGCCGCTCTCGCGATCGCCTCCGGAGTGAGTCCCGTGAGCAGGGCGGACGCGGTTGCGGCCATGAGGTTGTCGAGGTTGTGGCGGCCCACGAGAGGAGCCTCGATGTCGAAGCTCCGGCCGTCCCAGTGAAGTTCCGCATGGAGCGATCCGGCGTCGACACGCCAGGTGGAGCACGAGAGGGTGGACTCCGGCGCGAGCCCGTACCAGACGACGCTGGCATGATCGGCGACAGCGGCGCGAGCGCCTTCATCGGCGCTGTTCGCGACGACGTACCCTGACCCGCCGACCCGTGCCACTCCGGCACGAAACGCTGCCAGGATGGCATCGAGGTCGGAATAGATGTCTCCGTGATCGAACTCCACATTGCCAACAACAAAGAGGTGCGGGTGGTAGTGGAGGAACTTCGGACCCTTGTCGAAGAACGCGGTGTTGTACTCGTCACCTTCGACGACGGTCCACCCGCCATGCCCGAGCCTCCACGGGCGGCCTCCGCAGGGGACCCCTCCGATGAGCGCCGTCGGGTCGAGACCACCTGCGGTCAGGATGTGCGAGGTCAGAGCCGTGGTGGTGGTCTTCCCGTGGGTTCCGGCCACGACAATCGTGCGCGCCGTGCGGCAGAAGCGGTCCCCGAACGCCTCGGCCTGTGACGTGTACGGCAGGCCGCGCGCGAGCACGGCCTGGACCTCAGCGTTCGAGCGCGGAATGGCGTTCCCGATGATGACCTTGTCAAGATCCGCGGGGATGCCGGCGGGATCGAAGCCGAGGCGAACCGGGATGCCAATGTCCGCGAGAAGCTCCGAAGTGGGCGGATAGAGCACCGCATCCACCCCGGAAACCCTCTCGCCAGCCTCCTTCAGGAGTCCGGCCAGGGCGGCAGTGGCCGTTCCGCCGATCGGGAGCAGATAGAAGTGGCAAGGTTTCTGCATAGAAGGTGGCGCGCTGCGGCGCGGCAGTGTACTCTATCACCTCCGGCGGAGCCGGAAACGGACGAACACGAGAGGAGGTCCTCGCATGAGGCGCGAAATCTTAGGAGTAGTTGCGGCGGTGCTGATAGCGGGTGTGGCGTCGGCGCTGCCGCAAGCGGCGCCGGCCCAGAACCCGGTACCACGGAAGCCTGTAGTCAAGAAGACGCCGGAGGGACCCCAACCGGCCATCGAGATCGTCGAGAAGATCAAGGACTTCGGGGTCGTGGCCAAGGGGGACAAGATTCACGCCATCTTTGAGGTGCGCAATACCGGCAAGGCGCCTTTGGAGATCAGTCAAGTGCGGCCCACGTGCGGGTGTACGGTGGCGAACTTCGATCGCACCGTCGCGCCCGGTGAGGGCGGCAAGATTGTCGCCGAGGTGGACACCACCGGCTTCAACGGTGCGATCTCGAAAGCCGTCCTCGTGTTCTCCAACGACCCAGCGACGCCCCAGGTAAGTCTCGTGATCAAGGCCGAGGTACGTGCATTCGTCGAGGTGCTGCCCAGGCCGTTGGTCATCTTCCAGAGCGTGCTTCAGGGTGAGGCGGCTACCCAGAAACTGACCCTTAGCTCAACCGATGGCTCCGACTTCAAGATCGAGAGCGCCATTCCAAGCGGCGGTCCCTACGAGATCTCCTACCGCGAACTGCCCACCGAGGAGCGCATCCCCGACAAGAAGGGCTCCCAGTGGGGACTCACGGTGACGGTGCCTGCCAACGCACCCGAGGGGATGCTCAATCACAAGATTCTCGTGAAGACGACCGCCCCTAAAGCGCGGGAGGTCACGATCAACGTGACTGGTGCGGTGCGACCGGTGGTGCAGGTCATCCCGGGCGAGGTCAACTTCGGCACAGTGGCAGGGGACGCCCTGATCGGCCGCAACGTGATGATCAACAACAACCGTCAGGGGACCGAACTGAAGCTGACCGACGTGAGCGTGGACAATCCGAACTTCACCACCGAGGTGCTCCCCTTGCAGGCGGGTCAGAGGTTCCAGGTCGCTGTGACCATGAAGGCCGGTGTTCCCAAGGGCACGCAGAAGGCCACGCTGAAGATAACGACCAACGACCCGATGCGCAAGTCGATCGAGGTTCCGATTCAAGCCGTCGTTCAATAGCTTGCTCCGGACAGATTGCTCACTCTCGGCGCGCCAGGTTTCTCTGGCGCGTCGTGCTTTGTCCGGCCACAGGCCCGGCGTTCCACGACGCGCGGCGGGCCGGCACACCTTCGGGTGAGGTCTGCTCTCGTCCCAACCGCCCCTTACCGCGGGTCGCCCTGCCGGCCACCTTGAGTTCCCTCGAACAAAGCGCTAGGGTGGCGGCCAGAGCTTCACCGGGGTGGTGTCGAGGGAAGCCGGTGTGAGTCCGGCGCGGCCCCCGCCACTGTGACCGGGGACGGGTCGCCCATCTGTACCACTGGGCGCGCGGGTCCTGAAAGGGGCTTGCCGCCTGGGAAGGGGAGCGATTCCGGTTGATCCGGGAGCCAGGAGACCTGCCACTCCGCGAAGGAACGGGAGGGTTCCATGACTCTTCGGGTTTGGCACTTCTTCACGGCCCTTTCTCTTCTTTCCGTCCATGCGGCTGCCCAGCAGCTCCCCGTCTATCAGGACCAGGTGGTGGTCACGGCGACGGGTGAGGCCCAGCCCTCGGATCAAGTCGCTGCGGCCACCACGGTCGTTCTGGGGTCCGACCTGCGTGCCATGGGTGTCGCCTCACTCGCGGATGCGCTGCGCTGGGTTCCTGGCGTGACGGTCCTGAGGTCCGGACTGGACAACGGTGTCACCTCGTTGTTCACACGAGGGACCTCGTCGACACACACGCTGGTCATGTGGGACGGCGTGAGGCTGAACTCGCCGTTCTTCGGAGGCTACGACTGGAGCCTTCCCCTTGCGATCGGCGTTGACCGAGTCGAGGTGGTGCGCGGGCCGTACTCGGCGCTGTACGGCGCCGACGCGATCGGGGGCGTGGTGCAGATGTTCCCGGCCGGCGGCGGCGCCGACCGCGCGTCGGCACTCATCGAAGGCGGTGGAAGCGGCTGGCGGCGCGCCGAGGTCGAGGGCGCCGTGACGAGCGGCCGCTGGGAAACCGTCGTTGCCGCTGGGAGCCGGGACGGGAGCGGGCCGCTCGTCAACGACGATTTCTCGTCACGTGTAGGTCTGGTGAGCCTCACCGCGTCTCTGGACCAAGGGAGCCGCGTGGGGCTCTTCGTCCACCGCACCACGGCTCTTGCCGAGATTCCCTTCTCGGGCATGAGCCTGACGCCCCACCGTTCCACGGACGTCGCCGAGACGATCGCTGCCGTGCCATTCCACTGGCACCTCGATCACGGCGGCGAGCTGGAAGCTACGGTTTCCAGGGTCGAGCGGGACCTTCGGTACTCCGATGCTGATGACCCATCCGGGTTCGTGAGGTCAACCACGATCGCCGACTCCGACGCGGCGCGAATCGCGTTCCACCAGCGGCGGGCCGCACACAACCTCGTGCTGGGCGCCGAGTGGCAGGGCGACCGGGTGACCGACGGATCCAACTACGGCACCACGCTCAACGGAACGCGGCAGACCACACGGTCTGTCTTTCTGCAGGACAGCTGGTCGCCGCCGGGCCGTTTCGCGCTGCTGGCGGGCGTTCGATGGGACGAAGCCACGCCCTGGGGAAGCGAGCTTTCGCCGCGCGCTACGGTGAGCTGGAGCGGGCAGCCAGTGCGGGCCTGGGTGTCGGTCGGTCGGGCGTTTCGGGCGCCATCGCTCGGCGAGCTCTACTACCCGTACTCGGGCAACCCCGGGTTGTCGCCCGAGCGCTCCCAATCGATGGAAGCGGGCGTCGTTCTGCCGCTTGCGGGCGGGCGCTCGGTCGTGCAGTTGGTCGGGTTCTCCAACCGGCAGCGGGATCTCATTGACTTCGACTTCGCGACGTACACGTACTCCAACATCGACCGCGCCCGCCAGGACGGCTGCGAAGCATCGTGGGTCGCGATGGTCGGCGGCCGGGGGAGGGCGACTGCGGAGGTGACATGGCTGAGGGCTCGAGACGGGAACGGGCAGGCGCTGTTGCGGCGCCCGGAGTGGGCCGGTTCGCTCACCGTTGAGGGGCCCGTCACGTGGGGGGTTGAAGGTGCCGCCTCGCTCGTGTGGGTGGGCAACCGAACGGATCTCGACCCCGTGACCTTCGCAAGGGTCCCGCAGGGCGGTTTCCTGACCGCGGACGCAACCGTCACGGCGCCGCTGGTGCGAGGGCTCTCAGCACGGATTCGGGTGGAAAACCTCGCGGACCGCCGGTACGAGGAGGTGCGTGGCTACCCCGCGCAGCGACGGCGCCTGCTGCTCGGTCTGGTGGCGTTGCTACACTGAAGGCCGGCACTAGCTCTGGAGGGTCCGATGCGTTGCGCCCTGGTAGCCGTGGTCCTCTCTCTCGCCGTCGCCGCTTCGGCCGAAGACCTGACGGTTCCCGAGGTCATCGCCGCACACCGTGCCGGCGCCCCGGTCGAAGGGATTCTGAGGCTTGTTCGGGAGGCCCCGGCTGTGGCGGTTCTGGCGGCGTCAGATCTCGAGAGGTTGCGGGCCGCCGGCGTCCCGGGAGCCGTGATCGAGGCGATGGTGGCGCGGCGCACGCCGCCCTCGCCGACGCCAACGCCGGCCGGCTCGAAACCGGATGACGCGCGGCTGGAGGACGTGGTCCGCCTCGTGAGAGCGGGGCTGTCGGAAAAGCTCGTGTGCGAGCAGATCCGCCGGTCGGGTCAGCGCCACACGCCGAGCGCCAACGACCTCGTCTTCCTGAAAGAACACGACGTCCCCGAGACGGTCATCGAGACCTTGATCGAGACGGGTACCCCTCCGACACCGGCCCCGGTTCCGACGCTGACAATGGCGGCCGCGCCGACACCCCTGGCGGCGGCAACACCGAGCGTCGCCTTGGTGTTCGAACCGCTGGTGCAAATGACCGGCACGTTTCGCAAGGCGCGGGCGGGTCGGCTGGTGCTGACCTCTGAGAGCCTCGAGTGGAGCGATGCAGGCGACCCCGTGCGGGTCGGCCGGATCCCGACGAGCTCTCTCAGGGCTGTCTGGCTCACCACCACACGGCGAGGTCAGGGCCCTGCCCTCGTCGAGCTCAGGCTCCGGTCGGCCGCCGGTGAGGATCTCACCTTTCGCGACGTCGACGGCTCGGCCGCGACGGGCTCCCGAGTCGAGGCACTCTACCGGGCGATTCGCGAGCGCTTCCCTCAGGTCGTGCTGCCCGAGAAGCCGACGCGCTGACGCCGAGTACGCCGGCTTGAGAGGCAACCGGGCACACAACTCTCGCCGTTGACCCGGACGAGAGGCTTTGCTAACGTAAACGTTCGCCGCTGGGGGTTTTCCGCCTCCGCATTCGTTGCCATCGGCGGGAGGACGGCGTGCTTGCGCTGCCAAACTACTCTCTGCTCCTGGTCATGGCCTGCTTCTGGCTGGTCTACCTCGTCGTTTCGACTCAGCTCGTGAAGCCCCTCGGCCGGCTCTTGAACGAACGTGGGGAGCGGATCAGGACGGCACGCGAAACTCACGAGCTGTCGCGCGCCGCACTTGCCGAGGCAGTAACTCGCTGCGAGCGTGAGCTGGCGGCCGCCGCCGCCGAGGGACAGAAAGGCCGGGCCGCTCTGCGGGCGGCGGGCGAGGCCGCTCGGCGCGAACGGCTCGAGGCGGCTCGCCGGCAGGTCCAGCAGCGCCTGGCGCGGCTCGACGCGGAGCTTGACGAGACATCGCGCGAAGCACGGGCATCCCTCCGCGAGCAGGCGAGCAGCCTCGCCCGCGAGCTGGCGAGTCGGCTGGCCGGGCGGAGGGTCGCGTGAGGCGGCGAGCCCTGATTGCGCTCGGAGGTCTGTGTGTCGCGATCCCTGCGTGGGCGGCGGACGAGGGCGGCGAGACGTTCCTCGGCCTGCCGACCCTGTTCTGGAAGGTGGCCAACTTCGTTGCCTTCTTCGGTCTCCTCTTCTTCCTTCTGGCGCGGCCGCTGTCGAGGTTCTTCCAGTCCCGGCGAGCGCAGATCGTCGCGCAGATGCAGGAGGCCGAGCGCCAGAAGTGCGAGGCTGAGCAGTTTCGAGGCGAGATGGAGAAGCGTATCGCAGGGCTCGTTGGCGAGATCGCGGCTCTTCAGGAGCGCCTCAAGGGTGAGGGTGAACGCGAGCGGCAGGCCCTCGAACGTCAGGGTGAGCACGAAGCGGCACGGCTGATCGCGCAGATCGAGCAGGAGGCCGCGCGCCGCGTCCAGGACGCGCGCCGGCAGCTTGCGGCCGAGGCCGCGTCGGTTGCCGCCGATCTGGCGGTAGAGCTGCTGCGGCGTGAGTTGACCGCCGAGGACCGCGACCGGATCTTCAAGACGACGCTCGCGCGACTGGGCGAGCGCCCGGCAGGGAGCGTGCGGTGAGTCGACGGGTGGCACGCCCGTATGCGGTGGCCCTGCTCGAGGTCACCGCCCGGGAGAGCGTACCGGCGCTGCGCCAGATCGAAGGCCAGCTTGCGACGGTCGTGGAGCTGTTCCGGGCCGAGCCTGAGCTCGTTCGCGTCTTCGAGGTTCCATCGGTGGCACCCGCCGCCAAGCGTCGGCTCGTGGACACGGTGGCCGAGTCCCTGGCCCTGCGGCCCGAGGTCCATCGCCTGCTGATTGCCCTCTCGCACCACGTCCGGCTGCGTTTTCTCGGTGAAGTCGTGGAGGTGTTCCGGGAGCTGGTGGACCGTCGGGAAGGGATCGTGCGAGGGCTGGTGGAGGTTCCCGTGCAACCCACCCCGCAGCAGGTGGAGGCCCTGGCCCGGGCACTCACGTCCCTCCTGGGGGCGCGCGTGGAGCTCGGCGCAAAGGTGCGGCCGGATCTCCTGGCCGGGTTTGTCGTGCGGGTAGGCAGCCGGGTGTTCGACGGCTCGCTGCTCGCGCAGGTGCGCCGCTTCGCATCCGGGGCGGCGACCGAGTAGGGGGATGAGCATGCAGATCAAGGTGGGCGAGATCACAGACATCCTGCGGCGCCAGATCCAGGGGCTCGAGACGTCCGTGGAGATGGCCGAGGTTGGGACGGTAGTGTCGGTCGGCGACGGCATCGCCAGGGTGTTCGGCCTCGACCGCGTGATGGCCGGCGAGATGGTCGCGTTCCCGCGCGATGTCTTCGGCCTCGCGCTCAACCTCGAGGAGGACGGCGTTGGCTGCGTGCTGATGGGCGAGTCGCAGATGATCCGCGAGGGTGACGAGGTCCGGCGCACAGGCAAGATCCTGCAACTCCCCGTCGGGCCAGGATTGGTCGGGAGGGTCGTCAACCCCCTGGGCCAACCGATCGACGGCAAAGGGCCTGTCACCGCGTCCGACAGCTATCCGATGGAGCGCATCGCCCCCGGTGTCGTGCGGCGCCAAATGGTGAAGGAGCCGATGCAGACCGGTATCAAGGCGATCGACTCCATGATCCCGATCGGGAGGGGCCAACGCGAGCTGATCATCTCGGACCGTCAGACCGGCAAGACCGCCCTCATCACCGACACGATCATCAACCAAAAGGGGAATGGGGTGATCTGCATCTATGTGGCGATCGGGCAGAAGCGCTCGACCGTTGCACAGGTCGTCAAGACCCTGGAGGACTACGGTGCGCTGGACCACACCATCGTGGTCGCCGCCACCGCCTCGGAACCCGCTCCGCTGCAGTACCTGGCGCCGTACGCCGGCTGCGCGATGGGCGAGTACTACCTCTACAACGGCGGTCACGCGGTCGTCTTCTACGACGACCTTTCCAAGCACGCCGCGGCCTATCGAGAGATCTCGCTCCTGCTCCGGCGGCCGCCAGGTCGCGAGGCGTACCCGGGCGATGTCTTCTACCTGCACTCGCGCCTGCTGGAGCGTGCCGCCAAGATGCGCGAGGACCTCGGCGGGGGTTCGCTCACGGCGATCCCCGTGATCGAGACCCAGGCCGGCGACGTGTCGGGGTACATCCCAACCAACGTCATCTCGATCACCGATGGGCAGATCTTCCTTGAGTCGGACCTGTTCTTCTCCGGCGTTCGCCCCGCGGTCAACGTCGGCATCTCGGTGTCGCGGGTCGGCGGCAACGCCCAGATCAAGGCGATGAAGAAGGTCGCAGGGACGCTGCGGATCGACCTCGCTCAGTACCGCGAGCTGGCCGCGTTCGCCCAGTTCGGCTCGGACCTGGACAAGGCCACGCAGAGGCAACTCGCCCGCGGGGAGCGCCTCGTCGAGATCCTCAAGCAGGGCCAGTACGCGCCGATGCCTGTCGAGCTCCAGGTGGCGTCGGTGTATGCGGGCACGCAGGGGTTCCTCGACCGCCTGAAGGTCGAGGCGGTGCTGCCTTTCGAGAGCTACCTGCACGAGCACTTGCGGACGCACAACTCCGCCGCCCTCGAGACGATCACGACGACGGGGAAGCTTGAGGGCCCGACCGAGAACGACCTGCGGGCCGGCTGCCAGGCATCTCTGGACGCATTCCTGCGCGAGCACCCGGAGGCCGCAGTTGCCTAGCAAGCAGGACCTGCGGCGCCGCATTCGCTCGGTCCGCTCGACGCAACAGCTCACGCGGGCCATGAAGATGGTGTACGCGGCGAAGCTGCGGCGCTCCCAGGCGGCGGTCCTCGAGGCACGCCCCTATGCGGCCGCCCTCGACGCCGTTCTTGGTGCGCTGGCAGGACGGGTAACCGCAGCCCGCCACCCCCTCCTCGTCGAACGTCCGGAGGAATCCGTGACGCTAGTGGTGGTGGCCGGCGACAAGGGGTTGTGCGGCGCGTTCAACACGAACATCCTGCGGGAGGCGACGGCACTCATTCGCGGCGGGCGATGGGAACGGGTGGATCTCGTGCTGGTGGGCCGGCGCGGGATCGACTTCTTCCGACGGCGCGGCCTCTCCGCAGCGGCGACGTACCCTGAGCTGATGAAGGGCGTGACTGTCGCGGGTGCCCGCGAGGTGGCGCGGCTGCTGGCCGCGCGGTACGAGGGCGGCGGCACCGATGCGGTGTACCTGTTGTACAACCGTTTTCGTTCCATCATACGGCAGGAAGTGACGCTCGAGCGCCTGCTCCCGATCGAACGGACGCAGACCGCGACGGCCGGCAGTGCGGGTGCGTACATTTTCGAGCCGAGCCCTCAGGCGCTCCTGAGCACGATCCTCCCGCGCCACGTCGAGTTCAAAGTGCTGCGCGCGCTCCTGGACTCCCAGGCGGCGGAACACGCCGCGCGCATGATGGCGATGGACTCGGCTTCCAAGAACGCTGGCGAGATGATCGACCGGCTCACCCTGACCTACAACCGGGCGCGACAGGCCTCCATCACCAAGGAACTCATCGAGATCGTGTCCGGCGCCCAGGCGCTGGCCGAGAGGTAGGAGCACGATATGGGTGCATGTACTCAGCAGGTGGAAGGGCACGTCGTACAGGTCATCGGGCCGGCGGTGGACGTGGAGTTCCCCGAGGGGCACCTCCCCTCGATCCACAACGCCGTGCAGGTCCGGGACACGAGCGAGATGGGCTCGCTCGACGTCGTGCTCGAGGTCGCCCAACACCTCGGCGAGAACCGGGTGCGCTGCATCGCCATGGAGCCCACCGACGGGATGGTGCGCGGGATGAAGGCGCTCGACACCGGCGGTCCGATCACGATGCCGGTCGGGCGCGAGACGCTCGGACGTGTCCTCTCGGTGATCGGCCGCCCGGTCGACGAGAAGGGACCGTGCGAAACCAAAGAGCGTTGGCCGATCCACCGCGAGTCTCCCTCCTTCGAGGACCAGTCCACCCGCGTCGAGATGTTCGAGACGGGGATCAAGGTCGTGGACCTCCTCGAGCCCTACACGAAGGGTGGCAAGACCGGGTTGTTCGGCGGCGCCGGCGTGGGAAAGACCGTCATCATCATGGAGCTGATCAACAACGTGGCTCTCCAGCACGGAGGTTTTTCGGTCTTTTCGGGCGTCGGCGAACGCACCCGCGAGGGCAACGACCTCTGGCTCGAGATGCAGGAGTCCGGTGTGATCGTGCCCGGGGACTGGGCGAAGTCGAAAGCGGCGCTGATCTACGGGCAGATGACCGAGCCACCGGGAGCCCGCCTGCGCGTCGCGCTCTCCGGGGTCACCGTGGCGGAGTACTTCCGCGACGTTGAGGAGCAGGACGTTCTCCTGTTCATCGACAACATCTTCCGTTTCACCCAGGCTGGCTCGGAGGTGTCCGCGCTGCTCGGTCGCATGCCCTCGGCGGTGGGGTACCAGCCCAACCTCGCGACCGAGATGGGTGAGCTGCAGGAACGCATCACCTCGACGAAGCGAGGCTCGATCACGTCGGTGCAGGCGATCTACGTCCCCGCGGACGACCTCACGGATCCGGCCCCGGCGACGACGTTCGCACACCTCGACGCCACCACCGTGCTCTCGCGCCAGATCGTGGACAAGGGCATCTACCCGGCGGTCGATCCGCTGGCGTCCACCTCCCGCATCCTCGACCCGAAGATCGTAGGGGAAGAGCACTACGCGGCCGCCCGCAGCGTCCAGAAGATCCTGCAGAAGTACAAGGACCTTCAGGACATCATCGCCATCCTCGGGATCGACGAGCTGTCGGAGGACGACAAGCTCACCGTTGCGCGAGCGCGCCGGATCGAGCGCTTCCTGTCGCAGCCGTTCCACGTCGCCGAGCAGTTCACCGGCCTCAAAGGGCGGTACGTGCAGATCGCCGAGACGATCCGCGGCTTCCGAATGATCGCCGAGGGCGAGCTCGACGACATGCCGGAGCAGGCCTTCTACATGGTCGGCACGATCGACGAGGCCATCGAGAAGGGTCAGAAGCTCAAGGCGGAGAGCGGGTCGTGAGCGAAGGCCGCCTGAGGCTGAAGGTCGTCACACCGACGAGGGTCGTCGTCGAGACCGAAGCCGACTCGGTGACCGTGCCTGGTGCACTGGGCGCGCTCGGCATCCTGCCGGGTCACGCTCCGCTGTTGGCGACGGTTCGAATCGGCGAGCTCACTTACCAGATCGGCGCGCGTGACCACTACCTCGCGGTACAGAACGGCTTTGTCGAGGTGGCCGCGGACCCTGCGGGCGGCAGCGGCGGTACCGTCACGGTGCTCGCCGATGTCGCGGAGTTGCCCTCCGAGATCGACGTCGAGGCCGCCGCGGCAGAGAAGACCGCCGCGGAGACGGCGCTCAAGAGTGCTGCCGGCACGGAGTTCGATCGCCAGCAAGCGTTGCTGGAAGGCGCCGTCACACGGATCGCGGTGGCAAAGCGCCGCTGATCGCTCGAGCATCGCTCCCACCGGTGCGAGAACGGGCCCACTTAGGCGAGGCGGAACTTCTCGGCCACACCCGGCGTATCCGGGTGGCTTCCCATCGAGGGCCGCGGTAAGCTCTCCGAGATGGCGACTCAGACGGCCCACGCCGCGCTGCGAGTGCCGCTCGAAAGCTGGTCTCCACTTCATCCCGCGGCTGCAAACCATGCCGAGAGCCCGGGCGCCGTTGCGGCGAGCGGGCCCTGGGCGCTGCCGCGCTCGCAGGCGCTCGCACGGGTGCTCGCCGACGCGAACCGTCGGTGGGGCAATCCGGTCGAGGACGAGCTCGGACGGTGGCTCTCGGGGGCCGAGGTCGTCGTGACGGGCCAGCAGCCGGGCCTTCTCGGCGGCCCCCTACTCACGCTGGTCAAGGCGGCCGCCGTGGCTGCCGAGGTGCGCGGACGGCAGGCAGCGGGCCGCCATGCGGTCGGTTTCCTGTGGCTCGCCACGGCCGACGACGACCTTCCGGAGATGGGATGGGGCCGCGTGGCGGCCGGTGAAGAGGTCGCTGAGGTCCGGGAGCCTGGGTGGGAGCGTGGCATGGCACTGGGTGGCTGCAGTCCTCTCAGCAGCGCGTGTGCCGAGTTCCTCGGAGTCCTGAGGTCACAGCTTCCCGGCGAGAACGCCGGCCAGGCCATCGATCTGGCGGCGCGGTGCTACGCCGCCGGGACTCCCCTTGGCGAGGCAACCGCCATGTTCCTGGGACATCTGCTCGTCGGTACCGGCGTCGTGCTCGTTGATGCGCTGGAGCCTGAGGTCGCACGCGCGGCTGCAGCGTTCACGAACCACGTGCTGGAAGAGCTTCCGCGCTGCTGGGAGGCGCTTGAGGCGAGCGAAGAGCGGCTGAAGGCGAAGGGGTGGACCCTCCCGCTCCGGATCTCGCCGCAGAAGCTCCCGGTATTCCGCCGCGTCGGGGAACGGCGTGTGTCGGTGGCCACGGTCCACGGGGCATGCCCTGCCGGTGTCCTCGCCGAGCATTCCGCGCACCCCGAGCGCTTCCTCCCCAACGCCTGGCTGAGGCCGCTGGTGGCGGATGCACTGCTGGGCACCAGCGTAGCGTTTCTCGGCGGGGCGGAGCTCGCCTATCACGTGCAGACGGAGGACGTCCGGGCGGCTGCCGGGGTTACGCGTCCGGAGTGGAGGCTCCGCCCCCACGTCACGGTGGTGACGTCCGCCGAGCGGCGACTGGCGGGCCAACTCAACGTCGGCCCGACCGAGATCCTGCGATCGAGCATCCCGCTGAGGTCCCTGCCAGGGAAGGCCACGCGGCGCCGCGTCGAAAGGCTGCGCGCGGCCGTGTTGGAGCACCTCGATCGTTTGGTGGAGGATGCGCGCAAGGAGTTGCCGGGGTTCGTGGGTGATGTCGAGGCGACCGAGAAGAAGCTCGACGCGGTCGTTGGCTGGCTGGACGGTCGCCTCGCCAGCGCTGCCACCCGCGATGCGGAGGTCAGCATGGGACGTTGGCGGCGTCTAAAGGCGTTCTTGCGCCCCGGCGGCCAGCCGCAGGAACGCCGTCTCTCGGTGTTGGCCCCGCTGCTCAGGCTTGGGTTGGGGTGGCCGCGTCAGTTGGTCGAAGTCCTCAATCCCGCCGATCCTGGGATGCACCTGCTGTACTGGGGCGAGGGGGGGTCATGGTAGGTCGGTGTGACGTGCTTGCGGTGGGGGCCCACCCCGATGACGTCGATTTGGGGTGCGCAGCGACGGTCGCGCGACTGGCGATCCGAGGGCTCCGCGTCGGGATTCTCGACCTTACGGAAGGGGAGCTCGGAACGCGTGGAGACCCGGCCACTCGGCGCCGGGAGGCCGAGTCGGCCCGGGAGGCGCTCCAGGCTGCGTGGCGGTCGTGCCTCGGTCTTCCCGACGGCGGCCTTCAACCGGGCGTCGACGATCAGGTGGCCGCGGTGGTGGGCGCACTCCGCACCGGAGTCCCGCGGGCGGTCCTCCTCCCGCACCCGGACGACCCCCATCCCGACCATGGAGCCGCCGCGGCGTTGCTCCGGCGGGCCGTGTTCCTGTCAGGACTCCCACGGTGGGGCGGGGACCTAGGGCCCGCCTCGCGGCCTCGCCTCCTCTTGGCGTATCCCGGACCGCGCCAGCTCTTCACCCCCGCGATCGTGGTCGATGCGACCGGCACCTACGACCGCAAGCGAGCTGCGCTCGCCGCGCACGTCTCCCAGTTCGTTCCTTCGGCAGGCCCTCCCACGCACCTTGCAAGCGGCCACTTCCTGGCCGCGATTGAAGGTCGCGACCGCGCCTGCGGGAACCTGATCGGAACCGAATTCGGTGAGGGGTTCGCCGCCATCGACCCGATCGCCGCCGATGAAGTCGCCTGGCTCCTCGGGGGTTCCTGTTGAGGGGGTGGCCTTTGATTGCTACAAGGTTGGGTGGAAGACGGGAGGGGCGATGAAGATCGGTGTGACGTGCTATCCGACGGTTGGCGGCTCCGGTACGGTCGCGACGGAGCTCGGACTCGCCATCGCGAGGCGCGGCCACGAGGTCCATTTCATCTGCTACGCCCTCCCGTACCGCCTCGGGCGAGTGCCCCCGGGCGTCACGTTCCACGAGGTCACGGTTCCCGCGTACCCGCTCTTCCAATACCCACCGTACTCGCTCGCGCTTGCATCGCAGATGGCGGATGCCGTGCGCAACCACGGGATCGAGCTCCTGCATGTGCACTACGCGATCCCGCACGCGATCTCGGCATACCTGGCCCGCGAGATCCTGGGCGGGGGCCCCAAGCTCGTGGTCACCCTGCACGGAACCGACATCACGGTGGTGGGTGCCGACCCGTCGTTCCTCCCCATCGTGCGTCTCGGGATCGAGCGCGCCGACGTGGTCACCGCTGTCTCGCAATCGCTCGCCGACGAGACTCACGAGCGCCTCGGGGTGAAACGTGAGATCGAGGTGATTCCGAATTTCGTGGACCCCGATCGGTACGACCGGGACTTCGCCGCCGCGCACCGCCGCCGCCTGTCGCCCGATGGCGCACCGCTGCTCGTGCACGCATCGAACTTCAGGCCTGTGAAGCGCGTCCTCGACGTCCTCGAGATCTTCCGGTTGGTGCACGAGCGGGTCCCCTCCCACCTGGCCATGGTCGGCGACGGCCCCGACCGCCCGGCCGCCGAGCGATTCGCCCGTGATGCCGGCCTCGCACATCGAGTCGAATTCCTCGGCAACGTCTCCCCGGTCGAGGGGGTCATGGGTGCGGGGGACGTGTTCCTGCTTCCGTCCTCCGAGGAGTCGTTCGGCTTGGCAGCGCTCGAGGCGATGGCGTGCGGCGTGCCGGTCGTTGCGTCGAACGCCGGAGGAATTCCCGAGCTCGTGGTGCACGGCCGGGGCGGGTTCATCTTCCCGGTCGGCGCGACCGAGACGATGGCAGCATGCATCGTGACCCTGCTCTCGAATCCCCACGAACTCGTGCGGCAGAGAGAGTTGGCGCGTCGCAGGGCGGTGGAGAACTTCGCCGTGGCCAAGGTAGTGGATCGCTATGAGGACCTGTACCACCGCCTATTGGGAGCGTAGCCGGCGCGGGTTGCCGCTGCTCCAGCCTTGAAATATCCGTCCTGTTCCTCTACCTTGTACCTAAGCAACTGAACCATGATCCTTCGCTTTCGGAGGGGGAAAGGGAGAACGACTATGGCGGTTCCACCGAGTGCGGTACCAACTGCGCCCGCGCCCGCGCCGAGCGCAACCAAGGCCGATCTGGCCAAGAGGTTCATCGGGGTGCTCATCGACGGCATCATCGTTGGTGTGGCGGGGATGATCATCGGATTTATCCCGTTCATCGGCGGACCGATCGCCGGCGTCCTAGTCGGCGGCTATTGGCTGATGCGCGACGGCCTCGACCTCGAATTTGCCGACAAGCGGTCGATCGGCAAGAAGATCATGAAACTACGGCCGGTTCGCTTGGATGGTCAGCCCATGGACCAGGGCACGTCGATGAAGCGAAACTTCCCGCTCGCGATCTACGCGATCGGGTACTTCCTGTGGATCGTGCCGGTGCTGGGACACCTTGTCTCGATTCCGATTTTCGTGATTGGCGGGTTCATCAACCTCGTCGAGGCGATCCTCGTCGTCACTGACGGCGAGGGCCGGCGCTGGGGTGACAAGATGGCGGGTACCAAGGTCATCGAAGTCGCCAGCTAGGTCACGACCCGACGGTGGACAATCACAAGGGCGGCCCGAGCCGGCCGCCCTTCGTATCCCGTGCGTTGGGCCGACCAAGTCTACTGCAGCTTCACTCCCACGAACGGCCAGGCCTTGCTCCCGTTGCATCCGGGGACGCCCGTGAGGGTGACTGTCGCGTTTCCCGCCACTGAACCCGTCGTGGTGATCGTTCCGTTCACCTGCAACGTCACGCCGAGACCGACGTCGCCGACCGTCAAGCCGAAGCTCCCTTGATCGTCGTACAGAACCGGCTGCTGTAGGGGTCCGGTGAGGCGCATGATCTGACCGCCGCATGAGGGCACGTCCGCGTCCGTGAACAGAATCGTCGCGTCGAGCGCCGTCACCGCACCTTGGTCCACCGTCAGGGTGAGTGGCGCCTCGTAGTCGCTCCTCTCGAGCTTGCACAGGTACGTCCCCACGCGGCCGCCGCCGGACATCTCGATCGTGGAAGGGTCGGTGGTGGCGTTGTCGACGCGGGAACCGACGGCGATGAGCCGGCCGGCACCGCTTGGGACCCGGACGCGAATGCGCTGATTGGTGCCGGTGCCGGGGGTGAAGTTGGAGAGCACGAGGTTGAACTGCCGGACCTCCCAAGGGCCCAGCGGTGCACACGAGCTGTTTGTGCCGTCGCATGCCCAACTGCCGAGGAGGGTGCCGTCGGGGTCATAGCGGTCAAGCACGAAGTCGACCGCTGCTCCGGTGGTCTCGACGAGGGCAAGGTTCGAGCGGAACTTCCCGCTCGTGTTGACGCCGTCTTGATCGAGGCCGATGACGTCGGTCGCGTCGTTGGCCCCTACGGAGAGACCAGCCGGGACACCGCCGAAGAACTGGCCGGAGGTTCCGGTCCCGAGCGACGTGGTGACGTTGTTGTTGTAGCTTTCGGCGGTCACCAGCACCGGGATGTTCGAGGTGATGCGGAGGCCTCCTGAGGCGTCGGTTTGCTGAAAGAGGCCGACGCCGACTATATCCTTGAAGTACATGGACTCGCCTGGGTTCACCGTGACCACCTGCCGGGTGGGGTTGGGGTTGGGCTGGCGAAGGAGCAGGTAGATCGTCACCGTGGCGGTAGCGGTGTCGGAGGGGTTGAAGATCCAGACATCGGCGCGCCACTGAGCTTGGTTGTAGCCAGTTCCATGCGCCACCGCCGGAACGAACAGATCGGTGCCGGGCGTCACGGCCAGGCTGCTTCCGGCCATCACCAGACACCACAGCATCAGAAGCGTCCTCCTCACGGTGTCTCCCTCCTGAAGGGCTTCTCCCGTTCGCGCAGAAACGCCCGCCGGGCGTCGCCGCCCCGCGGGCGCCTCAAGCTCGTTTCCGGCGCGCCGCCCACCCCACAGCCCCTTTCCCGGTGCGACTTCCTACGAGGTACCGGTACCCGTCCAGGCCGCGCGCCAGTTGCTCGTGACGACACCGTTGCAGCTCGCATTCAAACCGGTGCCGCCGGTCGTCGTGCCGGACAAGGTTCCGCTCCAGATGCCGTCAAAGGCCCGTGCCCCGCTGAGCGTCCAGGTGGTCGTGAAGAGCGTGGTTTGGCCGTCAGTGTACGGAATGATCACTTGGAACGAGAAGGTGTGGTTCGCGGCGATCGGAATGTTGGTGGGGGTGCTATCGGGTGAGACGTCGGCAGTCGTGGAACCTCCGCAGAGGACCGTCCCGGCGTCGTACGAGGTCAGCACCTGGTTGCTGATCTGCAGCTGGATGCCACCGCCGACGGACAGCTGTCCCGTAGGATCCTCCACGATCCCCTCGAACCGGCCCCAGTTGTGGATGTTGACCATGTCGATCGTCGAGGGGTCGTTGGTCCGGTTGTCGACGCGGGAACCGACCGCGACGAGCCTGCCGGTGCCTCCAGTGACGGCGATGTGGACTCGTTCATTGGAGGCAGTGCTTCCCGTAACGTCTGTAATCACGTTGTTGATCTGGCCGACCTCGAGCACCCCCAGGCTGTAGGACTTGGATCCCACGAGCGTGCCGGAACCGTTGTAGACGGAAACGGTGTAACTGACGGGGTTGCCGGTCGTCTCGACCACCGCGAGGTTGGAACGGAAAAGACCCGCGGTATTGATGCCGTCCTGGTCGAACCCTGGCAGGTCGGAGCTGTCGCCCACACCGAGCGCGATGCCGGCCGGGAGCGCGGCGAAGAACTGGCCGGTCGTTCCCGTCGGTTTGTTCACGATGGTGGCGTTCGCATCGTAGCTCTCACCTGTAACGAGCACCGGGATGGTGGATACGAAACGCAAGCCGGCGAAGAGATTGTTGTTTCCGAAGGTGCCCAGGATCACGTCGGGCAAATACACCGTGTCGCCGGACCCCACGGTGACCACCTGAGAGGTGGGGTTGGGATTCGCCTGACGGAGCAGCAGGTAGATGGTCACGGTCGCGGACTGAGTGGTCGACGGGTTGAAGATCCACACATCACCCTGCCAATGGGGTCGTGTGCTCGTGATCGGATCTAGCTGTCCGAGTGCGTGACCCAGAGCGGGAAGGAACTGGTCCGTCACAGGCACTGTCGCGAGTGCTGTCCCCGCCGTTAGCGCGATGCACACCGTGGCGATGAGCGCTTTTTTCATGGCAACCCCCTTACCCCGCAAAGCCTAGCAGACAGGGTCCGATTCCCGATCTGCACGTTGCGGCCTCTCATTGTACAGGCTTCGAGCCACGGGAAGAGTTGACCTGGATCACATCTCGGCCGGTTGTCCCCGGAAACCGCGAGGCGGGGGATGGGAAGGGGGGGCCGAAGTGCCCTGCGAGAGGCGTAAAGCGCGACGTGCAATTCGGTTGTGCTGAGCGCGGGGGCGGGCGAGCGGGAGGTCGCCTCCCGCGAGCGGGGGGCGTGGGGGGTCAAGAGCGGCCGGGTGGGCGGGAGGAGTGGCCGCGGGCCCCGCCAGCAGGATAGAGGGCGCGAGGCGGGGGATGGAAAGGGGGGGGCCGAAGTGCGGGTGGGGGTGCGTCAAGGCGCGGAGCGGGATTCACTCCCGCGGAGCGCGGGGGGTGCGGGGGGGCGCGAGGCGCGGAGAAGAAGGGGTCCTAAGAACCTGGGGGGCCGACGTGCCCCCCCGCGAACAGGTGGCGCGGAGCGGGATTCACTCCCGCGGAGCGCGGGGGGTGCGGGGCGCGGAGAAGAAGGGGTCCTAAGAATCTGGGGGGCCGACGTGCCCCCCGCGAACAGGTGGCGCGGAGCGGGATTCACTCCCGCGGAGCGCGGGGGGCTCGGGGGGGCGCGAGGCGCGGAGAAGAAGGGGTCCTAAGAATCTGGGGGGCCGACGTGCCCCCCCGCGAACGAATCGATGGTGCCGAAGGCCGGACTCGAACCGGCATGGCTTGCGCCACACGCCCCTCAAACGTGCGCGTCTACCAATTCCGCCACTTCGGCCCGTACATCGCATTCACCCCTGGTCGCTCACTTCTTCGGCGGTGCCGGCGCCTGGGGAGCGCTCTGCGAGGAACCTTGCGCAGGTGGCTGGGCCGCCGGCGCCGGTGCTTGGCCGGTTGCCGGTCCCGCCGGCTTCGCGGGGGCAGGTGCCGGAGAGGTTGCCGCAGCCTTGCCCTTGATGCCCGCGGTTACCGACCGGCCCCTTCGGGCAGTCAGCACCGAAAGCCCGATACACAGCGCGACGAAGAGGACGAAGGAGCCGGTCGTGAGCTTGTGCATGAGCGTTGCCGTGCCGCGAGGCCCGAACGAGGCCTGCGAGGAGGCGCCGCCGAACGCCGCCGCAACGTCCGCCCCCTTCCCCTGCTGGAGCAGCACGACCATGATCAGGAACAGGCAGACAACGATGAAGAGGATGATCAGAAGGGTATACACGAGATGCTCACTCCCCTGCCCCTCGGCCTCCGCCGGGAGCAGCGTGGATGATAGCGCAAAACCCTTCCACGTCAAGGCTTGCTCCACCGACCAGGGCGCCGTCGACATCAGGTTGGGCGAGGAGCGCTGCGGCGTTGTCGGGTTTGACGCTGCCTCCGTACAGGATCCTCAAAGCGGCCGCGGCTTCGGTCCCCAGAAGCCCCGCGAGACGGCGGCGGAGTGCCGCATGCGCTTCCTGCGCCTGGACCGTCGTCGCGGTTCGACCGGTCCCGATCGCCCACACCGGCTCGTACGCAACCGCGAGGCGCGCCGGATCCAGCCCTGCGAGCACGGCGCTCTGCCGTTCGAGAACGGTCATCGTCTCCCCGGTTTCGCGCTGCTCGAGGGTTTCTCCGAGGCAGAAGATGACGTCCAGACCCGCCCGCTGGGCCGCCTGCGACCTGGCGGCGGCCGTCTGGTCGGACTCGCCGAAGTACTGGCGTCGCTCCGAGTGGCCGACGATCACCCAGCGCACCCCAAGATCGACGAGCATCGTGGGCGCCACCTCGCCTGTGAATGCCCCCTTGTCCTCCCAGTGGCAATTCTGAGCGCCGATTACAACCTCGGAGCCGGTTGCGATCAGCACGGCGGCCGGCAGCAGCGTGAACGGTGGGCAGATCACGACCTCGGGCCCGGTTGGCATCGCTCGGGCCACCATTGTCTCGAGGTAGGACTGCACGGACGCGACGGTGCCGTGCATCTTCCAGTTGGCGACGATCAGCGAGCGGCGCCTCATGCGCCCCCTTCGAGGACAGTGACCCCCGGAAGCACGTCGCCGGCGAGGAACTCGAGGGATGCGCCCCCGCCGGTCGAAACGTGGGAGAGCTTGCCGGCGACGCCGGCCTGCTGAACGGCCGCAACGCTCTCGCCTCCTCCGACCACCGTGAACGCCGGACTCGCGGCCATCGCCTGAGCGATCGCCAGGGTCCCGGCGGCAAACGCAGGCTTCTCGAACACACCCGCCGGACCGTTCCAGAAGACCGTTCCGGCCTTGGCCAGGATGGAGGCGATGCGTTGCCTTGTCTCGGGTCCGATATCGAGGATCATCTCGTCCGGACCGACCGCGGATGCCGACACCGTCCGGCCGGGAGCGTCCGGACCGGGTGCGACGACCGCATCGGTCGGGAGGACAACGGATGCGCCCCGGCCTGTCGCGGCCGCAAGGATCTCCTTGGCCATCGGGACAAGCTCCGCCTCGACCAACGACTTCCCGACCGCCGCGCCCTGGGCGAGCAGGAAGGTGTTGGCCATCCCGCCGACCAGGATCACCGTATCCGCGCGCCGGGCGAGCGACTGCAGCGTCTCGAGCTTGCCCGAGATTTTGGCGCCGCCGACCACTGCAACGAACGGGCGATCCGGGTGGTCGCGAACCTTCGAGAGCGCGGCGATCTCCCGCGCCATCAGAGGGCCGGCAGCACGGTCCTTGAAGAGCTTTGCGACGCCGGCGGTGGACGCGTGGGCGCGATGCGCCGTGCCGAAGGCGTCGTTGACGTACACGTCGGCAAGCGCCGCGAGCCGTGCGCAGAACGCCGGGTCGTTCTTCTCCTCGCCCGCCTCGAAGCGCAGGTTCTCGAGCAGCAGCACGTCCCCTGGCTTTGCAGCCGCGACCGCCTGCTTGGCGCCGTCGCCCACCGTGTCGGGTACGAAGAGGACGGGGCGGTCGGCCAGTCGCGCCAGGATCGGCGCCACCGGGGCGAGCGAGAGCGTCGGGTCCGGCTTCCCCTTCGCACGTCCCAGGTGGGAGCACGCGATCACGACCGCACCGCGCTCGGCAAGCGTTCGCACCGTGGGCGCCGCCTCCCGGATGCGGGTCTCGTCTCCGACCTTGCCGTCTTTGAGCGGGACGTTCAGGTCGAGGCGGAGCAACACCCTCCGCCCCTCGACGTTGAGGGTGTCCATCGAGCGCAGGGCCATGGCGTCCTCCCTACTTGGCGAACAGCTTGGCGACGTCCACACAGCGAGCCGCGTACGCGTACTCGTTGTCGTACCAGGAGAATACCTTGGCGGTCTTCTCGCCGATCACGATGGTGGAGAGCAGGTCCACGATCGAGGAGTCGGTTGTGCCCCGGAAGTCGATCGACACCAGCGGCTCCTCGCTCACCGCGAGGACCCCCTTGAGCGGGCCGGCCGCGGCGGCACGGAACGCCTGATTGAGCGCATCGACCGAGAGCGGCTTTTCCGCCGTGAAGGTGAAGTCCACCAGGGAAACGTCGGCGGTGGGCACGCGGACTGCGAGGCCGTCGAGTTTCCCCTTGAGCTGCGGGTATACCTCGGCCATCGCCTTCGCGGCGCCGGTGGAGGTAGGGATCATCGAGAGACCGGCAGCGCGGGCGCGGCGCAGGTCCTTGTGCGGCAGGTCCAGGATCTTCTGGTCGTTGGTGTAGGCGTGTACGGTGGTGAGAAGCCCGTGAGCAATGCCAAAGTTTTCGAGCAGCACCTTGACCACCGGCGCCAGGCAGTTGGTGGTGCAAGAGCCGTTGGAGATGATCCTGTGCTTGGCCGGGTCGAGGATGGTGTGGTTGACGCCGTAGACGAGTGTCGCGTCAACACCCTTCGCCGGCGCGGTAATGAGCACCCACTTGGCACCCGCGTCGAGGTGCGCCTTGGCCTGCTCACCCTTGGTGAACTTGCCGGTTCCCTCGATCACGAGGTCGACTCCGAGAGCCTTCCAGGGAAGGTGCGAGGGTTCCTTCTCCGCGAGCACCTTGATCGTCCTGCCGTCGACGGTGAACCCGTCGGTGGTCGCCTCGACCTTGGCGTCGAGCCTGCCGTGGACCGAGTCGTACTTGAGCAGGTGTGCGAGGGTCGGGGCGTCGGTGATGTCGTTCACTGCGACGAACTCGAGACCCTTGTCGTGCCGTGCCTGCCGGAAAATCAGGCGTCCGATGCGACCGAAACCGTTGATTCCAACACGAAGAGGCATACATCCTCCCTTTCGATCGAGGAAGTATACCGAGGCCCGCGCTGCGGCGGCAACGCCATGAGGTACCATCGCGTGGCATGGCCGAACCGACCACCACCGTGTCGGCGCTGCGCTGGCGGGACGGCCTCGAGTTGCTCGACCAGCGCTTGTTGCCGCAACGCGAACGGTGGATCTCCATCGGCGGAGCGGCGGCGGGCACCCGCGCGATCCGGACACTCGTGGTCCGGGGAGCGCCGGCGATCGGGATCGCCGGCGCGTACGCGCTCGCTGTGGAGGCGCGCCGAAACCCGGACCTCCCGCACCTCCGGCGGGCGGCGCGCCGGCTTGCCACGGCGCGGCCGACCGGAGCCGACCTCGCCCGCGCGGTGGGGCACGTCCTGGTAGCGATCGAGACGGCCCCGTCCGCCGAGCGTTTCGAGCGCGCTCTCGCGGCCGCGCGAGGCCTCCATGCCGCGGACGCGGCCGCGTGCCTGGCGATGGCGCTCCACGGGGCCGCGCTGTTTCCCGGTGAGGGAGTGGCTCTTCTGACCCACTGCAACGCTGGCGCGCTCGCGACCGGAGGGATCGGCTCCGCGCTCGGCGTCGTCCGCGGCGTGCACGCCCAAGGGCGGCTCGAGCGCCTGTACGCCTGCGAGGCGCGTCCCGTGCTGCAAGGCGCACGCCTGACCGCATGGGAGGCGACTCGCGATGGGATCCCCGTCACTCTGCTGCCGGATTCGGCCGCCGCTTCGCTGATGGCGAGCGGTGCGGTCGCGGGGGTTGTTCTCGGAGCGGATCGTGTTGCTGCCGACGGCTCGATCGCGAACAAGGTCGGGACGTACGCCCTGGCGCTCGCGGCCGCCCGTCACGGCGTGCCTTTCGTTGTCGTCGCACCGACCACCACCTTCGACCTCGCCTGCCCCACCGGTGCAGAGATCACGATCGAGTTGCGAAGCGCGGACGAGGTCGTGCGGCTGGGGCGCAGGGCCCTCGCCCCCGAAGGAGTGACGGTCTACAACCCTGCGTTCGATGTCACACCCCCGCAGTTGATCACCGCGATCGTGTCCGAGCGCGGAGTCGCCCGCCCGGTGAACGAGGCGACGGTCCGAGAGATCGCCCCGTGAAGACCCTGGGGATCGAGACCTCCTGCGACGAGACCGCCGTAGCGGTACTCGAGAGCGACGGCCGCATCCGAATCAACTTGATCTCGTCTCAGGTCGCGGCCCACGCCCCCTACCTCGGTGTCGTGCCGGAACTGGCCGCCCGGCACCACCTCGAGGCGTTGCCGCGCCTCCTCGCGGAGGCGGACCGCCAGGTGGGGCTCGGCGACGTCGAGCTGCTCTCGGTAACCCGCGGGCCGGGACTGATCGGATCGCTCCTGGTCGGGACGTGTTTCGCATCGGCGTACGCCTGGGCGCGCAAGCTGCCCCTTGCCGGGGTGGACCACCTGGAGGGACACCTCGTGTCGCCGTTCCTCCGCCTGGACGGAACCCCGGCGCGCGAGGTCCCTGACGCCGTGCTCACGCTCGTCATCTCCGGAGGGCACTCATCGTATTTCCTCCTCGATGGTGGCGTGGCTCGCCCGCTGAACCGGACCAGGGACGACGCTGCCGGCGAGGTGTTCGACAAGGTGGCCGCCGCCCTCGGCCTCGGGTACCCGGGCGGCCCGATCGTGGATCGGCTGGCGGACCTCGGCGACCCGTCGGCGTTCTCCTTCACCCCGCCGCGCATCAAGGACCCGGCGGGGGCCCTCGATTTCTCGTTCTCGGGTCTTAAGACGATGGTGATCCGTGCCGCCCAGGGGCTGGCCGCGCTTCCCCTTGGCGATCCCCGCCACCCACCGGAGGCGGTTCTCGACCTGCTGGCCTCGTTCCAACGGACGATCGTGGACTGGCTCATCGCTCCGCTCGATGAGCTCGTTGCCCGCCACCGGCCGAAGGTGATTGCCGCGTCCGGAGGCGTGGCCGGCAACCGTGAGGTGCGCGCGCGGCTCACCTCCTGGGGATCCGAGCGTGGGATCGAGGTCCTACTCCCTCCCGTTGCCCTCACCACCGACAACGCGGCGATGATCGCCCGCGCCGGACAGTTGCGCGCGGAGCGCAGTGAACTGGACGACCCCCGCGCCCTTGTCGCCTACCCCCGTGCGCCGTGGAAGACGACGGGCGGCCCAGGCGGCAAGCCGGCGTTTCCCCGGCTCTAGCACCGGCCGCAACCACGGCGCAGCTCCTACGTATCAGAACAGGTGGGACCAGGACTGCCCGCGGAGGGAACAATGAGCGAGAAGGCTTTAGATCGCAAGGAGTTGTTCGCGTCGGCGGGGAGGCTCGGGCTAGCCGGGTGCCTCTGTGCGCTCGGCGCGTCGCGCCTGCTGGCCGATGAGGGCACGGACACGGCGCCTGGTGCGGGCACCGCGGCGCGCGCGGTCAAGCGCATGGAGTACTCCGATCTCTGGGTCCGACGCTTCATGAACGTGCTCGACGAGACGCTCGACCGAGAGATCCGCACGAAGGTGATGATGGCGAACGGCAGGACGTGCCTGCGGGAGTGGCTCGCCTCCGAGAACCGGAAGATCACACCGGTGGCGTTCGAGGCGTGGGCGGAGAAGGTCAAAGCGCGTCCCCCTGACAGCTCACTCCGGGTGGAGGGCAACGTGATCTACTTCCAGTACGACTCGAGCGCGGAGACAGGCAGCGCCTCGCCGGAACGCGTCTGCCTGTGCCCGATGGTGGAGTCGAAGCCCGCGGGGCTCTCACGCACCTACTGCCAGTGCTCGATCGGGTACGTGAAGGAGATGCACGAGCAGAAGTTCGGCCGCCCCGTGAAGGTGGAGCTGCTCGACTCGGTCCTGTACGGCGGCGCTCGCTGCAAGTTCAAGATCACGGTGGGATAAGGCGGGAAAGGGTCAAGAGGAAGAGGTCAAAGGGAAGACGCGGCCAGCTTCCCGCTGCCTTCCCTTTGCCCTTTTCCGTTTCACCTTTGCCGTCTCCCGTCTGACCTTTCACCGACGCCCTCGAGCCTCCCATCTTCGTGTAGAATCACTAGTTCACAGCCTTCGAGGCGAGCACGGGGAGCCTGGTGGACCAGCAGCACATCCGCAACTTTTGCATCATCGCGCACATCGACCACGGCAAGTCGACGCTGGCGGACCGCCTGCTCGAACTGACCGGGGCACTGTCAGCGCGGGAGATGATGGCCCAGGTGCTCGACTCGATGGACCTGGAGCGCGAGCGCGGGATCACGATCAAGGCGCACACGGTGACCCTCCGGTACCGCACAAAGGAGGGGGAGGAGTACGTCCTCAACCTGATCGACACGCCCGGACACGTGGACTTCTCGTACGAGGTCTCGCGCTCCCTCGCGGCGTGCGAGGGCGCCCTGCTGGTGGTGGACGCCTCGCAAGGGGTGGAGGCGCAGACCCTCGCCAACGCGTATCTCGCCGTGGATCAGGGGCTCGAGCTGGTGCCCGTGCTTAACAAGGTGGACCTTCCCTCGGCCGAGCCCGACCGTGTGCGCGAGCAGATCGAGCAGGTGATCGGCCTCGACGCGAGCGATGCTCTGACGATCTCCGCGAAGACCGGTGCCGGGGTGCCCGACGTGCTGGAGGCACTCGTGGAACGTGTGCCGGCCCCGCGAGGCAACCCTGACGCACCACCCCGCGCCCTGGTCTTCGATGCGTCGTACGACCCGTACAAGGGCGTGCGGTGCCTGGTGAGGGTGGTGGATGGCATCCTCACCGTAGGCCAGGGGATCCGTTTCATGGGTGTGGACCGCGAGGCCACGGTGGAGGAGTTGGGGATCTTCACCCCGCGAGCAGAGCCGGCCCGTGAGCTCGCGACGGGCGAGGTGGGGTACCTCTTCGCCGGACTCAAGGACCTGCGTCTCGTCCGGGTGGGCGACACCGTCACCGATAACCTCCGTCCAGCCGCCGAAGCGCTGCCCGGTTTCCTCGAGGCCAAGCCGATGGTTTTCGCCGGCCTCTACCCGGCTGACTCCTCGGCGTTCGGTGAGCTGCGCGAGGCGCTCGAAAGGCTCTCGCTCAACGACTCGGCGTTCACGTATCAGCCGGACTCTTCGCAAGCGCTCGGGTTCGGGTTCCGATGCGGCTTCCTCGGCCTGCTGCACATGGAGATCGTGCAAGAGCGCCTCGAACGCGAGTTCAATCTGGAGCTCATCACCACCGCGCCGGGCGTCGCGTACCGTGTGCTCACATCCGCGGGCGACGTCGTCGAGGTGAACAACCCGGCGCAACTCCCCGACCCCGGCATCATCGAAACGATCGAGGAACCGCTCATCCACGCCACCATCCTGACGCCGGATAGCCACCTCGGAGCGATCCTCAAGCTCGTCCAGGAGCGGCGCGGCGAGCAGGTCAAGCTCGAGTACCTCTCACGCGGGCGGGTCCTGCTGGAGTACCGCCTGCCCCTCGCCGAAGTGGTTCTCGACTTTTATGATAAGTTGAAGTCCGTGTCGCGCGGGTACGCCTCTCTCGACTACCACTTCGCGGGGTATCGCGAAGGCGACCTGGTGAAGCTCGACCTGCTCGTCAATGGCGATCCGATCGATGCCCTCGCGCTGATCGTGCACCGGGGCAACGCCTATCTCAAGGCTCGGTCGCTCGCGGCCAAGCTGAAGGAGATGATCCCGCGCCAGCTGTTCGAGGTGGTGGTCCAGGCGTCCATCCACAACCGCGTGATCGCGCGCGAAGTGGTCAAGGCGCTCCGCAAGAACGTGCTCGCCAAGTGCTACGGCGGCGACATCACGCGCAAGCGGAAGCTGCTCGAGAAACAGAAGGAAGGCAAGAAGCGTCTGAAGCGGTTGGGCCGGGTGGAGATCCCGCAGGAGGCATTCCTCGCGGTCCTCAAGGTGGATACATGAGCAAAGGGCACGTGTTTCGCGAGTACTACGAAGCCATCCTGGTGGCTGTGATCTTCACGCTGTTCGCGCGCACGTTCGTGGCGCAGGCGTTCAAGATCCCCACCGGCTCGATGGAGGATAACCTCCTCGTCGGGGACCACCTGTTCGTGAACAAGTTCGTTTACGCCCCACACTGGGACACCCCGATCCACCGCCTGATGCCGTACCGCGACATCCGGCGCGGCGACGTGGTCGTTTTCAAGTACCCGCAGGAGCCTGACCGGGACTTCATCAAGCGGGCCGTGGCGGTGCCGGGCGATACTCTTGAGGTGCGCGACAAGGTCGTGTTCGTGAACGGCAAGGAGGAGGTCAACCCGCACCTCGTCCACAAGGACCCGGTCGTCTTCCCGAACAGTCAGTTCGTGTCGGACCAAGCCCGACGCCGGGACCAGTTCGGACCGTTCACCGTCCCGGCCGGCTCGGTCTTCTGCATGGGCGACAACCGCGACAACTCGTACGACTCGCGCTTCTGGGGTCCGGTACCCCGCGACTACTTCAAAGGGCGCGCCCTCTTCATCTACTGGTCGTACGAAGCGGAGCCAAACTCCCACGAGTGGCGCGGGTGGGGGGATCGCCTCCGTCAACTCGGCTCGGTTGCCGTCCACTTCTTCACCCGGACGCGTTGGGCGCGTTCCTTCTCGCTGGTGCACTAGCGGCGAGGCGCCCTCCGAGGAACGGAACCGGCCGGTACCGTTGCCGGGCTACAATGTGCGTGCGGAATCCGGGGGAGGTACTCATGGCCCACTGGCGCGAGACGGGGAAGGGCAACATTGGCTGCATCGTCGGCCTCGTTCTGCTCGCGGCGGCCCTGTTGATCGGGATCAGGGTGGTTCCCACAAGGCTCGCCGTCGCCGAGTTGCAGGACTATTGCGAGCGTGAGGCGGAGCAGGCCTCGCTGCCACGCTTTACCGATGACAAGATCACCGACGCGATCCTCATCAAGGCAGTCGAGGAGCACCTGCCGGTCAAGAAGGAAGACATCAAGGTATCGCGGGACCAGGCCCAGGTGCGCGTCGAGGTCAGGTACCGAGTCGTGCTCGATCTCCTCGTGTACCAGTACAACTGGGACGTTGAGCACAAGGTGGAACGCACGCTGTTCTGACCGCTCCGCGGCGGGGGCCGCAGACCCCCTGAGTTTACCGACTCCGAGTTGGGTGACTGGATCGTTCGTATTCGCGAGGAGGGCGCTCGCATGACGCGACAACTGCTGGCGACGAAACCACTGGCGATGCTGCTCGCGGAGATGAAGGGCGAAAATCGGCTCCGCCGAATCCTGGGGCCGATCCAACTCTCGAGCCTTGGCATAGGCGCCATCATCGGCACGGGCATCTTCGTCCTCACCGGCAAAGCCGCGCACGATAACGCGGGGCCGGCCCTCATCCTCTCGTTCGTGGTCTCCGGCATCGCGTGCGTTTTCGCGGCGCTGTGCTACGCGGAGTTCGCTTCGATGGTACCGGTGGCTGGCTCTGCCTACACCTACGCCTACGCGACCATGGGTGAGCTGTTCGCGTGGATCATCGGGTGGGACCTCGTGCTCGAGTACACCGTGGTCTCGGCGACCGTGGCGCACGGGTGGTCGCACTACTTTCAGGACTTCATAGGCATTTTTGGCTACCACGTCCCGCACGGCATGACGCGGGCGCCGTTCGATTACGATCCCGGGGTCGGGCGGATCATCTCCACCGGCACTACGCTCGACCTGCCCGCGATCATGATCACGCTGGTCATCACTGCGATCCTGGTGAAGGGTATCCGCGAGAGCGCCAGCTTCAATGCGACGATGGTCGGAATCAAGCTCGTTATCGTGTTCTTCGTGATCATCGTTGGCGCGTTCTACGTCAATCCCGCCAACTGGCACCCGTTCGCACCCTTCGGGTTCACCGGTGTCTCGTTCTTCGGCAAGACCGTGCTGGGGCAGTCGGACGCCGGCGGGCAGCCGCTCGGGATGCTCGCGGGCGCCGCCATCATCTTCTTCGCGTACATCGGGTTCGACTCGGTCTCGACCCACGCCGAGGAGGCCAGGCACCCGCACCGCGACGTCCCGATCGGCATCATCTCGTCGTTGCTCGTCTGCACTGTGCTGTACATCGCGGTGTCGGCGATCCTGACTGGCATGGTGCCGTACGACAAGATCGACATCGACGCCCCGGTCTCCAACGCGTTCAAGCAGGTTGGCCTTCCGTGGGCGCAGCTCCTGGTGTCGCTCGGGGCGCTCACCGGCATCACCTCGGTGCTGCTTGTGATGATGCTGTCCCAGCCGCGCGTGCTGCTCGCAATCGCCCGCGACGGTCTGTTGCCGCCAAGCGTCTTCGGTGCCGTCCACCCGAGGTTCCGGACGCCGTGGAAGTCCACCATCCTGACCGGAATCGTGGTGGCGATCCTCGGGGCGTTCCTGCCGCTGCGCATCCTCGCGGAGCTGACCAACATCGGCACGCTGCTGGCGTTCGTGATCGTGTGCATTTCGGTGCTCATCATGCGGTACACGAACCCGAACGCCGAGCGTCCGTTCAAGGCGCCGTTCGGGATCGTCGTGCCGATCCTGGGGATCGCGTTCTGTCTGCTGCTGATGTTCTCGTTGCCCGGGCAGAACTGGCTCCGCCTCTTCGTGTGGCTCCTCATCGGTTTCGTGATTTACTTCGGCTACGGGCGTCACCACAGTGTCCTCGCCGAGTTGCGAGCGAGCGAATCGGTGACCGAGCGCATGCCAGCGTTGGCCGATCCACCCGACGGTCCGGTCGCCCGCTGACCGTGGCCTCGCACCGGGTCATCCCCGGTCGCGGCGAGACGGAGGAGGAGACTCGCGAACTGGGAGCAACCTTCTCCTGCGCTCGGTGATGCTCCCAGTTGCGCTACAGGCGTTTCACCGGTAGCCTGCGCGGAATGAATCGCGTTCTGGCCAGCCTTTTGCGAACAAAACCCTTGGCGGCTCTGCTCGAAGAGAGCGCTGCCACGCGTCTGAAACGAGCCCTCGGCGTATGGGACTTGATCGGTCTGGGTATCGGCGCGATTATCGGGGCGGGGATCTTCGCCACCGTCGGAACTGCGGCAGCGGGCGACGCGGCCCGCCCGGGGGCGGGCCCCGGCATCATTCTCTCGTTTGTCCTGACGGCGGCGGTGTGCGGCCTTGCGGCGCTGTGTTACGCCGAGCTTGCGGCTCTGGTGCCGATCTCCGGGTCCGCCTACACCTACACCTACGCCACCCTTGGCGAGCTCGCGGGGTGGATCATCGGGTGGGACCTCATCATCGAGTACGCGGTCGGCAACGTCGCGGTGGCCATCTCCTGGTCAGGGTACTTCTGCGAGATGCTCCGAGGGGTCGGGATCGTGCTCCCTCCCTGGCTAACGACAGACCTCCGAACCGGGCTCGCGACCCCGTCGATCGTCGCGGCGGCGCCACACATCGGCGGCGTACCGATCATGATGAACCTCCCGGCGGCGGCGATCGTCCTGCTGATCACCTGGGTGCTGGTCATCGGTGTGAAGGAGTCGTCGCGGCTCAACGCCATCATGGTGATCATGAAACTGATCGTCCTCGCCTTCTTCGTTGTCGTCGGGTTCAAGTACGTTCAACCCACCAACTGGAAGCCGTTCATGCCCAACGGGTGGCACGGGATCTGGGCCGGCGCCGCGATCGTGTTCTTCGCGTACATCGGCTTCGACGCGGTCTCCACCGCGGCCGAGGAGACCAGAAACCCGGGCCGGGACCTGCCGCGCGGGATCATCGGCTCGCTCATCATCTCGACCTTCATCTACATCCTGGTGGCGGCGGTCGTGACGGGGATGGTGCCGTGGTTCGACCTTCACACCGCCGAGCCGCTCACCGTCGCGATGAACCGCTACAACCTCGGCTGGGCCGCCGGGATCGTGGCGGTCGGTTCGGTCGCCGCACACACGGCGGTGCTGCTGGTGTTCCAGCTCGGTCAGCCGCGCATCTTCTTCTCGATGGCGCGCGACGGCCTGCTGCCGCAGGCGTTCGCCCGAGTCCACCCCAAGTACCGCACGCCGCATGTCACGACAATCCTCACGGGCGTGCTGGTGGCAGCGTTCGCGAGCTTCGCCAACATCGAGGAGATGGTGGACCTCACGAATATCGGCACGCTGTTCGCGTTCGCACTCGTCTCGGCCGGCGTCATCGTGCTCCGGCGGACGCATCCGGAGGCGAAGCGTCCGTTTTCGGTGCCGTTCGTCCCGTGGCTGCCGGCAGTCTCGGTCGGGGCCTGCCTGTTCCTCGCGGCCGGATTGCCGGTCGTCACCTGGGTAAGGTTCGCGGTGTGGCTGGCCGTCGGGCTGACGATTTACATCTTTTACGGGCACAAACGATCTGCTCTCAACCGCCCGCCCGCGGTGTGACCGCCGGCTCGGCGGCGCCCCCTGGACTAGAACACCACGTACGCGCCGTTGCGGATGATCCGGGTCCTGCTGCCATCCTGACGAACTGCGGTCGCCTCCGCGATCTGGATGGGGTTCCCCTTTGCGTACACGACGTCCTGGTGGACCACCGTGTCGGGCTGGATGAACTGCGCGACGCCGGTGACGCCACCGAGGTGATCGGACCGCCCATACGCCCAGTGGAAGCCCGCTTTCTCGTCCTCCAGGACGTTGCCGGTCACCTGTGCCCACTCGTTGCAGCCGAAGGCAACCTCGGCGATGTTGGTGCGAGCGGGGTCGGCGGCGAAGAAAGCGCGCATCGTCCGAGCCGTCGGGCCGTTGCCCTCCACCTTAACGATCCGGTTCTCCTCCACGATGTAGGACATCAACTCCTGGCCCTGGCGGACCGGGATCATGCCCGCCGTCTGCGAACGGCTGCCGGCCTGCTCCCCCTCGTACGGAACGATGAAGGTCTCGCCGGACGGCAGGTTGATGACGCGATCGCCGGGCTTGAAGCGGGGCAGGACGCCGTCATCCACTTCGGGTTTCCGGAACCGTAGGTCAAAGCTGCAACGGTGGCCCGTCGAAAAAGCGACCTCGAGCGTTACGGCACCGCGCAGGATGTCTTCCAGGATCTTGCATCGACGCGCCACCTCGTGGTGATCAGCCGAAAGTGCGGTCCTCTCCATTCGCTTTTCGACCCCTGGCATTGAGGCGGCACGAAAGTCCTCCTTCATGTGGCTCAAGACATCGAGGGGTGCGGTGGCGGAGTACTCCGTGAGAAGCACGGCAAGCGTGCTTCCCAGCAGGGTGTCCCGCAGCGGAACCGTCTGGCCCGCCATGGACCCGATCGCGGGCAACTCAGCGCCGTTGGCCCCGCTGGCCCTAAAGGTGAACAACGGTCGCACCGCGAAGCTCCGACCGCGTCCCAGTGCTGTGAACGCTCGCTGCCATTCCGCCGCCATTGCCCGCCGCTCCTGCCAGGCCGGCGTGTCCTCCCCGAGCGCCCGCGGCACGTCGCACGCGACCGTCACAACCTCACCTGGCTGAGGGTCGAAGACGTCCGTGAGGAGTTTTATGAGATCAAAAGCCATCACGCCTCCGCGCTCGCTCAGGGTAGCACCGGGTGACGGGGTCTCAAACTAGGTACGAAAAGGCAAACCGATCGGTTCCAGCAGCGGAAGTCGCCACACGGTGCCTGGGTAGCGTACAGCCTCCAGAAACAGCCCGGCCGCGGGAGCGGCCAGCAGCGGCGCTGATGCTCTGCCCGATAGCCAGAGTGGTACATGAGAGGGCTCGGCGTCACCGCGCCCCACCGTCACCAGCGCGCCGACCATGCGGCGCACCTGGTTCCAGAGGAAGTGACTGGCGACCGTTCGGACCATTACGCACCCGCCGGAAACCGCGACCTCGCATCCTTCCACCTCGACGATCGTGCTCTCCACCCCGCGCGCGCGGCGCGCGAACGCGCGAAAGTCGTGGCGCCCGACAAATGCGGCTGCCGCGTGGGCCACCGCATCGGTGTCGATGTTCTCCGCAACCCACCAAGAGACGCGCTTGCCGAACGCCGAGCGGCGCGTCGCGATCTGGTACCTGTACGCACGTGCCTCGGCATCGTGGCGAGCGTGGAACCCCTTCGGCGCCGGACTCAGGTCGAGCACTGCGAGGTCGGCAGGCAACTCGCGCTCCAGGTCGCGGAGCAGTTTCCGGGGGTCGAGAGGCCGGCGGCAGCGCAGCGATGCCACCTGGCCGAGCGCGTGCACGCCCGCATCCGTACGTCCCGCCCCCTGGAGGTCGAGTCCGCGTTCCCCCGTGAGCCCGCGCAGGGTATCGAGCAGCACACCCTGAACGGTCCGTCCGTGCGCCTGTGTCTGCCAACCCGCGAACTTCGTCCCCTCGTATTCGATCAGGAGTCGATACGTCGGCATGGTGGCAGTCTACGGGAACCGGCAAGCGCCGGCGCGCAGTCGACTGTTAACTGGCGGAGGCCATTCCGGGTACTCAACTCAGCTGCAATGCCGTTTTGCACGTGGGGCGCGCACGAGAATACGGAGGAAACCTCCGACGTGGGATGAGAATGGTCCGGCGAGCCGACCTGGCTGCCGCGATGCTGTCGGCGTCTTGCTAGGTCTGCGACGAGCAGGCCCCGCTCGTGACCCTAGCTTAATCCACCGCAGGTGCGGCCGATGCGTCCGCTACGGCGGAGATCTTTGTGCCTCCACGTCTGCCCAGGGCACGCCTGCTGGCCTGTGCGGGTTTACTTCTGGCGGGCCGGAGTTATTGGTGTGCGGTCGATGTCCAGCTTCCCGAAATCGAAGCCGAGTCCGATGCCGCGCCCGGTGCCGGCAAGAGCCAGGGAGACCTCACCCTTGGTATAGACGGCTGCTTGGCTGGCCTTGAGCGCACCGGCATTTGCCTCGGCGGCGGCGTAGCTACCGAGCACCTCGTGGATCCCCTTCACCGCGGAGAAATCGCCCTTACCCTCGAGCACATCCATCTTGCCAAAGGTCAGGCCACCGCCGTGGACGGTAAGCTTCACCGGCAAGCGCTGCCCGTTACTGCAGACGATATCGCCGTGGCCTTGGGCCGTCTTGTAAATTGCGGACCAACCCTTCAGCGTGAACGTCATCGTGCATTTGGTAAGCGCGGACTCGCCCGCGGGCGCCGCCTCTGGCCAGGCCAGCACGAATCCGGCCAACGCGATTAACCAATGCTTGCGACTCATGGGCACCTCCATTGGACCCCCAAGGCTCCACATGGACGAGTTGTCTACTCGGCGGGACAGACGGGAGCACTGGTGGGCGCCAATCGGTTCAACCGGTGGAGGGCGCGGATGAATTTCCGGGCGCTTCGCGATCACACAATGGCCTCACTCTCCAACACTTCCCCGTCGGCGTTGATGGGCCGTCCTCCAGGCGCGGTCCCGCACACGCCAGCATGACGGTCTGCCTCGGGGGCTGCCGAGCAGGGTGCGCTGTGAGAACCTGGGCGGCGCGTGTTCCCCGGGCGAGAACGACCCCTGGAGCGGCCCAGCGCGAGCGGGGGTAGCCGTGAATGTTTTCCCTTTCTGTGGCGTTAGCAAGCAGGCACCGACAAGCAATCCGGCCTGGGAGGGGTCATGGGTGACTTTCACCAGCGGGGACCGATCACAACGCTGCCGCGCTTTTCCGCGGACGACCTGGAGGGCCGCGAGAAGGAACTGTCCTTCTTTGCCCGCCGCGTCCCGCTCACGCTGGTCATTCCGTGCTTGGTGACCGAAATAGAGCAACCGGCACTGCTCGGAATGGTGCGGGAGCTGGCCAAAGCCTCGTTTCTCGATACCGTGGTGATCTCGCTCGACTGCGCCGACGAGGCCGGCTACCAGCAAGCGCGCACCTACTTCCGCGCACTCAAGCATCGTACCGTGGTGTTGTGGAACGATGGGCCCGCGATACGTCAGATTCGCGACGAAATCGAGAGCCGAGGCACAAAGCTATCCGACCCTGGCAAAGGCCGCGCCGTGTGGATGGCGCTCGGCTACGTGCTGGCGGAGAGCCGGGCGCGTGCTGTCGCCCTCCACGACGCCGACGTGGTCGACTACAACCGCTCCCTGCTCGCCAACCTCGTCTATCCGATCCTCCATCCCTCGCTGGAGTTTGATTTCTGCAAGGCGTACTACGCGCGTTCCACTAAGCGCCTGCATGGACGTGCCACGCGCCTGCTGGTTCGGCCGCTCCTCCAAGCGCTAGGCGACATTGTCGGCCGCCATCCTTTTCTCTCCTATCTCGCGGCGTTTCGCTACCCGCTCGCCGGCGAGATCGCGCTCAACGCCGATTTGCTGCGATTGCTCCGCATTCCGGGCGACTGGGGTCTCGAGGTTGGGTTGCTGTTCGAGGTGCTGCGCCACCGCTCCGCGCGACGCATCTGCCAGGCCAACGTCGCCGACCTGTTCGAGCACAAGCACCAAGTGCTCTCACCGCTGGATCCGAGTCAGGGTCTGCACCGCATGGCAGTGGACATCGTCAAGCACGTCCTGCGCACGCTCGCTGCGGCGGGAGTCATGCTCGACGAGGGGACGTTCAAGGGCCTGCGCGTGGCCTATCACCGCTACGGCGAAGACGCGGTCTCCGACTCGTTTGCGGTCGCCACATTCAACGGGTTGGAGTTTGACCGCCATGCGGAGGAGGAAACCCTCGACACGTTCACTCGCGCGCTGGCAGAAGGCTCTCAGCAGTTCCAGGAGGACCCTCTCGGCACGCCGGCGCTCCCCAACTGGGCGCGTGTGATCTCGGCGTTTCCCGAAGTTGGGCCCCGCCTCATCAAGGCGGTGCAGGACCTGGGCGGAGAACTGCTCCCGTGAGGCTCCGAGTCGTACTGACCGACCTTGACGGCACCCTTCTTGAACCCGACGGGGCTGTGATTCCCGAGGCGATCGGCGCGTTGCAAGCGCTGGCCGCTGCAGGCGTGCCGGTTTGCCCGGTGACGAGCAAGACTGCTGCGGAACTGGCGTCGATCATGGCGCACCTTGGCCTGACAACACCAGCGGGTTTCGAGAATGGCGCCGGCGTGCGGCACCCCGATGGCCGCATCGAGTTACTCGCGTCCGCCGTGCCGCTTCTCGATCTCGAAGGAATCTTGGCGGACTTGCGGCGGCGCACAGGAGCTCCTGTCCGCAGCCTCATGGAGCTCGGCGACGGGGAGTTGGCCGCGCTGACCGGCCTCGACACGGCCGCATTGCCCGCCGCCAGGGCGCGTTCCGCAACGCTGCCCCTGGTGGTCGATGCAAGCTGGGACGGCGCGCTACTCGCTGCCTTGCCCACCCAGCCGCGCCTGCGCCTGATTCGCGGCAACCGGTTCCTCCATCTGCAAGGTGACCACTGCAAGGCGAACGTGGCGACGCGCCTGATCGAGCTGGCGGCAAGGGGCGAGGGCGAGGTGGTGGCCTGCGGCGACGCACCCAACGATGCGGAGCTGCTCACGCTTGCAGACCTTGCCGTGGTCATCCCCGGGTTTGAGGGCGCGAACCCCGAGCTGGTGCGGAGGGTGCCTGTGGCGCGGATTGCGTCACGACCGCACGGCGCAGGTTGGGCCGGCGTGATAGCCGAGTTGCTCGCAGAGGCTCGAGCCGATGATGCTCCGGTCAGTGCAAGCGGTGGACAGGAAACGGGGGGGCGCCAGCGTGAGTGACGCCACACCGCTGCCGGAGTCGCTGCTCGAGAAGCTCGCGGAGATCGGCGAAGTTGACGTCCTGGTTGGTATTCCCAGCTTCAATAACGCGGCGACCATCGGGCACGTGGTGCGCGCGATCCAGGCGGGGTTCGCCAAGTACTTTCCGGGCGAGCGCACGCTCCTGATCGATTCGGACGGTGGCTCCGCGGACGGCACGCCCGAGGTGGTGCGAACGGCTTTCATCGGCGATTTCCAGACCGTGCTCGCCACGGCGTCGCCGCGCGCGGTGCACCGCGTCACCAGTCCGTACCACGGTGTCCCCGGCAAGGGCAGTGCGCTGCGCACGGTGTTCGCGGCGGCGCAGCACGTTGGAGCACGCGCATGTGCGGTGGTCGACGCCGACCTGCGCAGCATCACGCCTGAGTGGATCGACCTGCTGGTTTCGCCTGTTCTCCACTATGGCTACGACTTCGTTGCGCCGCTCTACCGGCGACACAAGTACGACGGCACGATCACCAACAGCATCGTCTATCCGCTCACCCGTGCGCTCTACGGGCGGCGTGTGCGCCAGCCGATCGGCGGGGAGTTTGGGTTTTCCGCGGCGCTCGCGCAGCACTTCCTCAAACAGCCGGTTTGGGACAGCGAGGTCGCGCGTTTCGGGGTTGACATCTGGATGACAACAACCGCGATCACCGGCGGTTTCCGGGTTTGCCAGTCGTTTCTTGGCGCCAAGATTCACGATGCCAAGGATCCCGGCGTCGACCTTGCAGCGATGCTGACCCAGGTGGTAGGCGCGGTGTTCCTCCTGATGGAGACCCACGCCGCGCAGTGGCGCCAGGTCAAGGAAAGCGCCCCGGTCCCGGAATTCGGCTTCGAGTACACGGTAGGGCTCGAACCGTTGCGAGTGAACGTCGAGCGCATGCTGGGGATCTTTGCAGCTGGGGTGCGCGAGTTGGGGTCGGTTTGGGAGCGGGTCCTGGCTGCCGAGACGTTCGCGCAGGTGCAGACACTCGCTGTGGTACCGCCCGAGGCGTTCCGTTTCCCGACTGACCTATGGGTGCGCTCGGTGTACGACTTCGCGCTTGCTCACCACCGCAAGACGATCAACCGCGATCACCTGCTCAAGGCCCTGACCCCTCTTTACCTCGGCCGGACAGCGTCGTTCGTGCTCGAGACCACCAAAGCCGATGCGACCGCTGTGGAAGAAGTCATAGAAGAGCTCTGTCTGGAGTACGAACGGATGAAGCCCTACCTGGTTGAACGCTGGGAGGTGTGACATGGAGGCTTCGTTTTCCGAACGGCTGCTGGGTGTCCTGAACGCTTTCTTCGAGGGTGTGGTCCGCTTCCTCCCCGGGCTGCTGGCTGCGTTGCTGATCCTCGCCCTCGGCGTTGTGATCGGCCTGCTTGTCAGGGTGCTCGCCCGGCGCACCTTGACGATCGCGCGCTTCGACCGCTTCTGTGAGTCCACCGGACTGACAATGATCCTCGGTCGCGCCGACGTGCGAGCCGCGCCGTCGGCGCTCGTTGCCTCGCTGCTGTTCTGGATCGTGCTGGCGAGCTTCCTGATGGTGGGGGCGAGCGCATTGCGGGTTGACGTGATCAACCGGTTGATTGCCGAGTTCTTTCTCTACCTCCCGCGCATCGTCGCAGCACTGGGGATCGTGCTGGTGGGGTTCCTGTTCGCCAACTTCCTTTCCCGCGCCGCCCTGCTCGCAGCCGTCAACGCTAACGTGCCCTCGCCGCGCGCGATTGGCCTCGTCGTCAAGCTCCTGATCACGGTGCTTGCGCTCGCCATGGCGCTCGAACAGCTCGAGATTGCGAGGTCGATCGTGCTCGCGGCGTTCATCATCGCCTTCGGTGCCGTGATGCTTGGCATGGCGCTGGCGTTTGGGCTGGGAGGCCGCGATGTCGCCCGCCGCGTGCTGGAACGCCAGTTCGGAGAGCGATCGACTGACCATGACGACGACAACTTGAGCCACGTGTGAGCCGAAAGCTCGCCGGGCCGCAACCCCTCTCGGGGTGCAGCCCGTTCCGTCTCGATCGTGTCTGGCGAGCGGCGCGGTATGAGAGGCTCGCCCCTGAGGTCCACAGCGTGAGAGCGGCAGGACGGCGTGGGCGTGCGGTCGCGTCCCGTAACTACTTGGTCAAGAATGTGATAACGGCGACGCCAAGGGCGGATGCGTCGCGGTTACGGGCCCCCGGGAGACGTGGTCCTTCAAATCAGCAGCCGGACATCGGGGGAAACTCGGATGGAGAACGCTTTGGCAACGCGACGTTGGCCCGTAGGTCCCCATGAGTGATCGGTTCGACTGGCGGCCCGTAGGGGAATCGAACCCCTGCTTCCGGCGTGAGAGGCCAGCGTCCTAACCTCTAGACGAACGGGCCAGCCGCGAACGCGGAAATTAGCACGGAAGTTCAAGCGCTGTAAAGCCCTCACGCCCACGCCGTGTAGTCTTGCATCGCCAGCAATCGCACGCTGGAGACCACACGCCCCGCTGGAACCGCCACCCGGCCCTCGGCTCTCAATCGCCCCCTTGCTGCTAAGGGAGCCACAACCGCGATATATCGACTCGAAGACACTCAGTCTCCCAAACCTAGGCAAGCACAGTGCACCGTTTGGCCACAGCCGTGCGGGCAGACCGCTTCGAAACGTCTGCGATTTCGAGGTGCGCCTCCATGCAGAGACATCCTGCGGGCGGTCTACGGCAGCGCTCCAACGGCGGTTGCGCCAGGCGCGCAGTCCGCTATACTTCCGCCTGGCGCAGGGCGCGCTGATAGCTCAATTGGATAGAGCATCTGACTACGGATCAGAAGGTTGGGGGTTCGAGTCCCTCTCGGCGCGCCAGTCCAATCTACTCCACACCCGGAAGTTCAGCCTCAAGCCCAGGAAGGGAAGTCCCGTTCCGCAGGGGTTGGTGCCCACTGGGTACGAGGCAGCATGCACGCGCACTGTCGTCGGGAGCCGAGGGCGAACGCTGTCCGATCGGCGCCCCGATGGGAGGATCAACCCACACCTCGCATGCCGTCCGGAGATCGCCTGCAATCACGAGCCCGGTGTGCCCCGGTCCGGCTTTAGGGTGAAACACCCGACTCGGAGATCGCGGCTCTAGCGGGTGCGGCGGTAGGGCGTGAACTCGCCGAGGCTGCAGCCGCCGAATTCCGCGCCGCTGGCCGGTTCGTACACGATGATGTTGTCGCCGCGGCAGAGCCTCGTCATGGAGGTCGTGGTCTTGAGCGACCGCCCCGCGACGTCGGGGCAGGCGCTCGTGGTCCGGTTCACGAAGAGCACGTCGCCCGTGCGACCGGTGAACACGATCACGTTTCGGCCGTAGGTCTTCTGGGTGCCCAGCTCTCCCTCGGCGACGCAATCCTGCGGTGGTCCGGCGACCCTGCCGGCGAGCGCCGTCGCGAGGGCGGCTTCGTCCTCGGCGGCCTGTGCCTGGGCGCTCGCGCTCGCTTCGGGACTGCCACCATGGGTGCAACCGGCCACGAGGATGGCTGAGGACAGCAGGATGATGATGTTCTTCATACGTCCTCCACTGGGTGTCCTGCCCGGGGTGCGGCACCGGTCTTCCGACATCTCCCCGGATGATCCGCCACCGGTGCGGCACCAGCTCTCTTGATATTCGCAAGTTGCAAGTGCCGTGCCACAACGCCGGCGAGCGCGCTATCCGTCAGGCCTCCGCCCGGTTGTCTCCGTCTGCGCCAGGTGGTTCAGCCTCCCGAACTTTCACCGCGGTGTACACAATCGGTGACACGCTGCGCTCAGCGGAAGCCGAGCTGTTCCGGGAGGATCGCCTTCGTCACCCAATCGATCCGCGCGGGGGCCTGAGCTCCGAGGACCGCCGGCAGGTACTCGCCGTCGTAGCCGAGCTTCTTCAGGATGATCCTCAGCAGGACGTCCTGCAGGTGACGGAACACGCGGATGGCGTCCTCGAACCGCAGGCCTTCTTCGCCGATCCCGACGTAGCCCCGGAGCATGACCTTTTCTCGATAGGCGTTCAGGACGTCGGTCCACTTCCGGGAGTTGCCGTCGGGGTGGGCGCTGTAGTAGAGGTCGAGCACCTCGATATCGGGCAGCGCGGCATCGGCGAGGAGCAGTTCGATCTTCGTGTGGAACCTCGGCTCCTGTGTCTCGAGAGCGGCGAGCCGGTCCATCGCGCCCTCGATGAAGGTGGCAGCGTTCGCATCGTGCCGTTTCAGCGTCGCGAGGTGGAGCTTCTCCATGTCCTTTCGCGCTGCAGTGATGACCTTTCGGAAGCTCCGCAGGTCGCCTTCGTTGAGCGCCTCCCCGGCCACCGCAGATCCGCTGGGGCCGAAGATCAGCTTGTACATCGCTTCGAACGCGATCAGGAGGTTTCGGAAGCCGTCATCGATTCGCGCGGGGTTGGCACGTGCCCGCAGGAGAAGGCGGACGGCCACGCGCAGCTCAGGGTGTCCGAAGAGCTCCGACCGTGCGGCGCAGGTGAGCAAACGGCCGACGCCGGGCGCCCCGGGGCCGATGGCAGGCTTCTCCTGCGCGAAGGGCTTGGGAGCGACGTGGCGATGGAAGCGACTGATCAGCTGGCCATCGGCGCCCCGGAACTCAACCCACGGAATGCCCGTGGGCGTGCCGGACGCGAGGCTGAGCAGGCCCGCAAAGTCGAACGGAAACCACCTTGCCAGTTCGGTCCACGCGGTCGAGTTCTCCCCGACCTCGCCCACCATGACGGCCGTGACAAGGCTCTGCGCTGTCCCGACCTGGAGCATTCTTTCCCGCTCCGCATGATCGGCCAGCGGCTCGATGAACCCCGGCCGGCCGGAGTCGAAAAGGATCACCCCACCGCCGCTCGAGCCGAGGACCATCTCGAGGAGGTGGCCCATCTCGCCTTCCCCGGGCGATGCCGCCGCATTGAGCCGCAACGGGTGGTGCGCGAGGCGATCCCGGCGGTCCGGGTAGCCGGTGACGAGGTTGAGGAGCGGAGCCGCCCAGTAGTGCGCCCTGTTGTCCCGGGAGCGGACGAACACCGAATGTAGGAGATGGATACTGATCCGGCTTGCCAGTGCCATCCCCGAGGTCCCGAACGTCGAGTTCTCGCAGAAGCAGTCTTCCATCGAGGAGAAACGCCCGTCGCCGGTTTCAATGGTGAACTCCGCCGGTTGCATGGGCGTTTCGTGGATCGCGGCGGCCTGGGGTGCTCCGGCTTCCGTGGGAGCAGGGCCACGCTGAAGCCCCAGCGCCTGCTCGATCAGCCCGGCACCGGGCTTGACCTCGGGCGCAAGCGTCGCGTCGGTCCTGCCGTCCTCTCCGATCGAGACACGGGCGCGGCCGCGCAGGACGCGCCCGGACTCGCGCAGCTTCAGCGTGCCGCGGCCCTCGTAGAACAGGCCCGGCGAGAACCAGCTTCCCTCATGCGTGTCTTCGTTTCTCTTCTTCTGCGTCATTGGCATGCCTTCGCGGTCGGGGGTCTCGCAGAGCGCACGTCTCGGACGCCCCTACTTCCTGAGGTTTCGCACAACGTCAAGGATGTCCCGGGCCGATGGCCGCTGCCTGAAATCGATGTCCACCCGGACGAAGCGCACGGTTCCGCCGCGGTCGATCACGACCGTCGCGGGGTCCGCCATCATGCCGTTGCTCCTGTTGAGCAGACCGTACAGCTTGGTCAGGGTCAAGGCCGCGTCGGAAAGAACGGGGTACGTGAGGGTCTTGACCTTGGTGTAGCCTGCCAGCTTCTCGGCTGTGTCGGTGGAGCTGACGGCCCACACCTCGGCCCCGAGGACATGGAATTGCGGGAGGGATTCTTGCAGCTCGCCGAGCTGCGCGCGGCAGTACACTCACCATGTTCCCCGGAAGATGACCAGGACGAGGTTCTTCTTGCCGCGAAGGTCGGCAACCTTATAGGTTTGTCCATCGGCGGCAACGAGCGAGAACTCGGGTGCGCGGTCGCCCACCCTCACCACCGCGGCGACAGGAGGCTGAACCGCGGTGGCCTGTGCGAACGCGGTGCCTGTCAGGGGAGGGAGCAGCATCAACCCCCCGACGGCCGCCGCAAGTCGGATCCACCGGTCTCTCATCCCACCGCCTCCTCGGACCCACTCGCGCGCCGAATGGCCGCGCCGGGAGCTCTCTGTCATTATGAATCAGCTCGTCTTTCTTTCGATAGTCGAACCGTTGGTTCGCGCTGCCCGTCATGTCTCTTTCTTGGCCGCCAGACCTCCCGCCTGCACACCCATCTGTGACCGTACGAGCCATCGCGGGCTCATTGGAGAGATCTATACTGAAATCGATGATCAACGGCGAACAGTCCGCTGCGCTCTGATCGCCGGACTCGAAAGGAATCTGGTGCGTTCCTTCCATTCGGTTCGTGGGCCCCTTGCCACGACACTTTCCCTCGTCGTGCTGGTGGGGCTTGCCTATCAGCTCCGCGTGGGCCGACTCAGCGCCGGTCGCCGGGTCGGTATCCAGGTCCAACCCGCGGCCGGCGGGTTGATGACCGCAGAGGTCGCGCCGGGGTTGCCGGCCCAGCGAGCCGGTGTCCACCCCGGCGACCTGCTGGTGACGGTGAACGGGATCGCGGTGGCCGACACTGAAGGCTACGACCGCATCGCCGACCGATTCCATTCCGGGGAACCCGTCAAGTACCACGTGCTCAGGAAAGGACAGCCGCTCGACATCGAGGTCAGACCAGGGACCCCATTCGACTGGTTCGACTACCTGCTCAATACTGTCACCACGTTGTGCTTCCTGGCGGTTGGACTCCTCGCGCTTCTGCAGCGTTTTGACGACCTTCGCGCGCGGCTGCTGTTTCTCTTCTCCACCGCTGTCGCGTTCGAATTGGCCCTTCCCGGCCTGTCAGTCGGCTACCCCGGGCTCGGGTTCTTCAGGAACCTCGGTTTTTATGCTCTGACCGGCTTTCAACTCGGCGTGGAATTGCACCTCGCGTCGATTCTGCCGGCACGACCAGATTGGATGCAACGCCAGAGGTGGGTGGTGCCGACGTACTACTCGATCGGGGTCGCGACGGCGCTGGTGGCGCTCTTGCCTCTGTTCTCGGAATCGTTCCTGAGTTCCAAGGCACTGCCATGGAGCTTCGATGTGGCCGAGGAGTTGGTCAACAACTATGTGCTGCCGTTCTGGGCGACTGCGGTCGTGATGATCCTGGCAACGCAGGCCGTGCGCTTTCCGGAGCCGGAGGGCCGTCAGCAAGCCGGCTTGGTTTTACTGGGCGTGCTGCCCTGGGCTGGCATCGTCTACTGGACCACGGCCCTTGCGCTGCTCGCCAAGCCTCGACCCGAGTGGCTGGACTCCCTCTGGTCACCGCTTCTGCTCTGCTACCCGGTGACCATCTTTGTCGCAATCTACCGGTACCACCTGTTCGACATCGAGTTGATCGTGCGCCGCAGCCTCGTCTACACGGCACTCACCGGCACATTGGTCCTTGCGTTCTACGCCGGGCTGGGTGTCGGCGGGGCCCTGGTATCGGGTCTCATCGGAGGTGGCCGGAACACGGTCTGGGTCATCGCCGGAGCCACCCTGGCGCTGGGCATGCTCTTCGCGCCTCTGCGCTCGTTCCTGCAACGTCTCATCGATCGCAGCTTCTTCCCTGAACGCTACGCCCTGCGTCACCGGCTCATCAACCTGGCGGGGGATCTTGCCGCCCAGGGCAGGCTTCCCGCCATGGGGCGGTACCTGGTCGAGAGGCTCTGCGAGGTTTTCGCCGTGCGCAACGCCACTCTGCTCCTGGCCGAGCCCAAGGGTGAGCTCCTGTTGACCCTTGCCTCCAGTTCGGTGGACTCCAAGCGGGACTTCGATCAGTCGTTTCTGCTGTCATCCCATGACCCCGGGGTCGAGTTCCTTCGGCGAATGAGAAGGCCGGTCGCAGCCTCGACCCTCAAGACGAAGAGCAGCTCTTTTCACCAGCGGTTAGAGTTCTTTGGCGCCGCCCTGGCGGTTCCGCTCATGGTCCGAGACAGGGTCACCGGTCTGCTGTTGGTGGGAGAAAAGGAGAGCGGCCACCGGCACCCTGCGGAGGAGATCGAGCTTTTGAACCTGTTCTCGCACAACGTGGCGACCGTGCTGGAGAACGCGCATCTGTTTCAGTCGGCCACCTACGAGAGCCTGACGGGCCTGATGCGACGGGAGACGATCCTGGAGCAACTCGACCGAGAACTCGAGCGCGCCCGTCGGTACTCACGACCCCTGACCGTAGGCATGGCTGACCTCGACAACTTCAAGGAGGTCAACGACACGCACGGCCACCTCGTCGGGGACGCCCTGCTCAAAATGGTCGCCCAGGCGCTGGCCGACGGGTTGCGCGGCAGTGACTGGGTTGGCCGCTACGGCGGTGATGAGTTTCTGTTCCTCTTGCCCGAGACCAACATAGATGGTGCCGTCGTGGTCACGGAGAAGATGTGCAAGCTGGTGGAGCAGGTCGGCCTGGTGACCAACGAAGGTGCCACGGCTGCCGTGACGGTATCGGTCGGACTGGGCTCGATCGCTGACCTAGACCTGACGGCTCGGCCGACGGTGGAGGCCCTGATCGGGGTCGCCGATCGTAACCTCCTGCGCGCTAAGAGCCAGGGCCGGAACCGCATCGAGCCCAGCCGGACAGGCTCTTAGGTCAGAACAGCCAGCGCTTCTTGAAGCGAAGAGGCTGGTCGGGGCTCCCTAGCCGTGACGGGTGCCCTGCATAGTCCATCGCCACGACGTAGACCTCAACGGTCTTGTTGCCGTGGAACTCCGGCGTGATCTCGACGGTGTATTCGTCGCCACCGGCGTTGCGCGCGACCAGCTCCTGGTAGGTCGGAGCGCCTTCCCGACGGGCCATGACGGTGACGCTCTTGACCCGGTAGTCGTCCGTCACGACCAGGGACAGCGTGTAGGGCTTGCCCTTGGAGTAATCCATCTTGGAGCCCGGCTTCAGCCGCACCACGGGGGGTGCCTTGTCGAGCTCCGCGAGCAGGCTCTCAAGACGGAGTCGAGCCGCGGCGAAGCGCTCCTGCCAGCGTGCATCGGGTGTGGCCTGCACGAGCGCCTCCAACCCCTTCTCTGGGCGGCGTTCCTTTTCAGCGGCCTCGGCGGCGGCGAGGGTGGCGGCGAGACGTTGGTCCGCCTCGCGCGCGGCGTGGAGCCCGGCCAGACGGGCTGCGAGGCCGGCCCGTTCCGGCCACGCTCGCTGCAGGGCCTGCAACTTCGCCAGGGCCGCCTCCGTCTGGCCCTCGTGGACGAAGGCCTCCACCTCGGCCTCAAGAGCAGAGGCTGCGGTGTCTCGGGCCTGCTGCGCCGGGCGGGAGGAGGGCAGCAGCGTAACGAGAACCTCGGCGTGCTGCACGGCGGTCACCCAGTCCTTGGCCTTGATCGCCTTGCCGAGGGCGGCATCCGTCTCGACGCTGCGACGGGCCAACGCGAGGCGCTGCGACCCGCCGGGGGCGGCTTCGATGGCGGCGCGCTCGGTGTCAGACAGACCCGCGAGGAGGGTGCGTAGCCTTTCCACGCTTCCGGCGGAGATGGCCTTCTCGAAGTCGACCTGCGTGACCTGGGTCTTGGCCGGGCCTTCGGCCTGTGGCGTTGCGGGTGCGGTCGGCTCCGCGGCCGATGAGGCTTGCGGTGTGGGCACCGTCTGGGCAGGAAGCGGTGTGGCGGCAGGCCTTGTCTTCGGCTCCAGGATCCCTTTCCCGACGATGAACGCCACAGCGATGACCACCGCACCAACCCCTGCGGCGAGCGGGAGCCATGGTGCCTTTTTCTTTGCCGGTGGCTTCGGGGTTGGGGCGGGTGTGGTGGCTGCGGCGGGAGCAGCTGGGACCGGTGCACCTTGGTGTGCCTCGGCCCCGGCCGCCTTGACAGGGGGCTTGGCGGTATCCTCGGGCAGGATGAGCGTCGGTTGTGTCGCGTGTGGCGGGAGGGTGGCCGCGATGGACTCCCGTTTCGGCATCGTGCTCGAGACCGCGGCGTCGTTCGCCGGGAAGAGCAGCGTGGGGGCGGTCGAGCGGGCGTCCTGGGACTCGGCGCGCGAAGCCGGTTGCGGCGTGGAAGCCATCCCAAACTGCGCGTCGATGCGTTCCTGGGTGCTGCCTGGTACGGGGATGCGGATCCTCACGGTCGGCAGGGATTCCGGTGTTCGCATGACCCTGGCGAAATCCTCCGGGTCAAGGGGGAACCGTGTCTGCACGGCGGCCAGCGCCTGGTCGAGCACGTCGGCCGAAGGGAAGCGCTCTTCAGGTTTCTTGGCCATCGCCGTCAGGACGATCTGCCGCAGGTCTTCGGGGACCCGTCCGGTAGGGTCACCCGTCGCGAAGTCGAGCGGCGGCTTTACGAGGTGCCCTGCAATCAACTCCTGAGGGCTGGTGCCGGGAAACGGGTGGTTTCCGGTGAACAACTGGTAGAGCACAACACCCAGCGAGTAGATGTCGCTGCGCTGGTCGACCTTGGCGCCGGGGGAGCCAAACTGCTCGGGCGAGGCGTAGAGGAGTTTGCCGAGGAACGTACCGCTCACCGTGAGGCCAGTCGTGCTCGTGACGACTTTGGCGATGCCGAGGTCGATGAGCTTGACCACGGGCCGGCCCATATCGTCGCGCGCAACCATGACGTTGTCGGGTGAGATATCGCGGTGGACGATGCCTTTTCGGTGGAGGAAGCCGAGCGCCGTCAACGTCTGCCGGGTGACCTCCAGCGACAGCCCCAGCGGCGGAGCGCCGACCCTTTCGAGCATCTGCTGGACCGAGATGCCCTCGACGTACTCCATGACGATGAAGCCCCGGCCCGCCTCATCGAACGCGAAGTCATACATCTGCGCGATGTTCGGGTGGCGCAGCTTGACCGCCATCTGGGCCTCGCGGATGAACCGGGCCCGCAGAGCTTCGTTGGCCTCATGCTGCGGCCGCATCACCTTGATGACGCGGATCTCGTCGAGGAGGCGGTGGCGCACCTTGTAGATGGCGCCCATGCCGCCCTCGTGCAGTTTTTCTAGGACCTCGTATTTGCCCTCAAGGGAGCCGACGTTATCCATATGGCCTTCAGCCGACAGCGATCGCGACCTGGTCCAGCTGACAGGTCCGGATGGTACCACGGCCGACACCGGATCGAAGGGGCCTCACGTCGACCCAAGAACAGTTCGTGTGGACCGATCGCACCTCGATCTCCCGGGAGTGGGGTTCATCGCATGGAGTCGACGGGATTCCTCTACCGGTTCCTGGAGGCATGGTAGCCTCGCGGGGAAGGTGAGCGACACAGAAAGGAAGAACTCGGCGAGGGGACCGCGAAGCTCCCTGCGGGCCTCCGGGACCACTACGCCACCGGCAGTCGAGCTGGAGGCTTCGCTCCCCGTGAGCCCGGACGTCGAGACGATGACACTCCCCAACGGTTTCAGTTGCTGGATCCGGCACCACCCGCGCCCCGCCCGGGCAGCATCGCTCTGCCTCCACGTTCACAGTGGCTCGCTAGACGAGGAGGACCACGAGCGGGGAATCTCCCATCTTCTGGAGCACATGGCGTTCCGCGGCTCGGCCAACTTCCCCCCCGGGGCACTGCAGGAGCTCTTCGCCTCGCTCGGCACGCGGGTCGGGAGACACCACAACGCTTCTACCGGGTTCGACCATACCAGCTTCACCCTGTCGGTTCCCGACGCCGACGATCGAACCCTCGACACGTTCGTCCTTTGCCAGGCCGATTTTGCGTACCGCCTCAGCCTGCTGCCCGAGGAAGTCGAGCGTGAGAGGCGGGTCGTCCTGGAAGAAATGCGGGCCTACCCCCGCTCCGAGGCTCGGCTTCGGGAGCGAATCCTCGGGCTTCTCCTTCCCGGGTCCCGGTTGGCTGCCCGCCAGCCGCTGGGGACCGAGCCGACCCTGAAGGCGCTGACCGCGGAGCAACTTCGCGCCCACTGCCTCAAGTGGCATCGGCCTGACAACTCGACCCTCCTGGTGGTTGGCGATGTCGACGTCGGCCGGGTCAAGGAGTTGGTTCACCGGCACTTCGACGACTGGCCGCCGGTGGCCGATCCTCCGCCGAGCGCCCAACCTGATTTTCGGCCGGCACTCGAGGCGAGAGCGGCCGTGATTCAGGAACCGGAGGTAGCGGAAACCGAGGTGAGGGTACTCACGGTGTTGCCTCCTGCGCCCCTGCGGACGGTTGGAGACTTCCGCGCACGCCTCGTCGAGCGGCTTGCCGTCTGGCTCCTCAACCGCCAGATCAACACCCTCGTGCGGGAGGGCAAGGCAATCTTTCGGGACGCCCAGGTCAGCCTGTCGCCCCTCGGGCGCGCGTGCACCCTGGCCAGGGCGACAGCCAACGGTCCTCCCGACAGGATTGAAGCCATGCTTCTGGATCTCCTCGTTGAGTTGAAACGTGCCGGGAGCTACCCGCACGCGGCGGCCGAACTCGCTCGGGGAAGGGCGGCGCTGCTGACGGGCGCCCGACAGGCCGCCACCTCGGAGCACAACCGCCGCTCCGAATCATTGCTCACCGAGCTTGAGCAGACACTGGTCGAGGGCCAGGTTCCGCTCGGCAAGGCACACGTCGCTCGGTTGGTTGAGGTGATGCTGCCCGGTGTGACGGGCGAGGACGTGCGGGACGCGATTGCAGCGAGCTTCGTCACGCCCAGCAAGCTGATCGTCGCCATCGTGCCCGGCGCGTCACGAACCGAGGCGCCGGAGCCCAAACGCTTGTTGGAGATATTGCCGGAGGTTCAGGCCCTGCCTGTTGGGCCCGTCGCGAGCAGGAGTCAGCTGCACCGCCTCATGGTTCGTCGGCCCACGCGGGGCATGGTGGCCGCGCTCGAGGACGACCAGGAACTCGGCCTGAGCTCGGCCACGCTTTCGAACGGGGTTCGCCTTCATGTGCGGCCAATGGCGTACCGCAGGGAGCGCGTCTTTGTGAAGATCACGCTGGCTGGGGGCCGCCTCCGCGAGGTTCCGGAGAACCTGGGCGTAACCTCCGCGGCGGCGCTGGCGTGGACGGAACCGGCCACACAGAGCCACTCGTCCGTGGCGATCCGTGACCATCTCAGCGGAAAGGCGCTCGCGCTCGACACCAGGGTTGAGGAGGACGCGCTTGAGGTCCACCTTGCTGCCGACCCGAGTGACCTCGAGGATGGCCTGCAACTCGTCCACCTCCTGCTCACCCGACCGCGGATCGAGGCCTCGGCTTTGCAGCGCTGGCAGGACCGCACGCGCCAGCACGCCTCAACGCACCGGCGCAGCCTCGAGATTCAACTCGCCGAACGGACGCTCGCACTGCTCACCGGCGGCGATCCCCGCTTCGGCCTGCTGACGGCGGCCCACGTGGAAGCCATCACCCTGGGAGGGGCGCAGTCTTGGCTCGATGAGGTGATCTGCCCGGCGCCGCTTGAGGCCGCCTTCGTAGGAGACTTGTCACGCGACCGGATGCTGGATCTCGCGCTGCGGTACCTCGGCTCGCTGCCGGCCCGACCTCTCGCCGGTGCCGATCTGGTCGGGTTGCGAATGCTCGCAAGGGTGCGGGGTCCCTTGCAGTCCGCCCTGACAATCGAGGTCACGTCGCCGGCTGCCGCGGTGCTTGTGGGCTGGCAAGCCGCACCGTGGCAGGCGGTCCGCGAGCGGCACGTGCTACAGATGGCCGAACAGGTGCTCCTGCGACGCATCCGTTCGGACCTGCGCGAGACGCGGGGCATGAGCTACAGTCCCGAGGTTTCGTTCAATCCGTCTCGCGCCTACCCGTTTGCCTCGCTGCTTTCCACGACTTCCTACGCCGCGCCCAGCCGAGTCGAGGAGACGATCGAGATACTGCGATCAGTGGCCGAGAGGCTGGCCGCCGATGGACCCTCTGAGGACGAGATGACCACCGTGCGCAAGCAGTTCGCCGATCTGGTGGAGCAGTCACAGAAGGACCCCAAGTACTGGTGCCGCGTGCTGGCCGACCTCGACTATCACGGCACGAGGCTGGCGGATCTCAAGGAGCTCCCGCGGTTCTTTGCGACGTGCACCGGTGCCGTGTTGCGCGAGGTGCTCTCTGGCATCGTCACCGAGGACCGACGGATTGAGGTGATCTGCCTGCCGTCACCGGTGTAGCGGTTCGAGGCTCGTCTGGCCCTGCCGGTTCGTGGGTGAGCCACCGTCGGATCGATCCTCGTCGAACTCGGAGCGCAACCGGCGAACGCGCATCTTTCCGAACCCCGCCCGGCGTCGGAAGTAGATCTTATTGAGGAAGTCCTCGATGTCCGCCCGGTCGTAGGGCTCGGTTACGCGCAGCTCGTAGGCTGCCTCACCCGCTCGGAGTTCCTCCTCCTTGCGCACGAACTCCCAGAGGTTGTGCCGCGCCATGTAGGGGTATTGGAACGGCCGATCGAAACGGGTGACGAAGCTCTCCTGGAAGCCGGCGACATCCGAGGCGAGATCCTCGGGAAGACCGTGAGAGAAGTCCCGAAAGAAGCGCTCGATCCCCTCCCAGGTGCGCGCGTGCTGGGAGCGCAGCGCGTACTGCGTCGCGTGGATCTGCATATACCCCTGAACCTGGGTGTTCCCGACGCGGTAGTCCGCCGAAGGCCGACCGGTTGCGAAGTACTCCACCCACGAGCGCCGCATCTTGTGATACTCCTCGGCCAGCAGAGTGTCGGGGTGCTCCAGGATCCAGGATCTCAGGGCGTCGTAGAACTGCCGGTAGCCGATCTCCGAGTGGCGGCGGACGAACCGCGCCAGCAGTTGGGTCCAGCCTTCGACGTGGAGGTTGAGGACCATCCAGGCGAACATCAGGGCGTCGAGGTACGCCTCCTCCGGGAGCAGATCGGTGCCAGTGACGATCTCGCTGACCTCCTCGACGCCGTCCACGTCAAGGCTGTCCGGCTCCCACGCCCAGTTTGTCAGCTGAGCGCTCCGGATCCCGTACTTCCGTCTCGACTCGGGGGTGCTCATCTCCGCGTTCTCGAGAAGCTCCGCCGGGTAGAACGTCAGCGCGCTGTGGTTTCCGAGCTCCAGCACCTGACAGATCCCGTCGGCCCAGCTGTCGTAGGTCTCCTCCGGCAGGCCCAGGATCATCTCCGTCACCGCTGGCAACCCGACCTTCTCGGCGAGCCCAAACAGATGGCCGAGTTGGCTGAACTGCATGTTCTCCCGATGGGTCGCCTTCAGCGTGGCCGGGTTCATGCTCTGCACGCTGAGCGTGATCCCGCGCGACAGGCCCGCCGCATCGAGCTCACGGGCGAGCTGGAGCGTCCGCTCGTTGGAGTTCTTGTGCCACGTTGCCGCCACCGCCGACGGGCGGCCGGTCGTTCCCTTGGTCTCGACAAATTTGTCCACGATGAGCCTGTCGCGGTCGGGGAACACCCCGAAGTTCGCATCGGCCACGTAGACGAAGTCGATCGCGTTTCGGCCGAGCCACTCGACCTCCGCAAAGACCTTGTCGAGCTGAAACTTCTTGATCTTCGTGTACGTCAGCGATCCCCAGTCGCAGAAGGTGCACTGGAACGGGCAACCCCGGTTCGTCTCCATGACCGCATGCCAGCGCACGCCGGGGTGGGCGGCGAGGAGGGCGTCGAACGTTCCATCGAGGAAGGGACTGGGCATCTCCATGGCCTCGACGTCCAGCCTCGGCCGCCACGGGTAGGCGATCGTCCGGCGGTTCGGGCCGGGGATGCTGGTACCAGCGATGCCTTCGAGCGGCTCCTGACGCAAGATCCGCTCGAGGATCTCGAGGAAGGTCGCCTCGCCCTCGGAGTGCACGGCCACGTCGATGAAGGGGTACTGCTCGAAGAGAGAATGGTCGTGTCGTTCCGGCACCTGGGGTCCGCCGAACACGACCAGGCACTCCGGAAAGCGGGACTTGACGGAGCGCGCGACGTGCAGGTTCCAGCGCCAGTTCCAGAGGTAGGCGCTGAAGCAGGCTATGGCCGGGTCCTCCATCCTCGCCACGACTTCGGCTGGCGGCTCGCGGCGGAAGACGAGATCGGCGAGTCGGAACGATTCGCGGATGTTCGGGCTGCCCCGGACGTAGGACCACACGCATCCGATGCTGTACGGAAGGTAGTAGCCGAGGAAGGCGCCCTTGCCGTGGCTCACACCCGGTTGGAACAGATAGACGTTCCTCGCGGCGTTGGTCGTCACGGTTCGCCTCTGACAGCCACCGATGAGCGGAGGTCAAAACGACCGAGAGGAGCGGGCGATGGTTTCGGCGACGATCGGACGCGCTTCCCTGGGAAACCCGCCGCCACCGCAACGCGAGGCCCACCCCAAACATTCGGGTGCGGCATCGAAGCGGAGATATGAATCTGGCCGTTCACGTTCGTTGAAGATAATGATACCACTTCTCGGAATGCAACCAGGGCGCAGTATCCCCGGCAGGGCGTCCGGGAGAGCGGCGCGCGCGGGTGCCGCGCCGGCATGGCCGCCCCAGAGTCTGCTTCGGCGTGGTATCGCCATCATCCCACCAGGGCTTGCACGAGGAGCATCGCCTCGCGAATGCAGACGTCGGAGTTGTGGTAGGCGTGCTGGCCCCAGCGGCCCACTCCGTACAGCTTCTTGGTGGAATAGTGCTCGCGCACGGCCCGGATGGCGGCCGCATGGCCGCGGACCGGGATGGGGTACGCGGCATCGTTGACGTAGGAGAAGATCTCGCCGCCGCCCGGCAGCCACCGCTTCGCGTTGGTCTCGCGGTAAACGCCGCCCCCCGCGCTCTGGGGGGCGTAGTTCGGGATGAAGAACTGTCGGTGGAAGCGCAACGCCTCGTCCGGGTAGTAGCACCAGTGCCAGTCGTGCTCGTACGCCTCTTCGTACAGCGACACGACGATCGCGCTGATCCTGAGCCGGTCGACGGCTTCGCGGAGGGCCGGATCGTTGCCGGCTGCGGCGTGGATCGCCGTCCACGGGGCCGTGTTGATGACGATCTCGGCGTCGATCTCATCGTTGACGCGCCACACGTCGCCCCGACGCTCCAGACGCACGACGGGGCGCCCCAGCCAGATCTTGTCGCGCACCGTGGCGCTGATGGCGTCGAAGATGCGCTGGAAACCTCCTTCCCGAGGGTAGTAGAAACTCTCGTGGCTTGGCATCCGGCTGCGATCGAACCGGCGGTCGCGCCACGATTCGAGGATCGCCGCCGTGTCCACACGCGGGATCTTGGCGAGCCAGTCGATGTCCATCTCAGCCGGCTCCACCCCCCAAATCTTCCGGTTGTAGGGAAGCATGTAGGCCTCGGCGATGCGATCGCCGAGCCTCCAGCGGATCCACTCCTCGAAGCTCGTGGGCTGGGGACGCCCATCCACCTCGCCGGCCTGAAGACACGATTTCAGGTATCCGCGTCCCTTCTCGGGAGGGAGCTGCCAGAGGTTGAACTCGATCGGGTAATCGATCACGTGACCGTCGAGTGAGATCTTGGATACGCGCTCGAAATGGTTGAACTCGGAGCGTGGCAGGTGCGAGAAGATGAACTCGTACACCTCTGGAAAGCGGGAGCAGAGGAAGCGACCCCCTCCAATGTCGAGGATGTGACCGCGGATCTCCCTCGTGCGACAGAGGCCGCCCGGCTCCGAGCCGGCCTCGAGAATGACCGCATCGTGCTCGCCGCGCTGCTGCAGGAGCCGCGCCACCGTGCACCCGGTGATGCCTGCCCCGATGATCAGGAATTTGGTTCTCACGGTCGCCCCTCCACGATCCTCGCTATGAAATCGGCGCGGGGCTCCGAGGCGCCCATCCGGTAGTAGGCGGCGTTGTCCTCCAGCCCGCAGGCGCCGAGGTCCACCTGCAGCTTCACGCCGGCCAGCGGTGACCAGTCGTACTGGGGGCGGTGGTAGAGGATTCGCAGGTCGGTGTGGGCCGACGAAATGAGCTCGCAGACGCCGCAGCGCGAGGCCACGACCAGGCCGGCCATCTCCGCGATAGGGATGAGTTCCTCGGCAGGGCAGGGCAGCGCCCGCGTCCCGGGGATCGAGCGGCCGGCCTCGTGGATGCCGACGTTGGCGGCGACCGTCCAGCCCCGAGCTGCCAACGCGGCGGCGAGGTCCGCCCAGAACGAGGCCGAGAACGCAGCCGCGGAGTAGCTTGTCGGAACGATGATGGCGGTGCGCCCGTGCGGGAGCCCGAGGTCGTTCAGGCGCCGTGCAGCAGCGTCATGGGCCGAGGCGGGTACACGAGGCCTGCTGAACGCGGGAAAGGGCAGCTCGAGCAGGTCGTGATAGGTCCGTGTGAACGGGATCGTCTGCCCGCCGTAGGTCGCCTCGAAGTCACTGGCGAAGCGTAGCGGCCGCAGGTGAAACGGTTCGCCCGGCCGGAACCCCCGAGTCTCGCGGAAGGGTGTTCCAAGCTCGGAAGGGTCGAGCGGCTCGATGGCCGCGTCGGGGAAGAGGGCCAGCACGCTCCAGAGCCTCGGTGGGACGATGACCCGTACCCGCGTGCCGCCATGGCGGGCCAGGAAGCCTTCCGCGAGGGCGCACGTGACGTAGGTGTCACCGAGGTGTGGGGCCGGGCCGATCGCCCAGTCGTCCGCGCGGAGATCGACGACCATGCCTAGGGTTTTCCGTTTCCGACCTTCGGCGATGAAGCAGCCGCAACGCTGCCATCTCGACCTTCGGGGAACGAGTGCTGGGACTTCCGGAAGATCATCGCCAGCCGGCTGTCCACACGGTTCACGACGCCATCGGCGGCGACCTCCTCCATGGTCAGCGTGGTGAGCGCGCAGACCAAACGCGCAAGATCAACGGGAGAGTTCAGCGTCTGGGGGCGGTCGGCAGCGCAAAGTCCAAGATTGCGCACGCCGTCGTACGCCAACCGGGCCAGCACGGCGAAGGCCCCTTCGGACAGCGGCGGGCTACCACGGTAGTTCTGCAGCCGGCCTGTGGGACGCACGGTGGGGAACGAATCCAGTCCGAGGAAACGGAGTGCGAGTTCGGTCCTGAAGGACCCGAACGCCGTCACGAGCCCGACGAAGTCAGCGATCAACTCCTCGAGCAAGTTGTGCTGCAGGGCGCCGAAAACCCGCAGCGTGAAGTAGTGCGTGCATTCGTGCTCCCGCCGGATAAAGAACGAGCGCTCCAGCCATTCCGCCTCGCCGAACCCCACCTCCGCACCCTGCACGTTGCTGTACGGCCCTCGGCTGAGAATGATGAAGCGGTCTTGGTAAGCCGACTTGTTGGGCAGCATGCGGGAAAACTCCTGCGCCCAGGCGTCGTCATCGGCCGCCGGATGGCTTGCCTGCCACCGGCGCCTATAGGTCCGGACCCTGTCCCAGTTGTTGAACCCCGCCACAATGCAGGCACCCATAGAGTCGGGGATCTGCTTCGGCTCGTTGCGGTGGCAGAGCGCCTGTACGAGGGAGACGAAGTCCGCGCGCACCGTCACCGCCACAATGGGAACTGTGCCGGCGATGGCGGGGTGGAGGAGCAGTTCGACCCCGTCGGGCTCGGCCAGCCTGAGACAGGCTTCCGGATCATTCTCTTGCGGGGAGATCCCTTTGCGCGTCGCGTCACGGTACTCGCCCCGCTCGCTCATCCCTGCCGCCACCGGGAAGCGGAGCTGGGGGATACGGTCCCGCAGGACGGCCCACGCCCCGTGGCGGGGTGCCTCCTCGGCGTACGCCCGCCACGCCTCGAGGTGAGGCTCATCGCTGAGGGGAAAGGTCGGAAACGCCGGGAGGCCACGTTGCTCGATGGCAGAGCGGTTGTAGGTGAGAAGCTCCTCCACCTCGCCCGAGCGGGCCCCGGCCCGGGTCAGCACCCGGCGGCGCAGCTCCAGGTTGGGGGCTATGTGTGGGGTCTCCTCCACCATGATCCGCCATCTCCCGTCCCGTGAAACCACCTCACGGGCAGCAATACAGCTAGTTCGCGACTTCCAACGGCCCTCATCCCTCTTCCTGTTCGGGCAGTAGGATAACCCACGTTCCCGTTCGGGTTCGCGAGCGCCAGCCTCGACGGGTACCCCGCTCTCCTGCTACATTGCAAGCGCGCACCCTCCGTCGAGGTCGCCCACTCGGCTCCGCACGGGAAACGGTCGCCGGGCGGAGCCAAGGGCGGTTCCGCCGAGCGGCGGGGGCGGGCCACGGCCTAAAGGAGGGCACCGTGATCGAGGAGCTTCAGCAGATCGACACCTCGGCCATCGAGGAACTGCGCAAGATCAAGCAGGACCAGGAGGTCCTCCGGGACTGGCTGGGCAAGATGGAGGCCAAGAAGGGAAACGTGGCGGACGCGGTGTTCGCCCGTGTTCGCAAGGACTACGAGGGACGCAACGCGGCCCTCGAAGAGAAGGCTCGGCCGCTTAAGGACCGGGCCCGCGGCGAGTACGCCAAGCTCCGCGCGAGCATCGACCGGTTCGAGAAGGCGCTCGAATTGGCCAAGCTGGACAAGGAAGAGCTCGAGTTTCGCCACGAGATCGGCGAGTTCCAGGGGAAGGAATTCGAGGAGCGCCTGAAGGCGGGTGAGCAACGTCTCACCCAATGTCAGGCCGAGCGGGCCGAAGCCGACCAACTCAAGCAACGTTTCATCGAGGCGTTCCACTCCGAGGAGGACCTCGCCCTCCCGCCGCCACCTGTGGTGCCGAAACCCGCTGTTGCAGCGGTCGGAGCCGCTTCACGGCCGGCCTCCGGCGCCGTGTCCGCGCCGCCCGAGGGCGAGCCGACCGGGCAGTTCGGGGAGGGAGTACCGTCTCCGGCCGCCCCGAAGGGGCCGCACGCCGCGCCGCCGGCCCCTGCGCGCGGAGACGCCACGATCGTGATCGCGAAGCCCCGTCTGGTAGCCCAGATGGATGATGGCTCGGCCGTTGAGTACCCATTGGACCTTCAGGTGATGTCGATTGGAAGGGCACCGGACAACAGAATCCGTGTCCAGAAGGACGCCGTGTCCCGCAAACACGCCGAGATCGCACTTGGACCGAAGGGCTATTCGGTGCGGGACTTGAAATCCGAGAACGGCACCTACGTGAACGGCAAGCGTGTGACGGAGCGTCTCCTCGCTGACGGTGACGCCATCCAGATCGGTAGCCAGAAGTTCGTCTTCCGTGAGGGGTAACCGGTGCGCGGCCGGGCGGGCTACGAGCGGTGATCGGCGCCGGCCTGGCCTGTCGTCTGCGGTTCTGGGGCGCCGATCTGCGGCGTGGTTCCCCTATCGTCCGGCAGCTCCTCGACGTAAGGCGCTCGTTCGCCGATCCTGACCGCGGCCGAAGCCTGGCCGCGATCAGGCTCAAGCGGTTGCTCCAGCACGCCTGCTCGACCACGGTGCACTACCGCGAGTGGGCGGGACGGAACGAGTTGGCGGACTTCCCGGTGTTGCAGAAGCGAGTGATCCAGGCGGACCCGGAGGGGTTCCTCTCATCCGCCGTCGACCGCCGGAACCTTGTCACTGTCAGCACAAGCGGGTCCTACGGCGCGCCCATGCGCCTTCATTGGGTCGTCGAGACGTATATCCGACGGCGGGCGGAGCTGCTCTACTTCGGGTCGTGGCTCGGCTTTCACGTGGGCGCACGCTTCGCCCAGATTACGGTCCACCCTGGTGGTAGTGCGCGGCTGCGCCAATTGAACGGCTTTCTCGTCGACCCCAGCGTCATCAACGAGGAGTGGCTGGAAACTACACGGCGGCTCCTCAAGGAGAACCGCGTCGCCTTCATCGTCGGCTACCCGTCCTCGGTCAGGCCGCTCGCCGACTTTTGCCGGGCCCGGGGCGACAAACCGCACGACTTCAACCTGCGGGGGGTGGTCGCCAGTTCCGAGGCCCTGATCCCGGGGACGAGGGAGGCCATCACGGCCGCGTTTGGCTGCCCGGTTGTCGATCGTTACGGTGCCAACGAACTCGGCATTCTCGCCCAGGAGTGTCGCGGCGACAGATCGCATCACGTGAACGTCGCCGGACACGTGGTGGAACTGCTCGCCCGTGACCGGGATGAAGCGGTGAGACCTGGGGAAATTGGCCGTGTGGTCGTGACCGACTTGTTTTCCTACGCCATGCCGCTGATCCGCTACGACACAGGCGACCTCGCGGTTGGGTGTGCCGAGCCCTGTCCGTGCGGCCTGCCTGGGCCGGTCCTTGCGAGGATCGAGGGCAGGACCGTGGAGGAGATTCGCGACCCCGCCGGCAACCTCGTCAATCCCCTGGCGATCAGCAGTTGTCCCAAGGATCTTGCTGGCATCATCCAATACCAGTTCGTACAGCGTTCGCCGGACGGCTACCTCCTCCGGCTCCAGGTGATCTCATCGTTCCACGAAGAGGGTGTCCTGCGCGAACGATTCCAGCGGCTGCTGGGCCCGCAGGCGCGCATCGACGTCCGCTACGTCGAGGCGATCCCACCGCTCGCCTCGGGTAAGCGCCCGTACATCCTGAACGAACTGGCCAACCCACCCCGGAAGGGATGAGACGCCCCCCGGGATCACGGGACAGCCGGGAAGGTTGTGGTATTCTTTTGGCAGAAGAAGCTCAATTTCAGGAGGACCGGGCCGTTGGCAGCAGAGACAGCGGCAGTCAGTGTTTTCAGACCGCCACCCGGGCTGGACGTCATGAGTGCACCCTCTTCGAGCGCCTGTGGTTGGCTGAGGGTGAGGCGGCATCCTGCTCGGACTCGCTCCCAGGAAAGGGGGGACGGACTCATGCGGCGACTCATCGTTGCGACGGTGCTACTACTCCCTTCACTCGCGGTGGCTCAGCAGGGCGCTGTGGAGATCACTCCGATGGTGGGCCTTCGCCGTGGCGGCGAGATCATCGTCGAGGACCGTGCCTTCCAGAATCGCAACGTCAACGTGGATCTCGCCACCGAGGGCTCGTTCGGGGTGCGCTTGGGTGTCGGTCTTTCGAGCCGACTGCAGCTCGAGATCATGGCTGACCGTCAGAACGGCCGGATGAAGGACAACAAGGGGCTCTTCGGCGAGCAACCGGGTGGCTTCGTGCCGATCCTCTCGACAGAGATCCTGGATTTCAAAGTGACGTACTACCACCTCGGAGTGTTGTGGCACTTCAAACCTGCTCCCAACGGTTGGTACGTGGTGATCTCCGCCGGGGACACCCAGATCGAGCCGAAGAGTCCCCTGCAATCCGTGGACCGGTTTTCCGCCAGTCTCGGCGCCGGTGTCAAAGTGGAGCTCGACGAGCACTCGAGTCTGCGTTTCGAGGCACGCTACTTCCGGACCAACACCGGCAACCTCCCCGGGGCGGTGCAACAGTTCGATCACAGGGACTGCTACCAGGGCGGGCCATGTACCTACACGTACCGCTACAGTGACACGCTTGAACAGGGCCAGCTCTCGGTAGGTTACGTCATACGGTTCTAGAGGGGGAGGTCTGGCTGCAGGGGTGTCCAAAGTGACGGGTGTAGACGCTTCAGACCGCGTTCCGGTGTACTGAAACGGTTGTCCGAGAGCAGGATTCGGGCGCGGGCTGTCCTCGGGGAGTGAGGGTCCTGAGATGGAGTTGATTCAGGAAAAGCAAGGCGGGGTTCTCGTTCTCGAGCCAGTGGGCAGGCTCGACGCTGGCTCGTCCCAGGACTTCCAACAGCAGGTCGTGCGCCTCGTGGAAACCGGCGAGCGCCGCGTGGTGGTTGATCTCCGCAAGACTGACGAGATGAGTGCGGCCGGACTGCGGGTGCTTCTGATGTTGAGCAAGAAACTGGAGAGCATGGGGGGAGGGCTGGTCCTGTGCTCGATGAGCGACCAGGCACGCAAGGCTTTCGACGTGGCGGGCTTCATCCACATGGTTTCCATCGCCATCGAGCCGAGCCGGAGCGAAGCCGTTGCGCGCCTGTCTGCGGACGAGGCCGTGGCCAAGGTCTCCGACCTGGCGGCAGATCTCCTGGCTAAGAAGGACGTCTCGCCGACAGGTGAGGAGTAGGACCTGCGATGCGACCCTACGCCGTGCGCAGAGTGAAATTGTCACCACGCAGGGGAGGTGAGGGAGCGCCGGGGCTTCACGGGGCGCACCCGGGGCCGGAGGGACCGAGCGAATCAGGTGGTATGAAAGACCATCCGTACGCGGCCGAACTTGACCTCGTCGCCGTCGCTCAGCTCGACGTCGACACCCGTTGCGATTCGCTCACCGGCGACGAACGTTCCGTTGGCCGTACCGATCTCTTCGCGCAGAAAATAGCGGTTGTCGCGCCGCACAACGCGGGCGTGGCGACGGCTCGTGGATCGGTCGGTGTCAACTTCTCGGAGGTCGATTTCCGGCTGGAAGCCGGTTGTTGCGTCGAAACGGCCAACAAAGATCTCGGTGGCTTCCCCGAAAAGAAAATCCGTTCCGGTTGGTTCATGGACGAAACGCGGGCGAAGCGGGGTGGCTGGAACCCGAGGCGCTGCCTTGGCAGCCGGGGCGGCAGGCTTCGGCGCTTCAGGAATCGGCTTTCGGGGTGTGGAGGTCGGTCTCTCGGAAGGCACAGGCTTCGCCGGCCTGGCCGCAGCACGGCCGAGGGAGGCCGGTGCGGCGTCGACCTCCGTGTGCGGGCTGGCCTCCCGCAACCGACTGGAGAGCTTGCGCAGCATCCGCACGGGGATTTCCGGGTGATGGCGCACCATCTGGTCAAAGGTTGCGTTGTCGATACACAACAAGGCGCAATCGGCCACGGCCCTCGCCGACGCCGAGCGCGGCAGGTCCTCGAGGATCGCCATTTCGCCAAAGAAATCGCCCTCCTCAAGCAGGGCCACGCGCCGCTCCTCCCCGTGGACCATCTTCAGGATTTCGACCTTCCCCTGTTGGATGATGAACATCTCGGTTCCTCGTTCCGTTTCCCGAAAGATGTACTCGCCGGCCTTGAACCGGCCGAGGTACTGGGACGAATCTTCGGGACCGTTCGCCTTGTCGATCGTGGGAGACACGTAACCTCCGGCAACCCACCGTTGGGGGAGGCCCCCAACGAAATGGCTCTATTAGATGAGGCTAGCGGAGAGTTACAGGCAGGTCAACATGTCGGGTCGCGTCACCAAGGACCGACGCGTGCGGGGTCTGCCAGATGGTGGGGGAGCTATCCGCCACTCGAGATGACACGCCGCCACCCGGGTTGCCTATGACGCGGCAAAAACCGTTCCACGGGGCTGTCGCCATGCACCGCCAGGCGCAGCCGCAGGTGCCAGGCGCACGCCCGCCGGTCGTGGGGAGCCAGGAACGCCGCACGAGGCGCAGGAGCCTGGAGGGGACGCCCCGGGGCGGCTGCGCAGATGGCCGCAACGCCCTGTTACCCGAGGTGCGTTTGAACTACATGACGCCCATCGCTCGCAACGTGGAGAGCCTCTCGATCCAGGAGTGGGGCGAGCGCCGGGCGGTATCGATGGTCGGACTCGCCCCCGACTTCCTTGGGGTACAGGAAAAGGTGCTCAAAATCGCCGCGTTCGACGAACCGGTCCTCATCGTAGGTGAGAGTGGCGTCGGGAAAGAATCGCTCGCCCAGGCGCTGTACCTCCTCGGTCCTCGCCGTGGCCAAGCGTTCGTGGCCGTGAACTGCCCCCAGTACCAAGAGGGCAACCTCACGGTCAGCGAGCTATTCGGTCACAAGAAGGGCAGCTTCACGGGGGCCATCGCGGATCGCAAGGGGTGTTTTGAGGTGGCCGACGGCGGTGTGATCTTTCTCGACGAGATCGCCGACCTTCATATCAGTGCACAGGTCATGCTGCTGAGAGCGTTGGCGTTCGGGGAGTTCCAGCCCCTCGGGGCCTCGCAGACCCGGACCGTGAACGTAAGGGTGGTCGCCGCTACCAACCGGGCCATCGGAAAGATGGTAGGGGCGGAGCATTTCCGGAACGACCTCTTCTTCCGCCTGCGGTACTTTCATATCAGGATCCCGGCCCTGCGTGAACGCGGCGATGACTGGCGTCTTCTCGTGGACTACTTCCTCGCGCGGCTCCGGTCCCAGTACGGGGTGGATAAGAGGTTTTCGGGAGACTCCATGAAGGTCCTGCGCGACTACGACTGGCCGGGCAACATTCGCGAGCTCTCCAGCATCGTCACGATGGGGTACGCGCTCTGCGACGGCGAGCTCATCGAACCCGGCGACTTCGTCTCTCAACTCGAAAAGTTGGACGACCGCAAAGAAGGCAACGACGAGGATCTCTACCGCCGCGTGGTGGTGGCTGGCGAGGACTTCTGGAAGGTCATCTACTCCTCCTTCATGGACCGCGAGATCAATCGTTCCCAGGTCAGGGCCATGATCCGGCGCGGGTTGGCGCGGACGGGAGGCTCGTACCGGAGGCTGCTCGACGAATTCCGGATCCCGTCTACCGGCTATCAGAAGTTCATGGACTTCCTCCGGCACCACCGCTTGAAGCCGTGAGTGGGCCTGGCGCCTAAACGAGACGCGCATGCCATCGCTCGAAGCCGTCGCGTTCGATCTCTACGGCACGCTGCTGGCTCTCGACGACCCCCTGCTGCACCGTCAGGTGCCGCGCCTGTTGGGCGTGTCAGGGCGGCGTTGGGTCGAACTGGTCCGTCGCGATCTGCTCACCACCGCCTTTCGTGACACACGCCACCTTGCGGAGTTCGTGTGCCTTTCGCTGGCCGGGGCCGGCGGGGAACGACTCGTCGAGGCGTGCGCGGGAGCAGTGGAACGCGAGTTGGCGTCGGCTCGTCCCTTCGACGGCGTGCTGCCGATGCTGCACTTCCTCAAGCAGCGGGGACTCAAGCTGGGACTGGTTTCGAACGTCTCCAGCGCCCACAAGGAGCCGGTCGTCCGGTTCGGGTTGGACGGGCTGTTTGACGCGATGCTCTTCTCCTGCGATCAGGGTTGCCAAAAGCCCGACCCGGAGATCTATCGCGAGCTGTGCCGGCGCTTGGGAGTCGAGCCGGGGGCCGTTCTGATGGTGGGGGACTCGCTCGCCAACGATGTCCTCGCTCCCGCCAGTCTCGGCATGATGACGGCGTGGGTTGCCGAGGCGGGAGAGGGCGCGGTGCTGCGGCGTGCCGCCGACCTCGCGTGGTCGGCGCTGGGCGGGAGTGAACCTGCCCGGCCCTTGCTCTGGCAAGGTCAGAGGCTGTCGCTGGCAGGGGCGAACTGCACCGTAACCGGGCTCCGACCTGTCTCCCAGGACGTTCAGGGGCGATACAACCTCGTGTACGAAGTTGATGTGCACGAGGGTGGGGCGCCGGCGACCGGCGGCTCGGTGCGGCTGATGTTCGCCAAGCGCTACCTCGCTCCCGAGTCGGCCTACGTCGAGGAGTTGGCGTACCGCGTGCAAGCCTGTGCCGGTCTGCCCAGCTGCGGGGCGTGGGTCGTCGAGGGACACGAACCGTTTCTCATCATGGCGCGGGCGCCGGGCGAGAAGTATCGAGGCGAGCTTGACCCTTCGATCGCGCACGAAATCGGTCGCCACTTCGCCTTCGGCTACATCTTCTCGAACGCGGACCTGCGGCCTCGAAACGCATTCCTTACCCGCGGCGAGGGAGGGAAACCGACCCTCACCATGGTGGATCTTGAGCACTGCTTCTTCAACCTGGCCATCGATGTCACGAGCCTGCCCGACCCGACTGCACCAGAAGCCCTCGATAGCCTCGAGCCAACCACCCTGCGGAGCCTGACCAAGAAGAGGGTTCTGACCGAGAGGACGTTGCCGAGGGCTCGAAGCGAGTTCTTCGATGTGCGCACCGCGCGGCCGGAAGTGATCCGGGCGTACGGAGAGGGGTTCATCGCGGCGTATCGCGAGCTCAAGCGTCGGGCGGATTCCATCTGTGGTCTGATCGGGCGTCGGATCGACCAGCGCCCCCCACTTGTCATCGGGACGCGGGCGTACCGCCGGGCGATGGCGCACTTCGATCTCGAGGACATCGAGGGGCGTCTGACGGCCGACCCTGGCCCGATCCTGGAGCAGTTGCTGGCGACGCGCGGCTAGATGGAGCGCCGGCTCCACGGATAGAGCCTCACCTCCATTTAGCGACTGGGTTCAGAGATCCAAAACCCTGTTCGCAGCGCATTCGGGCGTACCCACACGACGTGGCATGGACCTTGCGTGAGGGAAGCTCGCGTGCGTATGGGGAAGATGTAGACGCGAATCAACGCGCCTGAGAAGGTGAGAAGGGAGAGTGGAATGTCTGAACTGACGCGTGGGCAGGTCAACGACCTCATCGCCGGCTTCGCGGTGAAGGATGGGGAGTACCGTGCGGCGCTGATGAGAAACCCCAAGAAGGTCCTGGCGCTGCAGCTCAACCAGGAGCTCCCGGACGCTCTGAAGGTCGTGGTCGTCAAGGACACGGCCGACACCCTCCATCTGGTGATGCCGTACGTTCCGAAGGAGGGTGAGCATCTGGTGATGCCGTACGTTCCGAAGGAGGGTGAGGAGCTGTCCGACGCCGACCTGGAAACGGTGGCCGGCGGCAAGGGCAAGGGTGGAGGCGGCCCGTCGAGCGTGACGTGCAACGACGCGAAGGGCGGGTTCATGACCTACATCCAGATCGAGGCCAGTCTCGTCGGCTGAGCCGCGATCCACGATCACCTGTAGGAGAAACGCACGCAGCGGTCGCCTTCGGCAATCCCGGGGGCGGCCGCCACTTTTCGTATCGACCCGACTCGATCTCGTCCGCTGAGGCACGCGAAGGTCAGGAGCGCGGGGCGGGGGTGCGCCGGGTAGAATCGGGTGAAATGCCGGCCCATGGCCATCAACGGTGACCTGCAGCTGTTGGCGCGGGACCTGGCGGAGATTGCCCGCCGTGCCCGATCTCTGGACGACATGCTCGCCCTCTTCCGCGAGCTCCGCGAGGCGAGCCGACCGGCGGCACCACCCGAGTGGCTGCCGGGTGGCGCCTTCGAGCGCTGGCGTCAGGTGTTTTCGCCGGGTGACCCGGAAGCGTTCCTTCGACGCCTCTCGTGGGACGGACTGCCTGAGAATGCGGTGCGGGCCGCCTTGGCATACGGCGAGTCTGAGGAATCCTCTCACCGCGGCGACACGCCTTTGCCCGCCTGGACCGAAGAGCTGGGCAAGGTGCTTCGCCGCTTTCCGGCGTCGGCAGACGAACTCGTCGGTGCGGGTCCGGCACCGGAGCTTGACGGCTTGCGCGGCGCCGGTGAACCGGCCTTTGCCGAGCTGTGGATCCCGTTCGTGCGCCACGCGCGAGCGCAGCTCGACACCCGCTCGGGCGCGGCACCCGGTCGCCTGGGGCCCGGCGCGATGACCGCCTTGGAGCAGCACCTCCTCACCCAACTCGCAGAGCTATCAGCGATTGCGGCGTACTCCTCGTTCGAGCGTTTTCGGGCCAACGCAACCGGGTTGGTCGTAGCGGAATCCCGGGCAGGCGCTTCCCGGCAGCGCCGGCTCTACACGGAATTCCTGGTCCTCATGTTCGCCGGTGGCATCGTGCCATTCCTCAAGGAGTACAGCACCCTGGCTCGCCAACTGATGCGCTTTCTCGGGACGTGGACGGAGAGCACGAACGAATTTCTGGGGCGTCTCGACGACGACCTCGGCGACATCTCCCGCCACTTCTGCGCCGGCGCCGACCCCGGTCCCGTGGTTCGCGTCGAAGCCGGTCTTTCCGACCGGCACAACGGTGGCCGGCGTGTCCTTGGAGTCACGTTTGCCGAGGGTCTCCGGCTCATCTACAAGCCGCGGGACATCGGCGTCGAGGCCGCGTTCGGCGGGTTCCTGGAGTGGGTGGCGAGACTGGGACTGGACCCAGCTCCTGCGCCGATCCGTGCCTTGCCTCGTGATGGATACGGCTGGATCCAGTTCATCACCCAGGAACCGGCCGGCAACCTCGACGAGGTCCGTGCCTACTTTCGACGAGCTGGCGTCCTGCTCATCTTGACTCACCTCCTTGGCGGCCGCGACCTGCATATGGACAACGTGGTGGCCGGGCGCCACGGGCCGTTTCTCGTCGACGCAGAGACCCTCCTCCAGCCGAGGCGCTCGGCACTCGATGCGGAGCGGAAGCCTGCGGACGCGGTGGCTCGTGCTGAGCGGGCACTTGGAACGTCCTTCCTGTGTACCGGGCTGCTTACCTTTGAGGAAAGCGATGCGACTGGGGTGATCCGCGAGGTCGGCGGGCTGTGCGGCCGTGGCGGTTGGCGCCTGGGAGCCGGCCGTCCGTGTTGGGCGTTTGTCAACACCGATGCCATTCTGCCCGGGCAGGTCGCCTCCGTGGCACCCGAGAGACAGAACGTGCTGTACCTGGGAGGTGAGGTCCAGCTGCCCGAACGCTTCACAGAGGAAATAGTCGACGGTTTCACGGCTGGCTATCGCTTCCTGCTCGCCCACCGGGACAAGCTCCTTGAGGATGATGGGCCGCTCCGCGTTTTCGCCGGGCACAACACTCGTCTGATACTCCGACCGACCAACCTGTACGCGTTGCTGCAGGTCCGTCTCGCGGCGCCGGAGTACCAACGGGAGGGGTTGAGGCGGAGCTTCGCAATCGATTCCATCAACCGAGTGTTCCGCGCCGAGACGCGCAGGCCGATCCTGTGGCCCCTGGCGGCGGACGAGCGGCGGGCGTTGGAGGACCTCGACGTACCGTACTTCTCCGTGGCTGCGGACAGCACGACCATCGTCTCTGGCGATGGTGAGCGGATCACGGGCTACCTGGCCGCGTCGGGGATCGATGTCGTGCGAGAACGCGCCCACAGTCTGAGCCTCGAGGATCTTGGGTGGCAGCTCGAGTTGCTTCGAGCGAGCCTGTGCAGCACCGGCGGCGCGGTGACCGGACACGAGGATCAGCGTGTGGAAAGCTCCGCCGGCGGGCTAGCGGAAGGCGTATCGGAAGGCGGTGGCTCACCCGATTCGGTACCCGCGGAGTCACTGATCCGTGCGGCCAGAACGCTCGCGGAGAATATTCGAGAGCGCGCCATCCGCGCCGACGACGGCTCGGTGACGTGGATCCTGCCCGCATTCCTGCGCCAGGAGGGCCGGTCGGACCGGGGCGTCTCGTACTACCTCTACCACGGCGTCTCCGGCGTGGCGCTCTTCCTCTCGGCAATGGGCCGGGTCAGCGGGGAGAGCAGCTGGTGTGCCCTGGCCGCGGGCGCCTGCCGGCCAATCGCGTCGGCCCTCGACCGCAGCCACACCCACGAGCTGATGCGGTTCGAGGGCATCGGGGCGTGCAGCGGTCTGGGCGGCGTGGTGTACGCGCTCGCGTGCATCGCACCGCTTCTCAAAGACGACTGGTTTCTCGAACTCGCAACCCGGGTGGCCTCCCATATCACCGTCGAGAAGATAGGCGCAGACACACGGTTCGATGTGGAGGGAGGTGCCGCAGGGGCTGCACTCGGCCTGCTGGCCCTGTACCAGAGGACGGCCGAGGACTGGCTGCTCGAGCGGGCAATGGCTTGCGGTGAGCACCTCGTGGCGAAGCAGACCTCGGCAGCCGGCGGAGGCGCCGCGTGGCCAGGGTACGACGGACGAATGGTGGCAGGGTTCGCGCATGGCGCCGCGGGGATCGCATGCGCGCTCGCGAGGCTGTACGAGGCGACGGGGCGCAGGGCGTTTCGTGAGGCGGCCTTACGCGCCCACGCGTTCGAGCGGACCGCCTACTCGCCACAAGAACAGAATTGGCCCGTGCTGGTGAGGGACGAGAAGGGCGGGGTCAGGAGGGTCATCATGAACGCCTGGTGCCACGGGGCGCCGGGAATCGCCCTTGCCAGAGCGGTGGCGCTCGGCCCCCTGGAGGACGAAGAAACCGCGGCGGACCTCGATCTGGCCCTGGCAGCAACCACGAAGGTCGGGTTCCTGGAGGCCGATCACCTGTGCTGTGGTAACATTTCTTTAACAGAGATCATGATCAGCGTATCGCAGACTCTGGGCCGCCCGGGACTGTTCTGCGCGGCGCAAAGCCGAGCGCGAGCAGTTCTACGCCGCGCACGGTTGGAGGACGGATTTCGCCTCGGCTCTGCCTCTGCCAGCCAGCGCGTGTTCCAGCCCGGCTTGTTCCGAGGGAGCGCGGGCGTCGGCTACGGGCTCCTGCGCCTCGCACGGCCAGACATGGTCCCGTCGGTGCTCGCCTTTCAGCCCGTACTCCGCGGGGGCGACTGATGGTTGACTTCGAGATCCTGCAGCCCCCTGCACCGACCCAGTTTCAGGCAATGACGTTTCCCGCGTACCGGCATCTTCTCTCTCTGCAGCCTTCCCGACGGCACGAAGAAGAGAGGAACCGCCCGCCGATTCAGCCCTTTGCAGTGGCTGCTTTGGTGCGGGGCCAGCCGGTAGGGCTCGCCCTGGCTGAACTGCCTCTGGTCGCGGGCGGGGAACCAGAGCTCCTGTCGCTCTACGTCGCCCCTCACCTGCGCAACGTCGGCGTCGGCAGCGCCCTCCTCAAGACGCTCGAGGATGAGCTCTCCCGTCGGGGCTATCCGCGCGTAGGCACCGTGTACATGACCGGCAAGCCGGCGATTCCAGCGTTCGAACGGGTGCTGGTCAAGCGCGGGTGGGAGGCGCCCACCACTCGCACCGTCTCGGTGCGGTTCACGGTGGAGGACATCGACCGTTTCCCTTGGCTCAACAAATACGCGTTGCCGCCCGGCCTCGAGATCTTCCCCTGGGCGGAACTGACCGAGGGGGATCGGCGGCAACTGCACAGCACGCAGGAGAACAATCACTGGATTGCGAGGGACTTACAGCCGTGGGACCACGACTACTACGGCTTCGAGCCGATCACCAGCCTGGGCCTCCGCTCCCGCGAAGGCGTGGTGGGCTGGGTCATCAACCACGCCATCTCGGAAACCACCCTGCGCTTCACCTGCAGCTATATCCGCAAGGACCTCGGGCGTCGCGGCCGAATCGTGCCCGTCTACTCGGCCTCATTGACCCGCGCGAAGCAGACACAGTTCACGCAGTGCATGTTCGTGGCTCCCGTTCAACATCCGACCATGGTGCACTTCGTCCACAAGTGGATGGGACCGTGGGTCAGTTTCCTTGGCGAGACCAGAGGTTCCACCAAGAACCTTGCAGTGTCGGAGGGGAGCACCGAGGTAGCCTCGGGCGCCCCGCGCTTCGACGCCGGCTCGGGTGGCACTCAGTCAGAAGGCTCGAGTGCCGACACCGGCGCGCAAACAGAAAGCAGCCAACCGGCAACGTACAACACCCAGAGGTGAGGCCATGGACCAACATGCGAATCGTGTGATGTTTCTGATCGCCATGCTTTGTGTGGTGGGGGGAAGCGTGGCTGTGCTGGGTGGTGCCCCGCCGGCCAAGACCGCCCCCGAACCGGCGCTCCAGCCGCCCGTGTACGCCAAGAGCGAAATCTCCTTGATGGATGCGGTTCGCCTGACACTCGAGCAGGATCCGACCATCAAGCTGCAGCAGGCCAACACCCAACTGCAGGGAGGTTTGGCGCAACAGGCGGCCGGGCAGTTCGATACGGCGTTGCTGAGCCAGTTCAGCTTGAGTTTCACGCAGACGGAGCTGACCGCACAGCAGCAGCTCTCCGAAGCGAAGGACCGCAAGTCCTACCAGGACCAGGCCGCCGCGGACGCCACGGATGCCGCCAATCAGCAGACTTACATCAGTCAAGTCACCGCTGCGGAAGGCATCATCAACGGGGGCGGTGACTGCGGAACCAATGTGTTCGGGGATGACAAAGTCACCCAAGCGTATTTCAGTCTCCTCTGCTCGATGTACAGGAATACCGACCCCAGCAAACAAGCGAGTGTCTTGCAGACGATCAACACGTGGATCGAGGCCAGCAAGAGCGACGCCCAAAAAGCGATCACCGCAGCCAATGCGGACCAGCAGAAACAGCTGGCGGCCCTTGCGGCTCTGGGGCCCATGCCGCGCGTCAACCAGGACTACAGCGGTTCCCTGAACCTCCAGCTCGCCAAGCAATACCGCAACGGCATCACGCTCACCCCGTTTCTGGATTTGAACGGCTCGGGCACCGGGTACAAGGGAAAGCCGAACAACTCGGACTTCGGCGGCAAGGGCATCGTCGACAGCTACACGTCTCAGCTCGGTTTCACCGTGAACATTCCGTTGGGCCGAAACGCGGGGGTCGAGACCACCGGAGCGGCCGAGAGGGCGGCGCAGATCGACTACGAGGCCAGTCTGTCGGCCCTCACCCATGCGGCCTCCAACAGCGTGCTCAACACGGTCCTGGCCTACTGGAGCCTGGTGGCCGCACAGGAGCGAGTGAAAGTCCTCCAGGAGAACCTCGCGCTCCAGAGCAAGCTCCTCGAGCTGACCCAGACGCTGATCCAGGCCGATGAACTCCCGCGCTCCGAGATGGCGCGCTCCCAGGCCGCCGAGGCCAATGCCCGGGCCCAGGTCGAAGACGCCAAACGTTCGCTGCACGAGGCACGCGTGACGCTGGCGCGCACGATGGGTCTCCAGGTCAACGACGAAACCAACGCGCCGTTGGCCTCCGACACCTTTCCCGAACCGCCCGCGGAAACGGCCCTACAGGCCTTGAGCCTCGACGGGCTCCAGCAGGAGGCGCTCGAGCGCCGCTACGACCTCCGCGCCGCCACGCAGGCACAGATGTCAGGCCGGGTCTTGTGGCGGGCAGCGGTTCTCAACCTCAAGCGGCAGGTCGACCTGCAGATGCAGTTCTCGTACGCGGGTCTCGGCGAGGACAACGGGATCGTCGACGGGTTGAGGGCCGCGGTGAGCAAGTGGACGGGCCCGAGCGGGCAGGTTGGGCTGAACGTCAACTGGCCGTTTGCCAACAACTTCCAGCGCGGTCTCCTCGAACAACAGGCCGCCCTATACACCCAGAGCCAGATCAGCGCTCGCGACCTCGAACGGGTCATCAGGGCCAACGTCGTTCTAGCGTCCGGTTCGCTGGGTGAGGCGGCGTTGCAGTTCCGCCAGTACTCCGAGTCGGTCAACTACTACAAACAGACCGTCGACGCCGAGATGGAGAAGCTCCGCGTAGGCAACTCGACGCTCATCGACACCATCCTCACCCAGGAGCAGCTCACTAACTCCCAGCTGGCCCTGGTCGGAGCCAGGCAGCTCTACTCGCAGTTCCTTGGCCAGCTCCGCTTCGAGACCGGCACCCTGGTCAAGGAGCGGAAGGAGGGGAAGTTCATCACCGAGCAAGACATCGTGAGCCTCCCCGTACCCACGAAGGCCGCTGGGCATTGAGCGCCAGATGCCGGACACCATGAGAGCCTGCAGGAAACCGGGGGCGAACATGAGAACACGCAATCGAGGTTCGCGTAACAGCCTCCTCGTCGCGCTCGCAATGGGGTTGGTGGCGCTCCTGCTTCCAGCCACGCGCGCCGCGGGTGGCCCGCCGTCCGAGCTGCCGACCGAGTACGTGCCGGGCACAACCCCGGCTGCGACCGTCAGCCTTTTGGACGCTGTCAGCCTTGCACTGCAGCACGATCCGACGATCCGGCAAGCGCAGCAAGTGACCCTTCAGCAGAAGGGCAGCCTGCGGCAGAGCGCTGGTGTCTTCGACGTCGCCGGCATCGTTCAGCCTTCTATCCAGCTCTCGACCACATTCCTCTATTCCGGTCAGAGGAAATCGCAGGAAGAGATGCGCGACCTGCGCCGTCAGATCGCCAACGAGTCCGACCGCGTGGCCGATGGGCTACAGCAGCAGCTCAGCCAGGGCAACACCCTGCCGCCTGACTGCGCCTCGGAAGGGAGCATCCTCAGCGACGCCATCATCACGACCGAGATTGGACGACAGACGATCTGCATCGACGCGAGAATGAGGGCCGAGTTGCAGGTGTGGCAGAACCTGGCGAAGAACTTCAGCATCGTCAACTTTGGTCAGGACCTCGATCAGGCGATGCAGGAAAGAACCAAGACCATCATGGACCTGCTCCATGGCCTGGCCTTTGCGATGCGCGAGCAGTTACGTGCCTTGGGAACGGTGCCGGACACGGACAACGTGACAACGTTCTCCTTGAACCTCGGGCTGCGCGACCCGTTCCGCAACGGTGCGGTCCTCTCCCCGGCCGTGATCATGACCGCTGTCAACGACAACTTCGGCGGCAAGCCGCCGAATCCGAACTACGGCGGCAAGGGAGTCCTGGACAAGGTCACCACCGACATCGGGTTCGAGTTCGACATGCCGCTGGGCCAAGGCTCGGGAACCGTGTCCGCAGATGCCCCCGAGAAGTCGGCGAAGCTGCAGTACCAGGCGAGCCAGGAGAGCCAAGCATTCACGGTCTCGTCGAGCGTCCTCAGGACCGAGCTCGCGTACTGGGTGCTGGTCGGCGCGCAGGACACCCTCGCCCTGCTGGAACACTCTCAGCAGACCGAGGAAAAGCTCCTTGAGATGGGGAAGGCGCTCGTGGAGGGTGATCAGATCGCACCGAACGACCTCGTCTACCTGAAGGCTCGGGTGGCCGCGACGAGGGGCTCGGTGGCTCAGGCGAGGCAGGGCGTTTTGCAGGCCCGCATCAATCTTGCGAGCGCGATGGGTCTGGCGGTCCAGAAGCTGGACGACACGCCGTTGGCCAGCGACCCGTTTCCTTCTCTGCCAGATTTGGACGCCATCGAGGCGCTCAAGAACGCCGAGCTTGCCGACACGGCGATCGCGAACCGCAACGACCTGGCGTCTTCGCGGCGGGTATTCGAGTCCGCCAACGTGCTCGCCGCCGCGGCGCGGGCCGACCTCAAGAGACAAATCACCCTTACGTTCGTTGCCGGCTACGGGGGTCTGCAACAAGGCGGATACCTCGCGTACAGCGCCAAGGGCCAGCCCGAATTGCACCAAAACAGGTACATCACCCATTGGGGCGACTTCTGGTCCTCCAGCTGGAACGCTCTCTCCGATTTCCGAGCCGGGCCGAGTGCCGCGCTCAGCATCAACATCAGCTGGCCGTTCAAGAACAACGTGGCCCTCGGGCGCTACGCACAGGCACGCTCGTTAGCGTTGAGCAGCGAGATCCAGACTGATGATCTCAAGCGGGTGATCAGCGCCAACACCACCCGACTCGTGGGCTCACTGCGCAAGGCGGCACGAGAGATCAGCGAGGCCCAAGCCGCGGCCGACTTCTACCAGAAGTCGCTGGAAGCCCAGACCGAAAAGTTCCGACTGGGTGAGTCCACAGCAGTGGACATTCTGCTGACCGAGGACAACCAGCTCTCACAGCTCTTGACCCTTGTGTCCGCGCGGCAGACATTCGCGACGCTTCTGACGCGGCTCCGGTTTGAAGCGGGGACCCTTGTACGCTGCAGGATCGACAACGACAAAGTGCATCTCGACGACCTGCGACCCGTCGGCCTGGAGTTCCCAAGGTGGTCGGCGAAGTAGGCGGCGTGTCGGAAATCTTGGGGGTAGTGTCGCGTTCTTCTTGATGAATCCGCGATGGGAGGTGGTGTCGAGTGGACCCGCAACACATGTTCCGTAAGGCGGCCCTTGAGAAACTCTCGTCCCCCGAGCGACTCGACGTCATGATGCAGGTCACGTCGCCGATGGGCTGGCTTGCACTCTGGACGATCGGCGCGGTCCTCGCGGCCGTCATCGTATGGAGTGTCGTCGGGAGCATCTCCATCAAGGTGGCAGGGAAGGGCATTTTGATTCGCGGCGGTTCGGTCTTGGACCTTGCAACCACCGGCAGCGGCCGGATCAGCGAGATCCTGGTGAAGCCCGGCGACGACGTGAGCGAGGGACAGTTGGTGGCAAGGGTCACCCAGTCGGACCTCATGCTCCGCATCCAGAATGTCAAGGAAGAGATCGCGGCCCTCTCCGGACAGGGGGTGGAGCAACAGGCCGCCCAGTCCCGCATCACCGCCCGTTATCGGCAGGAGGCGGACGAGCTTCGGCAGAAGATCTCCGTGCAACAGGAGATGGTCGCCAAAGGACTCCTCACCAAGAGTGCTCTCATGGCTACCCAGCAACAGCTCACGGCCACCGAGCAGCAGATCGCTCAAGGCGAGATGTCCTCGGCGGGCCGGATGAACCGCGTCGACGACCTGCGTCGGCAGCTGCGCCAATTGGATAACCAGCTCGCGTCGAGCTCCGAGGTGCGCAGCACCTATACGGGCCGCGTTCTCGAGGTGGCTACGGCGCCAGGCGATCTCGTCTCTGCTGGTCAGAGACTCATCACTCTCGAGGCCAGTAATGCTCCGATCAAGGCTGTGATCTACATCCCGGCCGGCGAGGGCAAGAAGGTGAGGCCGAGCATGCCGGCGTACATCTCGCCCTCAACCGTCAAGGCTGAGGAATACGGCTTCATGATCGGCGAGGTCAAAGCGGTCTCCGACTACCCCATGACGCCACAAGGTCTCGAGCATGTGCTCCGCAACCCGGCTCTGGTTTCCGAGCTGACTGGCGGCACCGCCCCCATCGAAGTGAACGCTGCCCTCATCCCGGATTCCACGACCCCGAGCGGTTTCCGGTGGTCATCGTCGAAAGGTCCACCCGTGAAGATCTTCAGCGGCACGATCTGCTCGGCCACCATCACGGTCGAAACCAAGCGGCCGATCTCCTACGTCCTGCCGATCTTCCGCAAGACCATCGGCATAACCTGAGGACAGAGCCATGGCCGCGCAACCCCAGGACAGCAAGCCCACACCTTCGCTGAAGCCGCCTCCAAATCGGCGGGTCAAGACACCGACCGTGCTGCAGATGGAAGCCGTGGAATGCGGCGCCGCCGCGCTCGCCATCGTCCTGGGTTACTACGACCGTCTGGTACCTCTGGAGGAGTTGCGTCTCGAGTGTGGCGTATCGCGTGACGGCAGCAAGGCGAACAACGTCCTCAAGGCGGCGCGCAAGTACGGCCTGGAGGCCAAAGGCATCAAGTACGACAACCTCGAGAAGCTCTACGAGTTGAGGTTCCCCGTCATCCTGTTCTGGAATTTCAACCACTTCCTGGTCTTGGAGGGTTTCAAGGGCGGTAAGGCCTATCTCTCGGACCCGGCCTCGGGCCCGCGCGTCGTCACGATGGACGAACTCGACGCGTCGTTTTCGGGTGTCGTGCTCACCTTCGAACCATCGGCCGCGTTCAAACCGGGCGGCCAGAAGCGAAGCATGCGAGCGGCCCTGCAACGCCGCCTCGAGGGCTCGGAGAAACCGCTCTTCTTCGTGGTGTTCTGCGGCCTCTTCCTGGTCGTCCCGGGCCTTGTGGTGCCCACGTTCTCCCGGATGTTCATCGATGAATACCTCGTGGCGGGGAGGGTGAACCTCGTCCAACCGCTACTGATGGGGATGGCCCTCACGGCGTTGCTGCGGATGGCGCTCACCTTGTTGCAGCAGCACTTCCTGCTGCGCATGGAGAGCAAGCTCGCCCTGGTTCACTCGAGCAGTTTCTTCACCCATATTCTGCGCTTGCCGGTCTCCTACTTCGCGCAGCGCGCGGCGGGCGAGATCGGCTCGCGGGTCCAGATCAACGACAAGGTGGCGGAGCTGATCTCGGGCCGTCTCGCCACGACGGTCATCGACTGCGTTCTCCTCGTCTTCTACGCCGGGCTGATGTTCTTCTACGATGTCTCGCTGACCCTCGTGTGTATCGTCATCGCTGCGGCCAACGTGGGGGCCGTGAAGTTTGTTGCCCGGAAGAGGATCGACGCCAGCCGCCGCCTGCTGCAGGACCAGGGCAAGCTGACCGGCACGGCCACCTACGGCCTTCGCATGATCGAGACGCTCAAGTCGTCGGGATCGGAGCCGGAGTTCTTCGCGCGTTGGGCAGGCTATCAGGCCAAGTCGCTTCGCTCCGAGCAGGAATTGGGTCTGCTTGGCGAGCTCACCTCGGCGGTACCGCCCCTCGTCTCCAGCCTCACCACGGCGGTGATCCTGCTCTTGGGCAGCCTCAAGGTCATGAACGGCCAGTTCACGGTCGGCATGCTCGTCGCCTATCAAAGTCTGATGGCGAGCTTCACGAGGCCGCTCAACACCTTCGTAAGCTTCGGCTCCTCGTTGCAGGAGCTGGAGGCCGACATGAACCGGCTTGACGACGTGCTCCAGTACCCGGTGGATGCGCAGTACACGCGGGAGGAGAAGGAACAGCACGGCAAGGCGAAGGCGGGCGCCGAGAAGGTGAAGCTGTTCGGCCATGTCGAGCTGCGCGACATCACCTTCGGCTACAGCCCGCTCGATAAGCCGCTGATAGAGAACTTCAACCTGAAGGTCGGGCCGGGCCAACGGGTCGCGCTCGTCGGGCGGAGCGGCAGCGGCAAGTCCACCGTCTCGCGGCTACTCTCCGGCCTGTACCAACCATGGGCGGGGCAGATCCTCTTCGACGGCGTGCCGCGCGATCAGTTGCCGCCGAGCCTCATCCGCAACTCCGTGGCGATGGTGGATCAGGAGATCTTTCTGTTCCGCGGGAGCGTGCACGACAACGTCACCATGTGGGACAACACGATCCCTGCGATCGCGGTGACCAACGCCTCTCGGGATGCTTGCATCGACCCCGATGTCCAGAGCCGTCTCGGCAAGTACCAGTCGCTCGTGGAGGAGCATGGCGGAAACTTCTCGGGTGGCCAGCGCCAGCGCCTGGAGATCGCGAGGGCGATGGTCGGCAACCCGACCATCGTAATCCTGGACGAGGCGACGAGCGCGCTGGACCCGGCAACCGAGCTCGCAGTGGATGACGCCCTGCGTCGGCGCGGGTGCACGTGCATCATCATCGCCCACCGCCTGTCCACGATACGCGACGCGGACGAGATCATCGTCATGGACCGCGGGAAGATCGTGCAGCGCGGCACGCACGAAGACATGAAGGACAAGCCTGGGCCGTACAGCCAGCTGATCAAACAGTGAGGCGGGAAGAGAACGCGTGACCGAGAAACCGGGACCCGACGGACCGACCATTGACGCCACGGGCGAGTTCATCGTCACGGTGATAGCGACCGGGACGAGCGATGGCCCTCCAGTGGAGGTGCGTCTCAGGGGCGACGTCGCCCGCCTCGGGCGCGTCGACGACTGTGAGGTCGTGGTCAAGAGCCCCACGGTCTCCCGCCGCCATGCCGAGATTCGTCGCACACCCGAGGGTTTCCTGCTGGTGGACTGTGGCAGCGCGAACGGCGTGTGGGTTGGAAGCGAGCGGGTCTCGCAGCATCGTTTGCGCGACGGGCAGGAGTTCAGGCTCGGTAGCGCGCTCCTGCGTTTCACGGTGTGCGCTCCGGAGTCGAGCGCCGCGCCGGAAGCTGCCGGAGCAACACCCGCCAGGAGCGACGGGGCGGTATCGACACCGCTACCGAAACCGTCACCCGAGGTGGCACCTCCTGTAGTCCGCCCGGTCCCATCCGGAGAGCTGCCTCCTTCGGCTCCGTCCGTAGAGGCCCATCCGGAGCCGGCCGCTGCCCCGCAACGAACCCCGCCCGCGATCGCACCTCGTATCGAACCACCACCGCCTCTCGGAGCGGAGCCGGTCGTCCGACAGCCGGAGCCACAACCGCCTGCCCCAGCCCCTGAACCGTCGGCTCCCGAGGAGGCCAGACCCGCGGTGTCCCCCCTTGTCGAGTTCTTCCGGACCGAAGGGGAGCTGGTCGTGGCCAGCGGCAACAAGCCGTTCCTCCTCGATGGCAAGGACAACGCGTGGTTCCTGGAGACCGGCAAGATCGAGGTGTTCACGGTCGCGCTGGAAGGGATGGAACCGACGGGCTCTCGCTCCCACTTCCTGAGCGTCGTACCCGGCCAGATCATGCTTGGCATGGACCTGGCGGGTTTCGGAATGGGATCCGGTTTCCTTGTCGTGGGGCGCATGGGAACCAACTTGCGCAGGATCCCGGTCAGGCGGCTCCAGCAGCTGGCCCGAAATGAGCGCTACCGGCCCGAGCTGACCGCCTTGCTGGACGGCTGGGTCAGTGCTCTCTCCAAGAGTCTCACGAAGGAGTTCACGCCGGGACCGATCGTGGACGTCGCTCTGAGCGAGGGGGAGGAGCCGGTCCTCGAAAACCAGAAGAAGGCAAAGCCCGGCAAGGGAGTCGTCTGGCTGGAGGTGGCGGAAGGGAACCTCCTCTTCATCGGAATGGAGGAGCTCCAGTTTGAGACCGTGAGCGAGGGCGCGAAGGTTGGGGCACAGTCCGGCATCGGGCTCGCCTCCCTCTTCGAAAAGGCGCAGAAGAAGCGAACGGTTTTCCCGGTTGCTTTCGACACCTGGGTCGAGGCGTCCAACGCCGGAGGCACAGCCACGACACTGCGCACCTTTGCCGCCGAGTCGTTGGCCGGCGATCCCGGGCTGTGGCGAGGTCTCGACCTCTTCCACCGCGTCCTGTGCCAGTGCGAGTTCATCAACAAAAAGCTCGCGGTGGTGGACGAGTTCAACCGCCTGAAGTCCAAGGCGGAGTATGCCGAAGCCGCTCGCGAGGAAGCTCTCCGGGACATTGCCCTCGTGCTCGAGCAGCCGGTGCATGAGCGTGCCGCGGCGCTCATCAAGGAAGAGGGCGATCCCACCTTCGTCGCCTGCCAGTTGGTCGGAGAGGCGCTCGGGATGACGGTGCGCGACCATCCGGAGGCCAACAAACAGGCCGGATTCGACCTCCGCGTGGGTGCCATTGGGCGGGCGTCGAGGTTTCGCACGCGCGTGGTGGCTCTGCGCGACGACTGGTGGCGGCACGACCAGGGACCACTCCTCGCCAAAGTGGAAAAGACCGATGAGCCGCTGGCTCTCCTTCCCACCGGCCCGAGTTCGTACGAGTGCGTGAACCCGAAGGCGGGGACCCGAGGGCCGGTGAGCGCCGGTGTTGCGACCGAGATTGCCCCGTTCGGGTTCGCGTTCTACCGACCCTTCCCGGAAGGCATACTCACGGCGAGGGACTTGATCCAGTACGGCATCCGGGGGTTGATGGGCGACGTCTGGATGTTGCTCCTCATGGGACTGGCAATGGGGCTACTCGGCTCGCTCACGCCGTACTTCACCGGGCGGCTCTTCGACACCGCAATCCCGCAGGCCGATCGAAACCTGCTCTTCCAGTTCACCCTGGGGCTCTTCGTCGCCGCCCTTGTGTCCGCCTCGTTCAAGATCACGCAGAGCATTGCCGTGCTGCGCATCCAGGGGAAGATGGACTATTCCATCCAAGCCGCGCTCTGGGACCGCCTGCTCAACCTGCCTTCGACGTTCTTCCGTCAGTTCTCCGCCGGCGACTTGGCGGACCGCGCCGGGGGCATCGACGCCATCCGCGGCCTGCTCGCGGGCGCCGGCATCAGCGCGATACTGGGCACCGTCAGCTCGATCTTCTATGTCTTCCTGATGTTCAAGTACAGCGGTCCGCTCGCGTTTCTCGCGATGGGCCTGACAGTGATCTTCGTAGGTTTCACCACCGTCTCGAACTATCTGCAGCTGCGTTTTCAGCGCGAGCAGATGCAGATACGGGGACGGCTCACCGGTCTGGTGCTCCAGTTGGTCTCGGGGGTTGGAAAGCTGCGGGTCGCCGGCGCCGAGAACCACGCATTCCGCGTGTGGGCGCGCGAGTTCTCAAACCAGCGGCGGCTCGAATTCAAGGCCGGACGCATCAAGAACAACGTCCAGGTCTTCAGCTCCGGGTTCGCCATCATCTCCAATATGGCGGTGTTCTTCACCCTGGTTGCCGTGCAGCGGGCTGCGGCCGCCAAGGGCTCCGCTCCGAGCATGACCACCGGCGACTTCATCGCCTTCACCGCCGCGTACGGTGCCTTCCTCACCGCTATGCAGTCGCTCTCGGAAGCCTCGCTCAACGTTCTGCGGGTGGTCCCCATCTGGGAGCGCCTGAAGCCGATCCTCTCGGCGCCGGCGGAAACCGACGAGACCAAAACCTACCCGGGGCGGCTCAAGGGAGGGGTGGAGGTGTCGCACATCCACTTCCGCTACTCGGAGGAGGCGCCCTGGGTGCTCAACGACCTGACGGTGAAGATCGAGCCGGGCGAGTTCGTCGCCTTCGTCGGTTCGTCGGGTTGCGGCAAGTCCACGCTGATGCGCATGCTTCTCGGGTTCGAGACGCCGGAACGCGGCGCCCTGTTCCTGGACGGTCAGGATCTCGCCAGCCTCGACCTTCGCGAGGTACGGCAGCAGATCGGCGTCGTCCTGCAGGATAGCAAGTTGCTGCCGGTGGACATATTCCGTAACATCGTCGGAGTCGCCACAGACCTGGGAGTGGACGATGCGTGGGAGGCCGCGCGCCTCTCGGGGTTGGAGGAGGACGTCCGCGCCCTGCCGATGGGGATGCACACGTACGTCTCCGAGGGCGGCGGCGGCTTTTCGGGTGGGCAGCAGCAGAAACTGCTCATCGCTCGAGCCCTGGTTCGCAGACCTCGCATCCTGATCTTCGACGAGGCGACGAGCGCCCTCGACAACCGTTCTCAGGCCACCGTGATGGAGAGCGTGGAGAAACTGCAGGCGACACGCATCGTCATCGCGCACCGCCTCTCCACCATCATCAACGCCGACCGCATCTGCTACCTCGATGCGGGCAAGATCGTCGAGATGGGGAGCTACGACGAGCTGATGAAGCTCGACGGGAAGTTCTCCGCACTTGCCCGGCGCCAGATGGCGTGAGACCCGGAAACGGGCTCGAAGTCATCGAGCGGCTGGGCGCGACCTCTCGCGTCACGCAGATCGCCCCGAGGGAAGAGACCGCCCTCTGGCGCTGCGGTCCACGGCAGCCCGGTCGACTGCGTAGGTCGCCGCTTCGCCCGGGTCCGCGTGGGACGCCCGGCCTCAGGCTCTGCGGAGGAGGAAGAACACCCCGAGGCCCGCCAGGAGCAGGACGAAGAGGACCAGAGCGATGTGGCCGGCGGCAGGGATCTGGTTGCCAATGGTGGCCGCCATCTCGCCACCCCAGGTGTTGGAGGCGCTTCCGGGGAAGTCCGCGATCGTGAGCGTCTGCTGCAGTGAGCCCGTCTTGCTGTACTGGTAGATGTTGCTGCTCCCGTTGGCGGAGAGCCAGAGCGTGTTGGACGCCCTCTCGTATGCGAGACAGCATGGCCTCCCCGAGACCGCCGACACCGAGAACGAGTTGAGCTGGTTGCCTGTGAGGTCGAACTCGCGGACCGTGTTGTCCGTCTCGACCGCGAGGAAGAGGTGAGTCGTGGTCGGATCGTAGGTGATGCCGGTGATCTCGGTATCGACCGGGAGCGTGAACAGAACCTGTTGGTTCTGCCACTGCAGGTCGGTCCGAATGACGTTGGGGAAGCTGCTGTTCCATTGGTTCGCGTAGTTGTACTGGGTTCCATCGGTGGTGCCGTCGAGCAGTTGGGTGTACGTACCTGGCAGCGCGGTGGTCGCGCCGGTTGCAGCGCCGGCGAGCGTGTACTCAGCGGCGGCGGTGTCGATGAGGGAGCCGATCCAGATGGTGTTCCGGATCGCGATCGCGTCGCCCTGCGAGAGAATGGTGTGGGTGGACTGCAGCACACCGTTCTGGATGATGTACATGGTCGTACCGTCACCGTCGGTGATGTAGTACGGCGTGGACTGAGCGAATGCCGAGCCGTCCGCGAACGCGCATCCGATGGCGACTGCGGCGGCGAGTGCCCAGAACTTCCTACCCTGTCGCATACGTTCCTCCCCCTTCTGATACTGCAACTCAGTATCCCGATGATAGCATGCAATGCCCCGCCGCCAAGGCGGGAGGTGTCGCTCGTGGCCGGCATGAGGTGTCACGACGGGAAATGTCCCACGCCGCGTCTCCGCTCAACACTATTGACGGTGAGATCTCGATCGAAGGGAGGTCTCTCGCCTGACAAAGCCGCTGGAAGCGAGTGAGGGCGAGGACCGGCGATCCGTATGGCAAGGTGGGGTTCAAGGTCGGTTTGGCCGAGCAGACGCACGCCTTGGACGCCAGTGCTTCATCCAACGGTCCGTGACGCACCGCAGAGAAAGCGACGCGGACGTTCGCCCCGATTCGGAGCTAGGATCTGTGGACGAGCCGCGCCACGAGTGAGGGCCAGGCCCGCAAATGCGCTTCAATGTGGAAGGGAGGGGATCGAGCCCCTACAAGCTAGTCGGGTGGGGTTGTCCAGGCTCCACCACTCGCCGTTACTTGACCGCCTCTTCGAGTTGGGCGGTCGCCTCGCCGATGATCGCAGCAACGTTCTCGAGCGCCTTGCCTGCCCGCGCCAGACCCTCGTCGGCTTCCGCCCACCTCTTGAGCTCGATGCCCTCGCGCGCCATGGGGATCGTCTTGACGCCATACCCCGTGTACATTCCGGGAGCGACGATCATGTTTCGGTACCAAGGGCGCCGCGGCAACCCCGCGGGATCGAGCATGGCGCGCTCCACACGAAGCAGAACCACGTTCACGGAGCGGATGCTGCGGCGGCTCAGAACCTCGCCACCATTCGCGCGGGCCTCCACGAGCGCCCGATCGTAGGTCGACGCAGCGAGCCGGAGGGCCTCGACGCCGTTCTTCAGCGGTGCGAAGTTGAGGTGCGGAGGGACTTCCCGCGGCTGCGGCGGCACACTCGATCGTCGTGGATCGGCCGTGGCCGAGAAGACGCCCTCGAACTCGAAGGGGAGCAAATCCGCGTCGGCGAGGCGCATGACGGCCGTCCCGGCGGTCTGCGCGAGCGTGCGGCCGTAGACGAAGGTCGTGTCGGAGAAGTGGGTGTACCAGTAGAAATCGTCGTAGATCGAGTGGTAGATGCCTCCATCGTCCTCGCCGCCGTACCCGAGGGCGAGGCACGGAATCCCGAGGTGATGGAGAAACGCCGCATAGTCCGAGCCGGCCCCCATCGCCTCGAAGCGGAGGTCCCCTCGCTCTCGGAGTGCCTTACGCTCCTCATCGGTCTTGGCTTGCTCGATGAGCCGGAGCTGGAGTCGCTTCCAGACCGAGACGCCGGCTTCCGGGTCGACGATGGTGCGTGCGACGTCGTTGTAGAACGCCTCAAGTGTGTGAGAACCGGCAAAGTCGACGTAGCCGCGACCGTTCGAGTCGGAGTTGAGGTAGGCCACAGCGTGCTCGGAGAGCTCTGCGGCGTGTGTCTCGGCCCACTCCGTGGAGCCGAGGCACCCAGCTTCCTCGCCGTCCCAGGCCGCGAGGATGATCGTGCGTTTCGGCCGCCACCCCTGCGTCAGGAGTTCGCCGTAGGCGCGTGCCTCTTCAAGCAGCGATACCTGGCCAGAAACCGGATCCTCGGCACCGTTGACCCAGGCGTCGTGATGGTTGCCGCGGATCACCCACTCCCCTGGATCGACCGAACCCGGGATCTTGGCAATCACATCGTAGATCGGCGTGATGTCCCAGCTGGACTGGATCAGCAGGTGGACCTTCGCCGGTCCCGGGCCGATGCGGTACGGGAACGGGAGCGCGCCGCGCCACTCCTCCGGTCCTGTTGGCCCCTGGATCGCACGCAGCAGCGGCTCCGCGTCCGCGTATGACAGTGGCATCACGGGGATCTTGGTGAAGATCTGAACGTCCTTGAGGGGAAGGCGCTGCGCGTCCTTGGTGGCGCCGACGCCCGGCGTCAGCGGGTCACCCTCGTAGAGCATGTCCAGGACACTGCCGCGCTGAGCGCCGTCGGGAGGCCGCCACGGGCCCTCGGGGAGCACGTCCCCGCCGAAGTAGCCGTCGTCGCGCGGGTCCGAGTACATCAGACAGCCGATCGCACCATGTTCGGCCGCTGCCTTCGGTTTGATGCCGCGCCAGGAGTGGCCGTAACGCGCGATGACGATCGCGCCCCTGACCGAGACACCGAGGCGATCGAGCGTTTCGTAGTCCTCAGGGAGCCCGTAGTTGACATAGACGAGCGGGGCGGTCACGTCTCCGTCGATCGAGTAGGCGTTGTAGGTGGGGAGCTGTTCGCCCTGCTGGTTGGAGGTCGGGTCACCAGGGAGGGCCGGCTCTTGCAACTTGGCAACGAACTTCCTTGGGGCGACCATCTCGACGCGACGCTGCTTGGGCGTTGGGAAGAGTACGTCGAACCTCTCGATGTGCGCGTCGAGCCCCCACGCCTTGAACTTCGAGAGGATCCACTCCGCGTTGTCCCTGTCGTACGGCGAGCCGACGTGGTGCGGCCGTGCGGAGAGACGGCGCATGAACTCGCGCATGTTCGCGGGATCCGGAATGGCTCGGAACTTCGTTTCCCACGACCGCTCAGCCCGTGCTGACGTCTCCGAGAACCCCGGCAGGGCCGGCTCTGCGGCCGCTGCTGAGCCGGGAGCCAGCAGCGCCAGCGCAACCAGCAGGTGAGTCCCAAGAGGTCGCATCGGGCCCTCCAGGCAGACAAGAGTAACAGTTCATGTATCGAGGCGATGTACGAAGTAGCCGGTTCAACGCGGAGCCTCCCGACCGCGATGGGATCTACGGGGCTCGAGGCGAAGATGCGTGGCGCGCCGTCCCGATATCTCCTGCAGCGGACGGCACGGAGCCGGGTCCGAGGGGTACGACGGCGGAGAGACACCCTGGTATGAGACCATTCAACGATGGGCCGCGGGTGTCGTGGCAGGGGAGGGCTTCCGCATGCTAGCCGCTCTGAAGAAGATGGGACCTGTGGTCGTCGCACTTGGTGTGGTTGGCATGCCCGGACCGGTGCTGGCGCAGGAAAGATCACCCCGTGGCGAGGGCGAGGACCAGACGCCGGTGAAGATTCTGCGGGCGATGGCGAAGGTGTACGCGGGATGCCGCAGCTACCGTGATGCCGGCGAGGTGAGAACCGCTGTGGTCACCGACGGCGGCCGCGCCGGGAGCGACCGGCCCTTCACCACGGTGTTCGTTCGGCCCGAGCGCTTTCGTTTCCAGTTCACAGACCCGGGGCTGGGAGAGCGGTCGTCCTCCTACATTGTGTGGTCGGACGGCACCGAGGTGCGCTCGTGGTGGGACGCGAAGCCAGGCGTGCGTCAACCGGGTTCGCTGCAGGCAGCCCTTGCCCCCGCGGCCGGGATCTCCGGCGGATCCTCCGTCCGGGTTCCGGGTCTGTTGATGCCGGCAAGCCTGGGCGAGGGTCCCCTGCTTGTCACGCCCGAGTCGATCGAGGACGGCACCGACCGCGGTGTCACGTGCTTCCGGATCAGGGGGAGGACCCGAAAGACCCCGTACACGCTTTCGATGGGAGCGCGGGTGCTCACCGTGAAGGACGAGAGCGTCACCCTGTGGATCGACCGCGCCACCTTCCTCCTCCGGAAGGTTCAGGAGACGCGAACCTTCGACACGTACACTTCGGAAAGCACGACGACGTACACCCCCGAGGTGAACGTCGAGATTCCCGCCGCACAGCTGGTCTTCGGGGCGCCGGAAGCGTCGTCCGCCCCGTAGCGTTCGCCTGCAAGCCGCGTTGTCCGCCGATTCGGGTTCAGACGGGCTACGATATCGGCGGAACGCCGATGTGGGGACGAACCTCCGCCTCGAGAGGCGAGAAACTGGTCCGTGAGCCGCGTCGCCGGCTCTTGCGGGTCGTTGTCGCCGTCGGCTGCGCGGCCGTCGCGCTGATGTTCATGCCGTTTCCCGAGCCAGCCGCACCGGCCGGCGCCCTCGGCCGACCGTTTGCCTGGAACCAGGACCAGCGGTGGAGGGAACTCGAGGCCAGCTTCCGTCACGCCCGCGAGGCTGGCTGCCCTGGCGTCACGTCACGCGCAGAGGCGATGCTGGGCGAAGGTCGCCGACTCCTCGCAGAAGCGGCATCGGCGAGGCTCGGGCCCGACTCCGTTCTACTTGACGAAATCGAGCGAAACACCTTCGAACTCGGCCCGATGGTCGCGGCCTGCCCGGAGACGATCCCGAGATACGCCATCCTCGTCACCAGGATGCGCTCGGTGGTCAAGGAGCAGTCCCGACACTGGGACATGCGCCTTTCGGCGACAAGAACCAGGATGTACCGCCTCCTCTACGGCGGCCGAGCTGCGCTGGAAGAGGCAATGTTACAGGCCCCACGAGCCGTCGTGTCGCCTCTCGTTCGGGGCGATGACGAGCCGTCGGTCACACCGTCGGCCGAAATCCTGGGCGTTCGGGTCCACAGCGGCGACATGCTCGTCTCCCGCGGCGGGGTGCCGACCTCCGCGCTCATCGCGCGCGGCAACGACTACCCGGGGAACTTCTCGCACGTCGCGCTCGTCCACATCGACGAACGTTCGCACCAGACCTCCGTCATCGAGGCCCACATCGAGCGGGGCGTCGCGGTCGCCTCCCTCGGCGACTACCTCAAGGACGTGAAGCTCCGCGTGATCGTGCTGCGCCTGCGATCCGATCTTCCCGAGGTGGCTGCCGATCCGCTGCTGCCGCACAGGGCGGCTGTTGCGCTCCTCGAGGAAACCCGCGGGCGGCACATTCCGTACGATTTTGAGATGGACTTCACGGAGCACTCGAAGCTCTTCTGCTCCGAGGTCGCCTCGGCTGCGTATGAGAGGCTCGGGGTCACCCTGTGGATGGGCCTTTCCCGTATCTCCTCCCCGGGCCTCGTCAGGTGGCTGTCCGGTTTCGGGGTGCGACACTTCCAGACGCAGGAGCCGTCCGATCTGGAGTACGACCCGCAACTGACCGTGGTCGCGGAATGGCGTGATCCGCAGACGCTGTTTGCGGACCACCTCGACAACGCGGTCGTCGACGCGATGCTCGAAGGCGCCGAGGAAGGTGACACGCTGGCGTACCCGCTGCCGTTGCTTCCCGTCGCTCGGTCGGCGAAGGCATACAGCTCGCTTCTGAACGCTTTCGGGCTCGTCGGTCCCGTCCCGGAGGGGCTTTCGGCCGCCGGTGCGCTTCGGAATCGCCAGTTCAGCCGGACCCACGCGGCGATCAGACAACGGACGGCCGTGCTCGTCTCGGAGTTCGAGAGGACGCAGGGATACCGTCCTCCGTACTGGGAGCTTGTCAATCTTGCGCGAAGGGGTCGCGTGGAGCTGCGAGGCGGCGGTCGCTGATCACGCTGGCAGAGGGGAAATCCAGGCAGCGTGACACGGGTCAGCGCGATCGAGTACTGTGGCGCGCTCGAAGCTGCGCGCCGGTCGGCCGGGAGGGGAGAGGGGAAAACGGCGATGGACGAACTGCTGAGCCGGATCGAAGGGTATCGGGAGTGGGCGGTGGACTTGCAGCGCGGGCTGACGGCCATCCCCGCGGTGTGTCCCGAAAGCGGCGGCCAAGGGGAGCACGACAAGGCGGTCTGGCTCGAGGCAGTGCTCGACACGCTCGCCTTCGACGACGTGGCCCGCTTCGACGCCCCGGACGCTCGCGCCAAGGGCGGCGTGCGGCCCAACGTCGTCGCCAGGTACAGGGGTTCGCGCTCGTCCCGAACTCTCTGGATCATGTCGCACCTCGACGTCGTTCCGCCCGGTGAGCGCACACTCTGGGCCACGGACCCCTTCGAGCTCCGCATCGAGGACGGCAGACTCATCGGCCGCGGCGTCGAGGACAATCAGCAAGCCGTCGTGTCGAGCCTGCTCGTTGCCCGCGCCTTCATGGAGTGCAAGGTGCGTCCGCCGGTTGACCTGGCGCTCCTCTTCTGCGCCGACGAGGAGACCGGCTCGGCGTACGGGGCGGAGTACCTCGCCAGACATCACCGCGCCCTGTTCGGGCCGGACGACATGTTCCTGGTGCCGGACGCCGGAAACGCCGAAGGCTCCCTCGTCGAGGTCGCGGAGAAGGCACTGTGGTGGGTCAAGGTGCGGACGGTCGGGAAGCAGTGCCACGCATCGACACCGGGACTCGGCGCGAACGCATTCCGCGCGGCCTGCGAGCTGGTCACGCGCCTCGCGTCCCTTGGCCAGGCGTTCCCTGAGGAGGACCCGCTCTTCGATCCGCCGACGTCCACCTTCGAGCCCACGAAGAAGGAGCCAAACGTCCCGAACATCAACACCATCCCCGGCGACGATGCGTTCTACCTCGACTGCCGGGTGCTACCCTCGGTCGCGCTCGCCGAGGTCGAGGCGGAGATCCGGCGACTCGCCTCCGAGGTCGAATCGGCGCACGGCGTGACGATTACTCTCGAGGACGTCCAGCGGGCCGCTGCCACGTCGCCGACGAGTCCCGATGCCGAAGTCGTGCGGCTGATCGTCCAAGGAGTCCGCGAGGTGCACGGGATCACACCCCGCCCGCAGGGAATCGGGGGCGGAACCGTGGCCGCGATCTTCCGGAGGATGGGACTTCCCGCAGTGGTGTACTCGAAGATCCACGAAACCGCCCATCAACCGAACGAGTTCTGCGTCCTCGACAACCTCATCGCCGATGCGAAGGTCTTCGCCACAGTGGCGATGAGGTGCGCGTCCGACGGCGAAAGCAGCGCAAACGTCACGTCGCCGGGAGCCTCGCGATGCCGAGGCGCCGAGCCTCGCCGCCGATGATCGCGTCGAGTTCGTGACGTGTGCTCTCGGGCAGCGGCGAGGGGTTGCCGCGCGCGAGGATCGCCCGCACCTCCTCTGCGGCAACCTGGGCGGCGCTTTTGGCGCCGGCCGCCTCCCACGTGTCGTAGCTCCCGCGCTGGATGACCTTCCCCGGGATGAAGAGCTCCTTGCGGAAGTTCTCCCTGGTGTGGCGATGTCCGAGGAAGCCGCCGAGCTCGACCACCTGGCGGATCAGGTCGACGGCCTCGGCGGCCGAGTCCTGCGAGACCCCACGCACCAGTCGCAGCGCCATCCCGGCCAACTGGTCGTCGAGCACGAGCTTCTCGAGGCTCTGACAGCTCTCGAAGTCGAGCATCCCTGGGCCCGAGATCAGGTTGACGCCTGCGAGCGCTCCGATCACGGCCCCGACCCCTGACTCCATTCCGGTCTGCCAGTCCACCACCTTGGCGTCCGACATCCCCATGTAGGCGTGCGTCGGAAGACCCAGGTGCTTACCGACCTGGGCGTCCGCTGCGTCCACCATCATCGTCTCGATGGCACCCATCGGTGTGGTGCCGTACCTCATGTCGAACGCGGACGGTGAGCCGCCCCACACGATCGGCCCCCCGGCGTGCGCAAGTTGATGAAGGAGCACGCCCGAGAGACTCTCGGCCGCGTGTTGAACGACCATCTCGCGAAGCGTCACCGGCGAGGTCGCACCCCCGAGCGGCATCGAGACTAGCTCTGCGGGGATACCGGCACGTGCACAGTCCACAAGCGCCTGGCAGGTGAGATCGCTCCACTTCAGGGGTGGGCTCGGGCAGCAGTCGAAGATCGCGAGCGGCTTCTCCGCCAGGGCCCTTTCGCCGCCACGCACCGCGACAAGCATGGCCCTCATGACCGCGAAGGCGTCCTTTCGAAACGTCCCCGTGATCACCGGCTTTCTGGAGTTGAGCAGTGCAACGTAGAGGCGCCAGCGGTCGCCCATCTCCTCCGGCACGTCGATGCCTGCGTCGCCCGGTCTCGGCATCGAGCAGATGGATCGCCGCGGAGCCCGGATCGAAGTGGACGCGGTCCCCTCCCAGGTCGAGCGCCGCGTCTCCACCGCGGTCGTAGACGATCACGCGAGATGGCACGGTGGCGAGGCGGCGTCGCACCGTCTCCTCGGTCGCGAAGAAGCGCCCTGATTCCTCCCGAACGCCGGCTTCGCGCAGCAATGCCTGCGCCTCCGTGTTCTCGACCTCGAACCCGACGGTCGACAAGACGGCGAACGCGTCCCCAACGATCCTCTCCACCTGTTGCTCACTGAGCATCTGAAGCTGGGGTCGAATCGCGTCCATGGGGTGTCTCCTTCCGCTTGGCCGATTCCCCACTACCCGCAGTCGGCAGGCGCAACACGGTGCCGGCAGCGGATGAGCCCGCACCGCTCGCACTGCGTCGGGGCATGCGGCCCGATGTGGCCGGGGTTCTCAAAGCTCACCGCGAAACTCACCGACTTTCGCGGCACCATCATTGCACCGCTGGTCAGGTGGATGCCAAGCTCGTTAATCGGGAGCAGTGCGAGGAGCAGCGGCTGACAAGCAGTGTCCCAGGCACCATAACCCGGGCTGACTCGCGGCGCCGCCTCGAGGCCATGGGAACGGGCAGTTGTGCACAGCTCGAGGTTGAGCGCATCGGCGGCCGCCTCCGCCGCAGATGACCCGATCGCGTCCAGCACAAGAGCGTCCAGGAGCACACCGGCAGCGGTCCTGCGGGAGATTTCCTGCTCGAGCGCGGGACCGATCGTGACCACCGCAACGGCGACGGTCTCTCCCGGCTCGGGCATTCCCACCTTTGCGGCTGCACTCCGGGACACAAGCGCGTAGGCGCCCCGCGGTGCGAGCAACGCCAGCGCCTGAGGCCACAGTTCAGCGAGGCGGTGTTTGCCGCGGGCTTGCGGCTGCCGGCCCTGCGGGTACCCCAGGTAGCGGCTTGCCTCCTCCGGCTCCGGCACGACGTCGAGACCGACCACGACCGGTGGTGAGGTCATTGCCTCACCGTCGCGTCAAGCGCGGTTCGCGCCTGCCGGATGAATTCGGGGGTCGTGCCGCAACAACCGCCAACGAGTGAAGCCCCTGCGTGCACCATCGCTGCCAGGTCGCCGGCAAATGCCTCGGGGCTGGCGTCGTACACGACGCCCTCGGCGGTAACGTGCGGCTGACCGGCGTTTGGCTGTGCGGAGAACGGCACGGGGACGAGGGCGGCCGCCTCGCTGACCATCGCCACCATCACAGCCGAGGTCACCGAACAGTTGCATCCGACCGCATCTGCCCCCGCCTCGGCGAGGGCGATCAGACTCGGTACGAGAGGGTCGCCCATGATCGTAAAGAAACCCCGTCGCCGGCGCTCGAAGGTCATCGAGGCGTGCACCGCGAGAGAAGTCGCTCGCGCCGCCTCCACCGCTGCCCGTGCCTCACGGAGGTCGCTCATCGTTTCGATCGAGATCAGATCGGCCCCCGCTTGGGCGAGGGCCTCGGCCTGCTCGCGGAACGCCTCGTAGAGCTGCTCGACAGTCGTGGTTCCCAGGGGCGGCAGCATGTGTCCCGTCGGGCCCATGTCGCCGGCGATCAGTCCGGTTCCGCGGGTCGCGCGGCGGGTGATCTCGACCGCTGCCGCATTGACCTCGTGGCACCGACCCGCCAGGCCGCCGGCGGCGAGGCGCAGGGGATTGGCGCCGAACGTGTTGGTATGCACGACGTCGCTGCCGGCTTCGAGGTAGGCGCGGTGGACCGCCTCGATGCGCTCGGGGTGCTCGAGGTTCCACCACTCCGGCGCTCTGCCTTCATCGAGCCCGCCGGCGATCAGCATGCTGCCGAGGCCGCCGTCGAGCAGCAGGGCGCGCGTGCGCGCCAACTCTCGGAGTTCAGCCGGTCGCACCGAGAACCACCAGCTTGCGCGCGAGGGCCACCGCCGCGAGTGCGTTGTCCGCGTAGCCGTCGGCACCGATCGCGTCAGACCAGCCCTTGCTGACGGGCGCTCCACCAACCATGAGTCGTGCCTTGAGACCGGAGGCCTTGAGAGCCGCAGCGAGCTCCCGCTGCTTCGGCATCGTGGTGGTGAGCAGCGCCGATGCGCACACGATGTCGGCGTTCAGGTCCCGGGCACGGGCGAGGAAGCGTGCGACCGGAACGCTCGCCCCCTCGTCACTGACTGCGAACCCACTCGCGGACAGCAGGGTGGCCACCAGCGTCTTGCCGATGTCGTGGATATCGCCCTCGACCGTGCCGATCACGACCTGGCCGAGCGAGAATGCTGGACCCTTGTCGGCGAGGGCAGGCTGAAGCACCGCCATCGCGGCCTTCATTGCCTGTGCCGCGGTGACGAGTTCGGGCAGGAAGTACTCGCCCTCCTCCCACCGCCGGCCCGCCTCGTGGATACCGGGGACGAGACCGTGCTCGATTACCTCGAGCGCCGGCAGGCCGCCGGCCAGTGTTTGCTCGGCCAACCGTCCGGCGGCCGCATCGTCGCCCCCGAGCACTGCGTCGTGGAGCGCCGTGAGTAGGTCTTGCCGTTCTGTCATGACACGCCCCCTGACCGCCATCTTAGCCTTGAAGATCGACCTTGGCACGAGCATTGGCGGAGACAGGTTCCAACCGCCTGGCGGTCGTCACCCGCCGCGGGGCGGCAACACTCTCCCAGGTCCGACGGGGTTCTCCGGTTACGTTACGGTGCTGGCTCCAGCACGAGAACGACGAAACTCCCTGGAACGATCGGCGGACGCGGGTGCGGGTTCTCGGGCGTTGGGGGTGGAACCTGGCCGAACTCGGCGGTTGGGAGGTAGATCCTGTGGGTCGTGTCGTCGAGAGCGATGGTCCGCGCACCGGGTTGGGTCGCGACTTCGGCAACGACCCTGAAGCGCTCGGGTGCATCTTCGTGAACCACGGTGACGGTGCCGGAACCGTTCGAGCTGAACGCGAGTCCCGTCTTGGCATCGAAGGCCGCGCCGTCCACCCTGTCGCCGATCGGTAGGGTCGTGAGCAAGCGGCCACTGTCGGCATCGACGACCGCCATCAACTTGTTGCGGCATACGGAGAACAAGCGCCGGTGCTCACGGTCGATCGCCAGCCCCGACGGCTCCTCGCACGGCGCGATCGGCCACGTTGCGGTGACCTTCAACGAGCGCGCGTCGATCGCAGCTATGGCGCTCTTGGCCTCGAGGTTCACGAAGATCGTCCCTCTGCCGTCCGCGACTGCGAACTCGGGACGGGCGGTCAGGACAACGGTGCCAACCACGGCGTGGCTTTGTGCGTCAATGGCCGTCGCATCGGAGGAGTCGCCGTTGAACGTGAAGACACGCTTGCTGACAGGTTCGTACAGGATCGCATCCGGGTTCTTGCCCGCGATCTGAACAGTTGCGGTCGGCTTCAGCGTCTGGAGGTCGAAGACCGTGACGGTGGCGGTCCGGCCGTTGCTGGTGAAGGCGGCTCCAAGTTCCGGCGCGAGCGCTATTCCGTGCACTCCCTCGGTACCCTGGACCTCGGTGATCAGGCGGCCGGTCTGCACGTCGATGACCTGTACGCGCGTCGCACGGGAGACAAAGAGACGGTGTGTTGGCGCATCGACGGTCAAATAGTCCCAGCCGCCGTCGCCCCCGACCGCAAACCGTGACGCGAGACGGTACGGGGCATCGGCGGCCACAGCGGTCAGCACGGGACCCAGCATCGCCATAACGACGTACGCAAGAAATTGGCGCCCCATTCTTCGCATCTTCCCTTCTCGCCCTGCCGGCACTGTTGCAGGCAGTCCGACGATCGCCGTCCAGATCTCACGATAGCCAGGACTCACGGTGTTACACGTCCGGTACGAGAAGAGCAACAGTGCTCAGGGGTATCGGTCTTCCCATCCGGGTGGTCCCTGCGCCTTCACCACCCGTTGTGGTGGACACGGTTTTCCCGGAACCGGGCCACAGGCTCTGCCTGGTCGGTCGGGATGCCGATGACTACCAGCGCCAGGGGGACGATCCCCGCGGGGAGGCGGAGCATCTCCTGGAGACCCGAGACCCGCTCCTTGTTCGGGTAGACGCCGGTCCACACGGCACCGAGACCGAGATCGTGGGCCATCAGAAGCAGGTTTTGGGTGGCGGCCGAGCAGTCCTGAACCCAGTACCCCGTGTGGTGTGCCTCGTTCATGTCGCCGCACACCAGGATTGCGAGCGGTGCAACGCGGCACATCGGAGCGTACGGCAAGATTTCTGGGATCCCGTCGAGAAGCGCACGATCGTCGATGACCACGAACTGCCACGGCTGCTCGTTGCCGGCGGAGGGCGCCTGCATGGCCGCCTCGACCAGTTCGCGTATGGCTGTCGCCGGAACCGGCTGCGGGGAGAACGCCCGCACGCTTCGGCGGGTATGGATGGCGTCTCGAGTATTCATGGGTATGCTCTCCGAGTGTTTTCGGTCGTCGCGACCTATTCGAGATTTCTTGTACCACGTTTTTCCGGGTTTGAGGTGAGATGGATCTACACAGACCTGGTCTCGTGATAGACTCGAGCGGTATCAGGAGGAGCAGAGGGAGCATGGGTCGGCAGGATCGCGCAGCGGGGAGCTGGCAAACCACCCGCGCTGCACTCGTTTCGCTCTTTCTCGGACGTCCCCCTGGCCTATTCGTCAACAGATGAAAACCCACCCCCGCGTCCTGCTCGTCGACAGCAATCCCGACGACAGGGCCCTCGCTGCTCTTCTGCTCCGGCGCGAGCTCCCGGACGTGGAGGTCGAGGAGGTCGGCGACGGGATGGTCCTGGCCGATCGCCTGCCCCTCGGTGGCTTCGCTGCAGTGGTGACGGAGTACCGCCTGGACTGGGGAGACGGGCTGCAGGTGTTGGAGACGATCCGCAGCCTGGCCCCCGACTGCCCGGTCGTGTTCTTCGCCTCGGAAGGAAATGAGGCGATCGTTGCCCAGGGTTTGCGAAAAGGCCTATCGGCATACGTTGTCAAGGGAAGCGCCGGCTACCTCGAGCTGCCGACCGCGGTGCGCCGGGCGATTGACCGCAGCGCGGACCTTAGAGCGTCGCGAGAGGGTCTTGCTTTGTTTCAGAGGCTGACCGACGAGCTTTCGCTGGGCACGTTTGCGGTCGCGGCGGATGGTCGGCTGATCGCCGCCAACGAGGCACTCGCCCGCATCCTCAACGCCGAGAGCGCCGAGGCTCTGATGGGCCGGAACCTCATCGAGCTCCTGTCGGACGAAGCGCTGCAGGCCCAGGTCCTGGCGGCCATGGCTCGTGGAAGGGCGGTGCGGGGCCTCGAGGCGGGCGTGCGCCGGGCGAACCTGGATGTGACCTGGGTCCGCGTCGCCCTCTGGCCGGTCGTTGAACCTGGCCAGGGGATCGTCCGGTTCGAAGGGGCGCTGGAAGACATCACCGGGCACCGGGAAGCAGAGCGCGAGCTTTCCGAGCGAGCCGCTGCACTCGGCCGGTCCAACGTTGACCTGCAGCAGTTCGCATACGTGATCTCTCACGACCTGCAGGAACCGCTCCAGCTCATCACCCGCTACGCGCGGCTGCTCGCCGGAAACGGCTCAATCGCCCCGACGCTGGACACGAAACGCTACCTCACGAATCTCGTTTCCTGCACGGACCGCATGCAGGCGATGATCAACGACGTGCTGGCCTACTCCCGGGTGGACACGCGGGGCAGGCCCTTCACGGATGTGAACTTCGCGGACGTCGTGCAGCAGGCCGTCGGGAACCTCAAGGCTGCGATCGATGAGAGCGGCGCTGCGGTGAGCTGGGACCGACTCCCGGTCCTCGCCGCGGATGCGGCGCAGATGGTCCAACTCTTCCAGAACCTCATCGGCAACGCGCTCAAGTTCCGCCGCGAGGCCCCGCAGATCCGGATCTATGCGGTCGAGGAGCCGGAGCGCTGCACGTTCGCCGTGGCGGACAACGGGATCGGGATCTCGCACGAACACCTCGAGCGCATCTTCGGCATGTTCCAGCGGTTGCACACGGCTGCGGAGTACCCCGGCACCGGGATTGGACTCGCCATCTGCAAGCGCATCGTCGAGCGCCACGGCGGGAGGGTCTGGGCAGTCTCGGAGGTCGGACGCGGCTCGACGTTCTGTTTCACGATTCCGAGGAGCCTCACGCGGGTTCGGGCCGGCGAGACGCCCGCGACGAAGGAGTGAGTGCATGGATGGTACGACCAAACCTCTGAGCGTCCTCCTGATCGAGGACAGCCCCGACGAAGCCGAGCTGATCCAGGCGATGCTCGCCCAGTCTCGGCGTGAGCAGGTGCGCGTCGAGCACGTCACCAGGCTCAGCGACGGGCTGGCGCGTCTTGCGTCCGTACCGGTGGACGTGATCCTCCTTGATTTCTCGCTGCCGGATTCGAAGGGGCTCGTTTCCTTCGAGAGGGCACGGGCGGCGGCGCCACATGTCCCGATCGTGATCCTCACCAACCTTGACGACGAGGAGACGGCACTGTCGGCGGTTCGCGAGGGTGCCCAGGACTACCTCGTGAAGCGCCACGTCGACAACGAGCTGTTGCTGCGCTCGATCCGCTACGCCATCGAGCGTATGCATGCGGAGAGAGCGCTCTGGGAGAGCGAGGAGCGGTACGCCCTGGCGGTCAGCGGGGCCAACGACGGGCTCTGGGACTGGAACCTGACCACCGGCGCCGCGTACTTCTCTCCGCGCTGGAAGGCCATGCTCGGCTACCGCGACGACGAGATCGGTAGCGGCATCGAGGAGTGGTTCTCGCGGGTTCACCCCGACGACAACATGGGGCTCCGCAAGGCTCTCGAGGCTCACCTAGCCGGCAACCAACCTCACTTCGAACGAGAGCACCGGATGGTCGACAGGAGCGACAAGCCTATCTGGGTCCTTTCGCGGGGGCTCGCCGTTCGCGACACGGCAGGCAAGGCGACGCGAATGGCTGGATCGTTGACCGACATCACGGCCCGCAAGCGAGCCGAAGAGCAGCTCCTCCACGACGCTCTGTACGACGCGCTCACCCAACTCCCCAACCGCACGCTCTTCCTCGATCACCTCGGCCTCGCCATGGAACAGGCCCGGAGGCGCAAGGACTCGATGGTCGCGCTGCTGTTCATCGACCTCGACCGCTTCAAGAACATCAACGACTCGCTCGGACACAGCGTCGGTGATGAGCTGCTTGTCGATCTCGCCCGCCGTCTGACCCAGTTCCTGCGGCCGGGTGACACCGTGGCCCGGCTGGGAGGAGACGAATTCGCGATTCTCCTCAACGACATCCACGGTGCGAGTGACGCCACCCACGTGGCCGAGCGCGTCCTCGACCTGATCCGGGGGAAACTCGTAATCAGCGGGCGCGAGGTCTTCACCTCGGCCAGCATCGGGGTCGCGCTCTCCAACCCGAGCTACAAGGCCCCGGAAGAGATCCTGCGGGACGCCGACACGGCGATGTACCGGGCCAAAGCGGCCGGTCGCGGCTGCTACCAGGTGTTCGACCAGACGATGCATCGCAGCGTCGTCGCACTGTTGAGGCTCGAGACAGAGCTGCGACAGGCGGTCGAGCGCAAGCAGTTCGTGATGCACTATCAACCCATTGTCTCGCTGGAGGACAAGAGGATCGTTGGGTTCGAGGGGCTCGTGCGCTGGCGCCACCCGGAGCGCGGCTTGGTCAGCCCCGCGCGCTTCATTGCGGTGGCCGAGGAGACCGGTCTAATCGTCCCACTCGGCTGGTGGGTGCTGGAGCAGGCGTGCAGGGACGCCCGGGAGTGGCAGCGTGTCGTGCCGATGAATCCGCCTCTGTACGTGAGCGTGAACGTCTCTGGCAAGGTCGTGATGCAGTCGGACATGTACGAGCGTGTGGTGACGATCCTCGAGGAGACCGGCCTCTCGCCCGCGAACCTTCGCCTCGAGATCACGGAGAACGTGATCATGGACCACGGCGACCTCGCGCTCGAGAAGCTGGCACAGTTCCATCGGCTCGGCGTGCAGTTCTCGGTGGACGATTTCGGCACCGGCTACTCGTCGCTGTCCAATCTGCAGCGGTTTTCCTACGACACCCTCAAGATCGACCGCTCGTTCATCTCCGGGATGGATTCTCCCGGGGATGCCTCCGCGATCGTCAAGACCATCGTCGCACTCGCCAACATGCTGAACATCAACGTTGTCGCCGAGGGTGTCGAGACGGCGGTCCAGCTCGAGAGGCTGCGCGAGATCGGGTGCTCCCACGCGCAGGGGTTCTGGTTCTCCAAGCCGGTGGACCGGTCGGCCGCCCACGCGATGCTCCTGCAAGCCCCGGTCTGGTGATCTCCGCGCCGCTTCCCTCGTGGGACTCGCCCCGCCTTCCCCCGCGGCCGTGTCGAGTAGGCAGCGCACCACACGAGACGCCGAGACGGCTCAAAGCGTCTGGCCGCTTGGTATACTCGGCTCGTCTGGGAGAGTCGAAGCCGGCGTGGCCGAGTCGAAAGGAGCCGTGATGAGTCTGAAGCCCCCCACCCTCGTTGCGGTCGCCAGCATCTGTCTGGCGCTGGCAGCGTGCAGCAGGGAGATCAAGCCCGACAAGAAGGGCGGTTTCCTGGTACAGAACGAGAAGCTCATCGAGATTTCGGCTGTCAACCTTGAAACGCAATTCACCCCCGAGGGGTTTGCGCTCAACTACTTCACCGGCGAGGTAGCGGTGTCGGTGCGGACCGGCGACTACCTCATTCTGTACGGCGACTACAAGCCGTACGCCCTTAACGTCTACCAGCAGAAGAGCGGCTACTTCGAGCAGGACACCTCGAAAGGCGCGGTATCTGGCGCGATCACCTCCGGCCCTTTGAAGGGTGAGAAGGAGATGCTCAAGATTCGATTCACCCAGCCCCTCCCTGCCGGCGTCTACTTGCTCGAGTGCCAGCAGAGCAAAGGGACGATCGGCTTTCCGTTCCGGATCGAGTAGCCGACCCCACGGAAGATCCGATGGTTCGCCGGCAGAGCCACAGGGCCCTGCCGGTCGCTCGTTTCTTGTGGGGCTATGATCTCCCGAGGCATGAACACCGGCACCTCCAGGACCGCTGTGCGCTCGGCCGCCGCCTCGCTCGAGGCGGCCCTGGCGATGTCTTGGCGGGCCGGACTCAAAGTGAAACGACCGGTTGGGCGAGGCGGGTCGTGAGCGGGCCCACTCCCGACTGGGTGTTCTCGGACGCCGAGCGCGCCGGCATGGAAGCCGCACTCGAGGAGGCGCATGCCGCGGTCGAGAGTGGCGACGTGCCGGTAGGCGCGGTCCTCCTGGATTCGGAAGGCAGAATCGTGGCGCGCGGGCGCAATCGGCGCGAAGCGGACCGGGACCCCACCTCCCATGCCGAGATCCTCGCGCTCAGGGCGGCCTCCAGTGCGCTCGGACGCTGGCGTCTCGAGGGTTGCACCCTGGTCGTCACGCTGGAGCCGTGCGCCATGTGCGCCGCCGCCGCGGTGCTGGCGCGGCTTGCGTGCGTGGTCTGGGGGGCAGCGGACCCGAAGGGTGGCTTCGCGGGGTCGCTCGGGAATCTCCTGGACGATCCACGGCTCAACCACCGGGTGGCGGTTCACGGCGGTTTAATGGCCCGCGAAGCAAGGGTTTTGCTGGAGAACTTCTTTGCAAAGTTGCGTGACCGCGGTTAGACTCTCGCTCCCGGTGCGGAGAGGTGCCGGAGTGGTCGAACGGGACGGTCTCGAAAACCGTTGACCCCCTCACGGGGGTCCGTGGGTTCGAATCCCACCCTCTCCGCCATCTGGGCGTAAGCTGGTGCGGGTGGGGGAACGTACCCACTGGGAAATTGCGAGTGAACATGGTGCCGCGGAGAGGTGTCTGAGTGGCCGAAAGAGCACGCTTGGAAAGCGTGTGTACGGGTAACCGTACCGCGGGTTCGAATCCCGCCCTCTCCGCCATGCCGGGCTCCAGCCGCGAAGGCTCGCCCGCTGGGATCCGCCACCGTGGGAAGCAAGGAGTCCGGGACCCGCGCGACGGTGCCCCCCGAACCTCGTCAGGCCCGGAAGGGAGCAGCGATAAGGGGAAGGCAACGGGCGCCGCGGTCGTCCCGGGCTCCTTGGTTCATCACGTTGGGAGCGCGATGGACCGGCGAGGGTTCCTTCCCGGGCCACGGACCACGGACCACGGACCACGTTTCTGGGGGTGGGCGTGACCGGGTACCAGGTGCTGGCGCGACGGTGGCGCCCCCAGCGCTTCGAGGATCTCGTTGGGCAAGATGTTGTCGTTCGCACGTTGCGCAACGCACTCGCGAACAAGCAGATCGCCCACGCCTACCTGTTCTCAGGGTTGCGCGGAGTGGGGAAGACCACGGTGGCTCGCCTCTTGGCCAAGGCGCTCAACTGCCAGCATGGCCCTATTCCGGAGCCCTGCGGTGAGTGCGTTCCGTGCCAGGAGATTGCTAGGGGGTCGTCACTGGACGTGCTGGAGATGGATGCCGCCTCCAACCGCGGCATTGACGATGTCCGCGAACTGCGCGAGGCGGTGAAAAATCTGCCGATTCGCGACCGGTACCGAGTAGTCATTCTCGACGAGGCGCACCAACTCACGAAGGATGCTTTTGCCGCGCTGCTCAAGATCCTCGAGGAACCGCCCCCCCACGTCATCTTCATCCTTGCCTCGACCGAGAAGGAGAGGTTTCCGGCAACCATCCTCTCACGCTGTCTGCAGGTGGACTTCCGCCCGATTCCGGTGGACCTGGTTGTAACACGCCTCGCCCATGTGGCCAAGAGCGAGGGGCTCGAGCTGACCTACGGCGCGGCCCAACTCATCGCCCGGGCGACCGAAGGATCGCTCCGCGACGCCCTCTCGCTGTTGGACCGCGTGCGCGCCTTCGCTGGCGAGACGGTCGGCGAGAACGAAGTGGCGGACGTCATCGGTCTGCCCCCTTTCGAGACCGTGGTTGCCCTCTGGCGCGCCCTCGAAGGCGGGGACGTTCCCGCTGCGCTTGCACTTGTGCGGTCCGAGGAACAGTCCGGCCGAGACCCTGCCGGACTCTACGAGCAGCTTGTGCGGCTCCTCCACGTCCTGCTCCTGCTGGCCACCGATCCGAGCGTGCCGGCGCCGCTCCCGGCCTCCCACCGGCCGATGCTGGTCGAGAGCGCGGCGCGCCTTGGCCCTGCCCTCCTGATAAGGCTGCTGGGGCTCGCCCTCGAGGGGAAGGACCTCATTGCGGGCGCGGATACCCCAGGCGTTGCGGTGGCGGCGGCAGTCGGGAGACTGGCGCTCTGGCCCCGGCTGCGGCGAGTCGAGGCACTCCTCGGGGGAGAGCCCATATCACCGACACCGGTGTCAGCCTCGACGCCTACGGCATCGGTTGTGACCCCGGACGCGCCCGTGATCGCGACGCCCGCCGGTCGCCTTGTGGCGGTGCTCGAGCAAATGGGGGCGCACCTGCTTGCGGGTCGGGTCGGCGCCGTGCGGGAGGTGCGCGTTGACGGTGACACCCTGGTGCTGCGCTGTGGTGGCCTCCCGCTGGCAACACAGAAGTCGCTTCGGGACGCCTCCGAGCAGCTGACGGCGGCGGCACGACAGGCTGGCCTGGCGAGCAAGGTTCAGGTGGACGAGAACGATTCGCCAGCCCAGAAGCATGATCAGGACCTGCGTGCACGGGTCGAGTCCGACGAGGGCGTGAAGCTGGTGCTCGAGGTCTTCGGCGGCCGGCTGGAGAGCGTCGAGGAGAAACCATGAACGTCGCAAAGATCATGCAGCAGGCGCAGCAGGCCCAGGCGCAGATGCAGAGGATGCTCGGCGAGCTTGAGGTCGAAGGCTCGGCGGGTGGAGGGCTGGTTCGGGTCCGTCTGTCGGGCCTCAAGGAGCTCAAGGGCGTCACGATCGACACCAAGGCGCTGGCTGGCGAAGAGCCGGACCTGGTCGGAGACCTCATCGTTGCCGCGTGGCAGGAGGCCTCGCGCCGGCTCGAGGAACAGTCGCGCGAGCTGCTGGGCCGCCTCGGCATGCCGGCGGGCTTTCCGGGCCTGATCTGATGGAGTTGCGTCCGCCCGCGCTGCGCGAGCTCCTCGACCAACTGGAGCAACTCCCCGGTGTGGGGCCGCGAACAGCAACACGCCTCGTGCAGTTCCTGGTCCGAGCGCCAGATGGTTCGCGGCGCGTCGCCGCTGCGCTCAACCGGGCAGCGGATGCGGTGCACCATTGCAGTACGTGCTTCCTGATCACGGAGCAGGACCCCTGCCCGGTCTGCAAGGATGAGACGCGCGACAGGACAGTCATCTGCGTGATTGAAGACCCTACCAACGCCTGGGCGGTAGAGGCAACGAGCGAGTTCCGCGGTTTGTACCACGTACTGGGCGGAACGCTCGACCCGTTGCATGGCGTGGGTCCCGAGGAACTGACCATCGGCGGGCTCTTGGAAAGGGTGCGAACGGGTTCTGTGCGCGAGGTGATCCTCGCGACCAACCCGACCGTCGAAGGTGAGGCCACAGCGCACTACCTTGCCCGGGTGTTGCGGCCAACCGGGGCGGCAGTGAGCCGGATCGCGTTCGGGCTGCCGGCCGGAGGGGAGATCTCCTACGCCGATCAGGTGACTCTGGCGCGGGCGCTTTCGGGGCGCCGAGGGATGGATTGACGCGAAGTGGAAGGATATACTCAATATTCGAGGGGTGGAGGCGGGTTGGCATGACGATGTTCGGGCCGAATTTGATCGTGTACGAGGAGGAGTTCGAGCGGATCAACGCCGTTCTCGCACGCCTCTGGATGGACGCGAACGCGAAGATCGTCTTCCTCGTCGACAAGAACGGCCAGCAGATCGCCGCCAAGGGTGATCTGGAAAAGGTGGATGCCACCTCGCTTGCGTCGCTGACCGCTGGCAACGTAGCGGCCACAGACGGGTTGGCCCGCTTGATCGGGGAGAAGGAGTTCTCAATCCTCTTCCACGAGGGTGAGCGGGACAATATCCACATCTCGATCGTTGGACAGAGGTTGATCCTCGTCGTGATCTTTGACGAGCGTTCGTCGCTCGGACTAGTGCGGTTGCGGGTGCGCAAGGCGGCGGCAGAACTCGAGGAGGTGCTCACCCAAATGGCATCCAAGGCGGCGGAGGAGGGTCAAGCACCCGCGTCGCCATTCGCTGAGATCACCGACGAAGACATCGACGCCCTGTTTACCGAATGAGCTTTATCAACTACGCCTCCCGTGAGATCAACTGCAAGATCGTGTACTACGGTCCTGGCCTCGGGGGCAAGACCACCAACCTTCAATACATCTACGAGCGGACGAACCCGCAGAACAAAGGGCAGCTCATCTCGCTGGCAACTGAGACCGACCGTACGCTCTTCTTTGACTTTCTTCCCCTCGACCTGGGCAGCGTGCGAGGATTCCGCACCCGGTTTCACCTCTATACCGTGCCCGGCCAGGTGTTCTACGACGCTTCGCGCAAGCTGATCCTGAAAGGCGTGGACGGCGTGATCTTCGTCGCCGACTCGCAGGAAGCGCGCATGGACGCCAACGTCGAATCGCTCGACAATCTCAGGACGAACCTCCGCGAAAACGGGTTCGACCTCGCCCTGGTTCCCTACGCGCTGCAGTTCAACAAGCGTGATCTTGCCGGTGCCGTTCCTTACGACGTGTTGCTCCGCGCCCTCAACGTCAAAGGCGAGCCCACATTCGAGGCGGTGGCACCCAAGGGAGTCGGGGTGTTTGAAACGCTCAAGGCGGTCGCCAAGCAAGTCCTGCACGAACTCTCGAAGAAGTAGCTCTCCCCCACCCGCCCGCCACGGCAACAGCCACCGCCCGCCCCCCGCCCAGTTGACGGTTCACCGTTGAATGTCGAAGGCTCAGGGTCGACAGCCCCCCTTCGCAGCAGGCCCGAGAGTAGCGACGAACGTTGCCGAGGTCGTGCCTGACCCCCAGTGGACAGTCAGCAGCAGGCTATTGGCTTTCAACTCTTGACTTTCAACTTTCGACCGGGAGGGCGGCGTGGGAGAGCTGCGTTTCACTCCCTTTGCCCGATCACGCTCGTCCCGACTACCATTGAGAGCGTGGGTAGGCCCATCGACGGCCCGCGGCTGGTTGCGCTCGGAGGTGGCACGGGCCTTGCGACGCTGCTGCGCGCTGCAAAGAGGCTGCCGTTGGCGTCTCTGGCTGCGATCGTGACCGTCACCGACGACGGCGGCTCCTCGGGAAGGCTGCGCCGTGAGTTCGGCATGCCACCGCCTGGCGACGTCCGCAACTGTTTGGTGGCGCTCGCCGAGGACGACGAGATGATGACCCGCCTGTTCGACCATCGGTATCCGGGCGAGGGCCCCACCGGCGGCCACTCGTTCGGCAACCTCTTCATGACCGCGTTGCACCAGATCACCGGCGACTTCCCACGCGCCGTGCGACTGGCAGCCGATGTCTTGAGGGTGCGAGGCGCGGTGCTCCCGGCAACCGGAGAAGACGTCCAACTCGTCGCCGAGGGGCGAAACGGGCGGCTGCTCGTCGGCGAAACCGCAATCACGCACGGCGGCCCGCCGCGCAGGTTGCGCCTGGTTCCGCCGGCGCCCGCGGCGCTCTCCGAAGCCCTGGAGGCGATCGCGCATGCCGATCTCCTGGTCCTCGGGCCGGGGTCGCTGTACACCAGCATCATCCCCAACGTGCTCGTGCCCGGACTGAGGGCCGCGTTGGCCCGGAGTCGGGCCCAGCGCGTCTACGTCGCCAACCTCGTGACCCAACCAGGTGAAACCGACGGCTTCAATCTCGCGCGTCACGTGGCGGAGTTGACCTCCTACGCCGCCGGCGTGAGGGTGGACGTGGTGCTGGCAAACTCGTCGGCGATTCCGGAGGAGGTTGCCGACCACTACCGCCAGGGCGGCGCGGAGCAGGTTGTGGCACCGGCCCGCTGGGCGGGTCCCGGGCGCCTAGAGGCGCGGCCCCTGCTCACGATCACGGCGGACGGTACCGTCCGCCACCACCCGGACCTGCTCGCCGCGGCCCTGGCGGAACTTGCCAAGGTGGCGACATGGGTCTGAGCGCGGTGATCCTGGCGGCGGGCGAAGGGAAACGCCTCAAAACGGGTCGCGCCAAGGTCCTGCACGAGGCCGGGGGTCGGCCGCTCCTCGACCATGTACTCGCGGTCGTCGGGCCGCTGGCGCCCGACCGGACGATCGTGGTTGTCGGACACCTGCGCGAGCAGGTGGAGGCACACCTTGCCGGGCGCGGGGTCGCGCTCGCGGTGCAGGATCCGCCGCGGGGTACCGGCGACGCGCTCGCCAAGGCGTTGCCGTTCTTGCCCGAAGCCGGTGAGGTGCTCGTGCTCTCGGGCGACGTGCCCCTGATCACGGCGGTGACGCTCGCCGCCATCGTGGAGTTGCGGCGGTCAACGGGCGCCTCGGCGGCGCTCGCCACGGCGGTACTGGCCGACGCGGGTGCTTACGGGCGGATCGTTCGCAGCCGAGCCGGTGACGTCACTGCGATCGTGGAGGCCAAGGACGCGAGCGACGTGCAGGGCGCGATCCGCGAGGTCAACGGGGGGACGTACGTCTTTGACCTCTCGAAGCTGAGGCCCGCACTTGCCCAACTGCGGCCGAACAACGCGCAGTGCGAGTACTACCTCACCGATGTGATCGGCACGCTGGTCGCGGCCGGGCTGGAGGTGGCCGGCTTCCCGCTCGCGGACGTCGCGGAGATGGCCGGCGTCAACTCCCGCGCCGATTTGGCGGAGGTTCACCGCTTGCTCAACGCCCGGGTAATCGGGCGTCTCCAGGCAGCCGGGGTCGCCGTACTCGATCCCGCGACCACCTGGGTCGAAGAAGACTGCCGCGTGGGGCCCGACACGGTGTTGGAGCCTGGCGTGCACCTGCGATGCGGCTGCACGCTAGGCGAGCGCTGCCGGATCGGCGCAGGATCGGTTCTCGAAGGCGTCACGCTGGAGGCCGGCGCCACGATCCCACCCCTGACATTTCGTCGCACCGGGTAGCGCCTCATCCCAAGGTGGGACGTTGGGAGCGAGGCGGTCCGCGTCGGAGGGGTGCGCCGTTGCCACACTCCGTGTCGGCGCAGGCACACCGTGAGCCTCGGCTCCGTTGTTTCGACCGGGTAGAATTGGGCACGGTTCTCGCTTTTGGGCGTACTCTGGCCGGGTCCGGGAGCGGTCGAGCGCGGCCTGGCCGGGAACGGGGCAAGACTGGAGTCCGTATGTGCGGGATCGTCGGCTACGTGGGTCCGCGAGAGGGCGTGCCGGTGGTGCTCGAGGCGCTGCGCCATCTCGAGTACCGGGGGTACGACTCGGCCGGCATCGCGGTGCACTGCGGCGACCGTCTGGAGATCCTCAGGGCGCCGGGCAAGCTGATGAACCTCACGGAGAAGGCCTATTCGGCCGGGCTGCACGGCCACCTGGTGCTCGGCCACACGCGCTGGGCGACGCACGGCGCGCCGAACGAACGGAACGCCCACCCGCACACCGACGAGCACGACCGGGTCGCGGTGGTACACAACGGCATCATCGAGAACTACCGCGAGCTCAAGCGAGAACTGGCGTCACAAGGTGTTCGCTTCTCGTCGGACACCGACTCGGAGGTGATCGCCCACCTGCTTGCTCGGGGAGGAAGCGATCTCACTGGCGCGGCGCTGGCCGTGCGTGGAAAGCTCCGGGGCCAGTACGCGGTGGCGGCCATCGCGCTCGACGACCCGGGCACGGTCGTCACGTTCCGCAATGGCCCGCCTCTGGTGGTCGGCCTGGGCGAGGGCGAGAACCTTGTCGCTTCCGACCCTGCCGCGGTGATCACCATGACACGGCGGTGCGTCCACCTCGAGGACGGTGACGTCGCGGTGGTGCGCGCCCGGGACGTGAAGCTCTTCGATCGGTCCGGCCGTACTGTGGAGCGGGCAGTCGTCACCCTCGACTGGGAGCCCGGCGAGGTTGAGCGGGGCGGATTTCGCCACTTCATGCTCAAGGAGATCCACGAGCAGCCGGGCGCCGTCTCCGAGACCCTGCACGCGCTCGTGCCGGACGTGGCGGTGCCGTCGCTCGCTCACCTGGGCCTCGATGCCGCCACGCTACGCCGCTTCGCCAGCGTGCGCCTTGTGGCGTGCGGCACCTCCTGGCACGCGGCCCTGGTTGGAAAGTTCTATCTCGAACGGCTCGCGCGGGTAGCGTGCGATGTGGAGTATGCCTCGGAGTTCCGCTATCGCGAGCCGCTCCTCTCGGGCGACACGCTGGTGATCGGCATAACCCAGTCCGGCGAGACCGCCGACACCATCGCCGCGATGCGCCTGGCCGCTGAGAGCGGGGCCGCCATCGCGTCGGTATGCAACGTCCGGGGTTCGCTGGCGGAACGCCTGGCCGCGTTCCGGTTGGGCACCCACGCCGGCCCGGAAATCGGCGTCGCCTCGACCAAGGCGTTCACCACACAACTTGTCGCCCTTCTGGCGCTCGCCCTTGCGTGGCGCGACGCGAAAGGCCTGCCGGCCGACGTGACGGGAACCCTGCTCGAGCGTGCGTGGGCGCTGCCGTACGACCTCGAGGGAACCCTCGACCACGCAGGCGAAATACCCGCCGTGGCCGAGAAACTACAGCACGCGTCGAACACGCTCTACCTCGGGCGTGGAGTGTTGTACCCCCTTGCCCTCGAAGGCGCCCTGAAGCTCAAGGAGATCTCGTACCTGCACGCCGAAGGGTACCCGGCCGGTGAGATGAAGCACGGTCCGATCGCATTGCTCGACGAAGCGTTCCCGGTGATCGCGCTGTGCCCGGCGGGCGAGCTCCAGGAGAAGGTGCGGTCGAACATCGAGGAGGTGCGGGCCCGCAGGGCACCGGTGTACGTGTTCGGCGATGCCGGAGACGCACGCCTGGCTGAACTCGCGGAGGCCGTTATCCCGCTGCCGGACCTGCCGTGGCCGTTGATGCCGGTCGTGACGGCCGTACCCCTGCAGCTCTTGGCCTACGAGGTGGCGGTGCGGCGGGGGTGCGATGTGGATCAGCCGCGCAACCTCGCCAAGTCCGTCACCGTCGAGTAGCGCGGCACCGCCGGCCTCGGACCAGCCATCGGGCCGGGGAGTCCCGCGGCCGCTCCGCCACCCGCCCGGCCGCTCTAGACCCCCCGAGCCCCCCGCGAGCCGCGGCAGAGCCGCGACTCGCCTTTGGTGTCGGGCTCGAGCCTCGCATGCTCACATACCATCCGGGTATGCTCCGGTTCGACCGCTGCGCGCGCCGTGCCATAGGCCCGCCGGCGGCGGCTCGGCTACAGGCCATTCGCAGCGGTCCTGCGCGTGGCGTCCTTTCCAGACCACGGGCCACGGACCACGGATCACGGTCTTTCGGCGCCCCGGCGCCCCGAGCGCCGAATCCCGATCTTCCTGCCCTCTTTCATTGACAACAGAGGTATGATTTGCGCGAACCACGGAGGCCGGCATGGCCAGCGAGCGTCCCCAAATCGAACGGCGCTCCGGCGAAGATCGCAGGAGCGGAGTCGAACGGCGTAGTTCCACGCGGACCGTCGTGCGCACGCCGGGGCGGCGCGACCGGCGTACCGGGTGGCAGCGCCGCGGGCAGGAGCGGAGACGAGGCGTCCTCGGCCGCGGCCTGCCTTATCAAGAAGAGCCGCGGTAAGCCCCTCCAGACGAGTGCGTGGGCGGGCCGGTATCGGCGTCTCGGGCCGCCATCGTGGTCATACGCCTCCCGACGAAGCCGAACCAGGGACGGACGAGGGGCGCTCGAACCAACATCAGCGTACGTCAAGGGTGAAAGGGTACAATCGCCGGTTCCTGGAGGATCGGTGAACCGTCTTGAGGCCCTGCTCGCCGAGTTGGACGACGACCAGAAGCTGGCCGTGATGCACGGCGAAGGGCCGCTGCTCGTCGTTGCCGGGGCGGGGTCCGGTAAGACGAGGGTCCTCACCTACCGGATCGCCGCCCTGCTGGCCCGTGGCTTGGCGCAACCCCACGAGATTCTGGCCGTGACCTTCACCAACAAAGCGGCGCGCGAGATGGCCGAGCGCGTCGAATCGCTTGTCGGCGGGTCACTGCGGGGCGGCTTCGTCGGGACGTTCCACAGGTTCGCGCTCAAGTTGCTGCGGAACCACGCGCGGGAGGCGGAACTGCCGGAGCGGTTTGCAATCGCGGACGAGGATGAGCAGCGTCAGATTCTCGACCGCGTCATGAAGAGACTCGAGATCCCCAGCACACGGCTGACGCCACGGGCAGCGCGGTCGCGCATCTCCGCGGCTAAGAACGCCCTCCTCGGTCCAAAGGAACTCGAGAGCCGAGCCCGAGGCGATGCGGAGCGTCTCGTCGCCGAACTCTACGCCGCGTATCAGGACGAGCTCAGGTCCGCCGCAGCCGTGGACTTCGACGACATGTTGCTCGGGGCCGTGTCGCTTCTGGAGCATCACGACGCGCTGCGGAAGTCCCTGGTGTCCCGCTTTCGGTGGCTGCTGGTGGACGAGTACCAGGATACGAACCTCGCCCAGGCCCGCTTGGTGCGGCTGCTGGGCGGAAAGACACCGAACCTCACGGCCGTTGGCGACGAGGACCAGTCGATCTACCGCTGGCGCGGCGCGGAGGTAGAGAATATCCTCCACTTCGAGGCGGCGTACCCGACGGCACACGTCGTAACGCTCGGCCGAAACTACCGGTCGGCGGAGCCAATCCTGCGAGCGGCGGCCGCCGTGATCGAACGCAACAGCCGGCGCCGCCCGAAGAAGCTGTCGTCGGAGGTCGGGTCGGGTGCGCCCGTGACCGTCTACCTCGCGGCCGATGAGGCGGACGAGGCACGCTTCGTGGCCGACGAGATAGGCCGCCTCCGTGGCTCGGTCAGCCCGGGGGAGATCGCGGTGCTGTTCCGGGTCAACGCTCAGTCGCGCCCGTTCGAGGCCGAGATGGTGCGCCGCGCGCTGCCCTACGTCGTCGTGGGAGGGACCAGGTTCTGGGAGCGCAAGGAAGTCCGCGACGCCCTCGCGTACCTGCGACTGCTCGTGGCTCCGGACGATGTTCTGGCGTTCCGGCGTGCCATTCACGTCCCTGCCCGCGGCATCGGGCAGGTGGCGATGGAACACCTGGAGAGGGCGGCCGCGACGTGGGGGGTCCCGGTGCCGGAAGCGGCGCGCCGCCTTCCGGTGGAACTCTCGCCACGGGCCCGACTGGCGGTGGGGGAGTTCAACACGCTGCTCGGCGAACTGCGGGCGCTCGCCGCGGACGCACCCGCCGCAGAGGTGGTGCGCCGGCTCCTGGATCGCTCTGGGCTGGCGGCGCAGTACGGCTCGGAGGATGAGGATGATCGGGCCCGCCGCGCCAACCTCGACCAACTCGTCGCGGCGGCCGCAGAGGCCACGGAACGCGACCTTGACCTGTCGGGATTCCTCGACGAGGTGGCGCTGCTGACCGACGCCGACGTGCGCCGCGAGGGTGACGCGGTGCAGCTCTCGACGCTACACGCCGCGAAGGGACTCGAGTTCGCCGCCGTGTTCCTGGTCGGGATGGAGGACGGGCTCCTGCCCCTGCGACGGGAGGGAAACGGCGAGGCCGACGAGGAGGAAGAGCGTCGCCTCGCCTACGTGGGGATGACGCGGGCGCAGCGGCGTCTCTTTCTGACGTTCGCACGGGTGCGCCGGGTCAACGGCCAGCTCCTCTCGGGGCGGCCATCGCCGTTCCTCCTCGACGTGCCCCGCGAGCTCGTGGATGACCGCACCGCGGCCGCGGGACGCGATCCGTTCCGCTCCCACGCCCCCCAACCCCACCGGCACGGGGCAAGATCCCCGGCCGATTTCCGCGAAGAGCATTCCGGACCACGGAGCACGGACCACGGACCACGGTCTTCTTCCAGGCACCCCGATGGCTGGCGCCCGGGGCTGAAGATCCGCCACGCCACCTTCGGATCGGGGGTGATCCTGCAGGTCCAGGGGACCGGCGCGCAAACGCGTCTGGTCATCTTCTTCGACCGCGCCGGCCGCAAGACCCTGATCCCCTCTCTGGCCAAGCTCGAGCGCGCCTGAGAACTGTGCCCACCGGTGCCGGCGGGGCGACAGCAGCGGAGGCGATCGTCGCGTCCGAGTCCGTCCTGAGACCGCGTCCACATTTGCCGACACGACCTCGCGTTGACTGGTCGGAAGCTCAGGGTTAGACTGCTATCGAGGCTTCCGCGTCTCGCCGTCGTTGGGGGGCGGGGCTGCCAGCATCACAAGGGTCCGTCGGCATCGTGCCGCCGGAGGACAACCTCGGATGGTCGGGCCGCCATCCGGCTGATCGCCGGCAACGTGGTCACTCCGCGGCGCCGGAACCGCACGGGGAGCGTCCCCAGCGGCGATTGTCCGGAGGGCATGATGTTTGAACCCCTTGGCGACACCGAGAAGAAGACCTCAGGCCGCACGATGCGGATCATCTGGATCGTCATTGCCGTTGTGGCAGTGATCCTTACGGTGATCTCCTTCGCGTGATCAAGGCCTTCTCCGCGCGCATGTGGGGTCGTTGGCTGTTTCGGGTGGGCTCCCGACGAACCGCCCACGAATAGTCCAGGTTAGTGCGTCTGGAGGGCGCCGCTCCGCACGACGACCTTGCCGGCCTTAACAACGTGCCGGACGAGGTTTACGCCGAAGTGGTAGGCGAGATGCTTGGGGCTAGGGGCGTCGAGCACGACCAGGTCGGCTTGTTTGCCGACCTCGACACTACCGAGCCGGTCGGCGCGTCCGAGCGCCGCGGCCGCGTTGAGCGTTGCGGCCACCAGGGCTTCCTCGGAGGAAAGGCCGGCGCCCAGGCATGCGAGGGCGACCACTGCGGACATCGACTCGGTGTGTGACGAGCCCGGATTGCAGTCGGTGGCAACGGCGACCGGGACGCCGGCCTTGACGAGTTCGCGGACCGGTGCGAAGCGATCGCGTAGGAAGAACGAAACACCCGGAAGCGCGATCGCGATCACGCCCGCTCGCGCCATCGCTGCGATCCCCTCGCGCGAGGCGTAGAGGAGATGCGAGGCAGCCGCCGCGCCCGTCTCAGCGGCGAGCGCCGCGCCTCCCAGGTCGCACAGCTCGTCGGCGTGCAGGTGAATTCGCCAGCCCAGGTGCTTGGCGTCCGCCAGCAGGCGGCGGGTCTGGTCCGGTGTGAAGACGCCCCGCTCGCAAAAGACGTCGACCTGTTCGGCGAGACGCTCGGCCGCGATGGCGGGGTAGATCTCCCGCACGACGACGTTCACGTAGCCATCGGCGTCGTGGCGCCACTCCACCGGCACTTCGTGGGCCGGCATGGCGGTCGGGACGACCTCGACGGGGTGCCGTTCCCCGGCCTGCTCCAGCACCCGCAACTGCTTCAGCTCGGCCTCGAGCTCAAGGCCGTAGCCGGATTTCGCCTCGGTGGTCGTGGTGCCGCACAGAAGCTGTCGGTCGAGACGGCGGAGAGTGAGCTGGAGTAGCTCTGTGAAGGAGGCGCGGCGAGTCGCTGCGACGGTGGACACGATCCCGCCGCCTGAGGCGGCGATCTGCGCGTAGCTCTCACCGGCGAGGCGGCGGTCGAACTCCCCTTCCCGGTACCCTGCGAACGGCAGGTGCGTATGGGGGTCCACGAACCCTGGGATCACCGTTCCATCGGCTGCCTCCAAAATCTCGTTCGGCCGCTGGAACCGGCGGTCGTGTTCGCGGCGTTTCCCGACGAATACAACGTCGGACCCCTCGCACCGCACCACCGCGTCAGGGATGAGCTGGATGGCACCCTGCTCCGGTCCGGCGAGCGCGTGGTTGCCGCGCGGTGTGGCCACGACGGCCGCGCCTTCGATCAGGAGACTCCGCGCCTGGTCGCCGCGCCGTCCGCGGTTCGATTGGGGTCGTGAGGTGTTGTCTGAGGCCGGCCTTCGGCGGATCACCGCTCACCCTTGGCGTCGGTCGAGCGGCGACGCAGAAAGCTCACGCTGGGTTCCTCGCTTTCCCGCTGTTCGGCGGTGTCGTCGTCACGTACGACGCCTCCCAGAACATCGAGAAGGCGCTTGAGATCTCCGCGTGCAGCGCGCCGCCGGGTACGCAGATGGCCGATCACCAACTCGATGTTCTCGGCGCGCTTTGCGGCATCGTCAACCACCCGGTCGGCCAGTACCTCCGCCTCGGCGACGATGTGCTGGGCCTCCGTTTCGGCCCGGGCTATCGTGGCCTCGGCCGTGCGTTGCGCCGCCACCAAGGCCTCGTTCACCGCTGCGGTGCGTTGCCTGTATTCCTCAACCTCTTGGCTCAACCGGGCGATCTGGGCGCGCAGCTCGCCGCGCGTGCGGGCCTCCTCCTCGAGCTGTTCGGCGACCTCACCGAGGAACGTGCGAACGGCATCGGGGTCCAGCCCCCGCAAGCGACGCGGGAAGGCGGCGCGTTGGATCTCGAGCGGGGTCAGACGGTTCATGACGAGTCCTCCTCGCATAGTCAGCTTAACCTACCTCGTCCGCGCCGCCGTGACAAGGCTCACGGCCCGGGGCGGCGCTCCCCGAACAGAACGCGGCCGAGACGCACCTCGGTTGCTCCTTCCTCTACCGCCACCTCGAAGTCCTCGGTCATTCCCATCGAGAGCTGGAGAGGGGAGAGTGCAAAGCGGGTCTCGAGCTCTCGTGCCAGCCGTCGCAACGCCTCGAAGTGGGGACGCGAACGTTGTGGATCTGGATCGTAGGGAGGCACGGTCATCAAACCGCGAAGGCACAGGTGAGGGCAGCGCTTCAGGAGTCTCTCCACCAAGGCTGGCGACGCCTCGCGGTTGAGCCCGCTCTTCTGGGCCTCCCCGCCGATATTGACCTCCAAGAAGACCGGGAGAACACGGTCAGAGCCGCCGAGGAGCGCCTCCAGCCGATCGGCAAGCTCCGGTCGATCCACCGTCTCGATGAGATCGAAAAGGTCGAGCGCCGTTTTCGCTTTGTTGCGTTGCAGCGGGCCGATGAGATGCCACGGTGTCGCACCGCCGACCAGCGGACGCTTGGCCGCCGCCTCCTGAACTCGATTCTCGCCGATTGCGTCCACACCTGCCGCGACGGCCTCGGTCACAGCATCGATCGGCTGGGTCTTGCTCACGGCAACGATCGTGACGGTCGCCGGATCGCGCCCGGCCCTTGCGCACGCCGCGACGACCCGCTCGCGTACAAACGCGAGTCTGTCCGCAAAGCTCACCGGCATAGCCTCCTGGGGACCGCTCCGAGCGAGGAAACGAACCGGGCTCGGACCCCGGACCACAAACCACGGACCATGGTCTTCACGGCAGCCCCTCGGGCCGAGGGAGCGTCGAAACACGTTCGTCCATGGCCCGGTTTGCAAGCTCGTCCGCGGTCCGGTTGCCCGTGCGCGAAACGTGGCTGATGGCAAACCGCCGAAAACCCGCGGCCAGGGTCCGGGCCCGCAACCACAGGGGCTTGAGGTGCGCTGCTTTGACTTTGTAGCCGCCGTTCATCTGCTCCACCAGGAGCTGTGAGTCCGATTTGACCTCGAGGCTCTCAACGCCAAGCGCCTGGGCTCGCTCGAGCGCGGCCAGGAGCGCCGCATATTCGGCGACGTTGTTGGTTGCGGTGCCGAGGTAAAGGGTGTGCTCCTCCCGTCGCCTGCCGACTTGCAAGAGGATTCCGCACCCGGCTTCTCCAGGGTTGCCGCGAGCGCCGCCGTCGATCGCGGCCGCAGCGGCGGTCCGGTGGGTCATGCCGAGGCGGGGAATTGTTCCGGATCGTAGAGGAGGCGCCGGCAATGGTCGCAAAACTGCAACTCCTCGACGGCCCGGACGAGCTGCACGAGCGAAGGGCGCAGATCGCCATGACACGCCGAACAAGCGGTCCCTTCCGTCGGCACCACCGCGTTGGGCTTGCGCGAAGCCCAGAGTTTCTTGAAGCGGTTCATCGCCGATTCACCGAGCTGGCGCTGAACGCTCCGCAACTCGCGTTCGACGTTCGTCAGCTCCGCCTCACAGGCCGTTCGGCGCGCGTTCCACGAGGCTTCCGCCTGTTCGCGCAACCCCTTCTCCTCCGGGCTTTCCTCGCCGAGGCTCGCGATGCTGCCCTCGGCAGTCTCCAGCTGCTGCATGATTTCAAGGAGTCGGTCCTCCTTGGTCTTCAGCTGCGTTTCGACGTGATCCAACTCCGAAACCACGGCGGAGAGCTGCTTCATGTTGGTGACGTGACTCTTCTGCTTGCGGAAGTGCTCGCGTTCCTCGCGCAGCGCGTCTGCCTCGCGCTGCAGGGTTGCCTGTTCGGTCTGGAGCGCCTCTCGCTGAGTGCGGGCCGCGTGGAGCTTGTCGTGACGCTCGGAGAACTGTGTCCGGAGCGCAGCGAGCGCTTCCGGCGGGGTGTCCCGCTCCCGTTTCAGCATGCTGCGGCGGTCTAGGAGCCTCTGCAGTGCGATGTACCCAGCCATCTGTTCCCTCGCCGTCAACGCCCCTCCCCTTTGACGGACGTCCCGAGCCTGGTCAAGCCAGTGTGGGAACGTCGCCAGCCCCTCCCCTGTTTGGTGGGTCCACCAGGATTCGAACCTGGGACCAACCGGTTATGAGCCGGCAGCTCTGACCGCTGAGCTATGGACCCAACGCCGTGAATTGTAAGCCTTTGTCGCTCTTGAGACAAGCTCACAGTTGGCAGCTCGCGGGCCACCCTCCCAGTCGTGGGACGTAGGGCGGCGACCTCGCCCTGGGCCTTGATGGCCTTTGTTCCTAGCCGCCGGCTCTTGACTCCAGGCACCGTCTCCTTAGCCGATCATGTCGAGGTAAGGCTTGAGGAGCTTGGCGCGGGTAGGGTGGCGGAGCTTTCGCAGTGCCTTTGACTCGATTTGCCGGATCCGCTCCCGTGTGACGTTGAACGCCTTGCCGACCTCTTCGAGCGTGTGCTCCGTGCCGTCCCCGATCCCGAACCGGCGCCGCAACACCTCGGCCTCGCGCGGGGTGAGGGTGCGCAACACCCCCTCGGCCTGGGTCTTGAGGCTGGCCGCAATCACAGCGTCGATCGGGGACACCGCAGAACGGTCCTCCACGAAGTCGCCGAGGTGGGAATCCTCCTCCTCGCCGATGGGGGTTTCGAGCGAGATCGGCTCCTGCGCGATCTTCATGATCTTGCGCACTTTGGTCACCGGGATCTCCATCTTCTCGGCGACCTCCTCGGCGGTGGGCTCGCGCCCCAACTCCTGAACGAGCTGGCGCTGGGTGCGGGTGAGCTTGTTGATCGTCTCGATCATGTGAACCGGGATTCGGATCGTGCGGGCCTGATCCGCGATGGCGCGTGTGATCGCCTGGCGGATCCACCATGTCGCGTACGTGGAAAACTTGTAGCCTCGGCGATACTCGAACTTGTCCACCGCCTTCATGAGCCCGATGTTCCCCTCCTGGATCAGGTCGAGGAACTGCAGACCCCGGTTCGTGTACTTCTTGGCAATGGAAACCACGAGGCGCAGGTTGGCGACAATGAGCTCCTGCTTGGCGCTATCGGTCCCCCGCTCGCCCTGACGTACCTCGGCAACCACCCGTTTGAGCTCGTCGAAGGGAACACCGAAGCGGGCCTCGAGCGCCCTCAGTTCAGCTCTGTAACGCTTCACCCGCTCCTTGTAGAAGGTCCGCCGCTCGACGTTCCGCTCGATCTTGAGCTTGGCATCGTCCTTCCGGATCGTCGTGATTGGAATAGAGAACTGACGCTCGACCTCGGTCAGGAACCGCACGAGGCGGTTGCGCGTCGTGGTGGTAAAGTCCGTCGAACGCACCAGCACGGAGATGTCGCCGGCGAGGGAGTCGATCTGCCTCACCAGTTCGTCACCCCGGCGCGTCCCCCTCTTGCAACGGCGGAGTCGCTCCTTGAGCTGTTTGGACTGCTCGTCCAGGACGTGGATGCGGTCAAAGAGCTTCATGGTCTCAGCAACCCGCAACAGGCCCCGCTCGTCGAGGTCCCCGTTGAGCCCTGCCAGAATGTCACGCATCATCCGGCGGTCGCGCCGAGCCATTTCGTTGGCACGAAGGAAGAGCTCCCGAACTCTGGGGCTCGATGCGAGCGCCGAGAAGACTTCTGCCTCACCCGCCTCGATACGCATTGCGATGGACACCTCGCCGCCCCGGTCGAGCAGCTTGACCGTTCCCATCTCACGCAGGTACATGCGGACCGGGTCGTTTGTCTTCTCGAGCAGAGCAGGGTCCACCAAGGTGGCCCCGGGCGTCGGCTCCGGGTTCTCGGCGCGCTCGCCTACGGCGCCCTCCTCCTCCAGTGCGGCGAGCTTCTCCACGCTCTCCACGATTTCGATGTCGTTCTCGGTGAAGCGGAGGTAGATTTCGTCCAACTCCTCGGGTGTGGAAGCGGTCTCCTCGGGCAGGATCTCCAAGATCTCGTCCACCAGGACATACCCCCGCTCACGGCCGAGACCCAGCAGCCTCCCGAACTCGACGTACTTCTCCTCCACGGTCAATGCCAGGGTGTCCCGCTCACGGGTCCCTGAGATAGCGAGTGGCTCCCCTGGCTGGCGTTCCTTGTCCTTGCGCGGGCGTGCTTCACGCACCTGGCCCGTCCGTCCCTTGAGCGGCCTCGCTTGCAGGCTGATCACAGGCGTCGCCTTCGACGGGCGGTGGGCTGGCTTCGGTGGCGGCTGGGGCCTGAGCGGCACTTTCCCCGGGGACGGCCTCGCAGTGCGGTATGCGCCCCTTTCGGGGCGGTGTGCCGGCTGCACCTTGACAGGCAGCTTCCTGCGCTGAGACTTGATCGTGGCCTTGGCGGCACTCGGCTTTGGGCGAGGCTTGCTGGCGGCCCTCGGAACACGTCTCTGCTGCGCGGCCTTCACGGTGGCCCGGCGAGGGGCCTTGGCAGGCGCTGACTTCCGGCCAGCCTTGGCGGCTCGCTTGAGCGGACGCACGTGTCCCGCGGACTTGATGGTCGGGCGGGTGGATCGTTTGCTGACCCGAAGCCTGGCTGCGGCCCGAGTGCGCTGTTCTTTCTTCACGGGTTTTGCTGCGGCCCGAGGGCGCTGCTTTGCCTTCACGGGTCTTGCTGCGGTTCGGGTTCGCGCCTTGCGAGCCGGCACCGCAGTGGGCTTGGACGGGCGCCCAACCGGCTTTGGCTTCGCGCGCCGACCCGCAGCTCCGCCGTCACTCGGCTTCTTGGTGCTTCCTTTCAGAGTCTTGTGTGTGATCGGGCGCCCGCGTTTTTGATACTGAGTCCCGCGAGCTTCTTTCTTCTTCTGTGCTTTTCGCAAGTGTCCCTCGGTTTGATGAGTATGAAGCGTAGGGTATTGCGTCCGACGCCTCGATGTTCTGACTCGTCACCGCCACCCGCCACCCCTCACCCTCCCCAATGTCGGGCGTCAGCGCCGAAATTTCAAGGGTACCACCGTCTGCAAGCCCCCCCAATGACCGAAACACTCACTCAGGAAGGCTTACTCCGCTTCTTGATGAGCTCGCTCTGCTCGGCCTTCAGCTGCGCCAGCGCCTCCGTATCACCGGCGATCTCGGCCTCACGGATCCGAGCGATGAGTCGGGCGCTCTTCAGCCGATCGCTCCGCCGGCGGACGAGCTCGATGAGGCTCGGAATCCGCTCCTGTGGTGTTTGCGGTGCCTCATGCTCGAGGCTTGCGAGCAGGCGGCGATCCAGAGGCTCCGTGATCTCCGACAACACCCCAGTGAGCTCGACAACTGCGCCCTCAGCAGTGCGCCGCTGGAGGATCTCGATCACGCGCCGGACCCCAGGATGGCAGATGCCATCGACGGGAAATTCCCGAATGAACGCGGCACTCCGGGTCGGCTCGAGGTCGTGAAGGAACGAGCGCAGAAGGGCCATTTCCGCTTGTTCCGGAAGGCCCTCGGCGGTTGCCTGGCGTGCCACGACGTGCGGAGCCCCGAGGCTGCCGAGCTCCTCTAGGGGAACACCCGCGCCGTGGGCGAGCGTCTCGCGCATCTCAAACCGCCGCACCGGATCCGGGCAGGCATCTACGATCTCCAATGTGCGCAGCAGATTACGTCGCCGCTCTTGGCGGGTCGATCCCATCATCTCGAGCAGGAAGGCATCAGCCGGGAAGGCCGCCGCGACCCGGGCCTGGAACCTCTCGCCTCCTTCCCGGCGCACCACGTCGTCGGGATCCTGCCCCTCAGGGAGCAGCAACACGCTCACGTCGAGCGAGGCGGCGAGCAGCGTTCGCAGGGCGGCAACGGCTGCCTGGCGCCCGGCGGTGTCTCCGTCGAAGCACACCACGACGCGGGGTACGCGCCTGGCCAGCTCGCGGGCGTGCTGCTCCGACAACGCCGTCCCAAGCGTCGCCACTGTCTCGATGAGTCCGGCCTGATGCAACGCAATGCAGTCGAAGTACCCCTCCACGACGATGGCACGGCTGGCCGAGGCGAACGCACGCGCTGCACGGTCCAGTTGGAACAGCACCTGGCTCTTCGAGAACAGGCTGGTCTCTGGTGAATTGAGGTACTTGGGGTTCTCGTCGCCGAGCGCACGGCCACCGTAGGCGATGATCCTCCCGCGGACGTTCCGGATCGGGATGGTGACCCGATCGCGGAAGCGGTCCCAGACCCGGCCCTCGTCCCCCTCCACGACGAGACCGGCCGCTATCAGCACGCGTTCCGGAAAGCGCTTCCGCAGTTCATCGTAGAGAACGCGCCATTCCCCCTTCGCGTACCCGAGGCCGAACTCCGCCGCCACCTCCAGGGGGACGGCTCTCCGCTCCAGGAATGCGCGCGGGCGATCGTCAGCTAGGTGGCGCACGAACACCGCCTGAGCTGCTTCCATAACCTCTGCGAGCTGCTCCTGCTCGTCCTTGCGCCGGCGGGCCTGAGGGGACGCGGGCGGGAGCCGGACGCCGAACCGGTCGGCGAGGCGCTCGACGGCCTCGGCGAACTGGACCCGCTCGATCTCCATCACGAAGTCGATGACGTCGCCGCCGCGCTTGCAGCCGAAGCAGTAGTAGGTCCCCTTCTCGCGCGAGACGTTGAAAGAAGGCGTTTTCTCGCCGTGAAACGGACAGAGGCCGACGTAATTGCGGCCGGTCTTCCGCAGCGTGAGATGGTCGCCAATGACGGCCACGATGTCTGCGGCTTCCCTGAGCTGGTCCAGTACGGGGCGGGAGAGATCGTAGCCGCTCATTGGCGTCCCGCCCCGGAAGTCTTTCCTCCACGGTTCACGCCACACGCGGAGGGGCTGTAGAGCAAGAGGGAGGGGGAGGCGAAGCACACGAGCGATTCTTCCCTTCGGCTCCCCTCTCCCTTCGTGGCGCCGTCGTCCATGGAGGCGAGTCTAGGCGCCGGAGTCACGAGAGGTCCAATTCTGCCTCGGTGGCACCGGTTCCGCCACGGTACTGCGGCGGGTGGGCGAAATGCGCCACCGCTGGGTGGTGTGACAGCACCTCGCGGACCACGCGCCGCAGGGCACCGGTGCCGTGGCCGTGGACGATGCGCACGTGGCCGATTCCCGATACCAGCGCCCGATCGAGGAACCGCTCAACCTCTTCTCGTGCTTCCTCCTGGGTCATGCCGATGAGCTTGAGTTCGGCGGGGGGTGCCTGGATCGCAGCGACCTCGACATCGCCGGTTATCGCCGGGGAAGCGGGCGCAATCGGCTCGCACGCTCCCGCCTCGACCCACAGACGCTTGTCTTTGACCAGGACTTCCACCCGGTCGCCGGCCACGCGCAGGACCTGCCCGGTCGAGGCCATGCCGATCAACCTCACCGTGGTGCCGGGTGCGAGCGGCTCGGCGTGTTCGGGCGGAGCGGGACGATCCGGCCCGAGGTCGAGAGCGGTGCGGCGCACAGCCGCGACACGCTTTTTGCCCGGGAACTCCCCACGGGTCCGTGCCTGTTCGAGTTGTGCGAGGGCTGCCGCCAGTTGATCCTTTGCCCTCCGCCGGAGCGCCTCCCGCTCCTCCTCGAGGCGACGGTGCACCTTCTCCTGTTCACCGGACAGCCGCTCGCGTTCCTCCTCAGCTCGCGCTCGTGCGATTTCGGCGTCGGACTCGAGCCGTTCGAGGCGTTCGCGCTCCTGCGAGAGACGGCCACGCTCCTCCTGCAAGGCCTCGAGGTAGCCGTCGATGGCGAGGAAGGAGCGGGAGAGCATCTCCCGAGCGCGCGTCAGGACGGGTCCCGGAACCCCGCAGGAGCTCGCAATGGCGAGCCCGCGTGACCGTCCCGGCGTGCCGAGGTGAAGACGGTACGTGGGGCGGCCGCTCGCCTCGTCGTAACCCATGGCGGCGTTCAGCGCGCCGGGGACGTTCTCCAGGTGAGCGGCGACTGTGATCAGATGGGCCGTAGCCAGCGTCCAGCAGCTCCGCCGCGCGAGCTCCTCGAGCAGCGCTGCGGCGAGCGCCGCTCCTTCCTCCGGATCGGTACCGGAGCCCAGCTCGTCGTAGAGGACGAGCGTGTCAGCGTCGGCATCGGCTAGGAGCGCGGCAGTTGCGCGCATCGCGCCCGTGAAGGTCGAGAGGTCGGAGAACAGGTCCTGCTCGTCACCGAGGTGGCACCACAGCCTTCCGAACGAGGGCAACCCACTACCGGCCGCCGCCAGGACCGGGATCCCCGACTGGGCCATCAGGGCGGCGAGGCCGAGGGTCTTGATTGCGACGGTCTTGCCGCCTGCGTTCGGCCCGGAGAGGAGCACCAGCCTGGTATCGTCCGGGAACTCGAGGTCGAGGGGCACGACAGAGTGGGTGTTGCCGGCATCCCCGAGCGCCTCACCGCGCAGAGGGGCAAGCACCGGGTCGAGAAGTGGGTGACGAGCGCTCACGAGCCGTACGGACTCGGCTGCGCCCGGTTCGAGGAGAATACCGTCGCATGCCTGCCCGAACAGCGTGCGGGCCTGCGCGGCATCCAGGATCGCGAGCATCCGGGCCCCTTGCAGCAGCGATTCCCTTCGGCCGTGAAAAGCGGAGGCGAGCTCTGCAAGAACGCGCTCCTCCTCGGCACGGGCGAGGGCGGTGGCCTGGGCGAGGGCGTTGTTGAGCTCGACCACTCCGAACGGTTCCAGAAAGATGGTTGCTCCCGACGAAGAGGCATCCAGGACCAACCCTGGGACGACGTTTCTCTCGGAGGCGGGGACCGGAACGCAGTAGCGGTCCCTGCGCAGCGTGAACGGAGCCGAAAGCACCTTGTGCTGGCGTCGGATCCGGTCCATCGCCGAGACGATCGCGGTTCGGTTGCGTTCCCGCGCGGCACGGGCCTGTGCGAGCGCCGGCGAGGCGCTGTCCAGGATCTCCCCCGCCGGTCCGAGGCGCAGGTCGCAGAATGCGAGGAACCCCTCGAGCTGCGGCAGCTCCGCGAGGATGCGGGCAAGCTCGGGTCCGACTCCGGCACCCGCGAGCGCCGCCCGGACCTCGACCAGCCGCCGCACGAGCGTCACAAGACGGACAACGTCGGCCGCGTCGGCCGAATGGAGCGTCTCGGGCTCGAGGAGGTCTGCGGCGTCGAGCCCGGCGAACCCGAGAGAACCACAGGCCGCGACGAACGCCTGCATCTCCCGGCTGAGGCGAAAAGCCGACGACCCTTCCCCGGCGGTGAACTGAGGAAGGGTCGCGGTGACTCCCCGCCGCCCTCGATCACTGCGCGCGAACGAGGCAACGAGCGTAAGAACCCGGTCAAACTCCAGTGCAGCGAAGGTCAAGATCGTGCTGGCGCAGGCTACAGAAGCCCGGCCTTGCGCTGCTGGGCCAGCTTGCGGAGGAGTTTCTTGCGCGCCTGGATGAGCTTTCGCTTCCGCCGCACGCTCGGCTTCTCGTAGTGCTGGCGCTTCTTGATCTCGGACAGGATCCCTGCCTTCTCGCACTTCCGCTTGAAGCGCCGCAGCGCCTGCTCGAACGACTCGTTGTCCCGAACATGCACCATTGTGGGCATTGCGCGATCTCACCCCCCCTCTGCGCCTGTCTTGCCGCGCCACACCAGGTGGGCGCGGACGCGCTATTCAGAAGGAATGAAATCTTACCACAAGCGAGGGGATGGCAGTCAACGCCACCTCTACGGTCGACTCGGGGGGGCAGCACGACGCTGCCGCGGGCGAGAGGCCCGATTCGCTCGAGGTGGCACTTCGGTGGCCGTGGGAGCCTCAGTGCGAGTCGGGCGCACGGACGGTGTCCGACGGGCCTCCTCGAGCGTCGCGGCGAGGTCGTGTGGGACGCCAAGGCCGAGCACGTGATACGCGCGGTCCGCCCGGACGAGCGCTTCGAGTATCTGGGTCCGATCGGCACCGCGGTCAAGCACGTAGCGCGCGTTGACGACGGCGTCCCTCGCGAATGAATCGAGTGCCTCCTTCGTTTCCGGCCGTTCCGGCGCTACGTTGAGCGCCATGCTCAGGAACCTCGCCAGCACCCTCTGGTTTTGTGCGTACGCCGCGTCGAAGGCGGTTCGCGCTTCCGTCAGGTCGGTTGCGCGAACGTCCGCCGCTGGAGCTGCACCGGAGGGCCCAGCCTGCGCTCGGTCGAGCTCCTTGCTGGCGGATGTGAGCCTGGAACGGGCGGCGATCACCTTGGCGTACTCCGCACCGACGTCGAAACGAGGCGCCGCGGTTTCGGAGCCCCCACCACAGGCGAGAACCAGTGCCGCAGAGACGATCGCCGCAAGGAGGCAAGGACTGCCCTTCATAACCGCTCCCCGGCGGGAGACGCTATCAAAACAGTCGAATGGAGGCAACGCGACGATTCCTTGACACAGTTTGCACGCCACGCCGATAATGCTTGACGGGCTGGACAACTCGGAGGCGCCATGGAGAAGCAGGAAGCGATACTTGCTGAACTGGAGCAGATGCGGGAGGGCGCCGCGGCGCTCATACGCGCCAAACTGGAGGCCGTCGCACGACAGACGCGCGAGCTGGCGGCCAGGCTGGCCAGCGACCTGGACGTCGTGGTGCCTCCGGACCTCGAAGCGCTCTTCCCGATCGGTTCTGTTGCGGAACACCTCCAGAGCCTGAGCGCGCCGCCTCCGCCCATGCCCATGCTCAGCCTCGAGACTCTTCGCCGTCTCGATGCGGGTCGAGCTCAATCCGAGGTTTTGCAGGAACTGCTTCGCCAGATCGGTCCCTGGTGCGGCGCCCGAGCAATAGTCGTTCTCCGCGACGGGAACGTTCAAGGATGGTCGGGAGCTGGTTTTGGGGTGGGTGACCCAGCCCGGTCCTGGAAGGCTGCCCTGAGAGAATCAAAGGCCCTCGAGAAGGCCTCGGCGGGCTCACCAGTGCTCATCCGTCCGAACGGCGACCCGGTGCTCTCCGGCTGGTTCGACTTCAGCAGCAACCGGCTTCTCCTCGTTCCAATGTTGCTGCGCGGCAGGGTGGTAGGAATTCTGTTGGCCCTCGAAGGCAGCTCGGGGTTGAATACCGCGCTGATACAGCAGCTGAACTACACGGTCGGTCTCATGCTTGAAACGCTGGCAACCCGGCCGCCGACCCCAAGTCCCACGCTGGTCGAGCCTGAGGACTTGACCGCCGAGCCGGCACAGGCGCCGGAGCCCGAACTCGCCGTGCCGCTGCCGGTGCCGGAGATCCTCGAAGTACCGCCGCCGACGGTGCCGGAAGAACCTAAGGCAGCACCTGAGGCACCTTCCCCTGCATCAGATGCGGCCGCGACTGTCCACCTCAGGGTGCCGGTAGCACCCGTGGTACCGGTCGTGCCTTTGCGGACCCCCGAGGAGGAACGCAAGCACGAAGAGGCGCGCCGATTCGCTCGCCTCCTGGTCTCCGAGATCCGCCTGTACAACGAACAGGCCGTTCAGGCTGGCAAGCTCGCGCACGACATCTACCGGCGACTCAAGGATGACATCGACCGCTCACGGGACATGTATGAGCAGCGCGTTTCCGCCGAGGTGCGTGCCGACAGCAATTACTTCCACGACGAGATGGTGCGCATCTTGGCGGACGGCGATCCCACAGCGCTGGGCATGTAGCCACCTCTTGCGCGGGGCGGTTTTTCCCCTCTCTTTCGTGTTGCTGTGTGCGTGCCGTGCCGCGCCGAGTCCCACGCTCGCTCAGGCGTTCCAGATCAAAGGTGGTCCCGCGACACGGGCCAAGGCGTTCATGCAGGTCGCGATCCGGGGCCGGGAAAGCGAGAGGGGCCGAGCCGCCTTGTTGTGGGGGTTGTTTGCGTGCGACGCGCGGGCCCCGGTGGCCGGCCTCACGGGTTTCAATGTGGCGCGGCCTGACGGAGGCCGGAGACGGCTGGCCGCCCATCGGCTCGAGGAGGCCCTCGAGGCTTCACGCTCTCCCGCGGCGGCTTGGACGGCAGCGTCGCGCGCACCGTGGCTCGCGGACGACGATCGTGTCCACCTGCGCCTGCACGGCGCCGAGGTCCTGTCCCAGCGCGGCGAGACTGCGGCGGCGATAGAGCTCCTTCCCGGACTCGCGACCCTTCGGCGCGATGACGCGGGCCGGGCGCTCGGGGTGGTCGCCCGGGGGGTTGACCCGGCCGCTGCCCTGGCTCAGCACCGCCTGGCCGTGGAATTTCCCGAGCAGCTCGCCGGCTTAGCCTCCGCTCAGAGCCTGGAGCACCTTTCCCATGCCTTCACTTCGGCTGAATGGGCGGTGCACGCTCAGGCGTTGTTCGATGCGGGCCAGGCGATCCCCGCGCTACGGGCCGCGGGGCGCGCCGGCAGCGCGGGGTTCGTGATCGCTGCCCGTGCCTCGTTGCGGTTGCACCGCCCGTCGGCGGCGTTGGTCTGGGTGGCTCGCGGCGGCGATCGGTGCGGCGTGTGCTGGGTAGAGCGCGCGGAGGCGCAGCGCCAGCTCGCCTGGGGTACAGCGCCCAAGGAGCGACATCGCACGTTCGGGGAGATGCTCCGCTCTGCCGTCCGCGCGAGCCAGCTGCTGCCCGCCGGCGATCCGGCCCGACCGAGGGCGGAACTGCTTCAGGCGGAGGCCCTGGTGGAGCTGGGTCGATTCGCCGAGGCTGCGCCCGTTCTGGCTGGCGACGGTGTCACCTCCCAGCCACGCTTCGAGTGGGTGTGCCGGCGGCTCACCATGCTGGCGACACGCGCGGATGGGACCACGGTTCAATCGGGTGTGGAGCTCGCTCGCAGCACTCGTGGCCGGCGCCTTGGGGCGTTCTGGATCGCCCGTGAGCGGGCACGACACGGCGATGTCTCAGGCCTCGAGGCGCTCGCAACGAGCGGCTTTCCCGACCTCCCGGCCCAGTGGGCAAGCCGGGCTCTCGGTCGGCGGGGCGTCGCCGTCGCTGTCTCGGAGGGCGGGCCGGCCGTGCAACTCCCGCCAGCGTGGGCGGGCGACCTCATGGCGGTTGGGCGCGTTGCGGACGTCGTGCTGGGGTGGCGTGCGGAGCTCGATGCGTCCGGCGGCCCAAACCCCGGTTGGTTGGGCCTGGTTCGGCTCGCCGAGATGCCTCCCCTGGAGGCGATCTCGCTCTTGGTTAGGGGTGAACCGAGGTTGCTTTCGGGACCGTGGCAGGGGCTCCCGCGCGAACTCCTGGAGCGGTATTTGCCATTGCCGTTGAGGAGCGAAGTCGAGTCCGCAGCACACCGCGCCGGGGTCCCCCCCTGGGTCCTCGCCGGGTTGGTTCGGCAGGAGTCTGCATGGAACCCGCGGGCACGTTCCACGGCAGGTGCCGTGGGGCTGGCGCAGGTGCTTCCTGGCGTCGCGGCCGAGGCGGCACGGGAGGTGCCGGGGTTGGGCGCGAGTGGTGACCTGTTCGACCCGGGCAGGAATCTCACCCTGGGTGCAGCGCTCCTTGCTCGCTGGGGTCAGAGCTTCTCCGGATCCTGGACCGCGGCCCTCGCGAGCTACGACGCAGGGGAGAAGCGGGTGCGGGACGTGTGGGAGGCCGCCGGCCGAGACGATGGTCCCGCGTTCGTCGAGGCGCTCGAGATCCCCGAGACGTGGGACTACGTGCACCGTGTGGTGCTCCTGGCCGAGGGGTATCGCATCCTGTACTGGCCGGAGGGGAAGGCATTCCCATGGACGTGATCGAGGTTGCCTCGCAGCGGCGCCGTCAACTCGTGGACGTGACCAGCTTCGTGCAGGAGGCCGTGGCCGCCTCGGGAATCGAGGAAGGGCTGTGCCAGGTGGCCGTACCCCACACGACCGCGGCGGTCCTCCTGAACGAGAACGCCGACCCGGCTGTCGGCGAAGACATCCTGGCTGCGTTGGCCGCCATGCTCCCTCACGTCGCCTGGCGCCACAGTGAGGGGAACTCCGACGCTCACTTCCTCTCCTCTCTGGTGGGTCACTCGGTGGCGATCCCGATCACGGAGGGCGAGATGGCACTCGGCCGCTGGCAGGCTGTCTATCTGTTAGAACTGGATGGACCGAGGCGGCGTGAGCTCTGGATCACCTGCGTGGGGGGATAGGACGCGAGCGCCGACCGCGTCGGCGCGATGGTTGGACGACCTGCGTGGGTGGGTGAGTGTGGCCCGTGGTCCGTGGTGCGTGATTGCGCTCAGGTTTTCCGAGTGCGCGTCTCGTGAGCGGCGCGCAGGTAGAGAGCCTCAAGGCGAGAAACCCGTGCCTCCGTTGAGAAGTGCTGACGCACCCTTTCCTGGCCTGCGGTCGCGGTCCGCCGGGCAAACTCGACGTCCCGCAAGAGGCGGGAGATCGCGGCAGCCAGCATCGGCACGTCACGCGGCGGAACGAGGATCCCGGATACGCCGTCTTCGACGAGTTCCGGGTTACCAGCCACGGTGGTGGCGACGACGGGTTTTCCGAGAGCCATCGCCTCCCGGATAGTCCCGGTGATTCCCGTGCCAGCCCAGGAGGGATCCACCACGACGTCGCACGCAGCGAGCACATCGGGCATGTCCAATCGCTCCATGGTCGCCGTGACCGCGCCTTCGACGCCCAGATCGCGAGCCAGCTCTGCGACACCGTCGCGCTGCGCGTGCGATGTACACGCCACCAGGAGCAGATGTGCCGCTGGGTGATCGGCCCGGACCGCCGGAAACGCCCGGAGGAGCTCCTTCCACCCCTTCCAGTCCCGCATCCCGACGTGGCCGATCACGCGCGCCTCGGCGAGAATCCCGAGCTCGGTGCGGACTGCAGCAGCGTTGGCCCGCTGAGGATCGAAGCGCTCGAGGTCCACGCCGGCGTACACCACGCCGACCTTCTGGGGCGGGATCCCGCCGCTCGAGATCACTGTCTGTCGGATGCTCTCGGCGACGGTCACGATTCGGCTGACGCGGCGGGAGCGGTACTTGAACGAGGACCAGAGATCGATCGGAAACGAGACGCCGCGGTTGACGATGAGGCCGTACCGCCCACCCAGGAACGTCGCTCCCAGAGCGACCGCGTGCGAGATGCCTTTGTGGACGTGCACGACGTCGACCTTGCGCTCGCGGGCAAGACGGGCGAAGCGGAGCATGGAGACGACGTCGAACTCGTGGCGGAGCGCGAGCGGCACGTGCTCGACGCCTGCCGCGAGGCAACGCACGGCCATCTCACCGCTCGGCCGAGTCACGGCGAGGACCGTGTGCCCCCGCGCCGCCAGGCCCTTGGCGGCGTCGAACATCTGCACCACCGAACCGGTCGCGAAACCGGTCTTCTCGAGCATCTGGACGATAGTCAGAGCTTCCATTGCCTCGAGTTCTGAGCGACGGCGGCCGCGAGGAGAACGCCTGCGGCCCGCCGCGTCAGAACGCCATCTTGCGTCTGCCGCCTACATCACCGCGGTCGGAGGCGCCGGTTCGTCGGGGGCCCCGGCTTTGCCGAGAGGGGTGAAGATGAGGTACCCGACCAGGACGAGCGCGATCGGTATCGCCATCGGGCCGGTGTACGCCCACACGATCGACGGGAAACCGTCCTTGCGGAAGAAGACAACGGCCGCCACGACCAGGCCCATCAGAGCCTCGCCGGCGATCAGGCCCGAGGCCGTCAAGACGCCGGCGTTCTCCACGCGCGCCTTCTGCGCAGCGTTGTAACCGCGCTTGTCACGGATGCGGTCGACGATGCCCCGGATCACGCCACCGACGAAAATGGCGAAGGTTGTCTCTAGCGGCAGGTACATCCCGACGGAGAACAGCATCGGGCTCTTGACCTTGATCAGGATGAGCGAGATCCCCAACGCGATGCCGACCATGACGAGCGGCCACGCCATCTCGCCGCCGACGATCCCCTGGGAGAGCGCCGCCATGAGACCGGCCTGCGGCGCGGGCAAGCGCGGGCTGCCGAATCCGCCATTGGCCGGGAACTGCTTCAAGTCCGCGAAGTGCAGGACGTAGAGGGGAAAGAACATCACCGCGCCGGCGAAGAGCACGCCGATGAGGTCTCCGGCCTGCATCTTCCACGGAGTACCGCCGAGGATGTGCCCGACCTTGAGGTCCTGCAGCATCTCGCCCGCAACGGCCGCCGACACGCAACCGACCGCCGCGACACCAAGCGTGGCGGCGATCCCCGCGGTGCCCTTGGCGCCGACGATCACCATCGTGAGGGCCGCAACGATCGTGGTGGCCAGGGTCAGACCCGAGAGCGGGTTGTTGGAGGATCCGATCATCCCCACGAGGTTCCCCGACACCGCCGCAAAGAAGAACCCGGTGACGAGCATGACGAGCGCGGCCACGACGGCCGGTACGAACGCATGCGTGAAGAACGAGTACAGCGCGACCATCATCGCGAGGACGAACAGGAGGCCAAGCACGACCATCTTGAAGTCAATGTCGCGGTCGAGCCGGCTCGTGGCCTCGTGCGCTGCGGTCGACTTCTTCAGGTCGCTCACGGCACGCTGCAGCGCGGCGATGAGGTTCTTGCGCATCTTGTACAGGGTGTAGCAGGCGCCCACCAGCATGCCGCCGACCGCGATCGGCCGCACCACGAAGCGCCAGAGGTCGTTGACCATGGCACCCCACGCCGCGGCCTGGTTGCCGCTCGCGGCCAAGGTGTACTGATCGATCAGGGAGGGACCTTGGAAGAACACCAGCAGCGGCACGAACAGCCCCCACGCGAGGAGGCCGCCCGCAAAGTTGAGAGCGCCGAGCTCGGGCCCGATGATGTAGCCCACGCCGATGTAGGCGGGGCTCACGGCGGGTGCAGAGAAGTTGGAGACGCCGCCCGCGGCGATGGTCCTGGCGTCCCTGGAGAGGCCCAGGCGCACGAGGCTCTCCTTGAGCTTCCCGACGGCCACGCTGAAGGTGTTCGACGAGGAGAAGATGCCGTACGCGTCGAGGAGTCGGATGAACGCGCCTACCCCCATCGCCTTGAAAAGCTGCATCGCAGCCTCGGAGCCGCGTTGACCGGCCTTGTGGATCTCGGACGCGGCAACGGATTCGGGGAACGGAAGGGTCCGGTCCTCGACCATCACGCGCCGGAGGATGGTCACGAACATGATCCCAAGAATGCCGCCCAGGATCATCAACGCCGTGGCCGTGAGGTAGTCCTTGAACGTGTTGAACGTCCACAGGTTGAGGATCACGAAGGCCGGGATCGTGAAGATCGCCCCCGCCGCCACCGATTCGCCGATGGAACCGACCGTCCGGGCGAAGTTCTCTTCGAGCAGCGACCCCTTCATGAGCCGGAGCACGGCCATACCGATGACCGCCGCGGGGTAGGTCGCCGCGATGGTCATCCCGGCCCGAAGGCCCAGGTAGGCGTTGGCCGCACCCAGGATGACGCACATGAAGAGGCCGATGACGAGCGCCCGCAGGGTGAACTCCGTCTGGTTCGAATCGGCGGGCACGTAGGGAGAGAAGGGCTTTTCGCTCATTGCGTCCGTCCTCCGTTTGGTCGCCACACATCGCCGTGACCGGCGCTTGTTGGGTGGCAGTTCGGCGCATTCTACACGTGGTGCAAGGCAGGCCCTCACCGGGACGCAAAACGAGATCGACGACTCGGCGAGTAACCGGTTTCGGCGTTCGACGGGTGGGCCTTTAGGGTTTATATCGAAAGACTAAGATATTGGGACATTATCCTTGACAATAACAGGCTAAGATTCTATCTTGTTCGTGTCCGCGAGAAGACGTTCCCGGACACGAGGTGGGAACATGGCGTCCGACAACAACTTCACCGTCAAGGCCGGGGAAGCGCTCCAGGCAGCGCTCAAGCTGGCGACCGGGCGGGGCAACCCCGAGGCGACCCCCATCCACCTGCTGGAGGCCCTTCTCTTGCAGGCCGACGGGCTCGCGCCGAAGCTGCTCGAGAAGGTCGGCGCTCCCGTTGCCCGCGTTCGCGACGACCTCAGCACGGTGATGGACAGGCTGCCATCGGCACGGGGCGCGGCGGAGGCACAGCCGTCTCGTGACCTGCGAAGAGTCATCGAAGCCGCGGGCAAGCTCGCGCCCCAGTTTCAGGACGAGTACGTGTCGGTCGAACACCTGCTGCTCGCCGTCGCGGGCGTGCCGGGGAGCGCGGCAGAGATCCTCACGCGACACGGGGTCGGTCCGGACGCATTGCTGCGAGCCATTCAGGAGCTTCGAGGATCCCACCGAGTGACGGACGTCAACCCCGAGGAGAAGTTCGAGGCCCTCAAGAAGTACGCGCGCGATCTCACCGAACTGGCCCGCGCCGGCAAGCTCGATCCGGTCATCGGGCGCGACGACGAGATCCGGCGCGTGATGCAGGTCCTGACCCGCAGGACCAAGAACAACCCAGTTCTGATCGGCGAGCCGGGCGTCGGCAAAACGGCGGTCGCGGAGGGGCTGGCGCAACGCATCGCCGGGGGCGATGTCCCCGAGTTGCTGAAACGCCGCCGCATCGTCGCCCTCGACCTCGGCGCCCTCATCGCCGGTACCAAGTACCGCGGCGAGTTCGAGGACCGCCTCAAGGCCGTGATCAAGGAGGTCGTGGACTCCGACGGCGAGGTCGTGCTGTTCATCGACGAGATCCACACGTTGGTCGGCGCCGGCGCCGCCGAGGGCGCCATGGACGCAGCGAACCTCCTCAAGCCGGCCCTCGCCCGCGGTGAGCTGCGCTGCATCGGCGCCACGACGCTGACCGAGTACCGGAAGCACATCGAGAAGGACGCCGCCCTCGAGCGTCGCTTCCAACCCGTGCTCGTGGGCGAGCCGTCGGTTGAAGAGACCGTCGCGATTCTCCGCGGCTTGAAGGAGAAGTACGAGGTGCACCACGGGGTACGCATCACCGACGGTGCGCTCGTGGCGGCCGCGACGTTATCGAGCCGCTACATCACCGACCGCTTCCTCCCCGACAAGGCGATCGACCTCATGGACGAAGCGGCCTCGCGGCTGCGCATCGAGATCGACTCGCTCCCGACGGAGATCGACGAGCTGGATCGCACGGCCCTCCGCCTGGAGATCGAGAAGCGCGCCCTTGCCAAGGAGAAGGACGAGGCCTCGAGGGAGCGCCTGGAGGAAATCGAGTGGGAGCTGGCCGAGCTCAAGGAGCGCATCGCCGGGATGAAGGCGTCCTGGCAGCGCGAGAAGGACCTCATCGCACGCATCCGCGCGGCAAAGGAGCAGGTCGAGGCGGCCAAGGAGGGCGCCGAGCGCGCCCAGCGCGACGGCGATCTCGAGCGCGCCGCCCAGCTCCGCTACGGTGAACTCGTCAAACTCAACAAGGAGCTCGAAGCTGGGACGGACGCACTCAAGGCCCATCAGGCTGCGCAAGGCTCGCTGCTCGCCGAGGAGGTGACCGAGGAGGCCATCGCCGAAGCGGTAGCGCGCTGGACCGGGATCCCCGTGAGCAAGCTGCTGGAGGGTGAGAAGGCGAAGCTCCTGCAGATGGAGGATCGGCTCAAGGCTCGCGTGGTGGGTCAGGACGAGGCGGTCACGGCAGTCGCCACGGCGGTGCGGCGCGCCCGCAGCGGGATGAAGGACCCGAACCGGCCCGTCGGGTCGTTCCTCTTCCTGGGACCGACCGGTGTCGGAAAGACCGAGCTCGCGCGGGCGCTCGCCGAGTTCCTGTTCGACGACGAGCGGGCGATGATCCGGCTCGACATGTCCGAGTACATGGAGAAGCACGCAGTCGCGCGCATGATCGGCGCCCCTCCGGGGTACGTCGGCTACGAGGAGGGCGGCCAGCTCACGGAGGCGGTGCGGCGCAGGCCGTACGCGGTCGTGCTCCTCGACGAGGTGGAGAAGGCGCATCCCGACGTTTTCAACGTGCTCCTGCAGATCCTCGACGACGGCCGCCTCACGGACGGCAAGGGCCGCACGGTGGACTTCCGCAACTGCGTGGTGATCATGACTTCGAACATTGCCTCGAGCGTGATCCAGGAGTTCACGGAGGCCGACCGCGCGCGCATGCTCGACCTCGTGCAGCGCGAGCTGAAGGCGCACTTCCGGCCGGAGTTCCTCAACCGCGTGGACGAGGTGCTCGTGTTCCACCGTCTGGACGAAGCACACCTGCGCTCGATTGTGAAGATCCAGCTGGAGCGGCTCAATCGGCTCCTCGCCGAAAGACGCATCACGGTCGTGGCAGACGATGCCGCGCTCGACCATCTCGCGCACGAGGGGTACGACCCGGACTTCGGGGCGCGGCCACTGAAGCGCGCGATCCAGCGGCTAGTCCAGGACCCGCTCGCCCGCATGGTTCTCGCCGGCGAGGTCGCGGACGGGGACACGGTGCGCCTCGGGGTCTCGGACGGCGCGCTGACGCTCCACGCAGTCCGCGCCGCCGCGGTCTAACGTCGACGACGGCTCTACTGGCTCTGGGCGTGCAGGTCCCAGTGCCAGGTGAGGCCGGCCAGGATGTACGTCGCGGTCATCGTCGCCCCGTCGTTGCTCACGATGTAGAACGGAAACTGCGGTGGCTGCGGCGGCAGGATCTGGAACCAGGGCCCGACGACCGTCGCCCCGGGATTGCCCTGGCACGTGATGCCGACCATCGAGATCTCGATCCCCTGGCCTTTGTACGAACCGCGGGAGGCGCTGTCGGCCGGCGTGAAGTTGTAGGTGTCGAGGGAGGTGACCGGGTTCGCGATCGGGACGGTTCCGCCGCCCGAACACCCGCCGCTCATCGCGACGGTCACGCTTCCCGTCCCCTGGTACGTCACCCGAGGCGGGTCGGGTTGGGCTGGCAGGCGCGTCCACGTCACGTCCGCGGTGTCGGTTTGGGTTCCGGTCGGGCCCGACAGTGTGTACGTCGCGGTGCCCTTCCACTTCCAGCACCCCATTCTCGACGCCCAGAACACCGGAGCGAGGCCGGGGGGCGTCACGCGTCGGTTGCGATCCGAGTACTCCGAATTGGAGATGATCAGCACGAGGTACTCGAGCCGTTCGGCAGTCAGGTCTCGGCAGTACTCCACGTACGGCCTGTCGGTCCAGTCCTCGATCGTCCAGTCGGACCCGGTGATCTTGACGAGCGCCTGGACCTTGACCCCTTTGCGCGCGCTGTCGCTCGCCGTCTTCGGGTTCCAGAACGGGCCGACGACCGGCACGCTCAGTTTCTCCAGGTCGTACGAGGCCCCGTTCCAGAACGCGATGCTGCGCACCGTTGGATCCGGGAATGTGAAGCTCTTGTACGTCGCCGAGAGCCGGGGAAGGTCCACCTTGAGCTGGAGCTCGGCGTCCAGCGAGCCCCCGGTGTCGACGCTCACGACCGCACCACCGCTCGGCCGGGCCTGGAACACCAGCTGATCCCACTTGAAGTACTGGTCAACCGGCTTGTTGTTCCAGTCGTGGAGGGCGACCTCGGGCCAGATCGCCGCGAACCCGCCGGGGAGCGCCGCGTCGAGCGCCTCGAGGGCGGGCTTGCTGGCGCAGTTCGCCCACGACTGCGCGACGAAGGCCGCGCTGCCGGTCTTGTTGTAGACGTAAAACGGCACGAGGTACGCGCCGTAGTGACGATTCGTCGTCGTGTTGACGAGGTCGAGTGGCTGTTCCGGCTCGTTGAGGAACGCGTGCGCGTCGGCGTGTCTCTGATCGACCCCCGAAACGGCGTGGTAGACGAAGTCCTCCGACCACTCGGCGCTCGCCTCGCTCCACCACTGGTAGCGCTGGTCGGTCAGGTTCGCGAGCCGCTGGTACGAGTCCTGGAACGCGTGGAAGAGCTCGTGGGCCACGGTGGCCAGATCCGCATCGCGCTGGAGCAGGATGTACGCGGGCGTCGGCGCGCCCCCCGGCCGGTAGGCGCACGTCATCCCGGCGTATTTGGGCGGCAATTCCGTCAAGTACATGTCGAGCGTTCCGCTGCCGCCGTTGCACGACTCCATGTCGTCGGCCAGGGGCGCGTGCCCCACCATCAGGCCGATGAACTTCGACCAGATGGTGCCCTCGACCGCGTCGATGACCGTCTGCGCCATGGCCGCGTCGCCGGGAAGGTCCGAGCGGAACCACACCCGAACGAAACCGCGGGGGCTCTCGAGCCAACTCCAGTCGGGCCCGAGCAGCGAGCAGGGCGGCGGAGCATCCAGAACCCTCACGCCGGCGGATGCGGGCTGCGTCGCCCAGCTCCCCTGATACGCCGGGGGGACGAGGAACGGCTGCACGAGCGCCTGGTTGGCAGGCGACATCGTCGGTGCCGCGGCGCGGATCTCGTCGAGCTCCAGCGAGTCGCCCTTGACGCCGTCGTTGCCGCGATATGGTGCGGGCAGGCGGGCGTCGCCGAACAGCGCAAACGCTTTGTACACGAGACCGGTCTCGGGATCGAGCGTTCCCGCGGCAACGGCTTGGTCGATGAGGTCCTGGGTTGAATACTGCTGCACCTGGAGTCTGCGCCGGACCCTCCGAACGCCGGCTGCGGCCGACTCTGCCGGCGTGCCGGTGGCAGTCTCGCGTCCGGCCGCCACCTCCGGCTCGCCTCCGCACAGCATGCTCACGGCCACGCGGCCAGCGCCGCCCAGTGCCTCGACTAGGAGGTCGTTGCCGGCGAGGTCTCCGGCTTCGAACTCCACCCCGAGCCTGACCAGGCGTCGCTCGCCCGCACGGAGCACGAACAACCGGCCCGGGTTTGCGGGCAACCAGGAGGGCACCTGCGGTGTGAGGCGGGCGACGACAACGGCGCCGGAGGTCTCGCGCAACTCGACCACGCAACGAACCGGGTCGGAGTTCGAGGCTTGCGCGAGCTCGTCTCCGAGAATCTCCGACTCCTCGCCGGTCTGCAGGAGGAAGAGTGCCGCCGTGCCGTCAGGTCCTGGCGACGCCGTCGGGTCGCCGGTACGCGCCCCTTCGCCGTCTGTGGTTGTGCGCGATGAAACGCCAGGCGCCCCGCCCGCGGTCGCGGCCCGGGCGGATGCGATTGAAGCCGCGGCAGCCCAAAGAGCCACGGCGAGGACACACGAACGATTCACCTGCATCGGAGCCCTCCTGGTCCTCGATTTCGTGGTTCGGAAAACGTGCCCGCCGCGAGGCGAATTCCTCGCCCCGCCGCCGGCCGACCTCGGGTCGGAACGGCCCCAGACGTGGCCTCGCCCGGAGCTTGCAAGGTCAGCGACGGATCCGAGAGAGTCGCCGAGCGGGGCCCTGCCCGCTAGAATGAGGCCGGGCCGGGGTCCGGCGATCCGCCGACCGCGCCCGGGAAACGAGAACCGATGCCGACCGTCACCTTCACCCTCAACGGTCAGGAGACGACCGTACGGTTCGAGAACGGGATGAACCTCCTCGAAGTGCTGCGGGAGGAGTGCGGCGTCACCTCGCCCAAGGACGGCTGCGCCCCGGAGGGTATCTGCGGATGCTGCACGGTGCTGGTCGACGATCGCCCCGCGCTGGCGTGCCTCAAGAAGCCACCCGAAGTCGCCGGCCGTTTTGTCGTGACTCTCGAAGGGATCCCGGAGGCGCAGCGGGAGGTTCTCGCCCGCGCGTTCGTCCAGGAGGGCGCGGTCCAATGCGGCTACTGCACGCCCGGGATCCTGGTGCGCGCGTTCTCCCTGCTGGAACGGGACAAGGCCGGCGACCGGGGCGCGGTCGTGCACGCGCTCGCGGGGCACGTCTGCCGCTGCACCGGGTACCAGCGGATCTTCGACGCGATCCGCACAGCGGGCGAAGCGTGGACCGCCGGGGGCGTCTTCCTGGGTACCGAGCCGCGCCGGCACGACTTTTTCGGCGAGCGCCACGGGTTGACGCGACGTTCCGCCGGTAGCGGCACCCATGGCGTCGGAGGAAGCGAGCCGCGCTACCGCGGGGTCGAGCAGGCGGTCGGTCGCAAGCCGTACGTCGCCGACATGTGCGTGCCGGGGATGCTGCACGGCGCATGCGTCCTGGCTGGCCACGCCCGTGCGCTGGTTCGGTCTGTCGATACGACCGCCGCTCTGGCTATGGCTGGGGTGGAACGAATCGTCGGGGCCGCCGATGTGCCTGGCGACCGAAACGTGGGGCTCATCTTCAAGGACTGGCCGGTCTTCATTGCGGTTGGAGAGACGACGCGCTGCGTCGGCGACGTGCTCGCGCTGGTGGTGGCGGACACGCAGTTTCACGCCCGTCAGGCGGCGACGGCGGTGGGCGTCGATTACGAGGTCCTCGAGCCCGTGACCTCTCCCGAGGAGGCGCTGGCAAGCGGCGCTCCGGCGATCCACGAGGGCGGCAACCTGCTTGAGGTCACGGCATTCGCACACGGTGACGCGGACGTGGCGCTCGCCGCTTCCGCCTACACCGTGCGGAGGACCTTCACCACGCAGCGCGTCGAGCACGCGTTCCTCGAGCCCGAAGCGTGTCTCGCGATGCCCACGGGCGCGGGCGTGAAGGTCTACTCGCAGGGCCAGGGCGTCCACGACGATCAGACCCAGATCGCGTCCGTGATCGGAATCCCGCCCGCCGCGGTCGAGGTCGAGCTCGTGTCGAACGGTGGCGCGTTCGGCGGCAAGGAGGATCTCTCGATCCAGGCCCAGACCGCCCTCGCCGCCCGGCTGTTGGGTAGGCCGGTGCGGACCGTGCTCACTCGCGACCAGTCGGTGCTTCTGCACCCGAAGCGGCACCCACTCACGATGGAGTACGCGGTCGGCTGCGACGCCGACGGGCGGCTGACAGCGGTCCGCGCCCGCATCGTTGGCGACACCGGCGCCTACGCGTCGGTTGGGACGAAGGTCCTGGAGCGCGCGGCCGGACACTCGTGCGGGCCGTACCGAGTCCCCAACGTGGACGTGGAGGCCAGGACCGTCTACACCAACAACCCGCCGTCGGGTGCGATGCGCGGATTCGGAGTGCCGCAGACGGCGTTCGCGATCGAGACCTGCCTGAACGTTCTGGCCGGAGAGGTCGGCATCGACGGCTACGACATCCGCGAGCGCAACGTGTTGCGTCCGGGCGACCACTTCGCGACCGGCCAGATCATGACCTCCTCGTGCGGCATCCTGGAGACTCTCGAGGCGGTGCGGCCGATTTACAAAGCAAACGCCGCTCGCGCCGGCATCGCGTGCGGGATCAAGAACACCGGAATCGGCAACGGTCTGGCCGACATCGGCAGGGTGCTGCTCCGCGTGCTGCCGAAGGGGCGCCTCGAGGTGCTCACGGGGTACACCGAGATGGGGCAGGGGCTTTTCACGATCCTCCGCCAGGTGGTTCACGAGGAGACCGGGATCGCGGTCGAGGCGATGACCGTCGAAACGCGGAGCGAGCTGGCCGTGTTGTGCGGGATGACCACTGCGTCGCGGGCCACGGCCCTCGCGACGATGGCGGCCCAGCGCGCCGCCCGCACGCTCGCCGAGGCGCTCGCGGCCGCGCCGCTCGAGGTGCTCGCTGGTTGCGAGTATCCTGGCGAGTACGTTTGCGACATCACCGTCGCGCCCGGTACCGAGGTGGACGATCCGGTTACCCACATGACGTTCGGCTACGCCACCCAGGTTGTGATGCTGGACGAGATAGGCCGGATTGAGCGCGTCGTGGCGGCACACGACGTCGGCCGCGCCATCAACCCACTGGCGTGCGTGCAGCAGATCGAGGGTGCGGTCCACATGGGGCTCGGTTACGCCCTCTCGGAAGAACTGCCGTGCACCGAAGGCCGGCCGGACTCGACCCACCTGCGTGATCTCGGGATTCTGAGAGCCGCCGAAATGCCGGAGGTCGATGTGATCCTGATCGAGGTCCCGGACCTGGTAGGAGGGTACGGGGCCAAGGGCGTAGGCGAGATTGGCCTCGTGCCGACCGCGGCGGCCGTGGCGGGCGCGCTCGCCGCCCGCGACGGCATCCATCGCACGGAGCTGCCGATGGTGGATTCGTCGGCAACGCCGCCTCGTCTTCGGCGGACGAGGTCAACGTAGGCACAGACCGTTCGGTGTCCCATCTCCCCGTTGCGATGACCGGCGTGGTCGAACCGTGAACGTCGTCCGCCATATTAGACTCCGTGCCGGACGCATGGGTGCGGACGGTGGGTCGGACACCGGATGAGAGGGAGCGGGCCATGAGCGGAACGGGCATCGGCATCACGAGACGGAGCATGCTGACGCGGATTGCGGGCGGGGTGGCAGTGGCGGCGGTCGGCAAGAGGTTTGCGTTCGCCGGGAACGGAAAGCCCCGTGTCGTGCGGGTCGAAGCGGCCAAACTCTGGAACGGGGATAGTCGCGATCCGGACGTCGTCAGGACGATGGTCGACCGCGGCGTGATGGCGCTCGCCGGCGCCTCCACGCCTGAAGCAGCGTGGCGTCGCTTTGTGACGCCTGAAATGCGCGTCGGCCTGAAGATCAACTTGCTCGGGCGCCCCCTCGTCTACACCGCGCCCGAGGTCACCGATGCCGTCGCGGCCGGCGTGATCGGCGCGGGCGTGAAGCCGGAGAACGTCGTCGTCTGGGACCGCTGGAGGGACCACTTTGCGCCGACGCGCTACAAATTCGGGAGGGGCAAGCACGGTGAGAGCATCGAGGCCGGAGGCCGCTATCACCAAACGATCATGCTCAGGGGAACCGAAGGCAACGCCCTGATCGACACCATGGCCGTGGACCGCACAGATGTGACCGTGAGCCTTCCGGTCCTCAAGGATCACGGCGTCTCCGGAGTGACGCTCGCCCTCAAGAACATCGCGTTCGGCTGCTACGAGCACTACCGCAGTGCCCACGACAACCACTGCGATCCGTTCATCGCCGAAGCGTACGAACACTACGCCGCCACAACTCGCATACCGCTCATCGTGATGGATGCCACCGAGGCGTGCTTCGACGACGGACCCCGCCCCGCCGACCGCTCACGCCTCTGGCGGGAGAACGCCGTCTACGTTGCCACCGATCCCGTGGCACTCGATGTGGTCTGCCGCAAGGTCATCATGGCCAAGCGGGCCGAGAAGGGGTTGCGCGATACGACTCGCCAGAGCCGGCACATCGAGACGGCAATCGGGAAGGGGCTCGGAGTCGGCGACCCCGCCCGGATCGACGTGGTGAACGTGCGCGTCTGAGTCTGCGATGCTGCCTCTGGCCTTCGCCCCGGTGGCTACGGTGCGCGCTGGAGGTCGATCCGTTTGAGTTGCTCGAGTTCCTCGCGGACGCGACGCAGCTGGACCTCCTTGTCCGCGAGCGAGGCTCGCAGACGTTGGACCTGTTCGCTCGTCGCTTTCGCCGCGGCCTCGAGCCCGCGGCCCTGGTCCCGGGCTGCGGCCAGCCCTACCTCGAGGCTCTTGATCCGTGCCTGGCCGGCCGCCAACTCCGCCGTCAGGACCTTCTCGTACTCGAGCCCGGGCACGAGCAGAGACGCCTGAGCTGCTTCGATGCCCTTCGGGAAGCGTGCCGCAACGTCCTTCAGCACGGAGATTGCCCTCTCGGGGTCGTGCGCCGGCGTTCCCGGGCGGGCGTAGGCGATCCCGAGCCGCAGGCAGAGTGTCGCGTCGCGCCGGGCGCGCGGGTTCGTGCGGAGTGCCTCCTCGTACGCGGCCGCGGCCGCGGCGTAGTCACCGGACGCAAACGCCCGGTCAGCGACCGACGGGACCGTTGCGCAACCGGCGATGGCCAGCGCGATGAGGGGAAGGACACGGCGACCCGAGGTCATGCAGTGGTCTCCTGGCCGATCGTCCGGCCTCGGCCGTCGGGCCTGCCGGGCGGCTGGCTTATCGGGAGCAGAACCACGAACACGCTGCCCGACGGGTGGTTGTCGGCGACCCAGACGCTGCCTCCGTGGGCACGGGCGATCTCGCGGCAGATGGCGAGACCGAGGCCGACCCCTCCGCCAGCACGGGTCGACCCCACGTGCGCCTGGTGGAACTTCTCGAACACCCGCCGTTTCTCGCTTTCGGGAATTCCAGGGCCGTGGTCCGCCACCCGCACCTCGGTCCACGTCGCGTTGCGCGTTGTGGCGAGGGTCGCCGCGATGTCGGGGGGGGCGTCGGCGGGAGGCGCCGGCAGCTGCCGTGCGGTCAGCAGGACCGCTCGGCCGTGCGGTGAGAACTTGACTGCGTTGTCGAGGAGGTTGACGAGAACCTGCACGATTCGGTCCGCGTCGCACTCGACCGTCAGGGGGCTCTCTGGGAGGTCGAGCTCGAAGCGCACGCCGTTGTCGTGTGCCCACACCTCGAGTTCGCCCGCTGCCGCGCGCGCGAGCGCTGCGAGGTCGTGAACACGGATGTCGTACTTCATGACACCCGCCTCCAGCCGCGCGAGGTCGAGGAGGTTGGCGATCATGGCAGAGAGCCGCCTGCTCCCTTGAAGGTGGAGCTCGAGCAACCGGCGCTGCCTGTCGGTGAGCGGGCCGGGGAGCCCGTCGAGCAGGAGACGGTTGGTCTCCTGCATGGCGACGAGCGGCGTCTTGAGCTCGTGCGAAACGCGCGAGACGAACCCGCGCTTCATCTCGTCGAGTTCGCCGAGGCGCCGAACCATCGTGTTGAAGTCGCGGGCGAGATCGGCGAACTCATCGCCCGATCGGCCCTCGATCTGGTACGAGAACGTGCCGGCCGCCACCGCGCGGGTGGCCTCGGTGAGCCGTTTGAGCGGGTCGTTGATGGAGCGGATCGTCAGGATCACGATCAACACCGCGAGGATCAGGGCGAGACCGGCGACCGTGAGGGACACGCGCTCCGCTCCGCGCCCCGCTTCGGCCGAACGGGCGACCTGCGCGGCGATGCCGTCACGCGTGAGGTCGAGCACCGCCCAGGTTTCGCGGTGCAACCTCTCGATCGGGTCGGCGAGCACCTGGAGCACTTGGGCGTCGGGGATGTCCGCGAGCCGGCCCGCCATCGAGGGCGCGGTCACGTCCGCGAGGGAGAACCCTCGCCAGAGCGACGAGAGGCGGGCGGCTCCCAACGAGCCGCCGGCGCGAGCGTCGAGCGCCCGGAGCTCCGCCAGCCCCTTTTCGAACGCGTCGCGTGCCTCGCTCACCCGGGCGGCGTAAGCCTCGTCCCGGGTGACGAAGAACTTGCGCGCGTTGATCTCGAGTTGGTCGAGTTGGTGCAGGAGATCGAGACCGAGGGTGCTGGCCCGGAAGTGGACCGCCGTGAGCTGCTGGTTGGCGGTGACGAGCTGTCTGACGAGCACCACAAAGTACGTGAGGACACCGATGAGCAGCGCGGCGAGAAGCCCCGACCCGGTGGCGACCTTGGTGGCAACCCTCATTCGTCACCCGCTCCCGGCCCGTATTCCTTGAGCTTGTTGCGGATCGTCTTGACGTCCATGCCGAGTTCGCGCGCTGCACGTGCTTTGTTGTTCCCGACGCGCTTGAGTGTCTCGAGGATCACCAGACGCTCGGCCTCGGCCGCGCTCGCGCCTGCCGGGATCACGATCACGTTCCCGGCCTCCCCGGTGTCCTTCTGCAGGAACGGCGGGAGGTGGTGCAGCTCGATCCACCCGCTCCTCGCCAGGATGACGGCGCGCTCGATCACGTTGCGGAGCTCGCGCACGTTGCCCGGCCAGCCGTAGCTCCCGACCGTGCGCTCCGCCTCGCGCCCGAGCCCCTCCACCCGGGTGCCGTGCTTCGTGTTGCAGTGGCGGACGAAGTGCTGCGCGAGCAGGAGCAAATCCCCTTCACGGTCCCGCAGCGGCGGGAGCACGAGCGTGAAGACGTTGAGGCGGTAATACAGGTCGCGGCGGAGTATCCCCTGTTCAACGGCCGGTAGCGGGTCGCGGTTGGTAGCCGCGATCACGCGCACGTCGAAGCTCACCTCGCGCGTGCCGCCCACTCGGCGCAGACGGCCTCCCTCGAGGACGCGCAGAAGCTTGGTCTGGAGCGTGGCGGGCATCTCGGTCACCTCGTCGAGGAAAAGCGTCCCCGTGTCCGCGAGCTCGAAGCAACCGGAACGCGCGGAAACCGCCCCGGAAAACGCGCCCTTCTCGTGACCGAACAGCTCGCTCTCGGCGAGACCCTCGGGGATCGCGGCCACGTTCACGGCCACGAACGGCCCGTTCGCGCGCTTGCTCCTGTCGTGCACGGCGCGTGCCACGAGCTCCTTGCCGGTGCCGCTCTCGCCCGTCACGATCACCGACGCGTCGCTCGCCGCCACCGCATCGAGGAGCTTGAACACCTGGCGCATCCGCTGACTGCGGCCCACGAGGCCGGAGAACTCCGCTCCCTTGTCGAGCGCAGACTCCAAGCGCCGGACCCGACCCCTGCGCTCGAGCTCCTCGGTGAGGGCGGCCAGGGCCGCTCGCAGCTTGGCGTAGTCGAGGGGCTTGGTCAGGAAATCGTGGGCGCCGAGCTTCATCGCCTCGACCGCTTCGTCGATACTGCCGTACGCCGTGATCAAGATAACCGGCCGGTCCCGATCGCCGGTCTTGAGCAGCTGCAGCAGTGCGAGGCCGCTGAGTTCCGGGAGTTGGACGTCGGAGATCACCACGTCCGGGCGCTCGCTTTCGGCGAGGCGGCGGGCTTCGGCCCCATCGGGTGCCAGCACGACATGGAAGCCCCATTCCGTCAGGCGCATCTCGAGCACCTCACGCATGGCGGCCTCGTCGTCCACCACCAGCACCTTCAGGTTCTTGTCGGGCATCTCACCGTGCTCCCCTTCAACGGGAAAATTTCCCTGATTTCCTCCTACTGTAGCGCATGCCGAGCGGTGCGTGCATCTTTCCGCCCGAAGGTTGCCTCCCGAGTCACGGCCACAGACGGATTCGGGGAGTGGCCGATTGCGGCGGCGCCCTCGGCCAGGGAAATTCTCCCTGGTCCAGAGAGGTCGCGGCTCGTCACGGCGGTTGGAAGGGTAGCTGTAAGTCATTGTAATCAAGATGATTATCTCTTGGATTGGATGTGGCACGCCGTTCGCATTGTATCGGGGCGAGACGAGCCGGGCGAACCGGTTCCGAGAAGGAGACAGCGATGAGAAAGCAAACGGCCGCAGTAGCAGTCGCGATGGTAGCCATGGTGCTGGGGTTCTCCGGCTGCGCCACGAAGACGTACGTCCAGGAGCAGGTGGGACAGGCGACAAAGGCCTCGGACGCCAAGATCGGCGAGGTCCAGAAACAGGTCGAAGCGACCCAGACGGACATCGGCGCCCTCAAGCGGTCCGATGGCGACCAGAACACCAAGATCGCCGAGCTCTCCGACACCGCGCGCGATGCCCTGGCCCGTGCCCAGGAGGCCGGCAAGCTCGCGAAGGGGAAGTTCCTCTACGAGGTGGCGCTCACCGACGAGTCCGCCAAGTTTGGGCTTAACCGGAGCGAGCTCTCGCAGGAGGCGAAGCAGGCGCTCGACGCCTTCGCCGAGAAGATCCGGAACGATAACAAGAACGTGTACGTCGAGATCCAGGGCCACACCGACAACCTCGGATCCGCCGAGTACAACCTAAAGCTCGGCGAGGCGCGGGCCGAAACGGTGATGAGGTACCTCAACATGCAGCACGGCTTTCCGCTCCACCGGATGAACGTGATCTCGTACGGGCTGACCAAGCCGGTCGCGGACAACCACACCAAGGACGGGCGTGCCAAGAACCGCCGGGTGGCGCTCGTGGTGCTGATGTAGCGGAGCCGCAAGCTCGGCGCACCCTGCGGTATTACCAGGCCCCCGGTCACCCTCCAGGGGGCCTCTTTTTTTTCGTCGGTCGGTCGCCGGTCCACGGGTCGCGGAGGTACCCTGGATGCTCCGGAGGAACCGCCAATGGCCAACCAGCAGGCGCAGTCATTCTCCAACCACAGACGCTACGTGCCGCTGTACCACTACGTCTTGTTCGCGATCCTGGTGGTAAACCTCGGCTGGACCGGAGTGAAGTTTGCCCGGCGCCCGTCGGTCGACGCGGCCGTGGCGCTCCTGGTCTCGTGCGGCCTCCTGATCCTGTTCTTTTACGCGCGACAATTCGCCCTGACCGTACAGGACAGGTTGATCCGGCTCGAGATGCGGCTGCGGCTCGCCAACGTGCTGCCTCCCGAGCTGGCGGCGCGGGGTACCGAACTCTCGGTGGGTCAGCTCATCGCGCTGCGGTTCGCAAGCGATGCCGAGCTTGGGGATCTCGTCCGAACGGTGCTCGAGAGGAGGATCAACGAACGCACCGCGATCAAGAAGATGGTGCGCGACTGGCAGGCCGACAACCTGCGGGCGTGACAGCGGTCGTTGACGGCGCTCGCCGCTTGGCCTAGGGCTTCGCGTCTGCCTTCATGACGTAGCGCTTGGCGAACTCCTCGCGTTGCTTGGCCCGGCGGGCCTTCTCCTCCGGCGTCATCTTGCCGATGAACCATTTGTGATTGTCGGACTCGAGGGTCGCCTGAATGAGTGCCCCGACCTCCTGAGCCGCCTTCGCCTTTTCGCCGCCGGCCGCGATGCCCTTGGCCACCAGGTCCTGGGCCTCGGGGATGAACTCGGAGTAGAACGCCTTGCCGACCTCGAACAACCCGTGCCAGTGGGTATAGTCCGGTCCCTGCATCGAGGCCCCGTGACGGGCCCGCCGCCCCTGGTGGTGCCAGATCTCGTACCAGGTCCAGTCGATGCGGTTGGCGAACGGCTCGCCGTCCGCGAGGTGGGCCTTCTTCAACCCCTCGAAGATGGCCTTCCCGGGCTTGGCGAACTTCTCGTTGTAGAGCTCCACCAGGCCGTCGTACTGCTGGTAGAAGCTGTCGGCGAACGCCGGGCCGTGGCAGCTCGTGCAGACGTCCTTCATCGCCGAGCGCCGCTTCTCCCAGGGGATCGGGTTGGCGAGGCCGAGCTTGGCGTCGGCCAGGTCGGTGCGGATCGAGACCTCGGGACGGTTGTTCCACGAGATCCGGTCGCCGACGTTGTGGGTCACGCCCTGCGTGGGCGTCGCGCTGAGGTGACAGGTGGCACAGGTTGGGCCGACGCTGTAGTCCTCCCCGACCACCCACTTCGGGTTGTCGATGTTGATCCGGCCCGCGTTCGCCATGAACGAGATGCCGTGCTTGGACTCGTCGTAGATCTCCTTCTGCGGGTGGTCCGGCCCCAGGTGGCACTTGCCGCAGTTCTCTGGGCGGCGCGCCTGCGCAGCCGAGAAGGTGTGCCGCTGGTGACAGGCGGAGCACGAGCCGCGGGACCCGTCCAGGTTGATGCGGCCGATGCCGGTGTTGGGCCACGTGTCCGGGGTGGGGCGGCCCTTGGCGTCGACCTTCACGGTGGCGCCGTGGCACTGCTGACACCCGTTGACGAGCAGCGCCGAGCCCCCGAAGAAGGCGGTGTTGCCCTCGACGACTTCCGCGAGCGTGTTGTCGAGCGAACCCAGGATCTCCGCGCCCTTGGCGTGGTGGCTCGCCTCGGTCTCGGCGACCTCGCGCTCGTGGCAGCGGGCGCAGTCCCGCGGTGTCACGATGGTGTGTATGAAAGCCCCGTTGTGCTCGTACGCCCCCGGCTCGCCCGCCTTGGAGGCGTGGCACTCGAAGCACCCGACGTTGCCCCGGTAGTGCTTCGATTCGCCCCACTGCTGGACGATCGCGGGGGACTGCTGCTTGTGGCACTCGTTGCACGCCGCACTCTCGTCAGACAGCTTGGGGTAGAAGACCGGTCCGGCCAGGCTCACGGTCGCGACGAGCAGACCCGCGCACGAGAGGAGCGAGGTCAAAGAGAGGAAGGCTTCGAATGGCTTACCTTGCATCGCCTCACCTCCATCGCCCTGCGAGCCCCGCGTTCCTCTCGCGGGACTCGGCTGGCGTCGTTGTCGGTCCGCCTGACCGCAATGTACCAGCGAACCGCCGGATCCGGAATCTGCTGGCCCCGCTGGCGCGAGGTCACCGCAGCGGGAGGGGACCCGCGGACCGACCCGGCTCCGGGCTCTCTCCATCGCCGCTCGCCAGGATGTCACCTCGGATACCGACCACGCTCACGCGCAACGGGACGTGTCGGGACGCCCGCGCGCACGCGGCCCTGGCCAATTGAACGAGGCCGCCGCAGCACGGCACCTCCATCACCATCACCGTCAGCGACGCGACCTCCCCCTCATCGATCATCGCCACCAACTTCTCGAGGTAGACGTCCTGGTGCGAGTCGAGCTTCGGACAGGCGATGGCGAGCGCTCGGCCCGCGAGGTGATCGCGGTGAAAGTCACCCACCGCGTACGCGACGCAGTCCGCCGCCAGCAGCACATCGGCACCCCGGAAGTACGGCGCGGTCGGGGGGACGAGGTGAAGCTGGACCGGCCACTGCCGAAGCCCCGACTGCCGGGTGCCCTCCAGCCGATCGTCGCGAGGTCGGGGCGCTGCGAAGCTCATCACCCGGGAGCCTGGGCATGCGGTGAACGCCGCCTGCGCGGTCGGTGCGGCGGGACGCAAGGGTTCACCCGCGTGTCCGAATCGGTGCGCTACGGCAGCCTCGTCGAATGGTGCAGCCTCCGCGCGCTCGATCGTGATGGCGCCCTGCGGGCAGTGGCCCAGACAGACGCCGAGGCCGTCGCAGTGCGACTCGCTCACCAGGCGCGCCTTGCCGTCCACGAGCGCGATGGCGCCCTCGGCGCAGGCGATGACGCACTGCCCGCACCCGTCGCACTTCACCTCATCGATGCGCACGATGTCGCGGACTGTCATGTCGGATCTCCCCCCCGAGCCATCCAGCGCCCAGGGTAGGGGCCTGCCGCCACGCGCGCCTTGACCTCGGTCAAGATCGCGAAGAAGGGATCAGCCGGACCCGCCACGTGCGAGCGCTGCGGCCAGCACCTCGGGCGTGTTGCAGTTGGCATTGACTCCCGGGTCGTCTACGGCGACGTCCGCCGTGTCGACGGAGTGCAGCACCTCGCGGAGTGTGGGCCCGGGCAGGGCGCCGTTGACGACCTCCTCCGCCACTGCGCGCCCGAGAACCACAGGGTGGCCGTGTTTTCCGCGGTGCACCGGAACCGCGGCGGCCGCTTCGGTCGCCGCCAGCGCCCGCACCGTCTCGACCCGGACGAGCGGATGGTCCACCGGCAGCACGACGACCCGGTCCCATCGGGTGTCGGCCAGGAGTCGACCCAGACCGGTCCTGAGTGACTCGAACATCGACAACCCGTGCTCAGGGAGCGGCAGGGCCTCGAAACCCAGGCCCTCTGCCGGTTCGCCAGCGGCCGGCAAGGTCGCGACGATAGGTGAGACGCCGGCCGCGGCGAGGGTGCCCGCGCACGCAACCAGGAAGCTGCGCCCTCCCGGGAGCGACCCGAACGCCTTTGGGCCGCCGAACCGCGTTCCGGCTCCGCCGGCCAGGATCAGCCCCGCGACGCCCGTCGCCATCCTTCGGGGACCTCGCCCGTGCGGTCGAGCCGGATCAACTCGGCCACGATCGATACCGCGATCTCCTCGGGTGTGACCGCACCGAGGTCGAGGCCGACGGGGCAGCGCAGCGTGTGGATCCGGTCGGGCCGAACGCCCGCCCCGGCGGCGGTGTGACGGATGGCGGCCGCTTTGTTCCTGGAGCCGACCACCCCGACGCCGGCGAACGGCCGTGCGAGTGCCGCCACCGCCCACGCCGTGTCGGCGTCGGCATCGCCGGTGGCCACGACGACCTGGGTGCGCTCGGGGTTTTCCCAGCGATCGAGCACCACGGGGTCGTCGGCGGCGACGCTCTCGCACCCCGCGATGGCCTGAGTTCGCTCAGAGGCTCCCGGTGACGCGACCGTCACGCGATAACCCGCATGCGATCCGGCCACCGCGACGGCTCGGCCCACGTGGCCGGCGCCGACCACCAGGAGGCGGCGCCCGGGAGCGAACTTTTCGAGCATCACGGTCACCACCCCTCCGCAGTTCGTGGCGATCTCGAGGAGGCGTCCGTTGTCGGGGCCCGCCAACATCTCCGACGCGGCCGCGAGAGCCCCCGTCTCCACCTCTCCGCCGCCGACGGTGCCGCAAACCAGACCGCGGGCTGAGACCAGGAGGCGGGCCGCATCCTTGCGGGGCGCCGAGCCACGCACGCCGGCAACGGTCGCGAGGACACAGGTGTCGCCCGAGTCAACGGCCTGCAGCAACTTCCTCAGAACGTCCACGCACTCTCTCCTCCTCGGCCACCCAGGCGAACGGGTGCCTGTTGCCGAGGGCCTCGACGATGGTCGGCGGTGTGAGGGGCAATCGGTCAATCTCGAGTCCAAGAGCCTCCACAACCGCGTTGCGGACCGCAGCCGCGGTCGGAATCAGCGACGGCTCACCGATCCCCTTGGCGCCGAAGGGACCACCGGGACCCTCACTCTCCACGACCGCGATCCGGATACTGGGGACATCGGCGGCGGTCGGGATGATGTAGTCGGTGAACGAGGGGTTGCAAAGCCGTCCTCGGTCGAGCTTGAGCTCCTCGCTCGTGCCCCAGCCGGTCCCCTGGACGATGCCCCCCTGGATCTGCCCCTCGAGCACGTCGCGGTGGATGACTTTCCCGACGTCGTGCGCCGCTGAGACCTCGGTCACGCGGACCAGGCCGAGCTCCGCATCGACGACGACCCTGGCGATGTGGCATGCAACGGCGTAGAACTCGTACGGATCGCCGAGTCCGGTGACAGGGTCGAAGCGCCGCTTTCGGCTCCTGTACCACCCCGTGCTGATCCCTTCGATCCGCCGGGAAGCCATCTCCCCTGCGAGGCGCGCGATCGGAACACGGTGATCGGGATCGGTCCGGACACGGGCGAACCCGCCCGCCAACTCGACGTCGCGCTCGCCGCACTCGAGCAACTCGGCGGCGACCGGGTCGAGCTTCTTTCGGAGCCGGTCCACCGCGTTCAGGATCGCCATGCCGGAAGCGTGCGCGCCGCGCGAGGCCACCGTCGGACCGGAGTCCCCGACGGTGGTCGTGTCCGGCTGCCACACCTGCACGTGGGCGGGCTCGACGCCGAGCGCCTGGGCCGCGATGGTCTGACAGGCGGCCAGGTTTCCCTGACCCATCTCGGTTAGGCCCACCCGTACCACGACGGAGCCGTCGGGCTGCAGGATCACCACGGCCGAGGAGCGGTCCAGGTGTTGGCCTCCGTGGTGCAAGTTGCATCCGTACAGCGCGAGGCCGATCCCCATACCCTCCCGCATCGGGCCCTCCTGGCGGCGGGGCCGTGCATGGAACTCGTCCCAGCCCGCGAGTGCGACGGCACGCTCGAGGCACTCTCGCGCCAACACGGGTCGCCGGAGCGACTGGCCTGTGCAGAGGCGCCGACGGCGGTCGTCGAGGAGGTTACGGCGGCGGAACTCAAGCGGGTCGAGGGAGCAGGCACGTGCCAGCCGATCCATCGTGGCTTCGGCCGCCCACGTCACCTGCGGTGTGCCGAACCCGCGGAACGCCCCGCCGAAGAGGTTGTTGGTGTACGCCACCCGCGTCGAGACGCGCACGGCGGGCACGTGGTACGGACCGATCGAAGAGACGTTGGCTCGCTCCGCCACCACGGTCGAGATGCCGATGTACGCTCCGGCGTCGAGGACGGTCTCCACCTCGGCGAAGCGGAGATGCCCGCTGCGGTCGGCGCCCCACCGGTGGCGAATAACCATGGCGTGGCGCTTCGACGAGACCTGCATGTCCAGCTCGCGGGGAAGCACGAACCGCACCGGCCGCGCGGTCGCGAAGGCGAGCACCGCGGCGCACGCCGCCGGCTCGGAAGGGTAGTCCTCCTTGCCGCCGAAGCCGCCGCCGGTGGGCGCCTGCTCCACCCGCACCGCGGCGAGCGGCAACCCCAACACCCTCGCCACAGCGTGCTGGACATAGAACGGGCACTGGCAGGAGGCAACTATCGTGATGCGCTGCCGTCCCTCCGGGATCGCGAGGCAGCCCTGGGGCTCGAGGTAGGCGTGCTCCTGGCCTCCGACCCGGTACTCGGCTTCGACCACGACGCTCGCTCGCGCACGGGCGGTATCCCCCCGTACGACGCGGAACGTGCGGATGAGGTTGCCCGCATCGTGGACGCGCGGAGCGTCGGGCTCGAGAGCCTGGACGGGGTCGTGCACGGCCGGAAGGGGTTCGAGGTCGGCGTGCACGAGATGCGCCGCGGCCCACGCCGCCTCCGGTGTGCGTGCGGCGACCAAGGCGAGCCTCTCGCCGACCATCCGGACCTTCTCCCGAGCGAGCAGCGGTTGGTCTTCGAAGATCACGCCGACCAGATTCCTCCCGGGAATGTCGGCTGCCGTGAGCACCGCCTCGACGCCATCGACCGCGCGCGCGGAGGCGAGGTCCAGGCCCGAAACGCGAGCCGAGGCGACCGGCGCCACCGCCACGGCCGCGTGCAGCATGCCGGGCAGCGCGAGATCGGCGACGTAGCGCGTGCTGCCGGAGACCTTGGCCCTGGCATCGGGCCTCTCGTGGTGTCCGCCCAGCGGCCCGCGACCGGGGGCCTCCTCGACGTGCGCTCTCTCACGTCGAAGCACGGTCCGCCTTCTCGCCCGAAGCGCTTTCGAGAGCCTCGAGGACCTTCACGTACCCGGTACAGCGGCAGAGGTTGCCGGCGAGCAGGCGCGCTCGCTCGTCGGCAGTCCCCGGACCGTACGCGAGCGCCGCCGCGCCGGTCACCGCGAGACCCGGCGTGCAGAACCCGCACTGCACGCCCCCCTGCGCCACCAGCGCCTCCTGGAACGGGTGCAGTGAGCCCGACTGCTGCAGCCCTTCCACGGTGACGACATCATGGCCGTCCGCAGACGCAGCGAGGACGAGGCAGGAGGTGACGGGAGCACCGTCGAGCAGCACGACGCACGCGCCGCACTCGCCGGCGGCGCAACCTTCCTTGGTGCCGGTAAGGCCGGCGTCCTCGCGGATGAGGTCGAGCAGTCGGCGCCCGGGCGCGACCTCGAAGGTGCGGCGCCCACCGTTGAGCGTCAGGGTCACCACCACGCGCTCAGACACGGGCGGCCTCCAAAAGGAAACGGTCGAGCAGCACGGCGGCGGCGATGCGTCGATAGCTCGCCGGCGCCCGCACGTCGTCGATCGGGGCGATGTCGTGCTGGAGCGCCTGCACGGCTCCCCGCCGTGTCTCCTGGTTCGGTCGGCGTCCCATCAGTGCCGCCTCTGCGCGTCGCGCCCGCACCGGCGTGGGCGCCACCGACCCCAACGCGAGTCTCACCTCCTCGAACGTGCCATCAGCCCGCACCACCGCCCGCCCCGCAAGGCTCACGACCGCGATGACCTGCTCGCGCCGCGGTCCCGCCTTGACGAACCGCTCCACCAGGCGGCACCCAGGGGGCACCTGGGCCAGCGGCAGGAACACCGACACCAACAGCTCGCCGGGCATCAGTACGGTCCGTCCCGGCCCGACGAAGAACCCCGCGACCGGAAGCGGTCTCGTCCCAGCGGTGGAGACAGCAGTCAACACGGCACCCGCGATGAGGAGCGCGGGCGCGGTGTCGGCCGCCGGGGAGGCATTGACGAGATTGCCGCCGAGGGTCGCTCGGCACTGGATCGGCCACGCACCGATCGTCCCTGCTGCGGCCGCCAGTGCGGGGAAATTGCTTCGGATCTCACTGGCAGCCGCAATCGAGTGCATTCTCGTCGAGGCGCCAATCTCGACCCCTTCGTCGACGCGCCGGATTTCGGCCATGCCAAGCCCGTCGAGGTCCACCAAGCACGAGATGTGCTTGCGTCCGTCGCGTAGCTGCACCATCAAGTCGGTACCGCCGGCGATCGGCCGTGCGTCGGGTCGCGTCGCCAGGAGGGCGGTCGCTTCGGCGATCGTTGCGGGCCGGATCACCTGCTGAATTGGGACATCCATGCGTGCCGGTCCTCCCCAACAGGCGCGGTCCTGCCCAAAGGACGGGGTTTATCGGCTGAACCCCGAGGCAGGAGACACCTCATCTGCAATAGTAGGCTCGCGCGGTCCGCTTTCCAAGGTGGGGAATGGCCGCTGTGCCGTCGGTCGCAACCTGACGGGCGGGCCGGGGTTGTACGCTAATGATGGCCCGTTCTGACGGGCCGGGAGGCACGGGTGAGACGCGTTCTCGTGACGGCCATTGTGCTCGCAGCGAGTGTTCCACTAGCCGCTCAGAGCCTGCGGCGGACGCCGGTCGTTCAAGTGGTCGAGAGGGTCCGGCCGGCCGTGGTCAACCTCACGGCCCGGCAGGTTGTGACCGTACATCGGCGGTCGCTCTTCGACGATCTCTTTCCCGAGTTCGGGTCCCCCGGCTCCGAGGTGTACACGTCGCTGTCGTTGGGCAGCGGGGTGCTGATTTCCCCCGACGGCGTGATCGTGACAAACGAGCACGTCATCGAAGGCGCGGCCGAGATCAAGGTTCGTTTTGCGGACGGCAAGAGCGTGGACGCTGAGGTGATCGGCTCGGATGCCGACGCTGATCTGGCGATGCTGCGCGTGCCGGCGAAGGGTCGGCCGTACCTGCCACTCGCCGAGCAGGACGACGCGATGATCGGTGAGACCGTGATCGCGATCGGCAACCCGCTCGGTCTCGAGAACACCGTGACGGTCGGGGTGCTCTCCGCGCGCGACCGCACCGTCACCTCACCTAGCACACGCCGCGTGTACACCGACTTTCTGCAGACGGACGCGTCGATCAACCCCGGCAACTCGGGGGGTGCACTTGTGGACCTCGACGGGCGTCTCGTCGGCATCAACACCGCGATCATCGGCGACGCGCAAGGGATCGGCTTCGCGATTCCGGCCAAGCGGGTTCGGAGGGTGGTGAACGATCTCCTGCGCTACGGGCACGTGCAGGCGGCCTGGCTAGGGATCTTCGTCAAGGCGCGCGGCGAGACTTCGCGCCGGGCGCGCGGCGAGAACGAGGGAGTCGAGGTCGCGGACGTCTTCCCAGAATCGCCGGCCGCGGCGGCCGGGCTCTCGCGCGGCGCGGCGCTGCAAGCGGGCAACGGCAGGCCGATCACGGGGCGGGACGACTACGCCACGCTCCTCGCGCAACTGGCGCCCGGCGACCGCGTCACGTTGGAAGTGACGGAGCGCTCGTCGTCCCGCGTGGTTGCTCTGCGCGCGACCCGCCCGCCCGCCGACTTGGGCGAGCAGGTGCTTCTCCGCTACGTGGGGGTGAAGCTCGCGACACGCGGCAAGCGGGTCGTCATCAGCCGCGTCGTGCCTGGGAGCAGGGCAGACGAGGCGGGCCTCTCCGCCGGGGACGCGGTGTTGCAGGTGAACGGTGAGGGCGTCGGCAACGTCGAGGACGTGAACCGCATCATCGGGCGTGAGCACACCCGTTCGTCGGTGATGCTCGTCATCGGACGCGGTCCGTTCGCGTATCAGCTGCCGTTTCCGATGTCGCCGTAGGCTATACTCCTCTGCGTGACGGAGCGCGCCGTCGGTGTGGTTACAGCGGTCTTCGGCCCCCTGGTCCGAGTGCAGGTGGGGGAAGAGCCGATGGTCGTGCCGTTCCGCCGGGCGCTGCGCTGGGCCGAGGGTACCGAGGACAAGCGTCTGGTGGTTGGAGATCACGTTTTCCTGGACGGTAAGATCCCGGATTTCGTGGTGGCCGAGGTGGGTCTGCGCCGGACGACCCTAACTCGTCGATCGCCAGGCGAGCGGCGGGCACGCGTGATTGCGGCCAACGTGGACCAAGCCGTCGTGGTGATGGCGGCCGTGTCCCCGGAGCCCAGCCCGCGACTGCTCGACCGTCTCCTTGTCGCGTGTCACCACGCCGGTATCCACCCACTCGTCTGCTTCAACAAGGTTGACCAGGGTACGGCGGGTATCGACACCTGGATCGGTGACTACCAGGATGCCGGGTACGAGATCCTGCTCACCTCGGCGCGGACGGCGCGCGGCGTGGGTGTGCTGACTCGAAAGGTCGCCGGCAAGACCACGTTGTTCTGCGGTCCCTCGGGAGTCGGCAAGTCTGCACTCCTCAACGCCATTCACCCCGGCTATCGGCTGCGGGAAGGTTCCATCTCGGAGGCCACCGGGAAGGGTCGCCACACCACCACGACGGCCCAACTGCTGTCGCTCCCGGGGTCAGGGTTTGTGGTCGACACACCAGGGGTGCGGGAGTTCGGTCTTTGGGATCTGACTCACCGTCAGTTGCAGGTCTGTTTTCCTGAAGTAGATCGCGTCGCGAGCGAGTGTCAATTCGACGACTGTACTCACTCGAGCGAGGCCGCATGCGCGGTCCGAACGGCGGTCCAGGCAGGAACGCTCTCCGCCCGGCGCTACTCCTCGTTCCTGAAGCTCCGACAGGAGGTCGAGGAAGGCCTGGGCAGCTAGCCGGGTCCCGGCGTAAGCCCCGACCCGATTCGGTCGGGCGCCCCCTCGCCTCGCCACACGAGCAGCCTATCAGCCACCCCAAGTGCGAAGCCTCCTCCTGAGAGGGCAACCACGCCGAGAGGCGCGTCGGCGAGCCTTAGCAGCGGTGTCGTGGCATGCTCCGCGAGCACGACCCGGACCAGACCGGCGGTGCACGGTGGGCCCACGCTGGCGATGATGCCGCCCGGAGCCGTCGCGAGAGCGCGGCAGCAGGGCACGGCAAACACGCCGGATCTCGTCTCGCCCTGCAAGGAAGCGAGGGACAGGTTCTCGCCGTCGCTGGCCACCAGCATGTCCGGAGCCAGCCAGGCAACGCCGTTGCGACCGTTCAAGTCGATCTCGCGCGTCCCCGAGGCCTGGATGGCAACCACCTGTCCCCCCGGCCACCGGGCGCACGCCGCGGTGGCGCCGTCCGGCGCGACAACCAGGTGGCGAAACGACCCTGCCGCCGCGAGGCGCGGTGGAGTTCGGGCGTCGAGAGGCAGGCGCCAGACACCACGGGGATCCACGAACCACAGCTCTCCGGTGGTGGGTGCGACGACCGGGAAGAGGATCCACCTTGGCCACACCACGAGCACGCCCTCGTCCCCACTCGGTGGTTTCCACACGACCTCGAAACCATCGCTTCGAGGCCGCGCGAAGACCAGCCCGCCTTCCTCTCCTTCATTCCGGCAACCTGTGCGCAGTTTCGGCAACTGGCCAGCGGTCAGCCATTCGCAAAGGCGGAGTTCGCCCTTGGCCCGCAGACGGGCGGCGACCTCGAGTCGAACCGCCACGTTGGACGTGGGATCGACGTTCGCTAGGGTCGCAGCACCGCTCGCAATGAGGCGCGCCCGCGTGTCCCGGCGTAACTCCTCCCGGTCCTCTCGAGCCGTCTTTTCCTTCTCCTTGGGTAGCCCCGCCTCAAGTGGCCTGGCGAGAGCGGTCCGGAGGGTCCGCGGCATCGAGGGGTACTCCTTTCCGCTTCCCTTCCACCAGGCGAGAAGGAAATCGAAAGGATGTTGGCGCGCGGCGGCAGCGTCCCCAAACGCCTCGACCAGAAGCGCTGTCGCAGCGCCAAGCTGTGGGTTCGCCCCTCCAACCTTACGGAGCCCGGCGATGCTCGCGCGCCGGGTCTGCCAATGGGTTTGCAGGTCGAGGGCCTCCGTGGCGAATGTGGAGAGTGACGTCGCAGCGTCCCTGCGGTCCAGCCACTCCCGGACCGGACGCAGCGTTGGGGGCAACGCCGCGAGAGCCAGCGAGCCCGAATCAACGAGAGCCTCCGAAACAGCCAAGAGCGGCTCGGAACACCGCGCGTCGGAGGCAGCTGAGCCCATGTTGGCGGCGAGAATCGCAGGCGCGAGGCTGCGGGCAACCTCGGCCGCCCCTGGGGTCTCGGTCCTAGGCACGAGCACCACTGCTGCGGCTCCGTGGATCACGGTGGCGACTGCCGTGCCTTCGGTGGTGGCGATTGTGATCGACAGCGGCGGCAACGCCGCTGTCTCCATGAGCCCCCGGAGCTGTGCGTCAAGGGCGGACCCGAGGGCTGCCTCGTCGAGCTGATTCGTCGGTGGCAGCGCGCTCGACCACAGCCCGGGCGAAAGCAGGTAGCACGAGGCCAGTTCCGGGTTCTCGAGGGCGACCTCAGCGAAAGGCCTGGGTGTCCAGGAAGTGAGGTGAACGGAAACGCTGGCCGGGACTGGCTGCGCCGCCGGCTGGGTGTCAGACAGTGCGGCCGGGACGAGCGAAACGGCAACCAGGGTGGCGAAAAACACGCGGGGCCCTTGACAAACTCGGGTCATGGCTCGAATAATAGCGTAGGTATCGACCCTTAAAGGAGGACGGGGAATGAACAAATCAGAGATCGCCGTGAAACTTGCGAAGAAGGTCGGCCTAACCCACGCCAAGGCGGCGGACGTTGTGGACGCGATCTTCAACGCACACAAGGGCATTGTCGCGGTTGAGCTGGACGCCGGACGCAAGGTCACTGTCCCCGGCTTCGGCACTTTCGCGACGCGGAAGCGGTCCGCGAGGCAAGGTCGCAACCCGGCTACCGGCAAGACGATCACCATCAGCGCCCGCCATTACGCAACGTTCAAGGCAGGCAAGACCCTGAAGGAAAAGCTGGCAAAGTGAGCCGGCAGGTCAAGGAGGAACGATGAACAAGACCGAGTTGATCACCAAGCTTGCGAAGAAGACGGGTCTCACCCAAGCCAAAGCGGCCGATGCCGTGGACGCGCTCTTCAACGCTAACAAGGGCCTCATCGCGGTCGAGCTCGGCGCCGGCCGCAAAGTCACGCTGCCTGGCTTCGGCGGGTTCTCCGTCCGCAAGCGCGCCGCTCGCCAGGGCCGCAACCCGGCCACAGGCGCGCCGATCAGGATTCCCAGCCGTGCCTACCCCGCGTTCAAGGTGGGGAAGACCCTCAAGGAAAAGGTGGCGAAGTAACTTCGTCAGCAAGCGTTCGACGTCACCCAGGGGCGCGAGCAATCGCGCCCCGAATGTTTTCGCGGTCCCTGTCGGGTTGTGCCTCAGACACAACGGAATCACCGAGGCCGCTTCCATACTGGGATCACCCCGGCGGGTGGGCGGAGGGGTAGTGGGTCAGTTTGAATGACCCACGGGTTGCGGCGCGATCACGTTGACCTTACATTAAGTGTATGCATGACCGCTCAACCAAGAAACCCGGCCGCGCCGACCTCAACGAGATCGCCGACCGCATCGTCCAACACACCACCGAACCTCCAGAGGACGACGGCAAGAACCCCAACGCCGTAGCCCTCGGACGCCTCGGCGGCCTCAAGGGTGGCCCCGCGAGAGCCGCGAAGCTGACCGCCAAGCAGCGGAGCAACATCGCCAAGAAGGCGTCTGCGGTGAGGTGGGCACCCAAGAAGTAAAATCAACACCAACCAAGGAGGAACAACGGCCTGCCGGGGGAGGCAACCGCAAAGGAGAAAATATGTACCAGACCCCGCAGTCCCTTCAGACCGCCGAAGTCCACCACAAATCCACTACTACTCCGATCCGGCAATGGGTCCGCACCGACGCCGGTATCTGGGTCCCTGCTGACCCGTTGATTCAACTCATCGTGGAAGTAACAGCCCCGCTCATTACCCTGGAAAAAATGAGCGGTTCCGTCCTAACCCCAACCAACTAACCGCCGACCTCCCCCGGTCAGGAACATCCTTACAGCCGCTCACCTCTTGACAAACTTGACCGCTCAAGTTATATTGTCAGTATGAATAAGCTCACCACGGCCAAGCGAATCCAGGTCGTTGCCGCTCTCGTCGAGGGCAACTCGATCCGCGCCACCGTCCGCATGACGGGCACAGCCAAGAACACCGTTATCAAGCTGCTCGTCGAGCTTGGCGGAGTGTGCGCCCGCTACCAGGACGAAGCGCTCCACGATCTCTACTGTGAACACGTCCAGGCCGACGAGATTTGGTCGTTCTGCTACGCCAAGACCAAGAACGTCCCCCAGAAGCACCAGGGCGAATTCGGGTACGGCGACGTGTGGACGTTCACGGCAATCGACGCCGATACCAAACTCGTCCCGTCCTGGATGATTGGTCCTCGGGATCTCGACACCGCGACGGCCTTCATGCAGGATCTCGTCTCCCGCATCCACGGCCGCGTCCAACTCACAACGGACGGCCACTCCATGTACCTGGATGCAGTTGACGCCGCGTTCGGTTCGGCGGTTGACTTCGCCCAACTCCAAAAACTCTACGGTGTGCCCCCGGATGTGGAGCGCCGGTACAGCCCCGCCGTGTGCATTGGGACCAACACGCAAGTCGTACAGGGCAACCCCGACGCCGCCCACATTTCAACGTCCTATGTGGAGCGTCAGAACCTCACGATGCGGATGAGTATGCGGCGGTTCACCCGGCTCACGAACGGCTTCTCCAAGAAGCTCGATAACCTCATGGCCGCCGTGAGCCTCCACTTTATGCACTACAACTTCTGCCGACCCCACAAGACCCTCAAGGGCAAGACCCCGGCGATGGCCGCGGGGGTTGCGAATCACACGTGGGCGGTCCGGGAAGTCGTTGCGCTACTAGGTTAGGCGCGACATCACCGCCGAAGATGTCGCCGCCGCGAACCGCAATACTGGTTGCCTGTGGCATCCCGACACCATCCTGATCCGACCACAGCGCCACATGCACAGTGACAATTTCCGTCTCGACTCCGCCGGCCACGCCATCGTCCTGAATGAATCTCCGCTGGAACGGGACCTTGTCGGCGTCGGGGTTCGCGGCGAGGTCGAGTTCCCTTGTGGCGATGAATGGAACAAACCAGCGACCGACAAGGCGAGACCCGTGGTTGTAGAGAATCCGGAGGTTTCTTGTCTCGCCACTCACAAGACAGACCCTCGTCTCCTTGCCCCCCTCCCACCACGCACAAAGAACCTCATCGTGGGGTATAAGCGCCGCGGGAGGCTCGACCTGTATTTTGGCCCAAAAGTCGGCGGCCTCTCCTTCGTTCGTGACCGCAAGGCAGACCCACTTCCCGGCCTCTTTTCTAAGGGCGCTGAGATCGGGCGCGCGCTTCCGCCAAATGCGCCGACGTACAGCTGGAATCAACAGAATGCCCGCAACCGTGGCCGTTGCCCCAAAGATTACCCTAATGACCGTCACCGCATAGGTGCCGACGAGTCCGGCCAGCGCCGTTACCATGACCGTAACCAAGACCGGGGCTGTTGGGGGGCGAACCATCTTGCATCAAGTGTAACGCACGCCTCACCATTCGGCACGAGACGCCCTCCTTTCAAACTGACCCTCTACCGGCGGAGGCGGGGACTTGACTTTTGCCGTCGGAGTGGGTAGCGCGTTCGTCCACGGATGTGCGGGGTCAGCACTCTGGCGACGCCGGCGGGCGCGCGCGGATGCACCTCTGCTCACAAACCATGCCACGCACAGGGTATTGCACTGGATCACCGGCAGTGGCCGAAGGTCTTGCGGTGGCCACTTGACAAGCCTTCTATGGCGCTCTAGATTCGAACCGCAAAGTTCAAGTAGTACTTGAACTCCATAGAAGGGGGATCTGGGATGTCCGCGGAACCTTCATCACTTGCCGTTGCCGCTTCTCGGCGGCCGGATGCCCAGGGCATTTCCGTACGACGGTTGTTCACAAACGGGGAGCACCACCCCTTCGATCTGGTGCGTTGGGAGCGGCGGACCGCGAGGATCACGGGAAGCGACGGCGCAGTGGTCTTCGAGCAGACCGACGTCGAGGTCCCGGAGTTCTGGTCACAGACCGCAACCAATATCGTCGCTCAAAAGTACTTCCATGGACGCCTCGAGACACCGGAGCGGGAGAACTCGATCAGGGATTTGATCGGCCGCGTGGTCCGCACCATCGTGGAATGGGGTCACACGGGCGGCTACTTCGCCGACGAGGAGTCGCAGCGCGCCTTCGGGGATGAGTTGGCCCATCTGCTGCTGCACCAGATGGTGTCGTTCAATTCGCCGGTGTGGTTCAACGTAGGCATCGAGGCGAGGCCACAGTGCTCCGCCTGTTTCATCAACTCCGTAACGGACTCGATGGAGTCGATTCTCGATCTCGCCAAGACCGAGGGAATGCTGTTCAAGTACGGCTCCGGCACTGGCTCCAACCTCTCGGTGCTGCGTTCCTCCCATGAGTCGCTTGCAGGTGGTGGGACGGCATCCGGTCCGGTCTCCTTCATGCGCGGCTTCGACTCGTTCGCCGGTGTCATCAAGTCGGGAGGCAAGACCCGACGCGCCGCCAAGATGGTGATCCTCAACATAGATCACCCCGACATCGTGCAATTCATCCGCTGCAAGGCCGAGGAGGAGAAGAAGGCCCACGTGCTGATCTCGGCCGGCTATCCGGCCGGGTTTGATCAGGAGGGTGGCGCGTACGAGTCGATCCAGTACCAGAACGCCAACCACTCGGTGCGCGTGACAGATGAGTTCATGCGGGCCGTTGAGGATGACGGCTGGTGGGAAACGCACGCGGTGACCAACGGCGATGTGGCCGGGCGATTCCGTGCGCGCGAACTCATGCGCACCATGGCGGAAGCGGCATGGGTGTGCGGGGACCCTGGGATTCAGTACGACACGACCGTCAACCGCTGGCACACCTGCAAGAGCACCGCGCGGATCAACGCCAGCAATCCATGCTCCGAGTACATGTTCCTCGACGACACGGCGTGCAACCTCGCGTCGCTGAACCTGATGCGGTTCGTTGACGGTGGCGACACTTTCTTGACCGACGATTTCAGGCACGCGGTGGACGTCACGATCCTCGCGCAGGAGATTCTCGTCGACTTCGCTCACTACCCGACACCGAGGATCGCGGCGAACTCTCACGACTTCCGCCCGCTCGGCCTCGGCTACGCCAACCTCGGAGCGCTTCTGATGTCAGAAGGCCTGCCCTACGACTCTGCGGAGGGCAGAGCGTACGCCGCAGCGATCACCGCGCTCATGTGCGGCGAGGCCTACCTCACGTCTGCTCGCATCGCCGAAGGGTTGGGTCCGTTCCCGGGCTATCAGGCCAATCGCGAGCCGATGCTTGAGGTGATCGCAATGCACCGCGACGCGGCCCACCGGATCCCTGCTCGCGGCGTGGCGCCGGACCTGCGGACGGCCGCGACCGAGTCGTGGGACGCGGCGCTCGAGCACGGACGGGCGTTTGGTTACAGGAACGCGCAGGTGACGGTGCTGGCACCGACCGGCACCATCGGGTTCATGATGGATTGCGACACAACCGGGATCGAACCGGACCTCGCGCTCGTCAAGGTGAAGCGTCTGGTTGGTGGCGGCACGATCAAGATCGTAAACCAGACCGTGCCGCGGGCGTTGTCCAAGCTCGGCTACGACGACACCACCCGCACCGAGATCCTCCGGCACCTCGAAGCGACGGGGACTATCGAGGGCGCCCTTGGTCTCAAAGACGAGCATCTCCCCGTCTTCGACTGTGCGTTCAAGGCGTTGAGCGGCACGCGGTTCATCTCGGCACTCGGGCACCTGCGGATGATGGGCGCGGTACAACCATTCCTCTCGGGAGCGATCTCGAAGACGGTCAACGTTCCGGAAGACACGACGCCCGACGAGATCGAAAGGCTCTACACCGAGGGATGGAAGCTCGGCCTAAAGTCGGTCGCCGTCTACCGCGACAACTGCAAGCGGTCGCAGCCCCTCGCGGCCGCCGGCGAGAAGGCCGCGGTCTCCGCGTTCCAACCGGTGCGTCGAAAGCTGCCCGATGAGCGCGTCGCCATCACCCACAAGTTCTCCGTCGAGGGCCAGGAAGGGTATGTCACCGTAGGCCTGTACGAGGACGGCAAACCGGGCGAGCTCTTCATCACCATGGCCAAGGAAGGCTCCACGCTCTCGGGCGTGATGGATGCGTTCGCGACTGCGATCTCACTCACGCTGCAGTACGGTGTCCCGCTCGAGTTCCTGGTGAACAAGTTCTCGCACGTGCGCTTCGAACCGGCTGGCTGGACCAACAATCCTCAGATCCCGTACGCAAAATCGATCATCGATTACATATTCCGCTGGCTGGCGTCGAAGTTCCTGGCCCCGGAGGATCAGGCGGCCGTCGGTGTGCAGCCGGTCGCCACGGACGAGGGCACGCCTCAGGCAGCGCTGCCGAGCCCTCGCCAACCGGCGCTGCCGGGTCTCGAGAGCGGCGAGAGCACGCACCTCTTCGTCAACCAGGCTGACGCGCCGCCGTGCCCCACGTGCGGCATGATGATGGTGCGCTCAGGCGCCTGCTACAAGTGCGGCAACTGCGGCACCGTTCACGGGTGCAGTTGAGCAGGGTGGACAGGATCAGGATGCCGAGGCCGGGGGCTGCACAACCCGGCCTCGTTCGTTTGGCCCGCGGTTCGATCCGGTGCCATCCGAGAAGAGCCCGTATCCCAACGCCGTGCATTTGGGTACGATGACGGCGGAGTTCGGGAGCGAGTGATGGCGATCGAAATCCTCACCGAGGCCTGGGCGACAGCCTGGCGCGATGCCCTCAACACGAGCGCGACGTACCGAGAAGCCGCCGCCTCCTGGGAAGGCGCGGTCGTCGCGGCGGTGCGCGGCGAGCCGGAACGCGGCATCGCCTCCAGGGCGGTGTTCCTGGACCTCTGGCACGGCGCCTGCCGAGCCGCACGCCCGGCAACCGACGCCGACATCGAGACGGCGCGCTACGTGCTCACGGCAAGCGCATCCACCTGGGCCGACCTGCTCGGCGGAGCACTCGACCCGGTCTCCGCGGTGATGGGCGGTCGCCTCGAGCTGACGAAGGGGAGCGTGATGGCGCTCCTTCCTCATCTCGCTGCGGCGAAGGAGCTGGTCGCCGCGGCGAGATCGGTCGCGGCGACGGCCCCCGCGGAGTGGTCCGCGAGGTAGCGGCAGGTCGGGGTGGCTGGATCCGGAGGGTCACGATGGAGAGCTTCACCAGCGCCTATGTGAATCGTCGGGATGGCACCGTCTGGGCGAGGACGAAGGCAGCCTTCCGGAAGGCCGCGACGGTTCTCGCGGCGGCGGCACTGCTGGGGTGCGGCGCGGGAGCGTTCCACCCATCCGGCGGGGCCGCCGGCTCGGGGGCCGTCGCGTCTGCGGCTCCTGCAGCCACGGAAGCCGGGCTCGCGATCCTTCGAGCTGGGGGAAACGCCGCCGACGCAGCGGTGGCCACCGCGCTCGCGCTCGCCGTGGTTCACCCGTCGGCCGGCAACCTGGGAGGCGGCGGGTTCGCGGTCGTCCGAATCGGCGGCCAGCTTGTGGCTCTCGATTTTCGCGAGACCGCGCCAGCGGCCGCCACGCCGGGGATGTTCCTCGGGCCGGATGGGAAACCCGACCCCGTGAAGTCGCTCGTCGGACCGCTCGCCGCCGGCGTGCCCGGTTCGCCCGCGGGCCTGTTCGAGCTGCACCGTCGCTTCGGCCGCCTTCCATGGCGTGAGGTGGTCGCCCCGGCCGCTCGCCTCGCGGCAGAGGGTTTCGCAATGACGCCTCGGCTGAGCCGCAGCGTCGCGGGCGCGAAGGGTCTGCTGACGCGCTTCCGCGAGACCGCGGCGGTCTGGCTCCCGTCCGGAGAGGCGCCGCTGCCGGGTACCGTGATGAAGCAGCCCGCCCTCGCAGGCACGCTTCACTCGTACGCGGCCCAAGGCCCTTCGGCGCTCACGGCCGGCAAGGCGGCCGCTGCGATCGAGCGCACCGCGCGGACGCACGGCGGCATCCTCACCTCGGCCGATCTGGCCGCCTACCGGCCGGTGTGGCGGGAACCGGTGCTCTTCACGGCGTTCGGGTGGAACGTCGCCTCGATGCCGCTTCCATCCTCCGGGGGGATCATCCTGGCCGAGACCACGGGCATGCTCGAGCGCCTCGGCTGGAGCCACCTGCCCTCGGGGTCGGTCGACCGCATCCACCTGCTGGTGGAGACGTGGCGGCGGGCGTTTGCGGACCGCTTCCTCCTGGGCGACCCCGCCACGACGCTTGCCGGCCCCGCACAGCTTCTCGATCCCGACTGGCTGCGCCGCCGTGCCGGCGAGATCAATGGCGCGAGGGCAACGGCGTCCGAAACGGTTCGGCCCTGGAACACAAGGGAAGCGTACGAATCGCGCGAGACGACGCACCTGTCGGTGATGGATGGCGACGGCAATGCGGTGAGCCTCACGACAACGCTCAACGGGGGCTTCGGCTGCGGTCTGCTGGTTCCGGAGCTCGGGGTCCTACTGAACAATCAGATGGACGACTTCGCTGCGGCGCCCGGCTCGCCCAACCTGTATGGGCTCGTCCAAGGCGAGGCCAACGCGGTCGGGCCGGGCAAGCGGATGCTCTCGTCGATGACGCCGACCGTCGCCTGGCGCGGTGGCGAAGTTCTCGTGCTCGGTTCCCCCGGCGGATCGCAGATACCGACCGCCACCGCTCAGGTCCTCCTGAACGTCATCGTGGACGGCGCGCCGCTCCAGGAGGCAGTAGACCGCCCGAGGGTTCACCATCAGTGGCTCCCGGACGTGATCGTGGCCGAGACAGGAGCTCTCTCTGAGCTGGTGCGCGCCGAGTTGGCCGGGCGAGGGCATGTGCTCCGGCGGGCCGAAGGCATCGGCGAGGTGGACGCGGTCCGGCGCTCGGCGGGCGGGGCGCTGGAGGCCGCGGCCGACCCACGCGGACCCGGCGCTGCAGGCGTGGCAGGGGGACAGTAGCGTCAGAGGACGACCAGCGCGTTCCGGCGCCGCACCTCTCGGCAGCACGGCATCGGCTGAGTCGTGCGCTACAATGCGCCGGGCGCGGCCACCGGCACCCTTGCCGGGTCGCTCCCGATTCGAGGAGGGTGCGGTTGGCGACGACGTTGCCCGGCCATGCGGTTTCCCCGCAGGCCTTCCGTGACCGTTTCGTCCACTACCTGAGGTACGTGCGAGGCCTGGAGGTCGCCGACGCAACGCCGGCCGACTACCTTGCCGCGCTCCAGCTCGCGATCCGCGAGACCCTGATCGACCGCGCCGTTGAGACCCAGCGACTGCAAAACGAGAACGACCCGAAGATCGTCCACTACCTGTCGCTCGAGTACCTCCTGGGACGGCTCGTGGACAACAACTTGATCGCCACCGGGCTTCGGAGCGTGGCGGACGAAGCGATGACGGGCCTCGGGCTGAACCTCGACCGGCTCATGGAGGAGGAGCCCGACCCCGGTCTCGGGAATGGTGGCCTCGGAAGGCTTGCGGCGTGCTTTCTCGAGTCGCTGGCGACCCTCGACTACCCGGCGTTCGGCTACGGACTGCGCTATGACTTCGGGATCTTCCGTCAGGAGTTCATCGGCGGCTGGCAACGTGAGCGCCCCGACAACTGGCTGAAGGGCGGCTACGCGTGGGAGATCGTTCGGCCCGACCTGACGGTGACGGTTCGGCTGGGCGGCCACGTGGAAATGCAGGGCGACGACGGCAAGCATCGTCCGGTGTGGACGGGTTCGCACGTACTCTACGGGGTTCCCTACGACGTGCTGGTGGCGGGCTACCGTACGACCACGGTCTCGATCCTGCGGCTCTGGAGAGCATCGGCCCCGGACGCTTTCGACTTCGACACGTTCTCCCAAGGAGACTTTCTGAGCGCCGTGGCCGGGCGCGAGAAGGCCGAGGCCGTCACCAAGGTCCTTTACCCGTCCGACGAGGCCGAGGCCGGACGCGAGCTGCGGTTGACGCAGGAATACTTTCTCGTGGCGTGCTCGGTGGCCGACATCGTGCGCCGATTCCGCGACCGCCACGGCGCGGCATGGGACCTCTTCCCCGACAAGGTCGCAATCCAGCTCAACGACACCCATCCGGCGCTCACGATCGCGGAGCTCATGCGCGTCCTCGTCGACGAGGAGGGGCTGCCCTGGGAGCGGGCATGGGCGATCACGCGTGCCGTCTGCGCCTACACGCAACATACGGTGCTTGCCGAAGCGCTGGAAACGTGGCCGGTCGCACTGATGCAGCGCTTGATTCCCCGCCACGTTCAGATCATCTTCGACATCAACAAGCGTCTCCTCGACGAGGTCGAGACGCTCCACGCGGGGGACCGAGAGTGCCTGCGGAGGGTCTCCCTCGTGCATGAGGATGGAGACCGCCGCTTCCGTATGGCCCACCTCGCGATCGTCGGATCGCACCGCGTCAACGGCGTCGCACGGCTGCACACCGATCTCCTCAAGGGACAGGTGTTTCCCGACTTCGCGGCGCTGTGGCCGGACCGGTTCGTCTCGATCACGAACGGCATCACGCCGCGACGCTGGCTCCTGGCGTGCAACCCGCGCCTCGCAGGCGCGATCTCCGGGCGGATCGGCGATGCCTGGACCCGGGATCTCGATCGTCTCGCCGAGCTGCGGCCGTCCGCGGACGACACAGGCTTTCAGGACGAGTTCCTGACCATCAAGCGTGCGAACAAGGTGGCCCTCGCCGCGACGGTCAAGGAGCTGTGCGGAATCGTGATCGACCCCGAGTCCCTCTACGACGTGCAGGTCAAGCGGATGCACGAGTACAAGCGACAACTCCTCAACGCCATGCACATCATCTCGCTGTACCGACGGGTCAAGGCGGACAGGAGCGCGGTGGGGACGCCGCGCACCTTCATCTTCGGCGCGAAGGCAGCCCCCGCGTACCGGATGGCGAAGCTCGTGATCCGGCTGATCAACGGCATCGCCGATGTGATCAACGCGGACCCCGATGCGCGCGGCTGTCTCAAGGTAGTGTTCATTCCCGACTACAGGGTGACGATCGCGAACACCGTCATCCCCGCGGCAGACCTCTCGGAGCAGATCTCGACCGCCGGGATGGAAGCCTCGGGGACCGGCAACATGAAGCTGGCCCTCAACGGTGCGCTCACGATCGGGACACTCGACGGAGCGAACATCGAGATCAGGGACGCCGTGGGCGAGGAAAACATCTTCATCTTCGGCCACACCGCCGAGCAGGTGGCAGAGTTGCGGCGGTCCGGGCGCTACGACCCGTTGGACTGCGTTCGTTCGGACGCCGAGCTTGCTGGCGTCCTCGAGACGCTGCGTAACGGTGCCTTCGCGGACGGCGACGGACCCGCGCTCGGGGAGATCTGGTCCGCACTGATGGAGCGCGGCGACCGGTTCATGCACGTAGCGGACTTTCGGTCCTACGTGGACACCCAGCGGCGCGCCGGCGAACTGTTCGCCGACCGCCGCGCCTGGGCGGCGAAGGCAATCCGCAACGTGGCATCGATGGGGTACTTCTCGTCGGACCGCGCGATCCGCGACTACGCGCGCGAGATCTGGAACCTCACGTCTCCTTCTCCGAGCCGCTGATCGGGCAGAGGCGCCGCGTCAGGTCCGGTAGCGCTCCCTGATCATCGGGATCAGGTACTCCGAGAAGGCGCGTTCGAGGTCGTAACGCGGTGCGTACCCCCAGTCGTTGCGTGCCGCCGAATCGTCCACGTCAGCCGGCCAGGCGTCCACGATCCCCTGGCGCTTCTCGTCCACCTTGTAGGTGATCTGAGCGCCGGGGAACGCCCGCAGGACGATCTGGCGGATCTCCTCGGCGGAAGGGTTGAACGCCCCCACGTTGTACACCGTGTGATTGAGGCTGGCCTTCGGCGCGGCCGCGAGGCGCAAGAGCGCGTCGACCCCATCGGGCATCGTCATGAAAGGGATGCGCGTGTCGGGCCGCACGAAGCATGCGTAGGGCTTGCCCTCGGCCGCGGCGTGGATCATCTCGGGCGCATAGTCGGATGTTCCGCCGGACGGGACCGTGACGGCCGAGATCAGCCCCGGGAACCGCAGTGAGCGGAAGTCCACCTTGCCAGCGAGCGGCTCGGCGGCGAGTTGCTTGTAACGCTTGGCGTAGTAGCGACCCATGTGCTCGCAGTAGAGCTTATTGCAACCGTACATCGTGGTCGGTTTTGTCCACTCGTTCTCGGTGACCTTGCCGACGCGCGCCTTGGTGTCCACGTCCGGCAGCCCATAGGCGGCGATCGACGAGGGGTACAGGAAGGTCACGCGCCGTCCGTGGGACTCGCCCTGTTTCTGGGCGAACTCGAGGACGTTCATCGTCCCCTCGACGTTCACCTGATGAGCGGTCATCGGGGTGAACTCGCTGCGGGTGGAGAGCAGTGCCGCCAGGTGGAACACCATGTCCACCTCGTACTCCGAGAGGATCCGCTCGAGGAGATTGCCGTCGAGGATCGAGCCGATGATCTCCTCGTGAACGAGCTTCGCGAGCCCTGGGTCGAGCGATTTGAGGTCGAGGGTGATGATGTGGCGGTCCCTGTCGGCGGACAACGACGTGATCAGACCGTGACCGATCTCCCCGCTCGCTCCGGTGATGAGCACGACAGGCGTGCGCAGCATGAAAGCCCTCCTCCTCGCCGGTGGACGGTGCTACGACCGGCGGCGGCGCGTGAAAACTAGCACAATGCGCCGGCTCGCCCAAACCGTCGGAAAGGAGAAGGGAAGAGGGAAGAGGGTAGACGGAAGACGGATTACGGAGGACGGAAGACGGAGAATCCCGCGAGGAGGGGAAGGACGTACTCCCGTCGCTTTTCGTCTTCCCTCTTCCCTCTACCCTCTCCCAGTCCGCTACGCGACGGTGACGTCCTTGCAGAGATAGACCTCCTGGATCGCGTGGAGCAGCTCAACGCCTTGCTCCATCGGCTTCTGGAATGCCTTGCGGCCCGAGATCATGCCGGAACCTCCCGCCCGCTTGTTGACGACAGCGGTGAGTACGGCCTGCGCGAGATCGTTCTTGCCGGACGCACCGCCGGAGTTGATCAGCGGCGAGCGACCCATGTAGCAATTGGCGACCTGCCATCGCGTCCATTCGATGGGGTTGTCGCCGGCGCACAGCTTGTCGTACACGAGCGGGTTGGTGTGGCCAAACTTGATCGCGCCGTACCCGTTGTTGGACTCGGGCGCCTTCTGCTTGACGATGTCGGCCTCGATCGTGACGCCGATGTGGTTGGCCTGACCGGTTAGGTCCGCCGCGACATGGTAGTCCACGCCGTCCTTCTTGAACGCGGGGTTACGCAGGTAGCACCACAGCACGGTGAACATGCCGAGCTCGTGAGCGTGCGCGAACGCCTCGGAGACCTCCTGGATCTGTCGCCGCGATTCGCCCGACCCGAAGTAGACGGTGGCGCCAACGCCGGCAGCGCCCATGTCGAACGCCTGATCGACGTTCGCATAGAGCGTTTGGTCGTACGTGAGCGGATACGTCAGTGTCTCGTTGTGGTTGATCTTGAGGATGAACGGAATCCTGTGCGCGTAGGAGCGCGCCACTGACCCAAGAGCGCCGAGCGTAGATGCGACGGCGTTGCAGCCGCCCTCGATCGCGAGCTTGACGATGTTTTCGGGGTCGAAGTAGGCCGGGTTGGGCGCGAACGAGGCGGCCCCGGAGTGCTCGATGCCCTGATCCACGGGGAGGATCGAGAGGTATCCGGTGCCGGCCAGGCGCCCGGATCTGAAGATCGATGCGAGGCTCCTCAGGACGTTGATCGGACGGTCGGTCGGGACGACCACCCGGTCCACGAAATCCGGTCCGGGCAGGTGAAGCATCGCCTTCGGGATCCCCTGGCAGGTGTAGTCAAGCAGAGACGCCTTGTCGCCCAGCTGCTTCCGGATCTGGTCGATCATCTCCGTGTCCTCCAGCGTCGGCATTCTAGCGCCGATCGCCGCGGTCGAGCCTCCCCGGGATCAGAGCCCGGACGGGGGCGGAACGCCCAGGGCCGCGAGGACCGACGCGAGGTCGGTGGGGATCGGCGCCGTGAGGATCAACTCGGGGCAAGCGTCGGTCTGGGGCAGGTGGAGGCGCCATGCGTGCAGGAGGGGGCGCCCGGGGTCCAGGAGCCGGCGCAGCCCGACGCCCCGGACGGCTCGGTGGCGCGGGCCGCCGTAGAGGTCGTCCCCCACGATGGGATGGCCCGCGTACGCGAGGTGCACGCGGAGTTGGTGGGTGCGGCCCGTCGCGGGCGTGAGCCTCACAAGGGCGACGTAGGTGGCCCGGCGCTCGACGATGTACTCGGTGACGGCCGCCCGCCCGCTCTCGCTGACCGCCATGCGCCTGCGATCCTGACGGTCGGGGCCGAGCGGCCAATCCCATCGCCCCTTCGGTGGGCGTGGGTGGCCCCACGCGAGCGCGAGGTAGGTCTTCTCGATGCGGCGCTCCGAGAAGGCCCGTATGAGCTCGCGGTGGGCGTCGTGGTCGCGCGCCAGTACCACCACCCCGGACGTTCCGACATCGAGACGGTGCGCGAGGAGGAGGGTGTCGCGGGCGAACCCGTGCTCGGCGCGCACGGCCGGCGGCAGCACCGCCAAGAGGCGCTCGATCGCTGCGCCGGGCTCTCGTCGGCGCGTCACCAGGCTGACGCCGGCTGGCTTGTCGATCGCCACGATCCGGTCGCCGGCGAAGAGCAGGGTCGCGTGCGTGGGCACGGCTTCAGGATGCCACGATCGGCACGACAGGAGAAATGGGGACGCCCAGCGGCGGCTACGTGAGCCGCGACCTCCGCGCACAGCGAGGCGGCCACGGGGACGGCGGGGGCGCACCCCCTTGACAACATGGATTTGTGCCCTATCTTTTAGACGAGTATGGATACGGTCGTCTCGCCTGACCAGCCTCCAAGTAGTACCAACCGCGCGAAGCGTCTTTCCGCGGCCGCAGGGAGAGTATCCCCAAAAGCGGCCGCGGTTGCTTTTCCCACCACGAACCCGCACGCCACGGTCGCCCGCGGTGTACCCCCGGCTCCGCGGCGCAGCTCGGGCGGGACCCTAGCCTAGAGGACGAGAGCCATGCTCCCGTGCCCCTCGAGGGCGTTCCCGCCGGGCCGGCACCGGGTGGCCCATAGAGCAAAAGAGCAGAGAGAGTCCGAGTCCCTTTCTGCGCAAACCCTGACTAACGAAGGACGTGACACCTCCCGTTCCGGAGGTAGGAGACCATGAGAGAGAACACAGTTCCTGCGGACCCATTGATAGCTAGCGCGCGGCGTGAAGAGATTTGCCGGATATTCGGCGAGTCCTTCGACCCCGCGCGCTGGAACGACTGGCGCTGGCACATGCGCCATCGCTTCATCAAACCGGAGCAGTTCGAGAAGCTGCTCCGCCTCACCGCATCCGAGCGGAGGGGCCTCGCGATGACGCAGGAGAAGTTCGCGGTGGCGGTAACGCCGCACTTCGCCGAGCTCATCGACCCCGACAATCCGAACTGTCCGATCCGCCGGCAGGTCGTACCGCGCGAGGAGGAGCTACTCGTGGGGCCGGGCGACATGACGGACCCGTGCGGCGAGGATCACGACTCGCCGGTTCCGGGCCTTGTCCACCGGTACCCCGACCGGGTGTTGCTGCTGGCGCTCGATACGTGCGCCGCGTACTGCCGCTACTGCACCCGCTCGAGGCTCGTCAGCCAGGGTGAGCTCGACCCGCTTCCGCGTCGGGTTGACGCGGTGATCGCGTACCTGGAGGAGCACACCGAGGTGCGCGATGTGCTGCTGTCGGGCGGCGACCCGTTGCTGATGTCGGAGGATCGTCTCGACGAGATTCTCGGCCGAATCCGTGCCATTCGCCACATCGAGTTCGTGCGCATCGGCTCCCGCGTGCCCTGCTTCCTGCCCCAGCGCATCACGCAGGAACTGGTCAGGGTGCTTCGCAACCATCGGGTCTGGCTCTCGCTACACTTCTGCCACGCGCGGGAGGTGACGCCTGAGGTTGCCAACGCCTGCGACATGCTGGCCGACGGTGGCATCCCGCTCGGGTCCCAGACCGTGCTGCTGAAGGGCATCAACGACGACGTTCAGACCCTGAAGGACCTCTTTCACGCGCTGCTCAAGGTCCGCGTACGCCCGTACTACCTCTATCAGTGCGATCCGGTGGTCGGGACCGGTCATCTCCGCACCAGTGTTCGCAAGGGGATCGAGCTCATCTCCGGGCTGCGCGGCCACACCACCGGGTATGCCGTCCCGACGTACGTGATCGATGCACCCGGCGGCGGCGGCAAGGTGCCAATCCAGGCCGAGACCATCCTCTCGTACGAGAACGGACAGGTCGCGCTGCGCAACTGGGAGGGCCTCACCTACTCCTACGTGGATCCGGCGGAGCACCCCTAGCGGCATGGGGCTCTTGATCGGGCTCTGTTACGACCTCAAGGACGACTATCTCAGGGCCGGCTTCTCGCCGGACGACGTCCTGGAGTTCGACAGCGAGGAGACGGTCGCGGGGCTCGAGGGCGCAATGACTGCGCTCGGTCATTCCACCGGACGGATCGGGCGCGGGCGCGAGCTCGCCCGCCGCCTCGTCGAAGGCGAACGGTGGGACCTGGTATTCAACATCTGCGAGGGCGTCTCGGGACGTTCGCGCGAGGCCCAGGTTCCGGCACTCTGTGAGCTCTTCGACCAGCCGTACACCTTCGCGGATCCCCTGACCTGTTCCGTCACGCTCGACAAGGCAGTGGCCAAAAGGATCGTGCGTGACCACGGGATTGCGACCGCCCCGTTCTGCATCGTGAGCTCACCGGACGAGGCGGCATCCGTCCGGATCCCGGCACCGCTCTTCCTGAAGCCGGTCGCTGAGGGAAGCTCCAAAGGTGTCACCGGCCGGTCGCTGGTGCGTGAGCGCCGGGACCTCGGTGCCGCCTGCCGGGCGATGATCGAGCAGTTCAAACAGCCGGTGCTCGTGGAGGCGTTCCTGCCGGGACGAGAGGTGACGGTGGGAATCGTCGGACACGGCGGCGCGGCGCGCGTCGTCGGCGTCATGGAGGTCTCGTTCACCGACCGGGCCGAGACACACGCCTACACCGCCCTCAACAAGGAGGAGTACGAGGACCGCGTCGCATACCGCCTGGTGAACGGTGAGTCGCTCTCCACAGAAGCGCACGACGTCTCGCTCGCCGTCTTCCGCGCCCTCGGGTGTCGGGACGCCGCCCGGGTAGACCTCCGTTGCGACGAGGCAGGTCGTCTGAATTTCCTCGAGGTGAATCCGCTCCCCGGGATTAACCACGTGCGCTCGGATCTCCCGATCATGGCGCGTCTCGGTGGGATCTCGTACCAGGAGCTGATCGGCGCCATCATCGACTCCGCGCGCGATCGGCACGGGCTGTGAGCACGCTGCGCGCGGCCGTTGTCCACACCGCGGTGGACCCCGAGGCCGATCCGTCGACCGCCGACGTCCTCGACCAGGTTCGGCTATTCGAGCAGGGACTGACCGCGCTGGACGTCCGGCACACCACCGTTGCGGTCCGCGAGGGTCGGGTGTGGGAACACGTCGCGGCGCTCGCCGGCACGGTCGTGTGCAACCTGCTCGAGGCGCCACCCGGGCGTCCCCAGCTCCACGCCGCGGCTACCGCCGCGCTCGAGATCCTCGGTGTGCCCTTCACCGGCTCCTCGGCGGGCGCCCTCTGGCTCACGACCGACAAGCTCGCGACTCGGGCCGTGCTCTCGGGCGAGGGGCTTCCGGTGGCGGCGGGGGGACGGCTCGACCCGAAGCACCCGGAGCTGCTGGACCTCGTCCCGCCGCCCTGGATCCTCAAGCCCGCCTGGGAGGACGCCTCGGTCGGCTTGGAGGGCAACCCCGTGTGCGCGACGGGGGCAGAGGCGATGGTCCGCGCCCGCGCGCTGAAGAGCCGCTTTCCAGGCCAACCGATTCTCCTCGAGCACTTCCTCCCCGGACGCGAGTTCAACGTCTCGCTGCTGGCCTCGCCGCATGGCCCCGAGGCACTGCCGGTCGCCGAGATCGTGTTCGTGGACTTTCCAGCGGGAGTGCCGGCGCTCGTCGGCTACGAGGCGAAATGGGCGAGCGGCTCGTTTGAGGAGACGCACACGGTCCGCCGGTTCCCGAGCAGGGACGACGAACCGCTCCTCGCGCGCGTCCGAAGGCTGGCGCTGGCATGTTGGGAGCCCTGCGGCCTCGCAGGGTACGCGCGGGTGGACTTCCGGCTCGACGAGACGGGAACGCCGGTGATCCTCGAGGTCAACACCAACCCGTGCCTGTCGGCGGATGCGGGTTTCATGGCCGCCGCGACACGCGCCGGGCTCACGGCCGCGGATGTGGTGGGGCGGATCCTCGACGCTGCTGTCGGACGAGCACCCGCAGGCTGAACCTCACCCAAGCGGTGGTACCCTTGTCTTGAGCCGGACGTCATCGTGGAGGACCCGTGAACATTCGTACCGAATTGCGCCCCGAAGACCGCGCCCCGCTCGAGAAACTCCTGCGTGCCACGGGCTTCTTCAACCCGCAAGAGCTGGAGGTCGCACTCGAGCTCGTGGATGAGCGTCTTACCCACGGCGAGAAGAGCCACTACCGATTTCTGGTGCTTGAGGGTGACGGCGAGGTCCTCGGATACGCCTGTTGGGGACCGATCCCGGGCACCGTCGCGTCGGCGGACCTTTACTGGATCGCGGTCCACCCGGACCGCCAGGGCAAAGGCCTCGGCCGAGCCCTGCTGGATGCGGCCGAAACCTGGATCGCCCGCGAGGGGCGGACCCGTGTGTACCTCGAGACCTCGACCAGGCCCCAGTACGTTCCGACGAGGGCGTTCTACCTCCGTTCCGGGTACGAGATCGCCGCCGAGCTGCCTGAGTTCTACGCGCCAGGCGACGGCAAGGCGATCTTCCTCAAGGTCCTGCCGCGGGTGCACTGAAACTGGTTTTCCCCTCGAGTGCGCAACCGCTCGGCGCACGTTTGCCTCGCCGACCGGTCTCATCGCGCGCACCGTCGCGCTGGAACTGTTCTAGACTTACACCATGAGGTTCACGGGTGAGGGCGGCGTGTGCGTTTCCACCTCCGGTTGGCGGTGGACACACAGAGAGACCGGCACTGCCTCGAAGGCGGCCACCCGACCCAACGGCCACGGGGGCGTTCCATGAGCCTGGCCGGGCACCTGAGCGAACTCGGGCTTCCGGATCTCCTGCAGATCGTGGCCATGGCTGAAAAGAGCGGGCGCCTCGATTTGACCACGCGCGACGGCGAGGGACTCATCGTCTTCCGCGCCGGTCGAATCATCTACGCCGCCTCCAACGCGGCTCGCGAGACGCTCGGTAGCATGCTGGTCTGCCGGCGCCTGATTTCCGAGGAGACGCTGCGAAGGGCGCTCGACCGCCAACACCGCTCGCACGAGGAGCGCCGGCTGGGGTCGATCTTGGTGCAAATGGGCGCGATGTCGCAGGACGCGGTCGAGGCGGTGATCTACGAGCAAGTCCAGCACGTGATCGGGGAGCTGGTGAAGTTGCGTGACGGGTATTTCAAGTTCGAGCCGATGGAGATCCCCGACCACGGTGAGGTCGGCGTCGACGCCCGCGAGTTCCTGGCGCGGGAGGGGTTCAACGCCAACAAGATCGCGCTCGAGCTCTCGCGCCTCGCCGACGAGGCCAAGCAGGTGCCCGGCGCGAGAGCCGTACCCACGCCGCCTGCGAACGCAGCAACCGGACGCGCCAGGTCGACCAAGGGGACTACGACCGACCGTGGGACGAAACCGAGCTCGTCGCTCGGCACGATCCTTGCCGACCAACCGGTCACATCCCTGACTGCGGAGGCCACGATGGAGGTGCTGCGGGCCGGCGCCGCGGTGCTCTCGCGCGGCGTGCTCCTTCTGGTCGAGCGGTTCGGGGTGACGGGCGTCGGTCAGTTCGGGTTGGGAGAGGGAGACAAGGCCGTCGACGAGGGCATCCGCAACCTCTGGATCCCGCTCGACGGGGCCTCGGTGCTGGCCGACGTGGTCGTGTCCGGGACCGCCTTCCGCGGGCCGCTCCCGCACACCGAAGTGAGCGAGCTCCTGGTCGGCGAGCTCGGAGGCGGATGGCCCACCGAGGCCGCCGTGTTGCCGGTCAAGGTCGGGCCGCGAGTCGTAGCTTTGCTCTACGGCGACGGGATACCGGGAGGGGCGGCCATGCCCGCCCTCGCGCGGCTCGAGGCGAGGCTCGCCGAGATCGGAGCAGCGATGACCTCACCGGAGCCTGCCCGCCAGCAGCCGAGTTGACGTCGACCGTCAGCGGGAAACCGGATCGGGGTGGTCGGGGTCGAGGCCGAGGCCGATGATCGCCGACGCGGCCAGATCAGCGGGGACGGCTCCCGAGCGTGCGAGGGCGGCGAGCGTGGCGACGACGATGTGCTCCGCGTCGACCTCGAAGTGGCGGCGAAGAGCGGCGCGCGTGTCGGAGAGGCCGAACCCGTCGGTGCCGAGCGGCGTGATGCCCTGCGGGACGAAGCGCGCGACCATCTCCGGCACCGACTTGACGTAGTCGGTTGCGGCGATCACGGGCCCCGGAACGCCGGCGAGCTGTAAGGTGACGTACGGGACGCGAGGCGGCTCGGCGGGGTGCAGGCGGTTCCATCGCTCGGCGGCGAGCCCGTCGGCGCGGAGCTGCTGGTAGCTGGTTACGCTCCAAACGTCGGCGCCCACCCCGAAGCGCTCGGCGAGGATGTCCGAGGCATGTACCACCTCCCGGACGGCGACGCCGCTTCCGAGGAGCTGGGCGCGATGTGCGAAGTCGCCCTCTGCACGGCGCACCCGGTAGATGCCCCGCACGATTCCCTCCTCGACACCCGCCGGCATCGCCGGCATCTGGTAGTTCTCGTTGTAGAGCGTGAGGTAGTAGAAAACGTCCCGGTCCTCGTCCAGCATCACCTTGAGGCCGTCCTTGATGATGACCGCTAGCTCGTAGGCGTACGCGGGGTCGTAGACCCGCACGTTGGGGACCACCGAGAAGAGCACGGGGCTGTGGCCGTCGTCGTGCTGCAGGCCCTCGCCCTGGAGCGTGGTGCGTCCGGCGGTCGCGCCGAGGAGGAAGCCGCGGCCGCGGGCGTCCCCGAACGCCCACACGAGGTCGCCCACGCGCTGGTAGCCGAACATCGAGTAGAAGATGTAGAACGGTACCATCGCAAGGCCGTGGGTGGAGTAGGCGGTGCCGGCCGCAGTGAACGATGCGAGCGCGCCCGCCTCCGTGATCCCCTCCTCGAGGATCTGCCCGTCCCTTGTCTCCTGGTAGCGCAGGATCATGTTGTGGTCGACGGGTTCGTAGAGCTGGCCTCTGGCGGCGTAGATGCCGAGGTCCTTGAACAACGACTCCATGCCGAAGGTGCGCGCCTCGTCCGGGATGATCGGGACGATGCGCGGCCCGAGCCCGGACGTTCGCAGCAACTTTCTCAGCAGCTGCACGAACGCCATCGTCGTGGACACCTCGCGGTTGGCGGGTGTGCCCTCGTAGAACTCCTCGTAGGCGTCAGCGGCTGGCAACTCCGGCACGTTGACCTGAACCCGGCGAAGCGGCAGCGTGCCGCCGAGGACCCGCCTCCGCTCGAGGAGGTACTCCACCTCGGGGCTGCCCATGCCGGGGTGGTAGTACGGCGGGTCCTCGATGAGGGCCTCGTCCGGGATCGGGAGGTGGAGCACGTCCCTGAACGCCTTGAGTTGCGCCGCGTTGAGCTTCTTCTGCTGGTGCGTGGTGTAACGCCCCTCGAAGTCCTTGCCGAGCGCCCACCCCTTGACCGTCTTGATCAGCAGTGCGGTCGGCCGTCCCGACTGCTCGGTCGCGGCCTTGTACGCGGCGTACACCTTGCGGTAGTCGTGGCCGCCGAACTTGAGGTTCCAGACGTCGAAGTCGGAGAGGTGCTCGACGAGCTTCGCGAGGCGCGGGTCGGCGCCGAAGAAGTGCTGCCGCATGAACGCCCCGCCCTCGACGTGGTAGCGCTGCCACCACCCGTCGACCACGGTGTTCAGGCGCTCGACCAAGAGCCCCGACGCGTCGGAGGCGAGCAGCGGGTCCCACTCCCGCCCAAGGATCACCTTGATGACGTTCCAACCCGAGCCCCTGAACACCGCCTCGAGCTCCTGGATGATCTTCCCATTCCCTCGCACGGGCCCGTCCAGTCGCTGGAGGTTGCAGTTGACGACGAAGACCAGGTTGTCGAGGCCCTCGTCGGCGGCCACGTGAAGGGCGCCGAGCGCTTCCGGCTCATCGGTCTCGCCGTCGCCCAGGAACGCCCACACGCGCGACCCGCTCGTGTCCTTCAGACTGCGGTTGTGCAGGTAGCGGTTGAACCGCGCCTGGTAGATCGCGTTGAGCGGCCCGAGCCCCATCGAAACCGTTGGGAACTCCCAGAAGTCCGGCATCGCACGTGGGTGCGGGTAGGAGGGCAGCCCGTGCCCGGTGGTCTCCCGACGGAACGCATCGAGGTGCGCCTCGGTGAGGCGGCCCTCGAGGAACGCCCTTGAGTACATCCCGGGAGCGGCGTGCCCCTGGTAGTAGATCTGGTCGCCGCTCCCGGTGGCCTTGCCTCGGAAGAAGTGATTGAAACCGACCTCGTAAAGTGCGGCCGCCGACGCGTACGTCGAGAGGTGCCCGCCGATTCCCGGGTCGCGGTGGTTCGCACGCGTGACCATCGCCATGGCGTTCCACCGCACGATGCGGCGGATGCGCTTCTCCATCTCCTCGTCGCCAGGGAACTCAGGCTCCTGCTCGGGGGAGATGGTGTTGATGTACGGGGTTTGGATGACCTCGAGGCCGAGATGTTGCATCCGGGCGCGCTTGAGCACCTTGCGCAGAAGGAACTTGGCGCGCTCGGGCCCTTCGGTCTCGAGCACGTGGTCCAGCGACTCGATCCACTCGGAGGTTTCCCGGGGATCGACGTCGTACAACTGCTGCTTGAAAGCCGTGTCGCTCATCCTCGCACCCCACCTTCTTCACCCGAGGCCGTGTGCAGGCGGTTGCCCATGGCCACCCCCGTCGACCTCCCTGTCACGTTGCGCCGTAGCGGGCTTGGGGGATGACAGGTCGCGGCGTGGTGAGAGGTAACGCCTGCCTGCGCGTCGCCCTGTGCCTCAACACCGCAGCGAGCGCCGCTCTTCCCCAGGAACAGACTGCGGACGCGACGTGACGGCCTATTGTGCGCCAGCTTTGGAGGCCGACGGAAGGGGATGCAGAGACCACCGTGGAAGCTTGACGGAAGGGGTGCGATGACTCCCGTTGCGGAGCGACGCCGGGCCCGGCTACGGGCACGCCCCGGCCCCAGGTCCGCGCGGTCTACGGCTTGCTCGGCGGGCGAGACGGGCGGATCTCGACCCGACTCGGCAGCGCGCGGGCCGGGAATGCCAGGAGGTCCCTCACGACCTCGGCGACATCCTCCGGGTGCAGCTTCCAGTCAGCGCCCGTTGTCTGATCGCTGGCGAACTCGGTGGCGACGCTCCCCGGCATGACGCAGCAGACGCGGACGCCAGAGTGCCGCACCTCCAACATGAGCGCCTCGGAGAAGCCGAGGAGCCCGAACTTGGTGGCGTTGTAGGCGGCGCCCCCGGCAAACGGGTTCTTGCCGGCCAGGCTGCCGACGTTGATGATCCAACCCTCGGCCCGTTTGAGATGGGGGAGGGCGGCGCGGCAGCAGTGGAACACGCCGTCGAGGTTGGTCGCGATCTGCAGGTGCCACTCCTCGAGGCTCATGGCCTCGACGGGCGCAAACACCCCGACTCCGGCGTTGTTGACCAGGATGTCGAGCCGGCCGAACGCCGCGACGGTGTGGCCGATGAGCCGCTCGCACTCCTCCCAGCGGCGCACGTCGCAAGGCATACCTGCGCTCCGGCCTCCGTTGAGCGCCCCGATCTCGGCGACGGCGCGGGAGACACCGGCCTCGTTGCGGGCGCCGATTGCCACGGCGGCGCCGTGTTCGGCGAGCATCCGCGCAATCGCCCGCCCGATCCCCCGGCTCCCACCCGTGATCAGAGCCACCCTGCCAGCAAGGTCAAGCATGATCGATCCCCCAGGAACACGATGGTACCGCCGCCATAGCCCGGTTGGGGAGGGGCACGTTCCAGGCTATGCTGTCGCCTGTGATGAGGTGGAGCTGCGGGTCGCCGGGTGGGGCCGATGCCGCTTGAGATCGGCGCTAGGCTCGGCTCGTACACGGTGGTCGGCCTCCTCGGGACGGGCGGCATGGGGGAGGTGTACCGCGCCCGCGACGAGCGGCTCGCGCGAGACGTCGCGGTCAAGATCCTCGCGAAGGGATTGGCCGAGGACAGCAAAGAGCTGGCGCGTTTCGAGCAAGAGGCGCGCACCCTGGCGTCGCTTGCGCACCCCAACATCCTCAATATCTTCGATGTCGGCGAACACGACGCCGTCCGGTATGCGGTCATGGAGCTGCTGGAAGGCGAGACGCTGAGGGAGCGCATGGCGCACGGCGCAATTCCATGGCGGACCGCGGTCGCGATCGCAATGGCGGTGGCGAAGGGGCTGGCCGCAACCCACGCCAAAGGGATCATCCACCGCGACCTCAAGCCCGAGAACGTCTTCCTGCTCGTCGACGGCGGCGTCAAGGTGCTCGACTTCGGCCTGGCCCGCCGCGAGCCCCGGCCCGGGGTCGAGCCCACGCCAGAGGAGGAAAGACTGATCGGCACGGCTGTCTACATGGCGCCGGAACAAATCATGGGCCAACTCGCGGACGCCCGAACCGACATCTTCGCGCTCGGTGCCCTCATGCACGAGATGCTCACTGGCAACAGGCCGTTCGGGCGTGTGACGGTTGGCGAAACCATGGGTGCGATCCTGCACGCGGACCCACTACCGATCGAATCGACTGCTGGAAAGGTTCCCGTCGCGCTGAGCCGGGTGATCCGAAGGTGCCTCGAGAAGGATCCCGACCAGCGCCTGCAGTCCGCGCTCGACGTCGCGTTTGCCCTATCGGAGGCCACCGCGCCCGTCCAAGCGGCGCCGTCCCAGAGTTGGCGTTCGCGCGTCGGTTGGTTTCTGGCGGGCGCGGCAGCAGGCGCCGCGGCGGGCGCCCTCGTTTCTACGCTGTGGTGATTGTCGGCGAGCGCGTGCGGCAGGCGACGGAGAGGCCTTCGTCACGAGGTTTTCCAGGCCTGGAATCCACAGACGGGGTTGGGGGTTGGGGTGTGGGGGCGATACCGAGTTGACGGACCCGCGGTGTCGAGCCGTCGCGCGTGAACCAGTATCATGACGCCGTGACGGGGGAGCAAAGGCGGGCCGGAAACGCACGGGGCGACGCCCTACTGGGAAGACCGACCGCATCGATGCCTGAGACGATCCACTCCCGATGTACGGCCGCACTCGAGGGGGCTCTTTCGTCCGTGCCCTTCTATCGAGGTTGGAGGGAGAGTGACCCCGGCCCCTCGCAGTCGGCGTCCGAACGGTTGAAGGCGCTCCCCATCCTCTTCAAGAAGGACCTGCGGGCCAACGTACCGTTCGGATTCATGCACGAGAGCTACGATGGGCGGGCGGGTCTCATGTCGGGAGAGATCGAGCTGGTCGCGACGAGCGGGACCGCCGCGGACCGTGTCTCGATCATCTGGCACCAACCCTGGTGGGACCGTTCCGAGAACGAGGCCGCTCGTCTCCACCCGGCCCTCGCTCGCGCCTTCGGCTGCCGACACCGCGAGGCCGTGCTCACCTCGCCGCTCTGTGCCGGCAAGCTCTGCCACGTCGGCCGCGTGCCGATGGAGGAGCGGATAGTAAGCGATCTGCTCTTCCTCAATCAGGCGTTCGACCCGACGGCATGGGACGCTCGCGAGGTCCGACGCATGGTGGACGAGCTCAATCGGTTTCGACCCGAAGTCATCGAGGGCGACCCGGCCTACCTGGCAATCCTCGCGCGTGCGTGCCTGCTTGACGAACTGCCGGTCCATCAGCCGGCATGCATCGTGCTTACCTACGAGTTCCCGTCGTGCGTGCACTATCGCCAGATCCTGCGGTTGTTCCCCGGCGTTCCCGTGGTGAGTTCGTACGGATCCACAGAGACCGGCCACGTCTTCACCAGGTGCGAGGCGGGGCGGTTCCACCAGAACACCGCCACCTGTCACGTGGAGATTCAACCCGTGCGTGCCTCGCGCGGTGATGTGGGTGTCGGTCGCATCCTCGTCACCACGCTGGACAACCCGTGGTTCGCGCTGCTTCGGTTCGATGTCGGCGACCTGGCGCGTCTCCACCACGGACCACCGTGTGAGTGTGGCCGCACGGAAGGCCTCACGGTGGAGGCCATCGAAGGCCGCGTCCGTGATCTCACGTTCGATCTGCAGGGTCGTGCGGTGACGGTCAAGGATCTCGACGACGCGCTCTCGGTTGCGGAGGGCGTCGTGAACTATCAGGTCGAGCAATCAGGCCCGCGCCAGTATTCCATCCGCTACGTCGCGGACGCCGAGGCCGCGCGAGCCACGGCCGAGGTCCTTCACGAGGCCATGCGCACCGTCTATGGGGCAGAGGCCGACATCACGGAGCGAAGCGTGTCGGCTCTCTCGCCGGAGCAGTCGGGGAAGTTCCGACTGGCCCGGACCACGTTCGACTGGGATTCGGAGGAACTCTTCAAGTGACCCCGCCCCGGCCGGTTTGGCGCGAACCGTTGGCTCACACCCGGGCCGACTTCCCGCTCCTGGAGCGCACGATCGACGGCCATCCGATCGTCTACCTCGACAGCGCCTCGACAGCACCCAAGCCACGGTGTGTCATCGACGCGATCACACGGGTCCTGAGCGGTCACACGGCCAACGTTCACCGGGGCGTCCACACCCTGGCGGACGAGATCACTGGGGAGTACGAGGCCGCCCGACTCCGGATCGCCACGTTTCTGAACGCCTCGCCTGCTGAGATCGTCTTCACGCGCAACGCGACCGAAGGGGTCAACCTTGTCGCCCATGGTCTGGGACTCAAAGCCGACGACGAGGTCGTGCTGCCCGCACTCGAGCACCACTCCAACTTCCTCCCATGGCGTGTGCATGCGCGCGCCGTACCCGTAGGCCTGAGCGAGGACGGCTACCCCCTCTACGACGACGTCGGGGAAGCGCTTTCGAACCGAACTCGCTTGCTTGCGCTGGCGCACGTCTCGAACACCGCGGGCGTCGTGGCGCCGATCGAATCGTGGATCGCGACGGCTCATTCGCGCGGCCTGCCCGTGCTTGTCGACGCATCACAGAGCGCGAGCCACGTGCCGATCGACGTCCGGGCGCTGGACTGTGACTTCCTCGTGTTCTCGGGTCACAAGCTATTGGGTCCGTCCGGGATAGGTGTGCTCTACGGCAAGCGCGAGCTGCTCGAGCGCCTGGCTCTGTACCAGACTGGCGGCGGAATGGTGCGGTACCACGGCAACGAGCGCTTCGAGGTCCATGACGTTCCCTTGCGCTTCGAGGCTGGCACGCCAAACATCGAGGGCGCGATCGGACTTGCTGCCGCGGTCTCCTATTTGGACCGCCTCGGCATGGACACCGTCAGCACACACTCGCACGCACTCGGGAAGCATCTGATCGAGGGGCTGCGTACCGTACCGGGGGCTCGTGTCGTGGCAGGCTCCGCACCCGTCGAGCGGCGAATCGCGCTCGTCACGTTCGTCCTGGATGCTTCCGGCCTTGCGCCGGAGTCCGTTGCGCGTCTCTTGTGCGACCGTCATCAGATCCTGGTCAGCGGCGGCTACCATTGCGCCCACATCCTGCACCACCGTCTGAACCTCGAGGGTACGGTCCGCGTGTCCGCCAGTGTCTTCAACACTCACGACGAGGTCGAGCGCGTGGTGTCAGCACTGCGGGAGATCGTCGGGTGACACGCTCTGCCACGACAACGGCCGAGCCTCGGACGACCCGATGAGAGGATCGACCAGACCGATCCACCTCATTGGCGGGGGACAACGAACCGCTCGCCAGCGTCCGGAGTCTCTTCTGGAAGCGGTCTTCGCCGACGCGGGGAGGGAGCGTCCCTCGGTCGCGTATGTCGGGGTCGCCAGCGACGATGACGGGGATTTCTTCCGCTGGCTTGCTGCCATTTTCAAACGAGCCGGCGCGGGGGAGGTGCGACTTGTTCCGCTCGCCTCGCCACGTTCCGACGTTGCAGAGGCTCGAGCCGTGCTCGAGAGCTGCGACATCGTGTTCATCAGCGGTGGGGACGTCGAAGCTGGAATGAAACACCTCGAACGGCATGGGCTTTCCGCATACCTGAGAAACCTCTACCTTGCCGGTAAGGGTTTCTTCGGTCTATCGGCCGGCAGCATCATGCTGGCGCGATGCTGGGTGCGCTGGGCGGACCCGCGTGATGACGCGAGCGTGGAGACGTTCCCTTGCATGGCCCTGGCACCGCTGGTGTGCGATACGCACGCCGAGTCGGACGATTGGGAGGAACTCCGCACGCTCCTGGCGCTCACGGACGAGACCGTGGGCTTTGGGATACCCACCGGTGCCGCGCTCCGGGTCGGCCCCGACGGCGCGCTGTCCGCTGTTGGCAAGGCCGTCCACCGCCTGAGTCATCACCGCGGACGAATCGCTAGGCTCACAGACCTCGCGCCGTTGTGAGCCGGCGCTCCGGCCCCTCCAGATGAGAAGGGCGGCCGACCCCCGAATCTCCTGCCCCGAGCCGGAACCGTGGGACTCATGGAGCCGGATCAACAGGCCGATCCGGCTCCGATGTCCGTCTTCCAGAGGAGTCGTTGTCTAGTGCTTCGGCGTTGGCTTAGGTGTCGGTGGCGCCTTTGCCGTACCTGTGGTCTGCGTCGTGCCGGTGGTGCCGTGGTAGGTGGTGTGACCCCCCGTCCCGGCGCCCGAGGTGGTCTGGCCGGCGCCCGTGGTCTGCGTCGTGCCGGTGGCGCCGCGGGAGATCGTGTGGCCGCCCGTCCCGGCGCCCGAGGTGGTCTGGCCGGCGCCCGTGGTTTGCGTCGTCCCGGTGGTGCCGTGGTACGTGGTGTGACCCCCCGTCCCGGCGCCCGAGGTGGTCTGGCCGGCGCCGGTGGTCTGCATCGTGTCGGTGGTGCCGTGCGACTCGAACTGCACGAAACCACCGCCCGACACCGGCGCCACCTTTATCGCAGGCGCGAGGTTGGCCCGCACTGGCTTGAGACCGGTGCCGATGGTGGCCGGTCTAAACTGGCCCGCGCCGGTGGATTGTAGGCTTTGCGTCGTTTGGCGGAGCTGCGCCTGCTGCTGCAGCTCGAGAGGCGTTCCGTTGTTCGCAGCCAGGACCTGCTGTTGGGCCGCGAACGGGATAGGCTTTGGTGGCGGTGCGATCTTCGCGACGACTTGTCGGTTCAGCAGCCTCGGAGGCGGCGCGACGATCTGACCAGACGCGCTGCCGTGCAGCCCGACACCGATCACGGCTTCCCTGGTCGGCGCGATATGGGGTGCGAAGGCGGGTGCAGGTGCCGCCATGAGCTGCTGCCTCGTGACGGGCACAGCCACACGGGCGAGGTTTTGACCGCCGGCCATCGCCGTTACCGGCACGGCCATCACAGCGTTGTGCACGTTGATGTTGCGGTAGTTGTTGATGACCGTCGTGTTGGTCACGTTCGTAACGTTCGTGATGTTGGTGACGTTCGTGACGTTGGTGATGTTCACGTTCCGGATGTACGTGTTGCTGACCGCGTACGCCGGACGGTACACCTCTCCCGGCCCAAGCGGCACCCAGGCCACCGCCCCGCCGATTATGCCTATGTTCCACCTCGCTCCGCCGATGAACGCTACCAACGCCGGCGCGAAGATAGGGCGCGCGACGATGGCGACGCCGATCGCGAAGGGACTCCAAGCCCAGCGCGACCTGACGTAGGCCCACCGACCGTAGTGGAACGGTGCGAACCCCCATGGGGCATAGTCGATCCACGACCACCCCCACGGATCCCTCCAGACCCAGTGTCCCATGTGATACGGCGCCCAGTCCGGCGCGACACGGTCAGGAACCCACACGTTCCCGAACTCCGCGTCCGCGATCCAGTGCCCGGCGTCGTCCAGGTCCTCGTAGCCCGGCATCTCTCGGGAGACGTACCGCAGGGACTGAGAGTTGTCTTCGCGGCGGTCGCGCCCGGCGCACCAGTGGTCCCAGTCGTCGCGTGGTCCAACGTCCTCGAGGTCGAAGGTCGGCGAATCCGCGCCGGTGATGGTCGCCACCTGGTGCTCGCGAACCTGGAAGGACGACCCGGCCGACATCACCTCGGCGCCTCCCGACCACACCGTCAACCTCGACTGGTTGCCGTCGCGGCCGACCTCAATGCGGTAGTCACCCGTACGGGTGAGCGAGAGCGCGCCGTTCGGCGTGTCGATCTCGTAGGCCTGGCCTTCATCGACGAGGCGGATCCGGACGCTGACCCTGCCCTGCGCAAGCCTCCCCTGCAGCGTCTGGTCGTCGACGTTCTCGAAGTCGAATGCGGTCTGTGGCCCGAAACGGACCGCTGTAGATCCGACGTGCACCTCCGCCCGAGAGTTGTCGTCGATCCAGAGTCCATCCCCGGTGGTGACGATCCGGTTGGGCTCAGCCGGGGCCCAGTCGTCAACACCCGCTGGCCGGAACGACACCGCACCGTTGATCAGATTGAGCCTTCCGACCCGCGCCGGCGGGTCCGCCATCACGTTCGGAACGACGAGGCCCACCGCGACTCCTGCCAGCATCAACCAACGAGCTCGCATGTCTCCTCCGATGCACCTTCTAGCGTGCACTTTCCCGGTACGAATCTACCACCGCGCGTCGGCCCACCGCATCAGGGACAGCGAGGAGTGCGGGCTAGCCCCGGAGGACCGGGCCGGGTCAAGGGTCATTCCAGTGCCTCGGCCGGCTCGCCCGCGGCTCTCGCTGCATCGCGACGGCAGTAGGGTCGTTGGTGATGTTGTCGACCACCGAGCCAAACGCAAAGACCCCCGACCCGAACTCCACCGTCACCTTCGCATAGCCCCGGTCCATCGCCGTCTGCCCCGCATGGTTCAGGAACAGCTGCGTCACCTGCGACCACTGCCCGACGCCCAACGACGCCGGGTACTCGGTCAGCCTCGTCCCGTCGCCGTTGAACAGCCCCACCAGCACCGTCGCCGGCTCCCCTCTCACGTTGACCATCCCGATGTTGGAGCGGTAGCGGGCGGTGTTTTCCGTCAGGCCCGTCAGGTACGCGCTCTGCGTGGCCGAGAGACCTTCGCTTGCCACCAGCGCCGGGTAGTCCTGCCCCTGGGTGCCGCCGGCGTAGCAGTTCGCGTCGGGGCAACATGGGGGCAGCGGAATTACAACCCATTGGAGCCACACCGTGTAGGTTCTTGAGGAGATTGGCTCCGCAGGAGGGGCTCGAACCCCCAACCCTCCGGTTAACAGCCGGATGCTCTACCATTGAGCTACTGCGGAGCACCAACTCCGTCCCCGGGGTGCGGGGCCAACCTTTCTACACTGTGGACGCCGACCTGTCAATCGACGGGCGTGCCGGTCGCGAGGAGCGTCCAGGTCAGCCGCACCGTCGGCGCTCGCTCCCACGCCTCGCGCAGGCTGGCCTCGTTCGGGAAACGCTGGGCGGGAAGCCGCCGCCCTTCCGTCGTGAGATCCAGCCGCTGGCCGACTAGGGGCCATGGACGCAACCGAAAGGCACGCTCCGCCATCGGCTTCACCGAGAGGGGCACCGAGCCTCCCCGGCGTGGCAAGCTGGGGAACAGGGCGTTCTCTCCACCACGGGTCAGGTGAACGGCGAGCGCATCAGCGAGACGCATCACCGCTCGATTCACCAGATCGGTCTCGGTGAGGAGCGCTGCCCGATAGCGCGGATCGTCGGCCAACTCCGAACGGAGGCGTTCCCGCAGCTCCTCCTGGCCGACCAGAAAGGCGCGGTGGCGCTCGGTCCCACCCATCTCCGCAAGGTTCGACACGTGGTGCGAGACGAGGTATGCGGGATAGCGGCCGAGCACAGCGGCGCGTTCGACGGACGAGGCCCAGATCTTCTCGTGCTCGTCCTCGGGCAGCGTGTCGAACGCAAGGGGACGGCCCTGGACATCGAGCCGCTGAACCTCACGGCCATCCCATCCGGCATCGTGCAGGAGCACGGCGGCAAGGACCTCGGGTCGTGGCGACGGCCGCGGCGTGAGTCGGTTTCCCCAGTGCTCAGCGATCTGGAATGCCGCAAAGGCGTGCGCGGACTGCAGGATTCCCACAAAGCCGTCAGCGAGGGGATGGAGGATCATTGTCACCAGTGTAGCCAAGTCTCGTCCCCCTGAGGTGTCTCGGGCGACTGGAGCGACCGCGGCGTCGCAAGGCCCCTCCCGGGAATTCGGGGGCGCGACGAGTCAGCGTGGGGGCTGTCGGCAGGAAATCCGAGGCCGCGCCGGCCGCGAGCACGAAGACGAGGTCCGCCACGTTGGTACCGGTTGGGCCCGTGACGATGGCCTCGGGCAGCCCCTGGAAGAACCCCCACGAGTCGTTGAACCCGAGCGCAGCCGCAGCATCGCGACCCCGGGCGGCCGCCCGGGCGATGGTCGCCCCGTCCACAACCGCGCCGGCAGCGGGCGAGATCCCATCGATGCCGTCGCTTCCGGCTGCGAGCAGGCAGCGCTCAGGGACATCGGCCAGAGCCATCGCCGCCGCCAGGGCCAGCTCCAGGTTGCGACCACCGCAGCCCTCACCACGGACGGTCACGGTCGTCTCCCCGGCGAGAAGCAACGCCGTCCCTTCCGCCGGGGCGAGGCTCGCCGCCAACGCTGCGAGAGCGCTGCCGACGGTGCGTGCTTCCCCGCGCAAAGTACGGGTCAACCCATAGGCCGCCAGACCGGCGTCTCGAGCGACCTCCGCAGCGGCAGCAAGCGCCTGGGCACTTGACGCGAGCACACGTGTGTCGGCCCGAGCAAGCCGCGGATCTCCCGGCTTCGGGGACTCGGGCCTCGTGCCGCGGGCTCCTGCCGCCAGGAGGTGTGCCACGTTCGGAAACGAAAGCACAAGGCCTCTTCGTTCGAGCACGCCGAGAGCGTCTGCGAACGTGGTCGGATCTCCCACCGTCGGGCCGGACGCGAGTGTCGTGAGGTCGTCGTCCGGCACGTCCGAGAGGGCGAGGGTCAGGACCGGGGCGCGGCCAGCCAGCGCGAGGCGACCGCCGGACGCCGCGAGCAGATGCTTGCGCACCGCGTTGAGCTCGCGGATCGTTGCACCCGCGGTGAGAAGGGCCTGGGTGAGGGCACGGACTTCCTCGAGATCGATTCCCTGCAGCGGTTCGGCGAGCAACGCCGAGCTGCCCCCCGACAGCAGCACAACGACGCCGTCCTCAGGGGTGGCAGCACCGAGCGTGGCGAGCAACTCACGGGTCGCGGCGGCGCCTCGAGCGTCTGGAACCGGGTGGCCCGCAAAGCGCGTGAACCCGATCACCGAACCCGGCGTCGGCGCACCATCGGGCGCAAGGACGAAGACGGAGTCGGGCGCGCGTGTGCAGCGACGCAGGAACGCGGCCGCGAGGCCAGGAGCCGCCTTGCCAAGCGCGACGAGGTACAGCATGTTCCTCGGATGGAAGCCACGGTCTTCGAGACGAAGGCCGTCCGGTGTGAAGACGACTCGTTTCAGCAGTGTCTCAGGGGAGACGGCCGCAACCGCGGCGGCGAACATCGAGCGGGCGAGGTCGGCGAGGGGTGTCACTCCGGGCGTTGGGACGGCAGTTTCAGGAAGGCGCGCATCTGCCCTTCGAGGGTCCGGCGCGCTTCCGGGTCCATGAGGTTGAAACGATACTCGTTGATCAGCATCACCTGAGTTCCGAGCCACTCGCGCCAGCACGCCGGGCAGATGCTCGCCTGGATCTCACCGCCCAGTGCGGTGGGCATCGGCGGTTGCGTCAGAGCGTCGCTGGCCTGGCCGCAGCGGTTGCAGGTGATGCGCATCGACCCTCCAGTGTGTGCCGTCGCGCGTAGAATAGCGCGTCGGACCGACGTGGGAGGCAACCTCGGGTGGCGGACGGCAATTCCCCACAGGCGGTGCTCTTCGACGTGGGTGGGACGCTATTCGAGTCTCGCCCCGGTGCGCCCGAGGTGTACGCAACGGTGCTCTCCCGCCTGGGTTGTCCGGTGACGGCCGACCAGGTCTCGCCGGTGTTCCAGCGGGTCTGGTCGGACCTCACGCAGCTCCACCCGCGAGGGCTCGATCGCTACCACCACTTCAAGGGGAGCGAATGGGAGTGGTGGGGCGAGTTCGTTCGGCGCGTTCTTGACCAACTCGGTCACCCGGCACCCTGGGAGTCGGCCCTGACGGAGCTGATGGATGCGTTCGCGAACCCGGGGCTATGGCACGTCTACCCTGAGGTGGCGGAGGTGCTCGGCCGGTTGCGGTCATACGACGTGCGCCTGGCCGTCGTGTCGAACTGGGACTCACGCCTTCCGGTGCTCCTCGAGCGCCTCGGTCTCGCGGGGTTCTTCGACGAGGTGCTGGTCTCCGCCCTCGAGGGCGTCGAGAAGCCTGGCACCGAGATCTTTCGTCGCGCCGCGATGCGCCTCAGCCTCGAGCCGGCGTGGTGCCTGCACGTTGGAGATTCGCCGCTCGACGACTACAGGGGAGCCGAGAGCGCGGGGATGCGGGCGGTGCTCGTGGATCGCGCGGGGATCTTCGGCAACGGATACGTCCGGGTGACCGACTTGCGGGGGCTCTATGACTTCTTCGGCTGATGGCGCTCCGCTTTTTGCACTGGTGATGGCCGGAGGCGCCGGGACGCGGTTCTGGCCGCTCTCCCGCCGGTCCCGGCCCAAACAGCTCCTCCCCTTCGCTCAGGGCCGATCGCTTCTCTCTGCGACCGTCGACCGCCTGAGCCCGCTCGTGGCTCCCGGACGCACGCTGGTGGTGACGTCGCAGGAGGTCGTCGAGGCGGTTCGAGCGGAGCTCCCTCGGCTGCCTCGCGAGAACGTGCTGGCCGAGCCTGAAGGGCGGGACACCGCCGCCTGCGTCGGATGGGTGGCGTGGCGGCTCGCCCGCACGGCGCCGGGGGCGGTCATGCTGGTGGTTCCGGCCGACCACCTGATCCCGGATGGGGTCGCGCTGCGGTCGGCGCTGTCGGCGGCGGCTGCAACGGCGTTCGCGCGTGGAGGTCTCGTGACCCTGGCTCTGCGGCCCACGCGGCCCGAGACGGGTTTCGGGTACATCGAGATGGGAGAGCTCACCGGTGCGGCAGGTGCCCACGAGGTCCATGTAGTGCGACGCTTCGTTGAAAAGCCCGACAAGGCCATGGCCGAGGAGTTCCTTGCGGCCGGCAACTTCCGTTGGAACTCGGGGATGTTTGCGTGGACGGTGAAGGCGATCGAGGCTGCCATTCGGGAGCATCTCCCCGGACTGGCGGCAGGCCTCGACGGGCTCATGGGCGCCACCGACACGGTCGGTGAGCCCGAGGCGCTGCAGCGCCACTACCCCGCCCTGCAGCGGGTCTCGGTGGACTTCGGCGTGATGGAGAAAGCGACACCTGTCTGGGCGGTCGGCGTGGATTTCGCCTGGTCTGACGTCGGGTCGTGGGGCGGGCTCTCCGAGGTACTGCCCTCGTCCCAAGATGGTGTCGCGTTCGGCGACGTCGTGGCCGTCGACAGCGAACGTTCGGTCCTGATCTCCGACGGCCCGCTCGTGGCCACCGTGGGCGTGCACGATCTCGTCGTGGTGGCGACGCGTGACGCCGTACTGGTGGTGCCGCGAGACCAGGTACAACGGGTCAAGGAACTCGTCGAAAAGCTCCGCAGTGAAGGCCGTGACGAGATCCTCTAGGAGGAGGGCGACCGGACGAGGCGTTTCGGCCGCCCACGAGAATCTTCGACACGAAGGCAGTCGTCGAATTCCTGGAGGCTGCAGAGGCGTCGCCCCGATCCTCCTCCGGGGAGACGGCCCACGACGTGAGACGGGACCTCGCGCGTCGCGCGGTCCCGCACCTGCTTCGGGGTCGCAGCCACCAAGTTGACGGCGACAGGCGTTCTCTCTACCCTCCGATTAGCCTGGGTGTCCGGGGCGATGCGCTCGTGGACGTGGCGGTGGGAGGAGTTCGATGATGCGGCAAGCCGCCGCGCTGGCGGTGCTGGTGACCGTCGGCGGCTGCAACGCACGCCTCCGGATCGGGGTGGTGATCCCCGAGACCGGCGATGCCGGGATCTACGGCGCCTCGGTCAAGAGCGGCGTCAAGCTCGCATTTGACGACGCACTGGCGAGGCGGACGGCACCTCTGGGCCTCGAGGTCCTCTACCGAGACTCCGGGTCGGACCCGGCGCGCGCGGCAAGCGCGGCCGAGGCGCTCTTCGAAACGGGCGCGGTGGCCGTCATCGGCGGTGTCACCTCGGCTGAGGCCAAGGCCCTGATCCCCGTGGCCGACCGAATGGGATGCGTCCTGCTCTCACCATCCGCGTCGGCCCCGGACCTTGCACGCCGCACGCGGTTCTTCTTCCGTGTCTATCCCTCCGACGAGCTCGAGGGCGTCAAAGCAGCGGATTTCCTGGTGCTGACACGCGGCACGCGGACCGTCTTCGTGCTCCAGGAGGACAACGACTACACCCGCGGGTTGCTTCCGGTGTTCGTCGGGGAGCTGACCAGCCGCGGTGGCAGGATCACGGGTTCCGTTCGCCTGGACGAGAGTGGCTGGCAGGGACAGGTGCGCGAGATGATTGCCAGGCACCCGCCCGACGGCGTCTACATCTGCGGCTACGGCGAGGCGATCCTCGGGGCGCTTCGACTCCTTCGCAACCTCGGCTTTCGTGGAACGATCTGCACCACATCGGCGTTCTCTGCCGGGTCGCTGCTCGCGCGGGCCGCGTCCCCCGCGGAGGGAGTGTTCTTCCCGCTGGCGAGCCTCGACGTGACGTCGCGCGACGAGCCGGTTCGGTCCTTCGTCAGCCGGTACAAGGCAACCTACAACCTGTTCCCCGACATCTACGCCGCGCACGGGTACGACGCTGCCCTCGCCCTCCTGGCCTCGCTCAGGGGTCTGCAGGAGTCCTCCGGATCCTCGGTTGCGCAGCGCTTGCGTGCGCTATCCGGCACGGTCGGGGTGATGGGCCCAATCGCTTTCACCGAGGACGGCGACATCCGACGCGCACTCAGGAACCACTGGATCCACGGCGGCAAGGTGGAGGACTTTGACTCGTTCCTGGAGAAGGAGCGCCGGGCAGGAGGTGGGGCGTGAGTTCCGGCCCGATGAGGGATGGGATCTTCCTGTCTCTCTACCGCAATCGTGCCCTCGTGGGCGTGCTCGTCGCGCGCGAGCTCAAGGCTCGCTATCGGGGGACATTTCTCGGATACCTCTGGTCGCTCCTCAATCCCTTGCTGCTGCTCGGGATCTACACGGCGGTGTTCACCTACGTAATCCCCGCGCGGGCAACGAGCGCGTTCCCATACCCGCTCCTCCTGTTTTCGGGTCTGCTGCCGTGGCTCTTTGGGTCAGGAGCGCTGCTGGACGCGGCCATCGTCCTCTCGGACAACGGCCCGCTCCTCCGCAAGGTGGTCTGCCCGCCGGAGGTGTTCCCGGCCGTGACGGTTCTATCGCACCTCGTCCACCACCTGCTGGCGCTGCCGATCTTGCTGGCGGGCACCGCGGTGGTGGCGGGGATGGGGCTGGTTCGCTTTCCGTGGACGGTGGTGCTGCTGCCGTTCGCTCTGCTTGTCTGGGTCCTGGCTGTGGGTGGCCTCGCCCTCGCGGTGGCGGCACTCGCCGTCCACTTTCGAGACCTCAAGGACCTTCTCCATAACATGCTCAACCTTTTCTTCTTCGCGACTCCGATCATCTACACGCTGGACCAGGTCCGCGTGCCTATCCTCCATCGGATGATCCAGGCGAACCCGGTGACGCCGCTGATCCAGGTATACCGGGATGTCGTGCTCCTCGGCGAGGTCCCCTCCCTGGTGACGTGGGCGTGGGCCACCGCGGTCGCGCTCATCTTCTGGTTCGTGGGAACCTGGATCTTCTCGCGCCTGCGCGAGACCATCGCGGAGACGGTGTGAGCACCGCGCCCGCGATCCGGCTCATGGGGGTCTCGAAGAACTACCCTCCGCTGACGCGGCGAGGGCGGCTGCACTCGCTGAAGGGCGCCCTGCTGCACGGTGAGTTGTGGCGTGCGCAGCAGGAGCAGCAGGGGTTTCTCGCGCTCTCGGGTGTGGACCTGGAGATCCCGCCGGGCGAGACGTTCGCGGTGATCGGGCCGAACGGTTCGGGAAAATCCACCCTGCTCAAGCTTGTGGCCGGAATTCTCCGACCCACGGAGGGCACGGTCGAAGTTGCGGGCCGGGTCACGGCCCTCATCGAGCTGGGTGCAGGTTTTCATCCGGAGATCTCGGGGCGTGACAACGCCATCATCAACGGCATGATGCTCGGGCTGTCACGCACCGAGGTGATTCGCCGCCTTCCCGAGATCATCGCGTTCTCCGGGATCGAGCCTTTCATCGATCTCCCCGTGAAGACGTACTCATCCGGGATGTACGTCAGGCTCGGCTTCTCGGTGGCCGTGGTGGTCGAGCCTGATGTGCTCGTGGTGGACGAGATCCTCGCCGTGGGCGACGAGGCTTTCGCCCATCGCTGTCTCGAGCGGATCGCTCGGCTCCAGCGACGCGGCACCGCGATCCTCCTCGTGAGCCACGATCTGGCGTTGGTCGAGCAGCTCGCCCAGCGTGCGCTCTATCTGAAGGGTGGCACACCCGTGCTGACCGGAGCAGCCGGTGCGGCGGTGGCGCGTTATCGCTCGGACGTTGCAAGTGACGAAGCGGGCGGTGAAGCCGCAGGTGGCAGCTCTCGGCGGTGGGGGAACGGCGCAGTGGCGCTGGAAAGCGTCGAGCTGCTGGACGTTGGCGGCAGACCGCTGCGTCTGCTCGTCAGCGGCGAGCCTGCCGAAATTCGCATCTCCTATGCGGTCCGGATACCCCAGGAGGACTTCGTGTTTGGTGTGGCGATCCGTCGTGAGGATGGCACCCACGTCTTCGGCACCAACACCGACCTTGACGGATGGCGGCCGGAGCGTCTCGCCGGCGACGGGCAGATCACCCTCGAGTTTCCCCGCCTTGAGCTGGCTCCGGGCCGGTATGTCGTGGACGCCGCGGTCCACGCCAAGAACGGGCTCGCCTACGACTACGCGTGCGAGGTATTGTCGTTCACGGTTGCGGCTCCGATCGGGTGGCCTGGGTGCTATGCCCCACGGCACCACTGGCAGCCACGGGGCCCTGTGATGGGCCCGCCTTCCGGATGAGCCCGGCGATCAGGAGAAGCAGCACCGGCCCGGCGACGCCGATTCGGTAGGGAGTCGGGTCGAGGAAGAGCTCGACGCGGTGGCGCCCCGCAGACACACGGATGCCGGTGGCAGCCCCGTTCGCCGGCTCGGTTCGAACCGTGGCGCCATCCACGGTGGCCCGCCAGCACCTCATGAAGCTCTGCTGAACCACCAACAACCCAGGGCCATCGGCCTGGACGTCGAAGCGTCGGCGGTGAGGCGGTCCTCCGAGCTCCTGCGCTGAGCCTCCTCCTGCTGCCGTTACGCCTCCGCCTCCGGGCGCCACGGCGTCCTCGCCCGGCCGGAAGCCCGCGGACGCCATGAGCGTGGCGGCCGCCAACATGCTGTCGGCGGGCAGCAGGCGCCGCGCGAGGTAGGCCGCTCCAGAGGGGCGCGCGACGGCACCGACCCACAGGCGGCCTACCCAGGTGCCTTGCCAACCCGGAAGATACGATCGGCAGATCACTGCGGTTGCTCCGAGGGCGCTTGCGACCCGCGCTCGCTCTTCGACACTCATGTGAGCCGTGGCGCTTGCCAGGAGTTCCTGGTTGACCGGCTCGAGGCCATCGGGCCCGCGGGTGAGGACGTATCGGACACCCCAGCGCGTTCCCGATCCCGGAACCAACTCCTGGTGCATGACCCAAAACCGTTCCAGCGACGAGTCGAGCCGCGGCGTCGGCTCGGGGTCCTGCAGGACGGCGAGGACCGCTGGATCTCGAAGTGCCGCGCGTGCGGGTGGCACCGCGGCCCATCGCGCGTCGCCGTCAAACAGCAGCACTCCGGATCCCCCGACGAGGTTGGCGCCGAGTGCTGCCGCCGTGGCGAGGGCAGGTATCGGCCCGGCCAGGGAAACCACGGCGGGCGGGAGGGCGACCGCGAGCCAGTCCGCTAGCGCGGCGTGGGCCAATACCGGTGTGGGTGTCTCCGAGAGAACGGTGTGCGATGCAGGGTAGAGCGCCGCGAGCAGCGGGCGCAGGAGCCTGTTCGGGGCGATCGCCATCGGTGAGAGCATGAGTGTTCCGAGCGCCACCGCGCGAACGTAGCGACGCCCTCCCGACTCCCATGCCCTGGTCAGGGACTCCCAGCCCGCAGCCACCAGAGGTGGCAGGGCGGGCACAACGAGGAGCAGGAACTTGATCGCGTACCGGACCGAGCCGAGGGGGGGCAAAGTCTGGACGCGGTTGGCGACCGCAGCGGGCGCCAGAGCTATCGCACCTACGGTGCCGATTGCCGCAACTGTCCACCAGGGGGCGAGTGTTCTTCCGTGTCGCCTGGCGAAGGGGAGGCAGAGCAGAGGCATGGCGCCGAGAAAGATCAATGGGTAGTAGCGTTGCCACGGGAAGGAGGGCCGCGCCCAGAAACCCGAGGCAGAGTCGCCCAGGGGGGCGCCGAGCAGGTTGGGAAATACGATCTCGACGAAGCGCCTCGGGGCGAGCGCGTCGGCTGACAGAGCTCCGCGGGCGGGCTCGAGGGCGCCGCGGACGGTCTCCGGAAACACCGCGAGCAGGGGGACAAGGACAGGTGCGGCGACGAGCGCAGCGGCACCTGCCAATGGGCCGAGGTAGAGCCAGGGGTGGGGGCGCCACGTCCATAGTGCGATCAGGCTCCACGCTGCCGCACCGAACGCGGCCGTGACCGGTTCGCCGGCCAGGAAGGAGAGTCCGATGAGAGCGCCGCCCGCGAGCGCTCGCCGGAGGGCTGGCCGCCCCGGCGCCGGAGGAGGAATGACGGTTGCCAAACCCCAGACCGTCCACACGAGGGACGCCTGAAAATTGAGGAACGTCAGGCTGGACCAGGCGATGCCGCAGGTGCCCGCGGCAGCCGCCGCGACTGCGGCCCCGGCGGATCCGGCGCCGCTTCGCCGGGCCAGGCGGTAGCACCCCAACAACAGGAGCAGGTGATGTAGCGCGAGGTGCCAACCTGCCGCTGCCTCCGGCGTCATGACCAGGAACAGCAGCGTCCCCGGATAGACCGCCATCGTGTTGGGGTTGGCGAGGAGCGGCCTGCCGCCGTTGGAGTTGGGGTCCCAGAGAGGAAGTTGCCCCGCCAGCACCTGGTCCCGCCACACCACTCGCCACGGGATCTGTGTGGCCGAGACATCGCGCGCTGGCAGGGTCCGACGCGCGAGCAAGTGGGGAAGATAGAGCCCGGCCCAGAACGTGATCAGCACGACCAGCGGCAGCGTCACGCGCCTTGGCACCAAGGACAGTCTATCGAATGGCGCACGCGCGGCCGCCTGGTGCTGCATGGCGGATCGGCCCTGGTCGTCTCCGTTTCTTGGTTGGCACGGCTTTTGCGAAAGGAAGCAGTCGTGGCCATGCGTTCGAAGCGGAGCGGTTTCACGCTGATCGAGCTTCTCATTACGGTGGCGATCATCGGCATCGTGGCCGCGATCGCCATGCCCGCGATTACCTCGGCCATCCAGCGCGCCCGCCAGAAGAGGACGTTGGCGGAGTTGCGAACGATCGCCACGGCGATCTCCGCGTACGCGACCGACTTCCCGTTCATGCCGAGGGTCGGTCCGGGCGATGCGGTTCTCCTGGCGCCGTACCTCATCCCAACCTACGTGAGGCACATGCCGGGCATCGACGGATGGCAACGACCGATCTACTACGAGGCAAACGGGATCGAATACACGGTGAAGAGTTTCGGAGCCCACGGCATCGAACAGATCCCCGTGCGGTTCGGTCCCACCACGAGCTTCTCCGACAACATCGTGATGTTCAACGGGGTCTTCGTGCAATGGCCCGACGGCATGCAAACGAACTGAAGTGCCGTGGGCTGGCACATCGGGCAGGTTTGAGTGACGCCAGGCGTCACTTCGCACGGCCGAAACGACCGCTCCTAGTGGCACGCCATTTGCTAATGTGGTTGGACGACAGGAGGATCGCATGAGAAAGCAAAGAGGGTTCACACTGATCGAGTTGCTCATCGTGGTCGCGATCATCGGCATCATCGCGGCCATCGCCATCCCGAACCTGCTGAACGCCATCAACCGCGGCCGGCAGAAGAGGTCGATGGCCGACATGCGGGCCATCGCCACGGCCCTCGAGGCGTACTCGGTCGACTTCAACTTCTATCCGAAGACGGCCATCGCCGGGGACCTGACGACGCAGTTGGACCCCTACCTGACGCCGACGTTCATCAAACGGCTGCCGATCAACGACGGGTGGAACCAGGCGTTCTATGTGGCGAATGATGTGGCCGGGATCTCCTACACGATCTACTCGAAGGCGAAGGGTGGTGGCGGGACGATCGAAGCCTCGAGCGGTCCGACGACCGATTTCTCGCAGGCGATCGTGTTTGCCAACGGCCAGTTCTACGCGTGGCCGGAAGGAATGCAGACGAACTGAACGCACGTTGCGAGCTGCACGCCCGGGGGGACATCGCGTCCCCCCTTTCTTTTCCTCTCTTGCCTGCCGCACCGCTCGGCTGAGCCACTGGCCCCGATCCGGGCCAGCCCGCACTTTTCGCGAATGAACCTACCGCGAGCGCGGATCTGGCCGCCCTGGCGAGCGTGCTCTGGGCTCGGGGGACGCCGCGCCACTGCACGGTTGCGGCTCCCCATGAATAATCCGGGCTAGACTTCCGGGATGGGGTTGGCGGGCTTGGCCGTCGTAGCGACGGTGACCGGGGTGGTGGCGGGCTGGGGCGCCGCGCGCTACACCTCGTTCGAGCCCCTGTTCTGGACGCTGCTCCTCGTGGTGTGCCTCGCCCTTCCACCCGCTCGACGCCGCCTGCTGGATTCACGCTGGCTGTTTGCGGGTTTGGTGCTGCTGGCCTCCTCGTGGCTGGTTGCCGCCGACCACGAGCTGGCGCTGAGACACTCCTTGCTTTTCCTCGGGGCGGCGATCCTGTTCGGCATGGCGCGCCTCGGGGCGCCGAGCGACCGGCACGTCGGCCTGCTCGCTTTTGGCCTCGCGCTGACCTCAACCGTGGCACTCAGCCAGGCCTTTGGTGGGCTGGCGGTCGCCCGGTCGGCCGTCGACGCGCTGCCGTCGGGCTGGCAGGAGGCGGCCGTCACGAGGCTGGCGAGTGGCAGGGTGTTCGGAACCTCCGCGCTGCCGGGTCACTATGCGGCTCTCCTGATGTTGTCGGTACCCGTTCTTGCGGAGCGTGCGTGGCGGTCGCGACGGTGGAGTCGCGTCGGCTTGGCCGTGACGCTCGGCGTTCTCGCGACGGCCATCGTGTTGACCCGCTCGCTCGCTGCCGTGATTGTCGGCTCTGTGATGCTCCTTCCGTTCCTGGTGAGGAACCTCCGCAGCCGCTTCGTGCTGGCGGGTGTGGGCGTCCTGGTGGTGGTGGCGGCTGCGGTCGTGGCCTCGCGCTCCGACATCGGGCGCCTCGAGCCGCTTCGACTCCGCTGGCTAAATTGGCGTTCGGCGGCATGGGTGTTCGTGCAGAACCCATGGCTGGGCGTGGGTGTCGGTGGAGTCGGACAGGCCGCCCTGCCGGGCCCGACCGGGGCGCTCAACATCACCCCGTACACGCACAACACGCCGCTGCAGCTCCTCGCGGAGTTCGGTGTGGCAGGCGCAGTTCCGTTGGCGGTCGGCATCGGATGGCTCGTTCAGCTGATCCGGCGAGGTTGGTCCCCGCACAAGGGGCTGACTCTCGCCGTCGCGTCGCTCCCGCTCCACAACCTCGTCGATTTCTCTGCGTACGCGCCCGAGGTGCTGCTTCCCTGGGCAGTGCTGGCGGGCACGCTTGCCGGGCGGGTATCGCCCATCCCGGCGAAACCGCTTCGCTCGTGGGCGCTCGTCGCGCTCCTCGGCACCGGTACGGTTCTCAGCACGCTCGGCTGGCGCAGCGACGTCGCAGCCGCTGCGGCCGGCGTGCCACCGTGCGAGGAGTCAACCGAGGCGGCAATGGAAGCCGCCCGGTGGGCCCCCTGGACCGTGACCCCCGTGGAGATGGCCGCCGCTCGAGCGCTCGTTTGCGCACAGCCGGCCGCTGCGCTCAAGCGACTCGACTCGGTACTGACGGAGCGTGCCTGGGTCCAGCCGCGCTCGGCCCGCTGGGCGGAGACGCGCGGCCGCCTGCTTCTCGCCGAGGGACGTCCTGGCGAGGCCCTCGTGTGGATCCGGGAGGCGCGTCGCCGGGCGCCCTGGCGCGGCGATCTCGCGGAGTTGGAGGCGGCGTGCGCGCTCCATCGCTGAAAGATCTGCCGGCATTGCTCGTGCCGACCGCCGCGGCCTGGGTGCTCGCGGCGCAGGGCGCGGGGCCCTCGCCGTGGGTGGCCGTTCTCACCGTGGCCGTTGCCGCAGCGCTGTTGCTCCAGAACCTCGACGCCGCCTTTCGTCCGACCGCACCCGTGGCGTGGGCGGCGGGACTGGTCGCATGGGTCGCGGCAGACGCCGCGCTGCGTCCGGTGGCTGCGTTCGGGGCGACGCGGGCCGTCGCGGCCGCTCTGGCGGCACTCGCCTTGGCTGCGTCTGCGGGGACGCCCCGAACCGCTTCGTGGGGAAGACTCGCGGTCGTCTGCTCTGGGACGTGTGCGGCGGTCTGGATGGCGGTCGAGCGCGCGTTGCATGCGGGCAGGCCGGCCGGGCCGTTCGGCAACCCCAACGGAGCCGCGACGCTTATCCTTCTGGGCCTCGCCCTCACCCCGTTCCTGCGGGTGGCGATCGCCGTGCGAGCGGCACTGCTGGCCGTCGGTGTTGCTGGCATCCTTGCGTCAGGCTCTCGAGGGGCGCTCCTCGGGGCGCTCGCGGTCGCCGTGGTGTGGGGGTTGAAGGGGCGCCGAAACCGGGGTCTTGCGGTGGGGGCCGGACTCGTTGCGGCGGCAGGGGTCCTCGGGCTTGGGATCAGGCTCGCGGTTGACCGCGATCCTCTGCGCTACGAACGGTTCCGGATCTGGGGTGTGGCGTTCAAGGTCGCAGCGGCAGAGCTGCCCCTGGGCTGCGGCCCGGGCGGCTACGGAGACGTGGCGATCGCCCACAATTTTCCGCGCGACGGCGAGTTCGCTCGTTTCGCGCGCCTCCCCGACCTGGCCGAGAGCGACTTCCTCCAAGCTGCTGCCTCGCTCGGACTCCCAGGCGTGGCCCTCACCGCCGGGTTATTGATCAGCGTGGCTCTGCAGCTCCGGGGTCGCGGCGCCGCGCCGTGGGGTGTAGCCGTGGCCCTCGCCGCCACCTCTGCCGTCAACTCGCAGGTCGTCTTTCCGGCCGTCCTGTGGACCGGGTCGTTGGCGCTGGGTTCGGTGCAACGTCGCCGGAACGGCGGAGGGCGGGCGGGCCCGCGTGCAGGCCTGGTGGTGGCGGTCGTCGCCCTGGCGGCCATCTCGGCGGCGATTCTCGCCCTTCCGGACTGGGGACTGGGACCGAGCGCTGAGAGTCTGGTGGGCAGGGCCGAGGCCGCCCTTCGGAGCCGACCTCCCTCCGACGACTCACTGGCTGACGCGGAAGCGCTGACGCGCCTCGCGTGTTCGGCTCGGCCGCGGTTTGCTCGCGCCTGGCGTCTGCTGGGGAACATCCGGTTGAGGAGAGCCACCCTGCGAGACGAGGCGGGGCTTGCCGCTGCCGCGGTGGATGCGTTTGCGGAGGCCCGGCGAGTCAATCCGCTCGACCCATGGGGGGCGCTTGGGGAAGCCACCGCCAGACGCGCGCTCGGCGATCGGCCCGGCGCCATGCGTGCACTCGGCACCGCAGTCCTCCTGGAACCGAACTGTGCCCCGGCATGGCTCGAGCTGGCCACTCTGCGGTTGGCCCAGGGCGAGGTGGAGCAGGCGCACGAAGCGTTGCGGCGAGCCGAGGCGGCGACGCGGCGGGCAAGTGGGGCCACGTTTGTGACCGACTACGAAAGAGAGCTGGCCCGGCTCGACTCGGCGACGGTTTCACGACTGCGGGCCGCTCTTGGGGAAGGGCCATGAAACCGGGGTTTCGCCTGGTCTTGGCCGGTCTCCCGGGTTTGGTCGTGGTGCTTGCGGCGCTGTTCGGGTGGGTGCCGACTGGGCAGGACCTGCCGAGCTACTTCGTGCCCCTACGGTATCGGACAGCCGAAGTCCTAGCCGGCTGGAGGGGCCCGTTCTGGAACCCGGATGTGGGATGTGGCGAGCCTTTCTTCGCGAACCCCCAGACCGGGCTGCTCTACCCCCCGGTCTGGCTCGCGGCGGTGCTGCCGACCGCTGTGGCCGTTGGTGTGGAAGCTGGGTTGCACCTGGCCATCCTCGCCGTCGGCTGTGCGTTCCTGGCGCGCAGGCTCGGCGTCGGCGGTTGGCTGGATCTGGTGGCAGGCTGGACCGCCGCGGCCGCCGGTCCAGTCCTGTGCTCGGTGGGGGTGCTCAACAACCTCGACGCCCTGGCCTGGATGCCGTGGGTCTGGTGGGCTGCCCTGGGCGGTAGCCTCTCGGCCACCGCGGGGTTTCTTGCGCTTTCCTATCTTGCTGCGGAGCCCCAACTTGCGGTCATTGCAGGCGTCGTTGCCGTGACCATTGCGCCCCGGCGACGCACGCTGGCGGCGCTGGTTCTCGCGGTGGGGATCGTCGCGGTCCAGGCCGTGCCTTTCGCGGCCTGGGTCCGGGGCGGCGATCGCGGTCCTCGGGCAGCGTCCGAGATAGGGATGGCGCGAGTCGTGATGCCCCGGGAGTTGCCGGCAATGGCCGTGCCAGGGGCTCCACTGCCGCAGCGCACCGGGGCGCGTTTTGTCGAGCACCTCACCGTACCGCTCTGGGCCCTTGTGCTTGGTGCTGTGGCGGTGTTGGACCGGCGACGACCCGTGCGGCACCTGGCATGGTGGGGATGGTTCCTGATCGCCTTGAGTGTGCTGCCTTCCTTCCCTTTGGGCTTGAAGGTCTGGAACTTCGCCACGGTCGGTTTGGTGAGGTATTCGGGGAGACTGCTGTTCCCGGCCGTCGTCGCGCTGGTGCCCGCGGGCGCGGCGGCAATCGGATCCCGGCGGCCGAGAGTCTGGGTCGGCATCGCGCTCGCGGTGACAGCCGGACTCTCCGGTCTGGCGCTTGGCGGGTCGCCTACGGCGACGCTGCTCGGAGCCGTGGCGGCAGGGGCCGCGCTCGTGACGCCCCTCGCGGCCCCGGCGGCCCTCGTTGGCACGCTCGCGGTGGCCTGGCACGTGCCCGAGATTCTCAGCCTCCAGAAACGGGACGGCTCGGAGCGCACGATGTGCCTGGACGCGCAGCGTCAGGCCGCTCGGATCTACCCTGTTGGCCCGTCGTTGCAACAGCTCGCCTGGGTGCAGGAGGAGCGTCAGCCGCGGCTGCGCTCACTCTGTCTTGGTTACACCGCCGTCCTCGACGGCCGCCGCAGCGCGCGCACGTTCGGTCCACTGGTCTCGCGGCTGCTCGACGCCCACCTGAGGGAAGCCGACCGCGGACCCGCCGGCCGGTGGTGGCTCAACGCCCTCGGCGCCGACCGGATCGTGTCACACCACCCGATCCCGGGGTTTGCCGAGGTCTGTCGCGACGGTGACTTGGTTGTCTACGACAACCCGGAGGCGTGGCCCGAGGTTTCCGTTGCGTGCACCCTGCCGCAGCCAGGGCAGGCGCTCCAACGGTGTGGGCTGGTCCACCCCTTGCTCACTGCTACCGACCGACACAGGTGGAGCGTCACGACTCGCGAGCACGGAGGTGTCTTCCTTTGGCTGGAGACGCCGGATCCGGGCTGGGAGCTGCGGCTGGACGACGTCCCGGTCCGTGAGGTGAACGGGGCAGGAATCCTGCACGGCGTCGAGGTTCCTCCCGGCGAGCATGAGGTGACGGCGCGCTACCGTCCGCCGGGTCTTGTCGCAGGTGCCGTCGTGTCGCTCGTCAGCCTGGGTCTCCTGGTGGGGGCGGCATGGCGCCGTTGGTGACCGCCCTCTTCTTCGCTTCGGGCATGGTGGCCCTCGCCTACGAGGTGGTCTGGGTGCGGGCCCTCGGCCTCGTGGTCGGGAACTCGCTGTGGGCGGCGGTTTCGGTAGTGGCGGCCTACATGGCGGGCATGGCGATCGGGGGGGCGCTGGTAGCGAAATTTGCAAACCGCCTGCGCTTCCACCTGCGACTGTACGGCGCGGCCGAAGCGATGGCGGCGCTCGTCGCCCTCGCAACGCCGTCTCTGCTGCCCCTCCTGCAGCGGGTCGCCGCTGGACTCGGCCCCGAGCCGCTCTCCGGATGGGGATTGCCGCTCCTGGCGCGCTTCGCAGTCGCGTGGATGTTCCTGGCGCTGCCGACGATCGCGTTGGGAGCCACGCTCCCGCTCCTGGTGGCCCGGATCGGAGAAGGAAACCCGCTTGCGCGGAGGGTGGCCGGCCTGTACTCCGCAAACACGTTTGGCGCCGTCTGCGGCGCTGTGCTTGCGGCGTTCGTGGTGCTGCCAGCGCTGGGGGAGCGGGGAACGCTCTCCGTGTTCGCGACGGTCGGTCTGCTCGTGGCTGGCATCGCGTGGCTGATCGATCCCGTCGTTCGTTCCCGGCCGAGAGAAATCACAGCAGCGCGCCTCGGGGGCCGGCGCACGTGGCTGACGGTGCCCGCGTTCCTGGGGTTTGTGGCGCTCGCAAGCGAACTGGTGTGGACGCGCATCCTGCTGCTGAACCTCGGTTCTCGCGTCTACGCCTTCGCGGCGATCCTCGCGGTGTACCTGTTCGGGGTGGCCGCCGGCTCGGCCCTCGCCCGTCGCACCACGTGCGACCCCCGGCGAGGCCTCGCCGCATGCCAGGTGCTCCTCGGTATCTCCATGGGGCTCCAGATCGCCGTTCTGAGCCGTTTCGGCGGCGTTTTGGGCTGGCTGGCCGCGAACGGGCGTTTCTCATCCTTCGCTGGGCTCCAGGTTGGGCTCGCGCTTGCCGTGGCTGTCGCAATCCTTCCTCCCACGCTGGCATTCGGTGCGAGCTTCCCGCTCTGCGTCGCCGCATACCCCTCGGGCGCCTCGCCTGAGGCCCGAACCGGTGAAGTGGCGGCGGCCAATACGGCGGGAGCGATCCTGGGCTCGATCCTGGGTCCCCTCCTCCTGGTTCCTGGAGTCGGCAGCCAGAATCTCATCCTCGGCCTCGGGGCGGCCAGCGCCGTCGTCGGTGCGATGTTGGCGGGCTCGCGCGGGCTCCGGGTTGCCGGGTTTGGCGTCGTCGCTCTCCTGGTAGTCGAAGGTTCCATGGCGCCGGCCGGCACGGTGTTGCGCGGCGCAGCGGTGGTGGCCGAGGGGGTGGTGGAGGAGCTCCGGGAGAGCGCCTCGGCCACGGTGGCGGTCCGCAGGATCACCGATCAGCGAGGGACGTGGCGGTCGCTCGAGCTCAACGGCGTCAACGTCGCCGGCACCTCACCCCCACTACGCGCGATCCAACGGCTTCAGGGCCACTTGCCACTCCTGCTCCACCCTCACCCGACTGACGTGCTTCACATTGGTTTTGGCTCGGGTGGGACGGCGTGGGCGGTGGCCCGTCATCCGGTCCGCGAGATCGTGATCGCCGAGATCTCGCCCGAGGTGCTCGCGGTTTCCGACAGGGTCTTCGGCGACATCAACCACGCGGTGCTGCACGACCCCCGGACGAGAATCGTGCTCAACGACGGTCGCAACCTGCTGCTGTCGAGCCGGGAGGCGTTCGATGTGATCCTCTCCGACTCGATTCACCCCGTCTACGCGGGCAACTCGACCCTCTACACGCGCGAGTACTTCGAGCTCTGCCGCCGGCACCTCAGGCCCGAAGGCGTGGTCTCGATGTGGCTGCCGATGTACTCTCTGACAACGGAATCGTACCTTGCCATCGTGAGGGCGTTCTGGGAGGTGTTCCCGAACACCTGCATCTGGTACGACCCTGTGGTGCTCAACGAGTTCACCGTTGTGACCGGATCGACCGTAACCGGGCCTGTTCCGCTGCGCTGGGGAGCGCTGGACGATCCCTCGCTGACGGCGACGCTCGCGGAAGCAGGTGTGACGGGCCCACAGAGCCTCGCGGCGATGCTGATGCTCGGGCCGCGGGAGGTCGCCGCCCTGGTCTCCGACGTGCCTCCTCACATCGACGATTTTCCGGAGGTCGAGTACCACTCCGGCCGGTTGCTGGACCGCGACGGCTCCTGGCTCGCCAACATGAGAGTCCTTTGGGCGGCACGCGCGACGGCCGATCCGTTCGCGGCTCTCCCCGGCGGTTTCGATGGCGCGCGACGGGCGCGCGACGTCGCCGTCAGGAGCGAACTTCAGGAGCTCTCGCGGCGGACGGCCCGGCGATAGAGGTCGAGCATCGAGCCTGCGGTGCGCTCCCAGGTGAACGAGCGCGCACGAGCGAGACCCGCCTTCCTCAGAATGTCGACCCGGTGGGCATCGGTGGCGAGCGTGGTGATCGCATCCCGCCAGGCCGCGCGGTCGTCAGGGTCCAGGAGCATGGCGGCGTCCCCGCAGACCTCGGGCAGCGCCCCGGTGTTGGCCGCGATAACGGGACACCCGCACGCCATCGCTTCGAGAGCCGGAAGGCCAAACCCCTCGTTTCGCGAAGGTAACAGCAACGCAAGAGCCCCGCGGTACAGGTCCACGAGCTCCGAGTCGGTCGGATTCGACACCACCTTTGTGACCGCTTTAGACGCCATCGCTCGACCACTACGGGAGACGCGAGTCGGCCCGGCGATCACGAGCGGAGGCAGCGCCCTGGCCGCGGGATCCGAGAGGGCCCCGATCAGCAGGTCGAGGTTTTTGTGAGGGTCCGCGCCGCCCACGAACAGCAGATGGCGCGGTCGCTCGGGCGTCGGCGCCGGAGAGAACGTCGCATCCACCCCGAGGTGGACGACCGACACTTTCTCCCCCCGGACCGGCGTGACGCCCAGCAATTCGTCCCTGGCGTGCTCCGAGATGGCGTGGATCACGGTCGCCCGCACCAGCGAGCGTATCGTCATCCGTGCCCGCCAGCGCTTCCATCGTTGGGGGGGTGACGTGAAGCGGAAAGGGGTGGCGTCGTAGAACGTGGCCACGGTGGGGATAGGCACGCCGCGTGGGACGCCCCAGGTCGGCAGGTGCAGGACGTCGAGTCGGTGACGCCGCAACGTGACCTGCCAGGCGATCGGGTCGAACAGGAAGGCCCCGCGGCGAGGGCGGGAAAGTTGGACGACGGATGCGGCACGTGAGTACCATGAGTGCGGTACACGTGCGCCATGGCTGACAAAGAGGACGACCTCGCCAGGCACAGCGTCGAGCAGCGCGCCGGCGAGGGCGCGCGCGACGCGACCGAACCCCCTGTGGGGGTCGAGGAACGCTGCCCGCGCATCGAACCCGATCCGCATCGCCGTCCCGAGGAGGACATGAGTCGACGCATCGTACACCTCGCGATGGCCCCACTCCGCGGCGGGCTCCTTCGGGTGGTCGAAACCCTCGCGGCCGTCCAGGGGCGCGATCACCAGGTCGCGGTGATGACGCCAATTCAGACGCGTACCCTCGCGGGCGGTGGCCCGGCGGCGTGGGTCTGTCTGGCGATCACGGGCAACACCGACCTCACCGGTCACCGACGTCTCCTCGCGAGGCTGCGAGAGTTCGGGCCGGACGTCGTCTTCCTCCACGCCGGGTCGCCGGGTGAGCTCGCGTTCGCCACGGCGCTGGTTGCCAGGAAGGTACCGGCGGTCGTGGTGGAACACGCCACCGAACTCTACCCGCTGGCCTCGAGGGCACGGGACGCCATCTTCGCCCGTCTCAAGGGGCGGGCGGCAAGGTGGCTCGCGGTCAGCGCTACCTCCGCCCGGGCGCTCGAGGCGCGATGGCGACTCCCAGCGGGGCGCGTGGGCGTGATCCACAACGGGGTCGCGTCACCCCCGGACGAGCCACCATCGACTGCGGACGCCGCGTTGTTCGCCGGCGGAGACGTGGTGCTGGGCATCGGCCGACCCGACGCCCGCAAGGGCTTCGACACGTTCTCAGCGGTCGCCGGGGCCTTGGCCCCGTCGCGACACGGCGTGCGTTGGGTCTGGGTCGGCGGCGAGGAACGGCGCACGATCGGTGCCGTGGAGCTGCTGCCGTGGACCGACGCTCTCGGCTGGATGATGCGGCGAGCCGCACTGCTGCTCGTCCCGTCGCGTGCGGAGGGACTGCCGCTGGTCCTCCTCGAGGCGTGGGCGTGCGGCGTCGCGGTGGTGGCGAGCGCCGTCGGCGGCGTACCGGAGGTGGTCGAGAACGGGGACGACGCGGTGCTCCGGGATCCGGACGACGTCGCGGCGTGGGTCGCCTCGGTTCGAGGCCTGCTCGTTGATCCGCCGGCCAGGTCGAGCCTGGCGCAGCGCGGCCAGGCCACGTGGCGTCGCGAGTTCACGGCGGACGCCATGGCCGCGCGCTACGCGACGGTTATCGCCGCCGTCGTCGGGGAGGATGCGGCGGAGGGGCCCGGACGACCTCCTCGGCGGAACGAGTACGGCGGGAGGCTCTCGTGAGGGTGGGCGTCGACGGGAAGCCGCTGGTGGGGCAACGGGCTGGGGTCGCGCGCTACCTCGAGGGGCTCCTCGCGGGGTGCGCGGGGCTCGAACACCCCGATCTCGAGCTTGCGCTGCTATCGCCCGACGGCCGACGCCGCACGTTGCCCTGGGTCCTCTGGGACCTCCAGCGCGCAACCGGGCGGGGGTTCGACGTGTTCCACTTTCCCTTCTACTACCCGCCGCTCAGACCGCACTGTCCCGTAACGGTGGCGGTCCACGACGTCCTGGTGCTCGAGCACCCCGAGTGGTTCCCCGGCGGCCGGACCAACACGCTCCGGCTCCTCATCCCGCCCGGCGTCCGCCGCGCAGATGCGGTCCTCACTGGCTCGCGGAGCGTAGCGGAGGCGATTGCGGAACGCTGCCGCGTACCGCTCGATCGTATCCACCTCACCGGCTACGGGGTGGATCACCTGCGGTTCGCACCGCCACCTCCGGAGACGGTCGCCCTGACGCGCGCACGGCTGGGGCTGCTGCGCCCCTACCTGCTGCAGCTCGGCGCAATGGAGCCCAGACGCGGCACGGACCTCGCGCTAGCCGCATGCGCCGAACTGCGTGCTGCTCACCCGGATCTCGAGCTGACCGTCGTGGGTGAGGCGCGGGCCGACGTTCAAGCACTTCGTCAGCCGAAACCGTGGCTTCGCGTGCTCGGGCGAGTGGAGGATGACGACCTTCCTTCGGTGTATGCCGGTGCGACGGTCGTCGTGGCTCCGTCTCGTGGCGAGGGGTTCGACCTCCCGGTCTTGGAGGCGCTCGCATGCGGGGCGCCGGTCGTGGCGTCCGACCTCCCGGTGCACCGCGAGCACTTCGCCCCGGCAGTGGCGCTCTTCGAGAGCGGGAACCTCGAGGCGTTCCTTGCGGCACTTGCGTGCGTCATCGACGATTCCGAAGCCGCCAACCGGTTGCGAGGGGCAGGCCCGTCCCTTGCCGCCCATTTCCGTTGGAAGGACGTGGCGCGCCGGCACCTCGATGTATGGCGCGCGGTGGGAGGGAGATGAAGGCCGGCGCGGTCGTCGTCAACTTCAACGGGGGTGAGGACCTTCCCGTCTGCCTTGCGGCGTTGTGCGCCCAGACCATGGCGGTCGACGTCGTGCTGGTGGACTGTGCCTCCACCGACGGTTCGCTGGGCCTCGTGGAACGCCCGCCGGCCGGCGTCCGGAGCGTGCCTCTCGCGGAGAACGCCGGCTACGCCGGGGGGTGCGCTGCAGGTCTGGCCGCAGTTGAACCCGAAGCGGATGTGGTGGGTTTCTTCAACCCCGACTGCTTCCCGGCCCCCGACTTCTTCGCGGTCTGCTGCGAGTTGCTGGCGCGGCGCCCGGACGCGGGTGGCGTGGCGGCCAGACTCTTGCGGCCTGGAGGCGAGGTCCTCGATTCCTGCGGGCAGATTCTCACCCCGCTTCTTCTGCGTGTCCGGGATCGCGGCTACGGTGCCCGGGCGGCGGGTCGGTTTGCCCAGGCCGACACGGTGCTCGCCGCGTGCGGAGCCGCCATGCTTTACAGACGTACCGCGCTCGAAGCCGCGGTCGTCGGGGGCGACGTGTTCCCGCTCGAGTACTTCGCGTTTTGGGAGGACCTCGATCTCGGCTGGAGGGTGAGCAATGCGGGATGGCCGGTGCTCTATGAGCCGCGCGCCATCGCCACCCACCGCCGCAGCGCGACGGCCACGCCGGGCAGTGGCAGGCTCATCTTCCGGAGGACACCCGCTCTGGCGGCGTCGATCCTCGTGAACCGATGGGCGACGTTGCTCCGGAACCTCCACCCGGTTGATTTCTGGCTGCGCTTGCCCGTACTTTTGCCGGGCGAGGTGGCCATGCTGGCCTGGGTGCTGCTCCGTCGTCCGCTGGTGCTGGGCGAACTGCGCCGGGCATGGCCCCGAGCGCGGCGAGCGGTGGCGCAGCGCCGCCACATCCCGAGGCGGCGCCTCTCGGAGCTCCTGTGAGCCCCGTGCTCGTCGTGCTCGGCTTCGTGCTTGCGTTCGTTCTAGGGCTCTACTTCACCCCTCTTGCCCGGCAGGCAGCGCTCCGGTTCGGCATCGTGGACACGCCCGATGGGAAACTCAAGCAACAGGTCGAACCGGTGCCCTACCTGGGAGGCCTTGCGGTCTTCCTCGCGTACCTCGTGGCATTGGGACTCGTCTTCTCGTTCAACGGCCTGCTCCTTGGCCTCCTGCTTGCCGGCACGCTGACTCTCCTCGTGGGCCTGGTGGACGACTTTGGGGTGCTCACGCCGGCCGCGAAGATCGCGGGCCAGGCCATCGCCGTGTTCGTTCTGCTGCGCAGCGGGGCCGTGATCGAGCTCGCCGAGGTGCCCCAGGGGTTGCGATGGCCGCTCGCTGCGCTGTGGCTGTTCGCGGTGTGCAACGCGTTCAACCTTCTCGACGTCATGGACGGCCTGGCGGCCGGCGTCGGCGCCGTGGCGGCGCTCGCGTTCGGCGTCGTAGCGCTTTCAACTGGCGAGTACCCCGAGGCGGCCGCCTCGCTGGCCCTCGCAGGCGCGCTGTGCGGCTTTCTGGTGTTCAACGTCCACCCGGCACGTATCTATCTCGGCGACGCCGGTTCGCTCGCCGTCGGGCTCACCCTCGGGGCGCTCGCCATTGCAATCCGGTGGAGCGAGAAGAGCCCTGCCGGCTTCCTGGCACCGCTTGCAATCCTGGGCGTGCCTCTTGCCGACACCGCGTATGTGAGCATCCTTCGCGCGCGTGCGGGGAAGCCATTCTGGTACGGCAGCCCCGACCACTTCCCCCTCCGGCTGCGGGCGTTGATGGGCGGCAACGTAGGCAAGGCCGCGAGCGCGGTCATCGCGCTGGCCGCTGTCGGCGCCGGAGTCGGTGTCGGCACCGCCCTGCTGTGGTCGTGGCAAGTCGGCGTGTGGATGCTGGGAGGCTATGCGTTCGCCGTGCTCCTGCTGCTGGTCGTGCTGGCTCGCGTGCGGATGGAGGTACCCGAGTGACCCGGGTCGTCGTCATGGGAGCCGGCCTCACCGGCTTGTCGGCCGCGTACCACTTCCACAAGGTCGGCGTGGCCGCGGCGGTTCTCGAGAAAGGGGCGACTCCTGGCGGGGCTTGCCGAACGACCTCGCGCGACGGGTTCCGCTTCGACCTCACCGGCCACTTGCTGCACCTTGCGCGCCCCGAGAGCCAGGACCTGCTCCGCGCGATCGGGGTCCGCAGCGCGTTGCGCTCGCACCGGCGACGGGCCGCCATCGCCCTCGGCGGGAGCGTGACGCCGTACCCAATCCAGATCAATACCTACCGGCTCCCCCGCGAGATCCGGCGGGACTGCCTACTGGGCTTCATCGAGGCCCACCTCGGGAGGCCCGATCCGGAGACACAGCCCCGCAACTTCTTGGACTGGGTTCTCACGAGGTTTGGCGACGGCTTCGCTCGTCACTTCTTCATCCCGTACAACCGGAAGCTCTACCGCACGGACCTGGCGGAACTGACAACCGAGTGGGTTGGCCGTTACGTCCCCCGCCCGGAGCTCGCCGACGTCATCGACGGTTCGCTCGGCCTCTACCGGAAGTCGGTCGGGTACAACGCGACCTTCCTCTACCCCCGCGAGGGCGGGATTCAGGTGCTTGCCGATGCCATCGCGGCCAAGCTGCCCCCTTTGCGGTGCTCGTGCTCTGTGCGCTCGCTACGCCTCGCAGCGCGCGAGCTCGTTCTGGATTCCGGGGAGGTGGTGCCGTGGGACACTTTGGTGGCCACCGCTCCGCTGTCGCACCTTGCAGAGATGACGGCCGACCTGCCGGCCGACGCTCGGGAGGCGGCGTCGCGGCTGCGAGCCGTGGCCGTGGTGAACCTGAACCTCGGCGTGCGCGGGCCTGCGGCGCGCCGCGAGCACTGGCTGTACGTCCCGGAGGAGCGTTTCCCGTTCTATCGTGTCGGCATCCCTTCGAATCACGGCCGCATCGCGCCGGCCGGATGCCACGTTCTGTCGGTCGAGGCCAGCGTCCCTACGGGTGCCCGCGTGCCGCCTGATCTTCGCGACCGCTGCCTGGAGGGCCTGGTGGAGCTCGGCCTGCTACGCGACCCAGCCGACGTTCTGACAGTGGAGGAGGTCCGCCTGGACCCCGCGTACGTGATCTTCGATGCGCCCCGTCCCCGGGCAGTGGCCGTGTTGCGTGACGTCTTTCGCGCTTCCGGTGTCATGCTGGCAGGGCGATGGGCGGAGTGGAAGTACTCGACGATGGAGGATGCGCTGTGGGATGGCGCCGCGGTGGCGCGGCGGCTGACACCATGACCCGGCTAAAGGTCTTGCATGTGATCACCATGCTTGAGCTCGGGGGCGCGCAACGCAACACGCTCGATACCGTGGCGGCGCTGGACCGCAGCGAGTTTGCCGTCGCCCTCGCGTGCGCCGACGTTGGCGAGCTGCTGTCTGAGGCGCACGAGGTCGCTGACGTGGAGATCTTCGAGATTCCACACCTGCGGCGGGAGGTCCGGCCGTGGCTGGACCTGCGTGCGTACCTCGAGGTGAGGAGGGCGATCCGACGCTTCCGCCCCGACATCGTGCACACCCACTCCTCGAAGGCCGGGATCCTGGGCCGGGTTGCGGCTGGGCGGGAAGGCGTACCGATCGTGGTCCACTCGATCCACGGTTTCGGGTTCGGCCCCTACCAGAGCCTGCCTGTTCGGTGGGCTTTTCTCTCGGCCGAGAAGATGGCGGCACGCTGGACCACCGCGTTTGTCGCGGTGTCCCGCCGCAACCTCGAGGATGGGGTGCGCCTCGGGCTCTTTTCGGAGGTGCGGGGACGCGTGATCCGCTCCGGGGTCGATCTCGCGCAGTTCCGGGCTCACGCCGGCGGCAGGGAAGTGCGCACCGAACTTGGGATACCTGTCGCAGCGCCTCTGGTGGTTCAAATCGCGTGCTTCAAGCCCCAGAAGGCCCCCGAGCGTTTCGTCGAGCTCGCGGCCGGGCTGGCTGAGAGCTTTCCCGACGCGCACTTCTTGCTGGTGGGAGACGGCCAGCTGCGCAGCGTGCTCGAGCGAAAGAGGGGCGAGGCGGGGCTCGAAGGACGCCTCCACCTTCCCGGGTGGCGACGCGACATTCCGGCGGTCCTGGACGCGGCGACTCTCGTGACGCTCACCTCGCGCTTCGAGGGGTTGCCGCGCGTGGTGGTGGAGGCACTCGCCGCGGGGGTGCCGGTGGTCGCGATGGCGGTGGACGGCGTTTCGGAGGTCGTGCGGGACGGCGAAAACGGCTTCCTGGTCGCAGAGGGCGATGTGGGAGGTCTCGTCTCCCGCGTCGCCGCGATCCTGCGCAACCCGGAGCTTCGGGGGCGTCTGGCCGGGGCGGCTAGCCAGGGCCTCGCGGAGTTCGAGCGCGCCACGATGGTGCGGCAACAGGAGGGACTCTACCGGGAGTTGGCCTGCACGGCCGGAGTCAGAGTGGCGGAGTCCCGGGACGGTGGCGTGCAGGCGCTGCCAGTGCCTAGGGTCGGAGGAGCCGGGCGGGGGATGCATGGCTGAGAGCTTCATCCCGGGGTGGTTCGCGCTCGTGGTGGCTGGCGCCTACGGTCTCATCCTCGGGAGCTTCCTCAACGTCGTGATGTACCGCCTGCCGCGAGGGATGTCGCTGCTGCGCCCGAGATCGCACTGTCCGGCGTGCGGCACGCTCGTGCGCTGGTTTGACAACGTTCCGGTGCTGTCCTACCTGATCCTGCTCGGTCGCTGCCGAGCGTGCAGGAAGCCGATCTCCGTGCGCTACCCCGCGGTCGAGCTCGCGGCGGGGATCCTGGCGGCGGGCGTGGTGGCGCGCTTCGGCTTGACCATCGTGGGACTGGAGGCGATGCTGCTGGTTATGCTCTTGTTGCCGCTCGCGTTCATCGACCTCGAGCACCACCTCTTGCCCGATCTCCTCACGCTTCCCGGCATCGCAATCGGGCTGGCTTTCGGGTGGCTGGGGGGTCTGGTCTCGTTCTCGGATGCGATTGTGGGTGCGGCGGCAGGCGCCGGCCTACCCTACGCCGTCATGGTGGCCTACCGCCGCCTGCGCGGTGTCGAGGGGATGGGACTCGGCGACGTCAAGCTCCTTGCGATGATCGGAACGTTCCTCGGCTGGAGGGGGATGCTGCTCACGCTCGGCGTTGGGGCCACCGGGGGTGCCCTGGTGGGGTTGACGTTGATCGCGACCGGCAGGGGACGGCGGGACACCGAGCTGCCGTTCGGCACGTTCCTGAGTGCGGCCGGGGTCGTGGTGCTCTTCGCCGAATCGACGATCGTCCGTGCGCTGGGGTGGGTGCGCCCGTGAGCGGGGGCTTGCCCTCCCGTCGCTTCCGCGAGGCGCGTCTCCTGATCGCCGCGACGCTCGTGATGCTGGTCGCGATGGTGATCGCCGAGATGGCAGGGGTCTTCGTGGTCACTCGTCTGGTCGAGGAAGAAGCCCGACGGGCCGCACTGGCCACGACACAGGTCCTGGCCGGAAGGATTGCGGGGGGCGAGGCGCCCCGCTTCGGGGCGGCGCTGCGGACCGTAGGGTGGGGGCTGACGATCCTGCAGGACGACGTGATCGTAGACCGGATCGGGACGGCCGCCCCGGATGTGACAGCCTGGTGGCCATGGAAGTCGAGGGCGGAGTGGGAGCGGAAAGGCCAGCCAGTGGCCGGACCGCTGACGACGAGAACCGGCAGCGTTCTCGTCGCATACCAGCCGCTGGCGGACGGCAGAGTCATTCGGGCCATCGTGCCCGTGTTCGGGGCCGGCGCCGTAGGGAAGTGGCGCAGCGTCGGCGCCGTGCTCGCTGTCGTCGTCGCCCTCGGGGGCGGTCTCGTGGCGTGGGCCCTGGTCGCAAGGGTGCTCGCGCCCTACCGTGAGCTGCTGGCCGAAGCGATCCGAGTGACCGGCGGGCCCAAGAACGAGTCGGAAGACCGGTTCCTCGTCGAGACGTTCCACGACACCGTGCGGCGGCTTGAGGAGTCCGAGGCGGCGTTGCGACGGCGCGCCGACGAGCTCGAGGTGCTCGCGGGTGTGCTGACCCGCGGATCGGACGCCGGTGTCGTGATCACCGAGCCCGGGGGCTCCGTTCGGGCCGCCAACCCCGCCGCGCGCGAGCTCGTCCCATCCCTGAGCGTGGGCGCTCCCCTCCCGCCGTCCATGGCGGCGGCCGCGCGGGATGCGCGTTTCGGTGAGAGAGCGGTTGAGGTTCGCCGTCTCCCCCTGCTCGCAGCCAGCGGCGAAACGCAGGGGGAGGTGGTGTTTCTCGCCGACCGCACCGGGATGGAGGCCCTGGAGCGGGCGCTTGCGGAGAGGGAGCACATGGCGGGGTTGGGCGAGCTCGCGGCCGGAATGGCACACGAACTGCGCAACGCTCTCGCGACGATGCGCGGCTACCTGCGCCTCCTGCCGGGGGCGGAGCCCGAGGAGAGCGCACGTTTCGTCGCCGCAATCAACGAGGAGGCCGAGGGGTTGGTCGACCTGCTCGAGCGGTTCCTGCGCTTTGCTCAACCTCGGGAGCTCCGGCACGATTCGGTGGCCCTTATCGGCCTGGTGGCTGAGGCGGCAGACAGGGTGGCTGCCGCGTTCCCACAGGTCCCCGTAAACGTCGCGGGGGCGCCAACCACCGTCATCGGCGACTCGCTCGCCCTTGGTGTTGTGGTCGAGAACCTGCTCCGAAACGGCGTCGAAGCCGTGGCTGCAACCGGAGGCTCCGTGAGCGTGCGTGTCGATACAACACCCATCGCCGTTCGCGTCGTCGTCGAGGATGACGGACCCGGTGTCCCCGAGGAACTGCGCGAGCGAATCTTCCTTCCGTTTGTATCCAGCAAGCCCTCGGGAGGCCTCGGACTTGCGCTGGCGCGTCGTTTCGCGCGACTCCACGGAGGTGACGTTGAGCACGAACCGCGGGAAGGCGGTGGCGCCCGCTTCATCGTGTGGCTGCCGCGCCAGGGGTTGACGTGAGCGCCCCCGTGCTTGTGGTGGAGGACAGACGCAGCCTGGCCGAGATGTTGGGAGCGACCCTGCACAGGGAGGGGTACGAGGTCGAGGTGGTGCTGCGCGGCGACGCGGCGGTGGAGCGACTGCAGCAAAAAGGGCCCTACCTCGCCGTTATCAGCGACCTCAAGCTCCCCGGTGCAGACGGCCTGGCCGTGCTGCGAGCGGCGCGGACCGCGGACCCGTTGTTGCCGGTCTTCCTGATCACCGGATACGCCACGGTTGAGACAGCGGTCGCGGCGCTGAAGATGGGCGCCCGAGACTACTTTCCCAAGCCGCTCGACATCGAGCGCGTGCTGGATGTCGTCCGCGCTGCATGCGAACCGCGGCTCGCGCTCCTGTCCACTCCACCGACCGGCGAGGGGATACACGAGCTGGCGGGGTCGTCTCCCCTTTTCGCGGGAGCACTGGCCGCACTCCGCCGAGTGGCTCCCACCGATGCGGCGGTGCTGTTGCTCGGTCCGTCGGGGAGCGGCAAGGAGCTCTTCGCACGAGCGCTCCACCGGCTCTCCAAACGGAAGGACGGGCCGTTCGTGGCGTTCAGCTGTGCGGCCGTGCCGGAGAGCCTCGTGGAATCTGAGCTCTTCGGGCACGAGCGGGGGGCCTTCACCGGTGCCACCGCGCGTCACGTCGGTCGTTTTGAACAGGCCCACCGCGGCACGCTCTTTCTCGATGAGATCGGGGAGGTACCGATGGGCACGCAGGCCAAGCTCCTTCGGTCCCTCGAGGAGCACAACATCACACGCCTCGGCGGGGAGGGTGACATCCTCATCAACGTTCGGGTGGTGGCAGCCTCCAACCGCGACCTCGACGAGGCCGTCGCCGCAGGCTCGTTTCGCCGCGATCTCTTCCACCGGCTGTCGGTGTTCCCGATCCGGCTGCCCGCTCTCACCGAGCGCAGGGACGACATACCGACGCTGACACTGCACCTGCTGGCGCGGGCTGGAACTCGCCACTCCGTGCCGACGCCTATCCTGCGGCCGGCGGCGATGGCTGCGCTCGTTCTCGCGCCCTGGCCGGGGAACGTCCGGGAACTCGCCAACCTCCTCGAACGGGTCGTCATCCTGGCGGAGGGTGGGACGGTGGGTGTGGACGAGCTTAACCTCGACCCGGCCGCATGCCGCGAGGGTCTTGACGATCCTGAAGCACGTCGCCTGGCGGTGCGGCTCTCGGGAGACGAAACGGGCGAACTGGCGCGCTTCCTTGGGGTTCCACCGGCAGAACTCGAACGCGGTGCTTAGACGCCGAGGGCTGCCACCGCCGCGCGGACCAGCAACGAATCCTGTTCCGGAGGGACCGCCCTCAGATCCAGGAGGGCCAGGTCGTCCTCGATGCGGCTGATCACCGGCGGCCGGGCACGGCGCAGACGATCCGCGGCACTCCCGCCGTTGCGAAGAGATATGGCCCAGGATGGAAGAGTCTGGTCGGGCGTCGTGCCGCCTCCGAGCACCGCCCTGGTCGCCCGGATCTCGGCCTCGATGCCCGCGAGCCGCAGCTTCCTGGCAATGCGCCCGGCGCGGGCGCGAACGGCGGCCTCCGGAATGGCCAGCAGGCGATAAAGGGGGACGTCATTCGGCCGTTCCGCGAGGAACGCGTCGAGCGTCGCGGCGAGGACGACGAGCGTGTTCTTGTCGGGGCGAACCGCTCGTCGCAGGGGATGATGTCGCAGTGGGGCGATGGCGGTCGACCTCCCGATCAGGATCCCGGCCTGCGGACCACCCAGGAGCTTGTCGCCCGAGAACAGCACGGCGTCTGCACCGGTGGCGAGGACCTCCTGCACCGTGGGCTCGCGCCGAAGTCCGTAGGGGGTCAGATCGAGGTGGCAGCCGGAGCCCTCGTCCACCCAGACCGGGATGCCCCGGCTCCGCCCGAGTGTGACGAGATCGCGCAGCTCGGGCGTCTCCACGAACCCGTCGATGCGGAAGTTCGAGCGGTGGACGACCAGGATTCCCCCGGTGTTCTCGCTGATAGAGCGGGCGTAGTCCTCGAGGTGCGTACGGTTGGTGCAACCCACTTCGGTGAGATGGGCCCCGCCGGCCGCCATGATCTCCGGCAGGCGAAACGAGCCCCCGATCTCGATCAGCTCGCCTCGCGAGACGATCACCTCGCGGCCGGCCGCATGGGCCGCGAGCAGGAGAACCAGCGCCGCAGCGTTGTTGGTGACCACGGTTGCGGACTCTGTCCCGAAATAGCGGATCAGGCGCTCGTTCACGGGCGCCAGACGCTCCCCCCGCTCGCCCGAGGCGAGGTCAACCTCGAGCGCCAGGTAACCCGACGTCTGGGAGGCGAGTAACGGTGCGCGGCCGAGGTTGGTATGGATGAGGACCCCGGTCGCGTTTACGACCTCCGGATACGCAACAGCCGCGCGGCGCTCCAGCATGGCTCGCACCTCGGTCGCCAGAGTCGCAAGCGCAGGTACCGACCCCCCCTGGCCGACCTTTGACCTGGCGGCGGCCAGGACCTCCCGGACCGCCCGGCGCAACGCCGCGGAGCCGTAGCGCCTGGCGGCATCCGCCATCTCGTCCGAGGCGAGGAACCGATGGACGGCAGGGAGAGCCGCAAGAGGGTTGGGCATGAGGCGATTCTACTCGTTGCCGCTTTTCCCGGCCGGGCCCTCAACTGTTGGGGTGGGCAGGAGATGGAGCCTGCTGGCCGGGGAGCGTGTATCCTTCCGCTGACATGAGCACTCCGGACCTGGTCGCGCAGCTCGAGCGCTGGCTTGAGGAATTGGCGCGCAAATGGGAGCGCTTTTTCGCGGGGGACCGGCAAGTGCCGCTGCCGCCCGAGCGCGAGCGCGCGGCACTCGCACGGCGGCTGCAGGAGTTCAGCCGGAACGAGGGCCGCTCCGCGTCCGAGAAGTTCCGCATGGAGCAGTTGCTTCACCGCTTCTCCACGTACAACCAGCTCTGGCAGAGGTTGCTTCGGGACCGGGAAGAGGCTCGGGTCAGCGCCGGCGGCGCCCGGCGCGCGCTCAACGAACTCGCCACGCCGCCCGTACCAGAGGGTGGCGAGGACTACCAAGCGGTGTTCTCGAGCTACCTCGACGCTTTGAAAAAGCTCGGGAGAGGCGTGCCCGTGGAGTTTGACGGCTTTCGCCATGCTCTCGAGCAGCAGCGCCGCCAGCTCGAATCGCGCGGAGCCATGGTCGAGGGGTTCGAGGTGGTCGAGGACGGCGGTAGCGTGCGGGTGCGGGCCCGGGTCCGGCGCGGGAGGCATGAATGAGGCGAGCGATGCTCGGTGTGACAATCATGGTTCTGGCGCTGGCGGTCAGCGGCTCTGTGTTCGAGCGCTTCTTGTCGCCGGACCGCCCTGCGGACCGGGCGATCATCAACTACCTCGAGCTCGCCAAGTCAGGCCGCGCGACCTCGATGGATCTTGCCAACCTTGGCGTCCTGATCCTCGAGAAGGGGTTCCCGGGCGATGCGGAGGACTACCTGCTCGCGGCCCTGAAACTCGACAAGCACAACTACGAGGCAGCGTACCGCCTCGGGCTTGTCCTGCAGCGCGAGGGCCGTGACCGTGAGGCGACGCGTTACTACAAGAAGACACTCAAGGAGCGGCCGGGGTACGCACAGGCCCGTTTCATGCTTGCGTTGGCGGAGGAGCGATGCGGGAAGCGGGAAGCGGCGATCCATGACTATGCGAAGGCGTACCGGTACGCTCCCGAGTTGGCCAACCCGCTCAAGAACCCCCTCGTTTACGACTCCGGCCTGCAGGCCGAAGCGGGGCTCCGGCACTACGAAGAGGCAGTGAGGACCTCGACTCTCAAGGTCACCGAGATCGATCCCGCAGCGATACGGAGGATGATGGACGCCTCACCAAACCCCCGGCCGCAACCCGGCCCGGGCGGCGTGACTCCCCAGGTCGCACCTGAGAAGCCACAACCCCAGCCAGGAGGACCCTCGTCGCCTACTGCGGCCCCTGCGAGGGGTGCCGCTCCGGTAATCGCCACGCCGCCCGCTGCCCAGACATCGCGGCCCCAGCTGGATGTGCAGCCGGTGACGGAACGGGTGCGGATCAAGCGAACCCCAACGCCCCAACCCGAGGAGCTGACGCCGACGCCGCAACCCGACTCCGCCGAGTCCGCGCCGACGCCGGAACCCGGCTCCGCCGAACCCGGAAAGAATCCGGAACCGGATTCCACCGAGCCCGCCCCGAACCCGGAACCCGGTTCCGAGGAGCCGAAGCCGACGGCGACCCCTACACGTTGAAGCGGAAGGTCACTACGTCGCCGTCCTGCACGACGTAGTCCTTGCCCTCGAGCCGCAACGAGCCTCGCGGCCGGCAGGCGGCGAAGGAGCCCGCCTCGAGGAGTTCAACCCACGGCACCACCTCGGCCCGGATGAACCCTCGCTCGAAGTCGGAGTGAATGACGCCGGCAGCCTTGACCGCGGTGGTGCCGGCCGTGATCGACCACGCCCGGCACTCGTCGTCCCCTGCCGTGAAGAAGGAGATCAGCCCGAGCAGCTCATACGCCGCCCGCAGGAGCCGGTCGAGCGCCCGATCCGGCAGCCCGAGGTCGGCAAGGAACGCGGCCTGGTCGCCGGGAGCGAGGCACGAGATCTCCTGTTCGATCGTGGCGCAGACGGCGCTGACCGCAACGCCAGGTTGAGAGCCGAACTCCGAGAGTCCGGAACGCCCGACGGCGCCGGCCAGGTCCCCGGCGTCGCCCTCGCCGGCGTTGAGAACCACCAGCATCGGCTTGAGCGTGAGGAAGGCGAAACCCTTGAGGAGGCGCCTCTCCTCCGGGGTGAGGTCCACCCGGCGCAACGGGGTGCCGGCCTCCAGGGCAGTACGGCAGCGCTCCAGCGCGTCGCGTTCGGCCTCCAGCTCGGCGGTCCGTCGCTTGGCGAGGTCGTGTCCCAGGCGCTCGAGGCGGTTTCCGGCCACCGAGAGATCGTTGAGGAGGAGCTCGGTTTCCACGAGCTCCAGATCGCGGGAAGGGGCGAGGCTCCCCTCGGGGTGGGGCACGGAATCGGAGGCGAACCCCCTCATCACGACTGCGAGCCCGTCCATGGTCCGCAACTCGGGGGCGTTCAGGCTCGCCGAGCCGCCCCTCACGATCCCCGGCACATCCACGAACCGAACCGTGGCCGGTGTGTGCTTCTTCGGCTTGAAGAGCGCGGAGAGGCGGTCGAGTCGAGGGTCGGGAACCTGGGCGATCCCGACGTGGACGGCGGGCTTCCCGTGCCCGGCGGTCGGCTCGTGGCCGGTCAGCAGGGAGAAGAGCGTGGTCTTGCCCGACAACTCCAACCCCAGGATTCCGAACTCCATGTGCGCCTCCCCTTGGATTCTACCGGACCGCACGCGAGGCACTGGTAAACTGACAACAAGGAGCTCGATCATGACGATTCGGGGGACGTTCGTGGCGGTGACGGTTTCCTCTCTTGTCGGGTTTTCTGCTCTCGGGCAGGGCGCACCGACCGGGACACTCGCGGACGCGCGAGCGGCCTACGACCAGCGCGCTGACCCGGCCCGTGCCAAGGCGGCGTTCGAGCTGTTTCAAGGGGCTGCCAAGGCGGAGCCGATATCCGTCGAAGCGCGCTGGGAGGGTGCCCGGGCGGCGTACTTCTACGGGAACTACGCGAGGGCCGACGCGCCGGACAGTGAGAAGATGGCGATCTTCAACGCCGGGATCGAGCTCGTAAAGCAGGCCGTGGCGCTCGCGCCCAAGGACGTCGAGGCGCACTTCTGGCTCGGCGTGCTGTACGGCGTCTACGGCGAGGCCAAGGGGATCTTCAAGTCGCTCTCCCTCGTGCCGTCGATCAAACAGGAGATGCAGACGTGCCTGGAACTGGATCCCTCGGTGGAGGGCTACGGTCCGGATCGGGTTCTCGGTCGGATGTACTACAAGCTGCCGTTCTTCAAAGGGGGCGACAACAAGAAGTCCATCGTCCACCTGGAGAAGTCTCTCGCAGGCGCGCCGACCGACGCGCTGACCAAGCTCTACCTCGCCGAGACCTACAAGTCCGAAGGGATGAAGGCCAAAGCCGTGGAGCAGCTCAGGGGCATCGTCGAGATGACCCCTGACCCGCGCTGGACTGCGGAGCATCCCAGGATCAAGGCTCAGGCGGAGAAACTGCTGGCAAAGCTGCAGTAATGGGCACTCCTACTTGGCGAGGCCTACGCGGGCGAGCAGCACCGCAAAACGCGGGTCGCTCTGCAGCGGGTCGAAGGCGGGATCGACCCTGAGCGACCCCAGCAGGCTCGCCCGCTCGTCGCCTGCGCGGCCGAGCCACTCGAAGGCACGGTCGCGATCCCCGAGCCCGATGAACACGCCGGCGACGTAGTAGCTGGAAACGTAGCGCCGCTTGGCGAGCGCCAGGAGCTCGTCGAGCATATTGCGAGCCTCATCCTTCTTGCCGGCCATGCCGTTGACGTATCCGAGCGCCGCCATGACGGGCGTTATCGGGGCGAGGCTGTAGAGGTGCCTCACGGCTTCGATCGCTTTTTCGTGCTCCCCCTGCTGCGCATACGCGAGGCCGAGTCCGAGCCAGGCCTGGCCAAAGCTCGGTTCCATCGCAAGCGTCTGGCGGTAGTACTGGACCGCCGGCTCATAGTCGCGCTGGTAGTACGCGAACAACCCCCGGTCCGCGTTGATCACGAGGGAGAGTGGGTCGACCTCGATGGCCCGCCGGATCTCCTCGTCCGCCTCTTCCGACCGTCCTTGCTCGGCGAGCATCTCGGCGAGCCATTGCAGAGCCTGGGAGCAGTTGCGGTCCAACCTGGCGGCGCGGCGCAACTCGCGCTCGGCGCCGGCCCGGTCCCAGTCGTACAGCCAGAGGACGAGGCCGAGCGATGCGTGCGCCTCCGCGAGATCCGCGTCGATCACGAGGGCCTTCCTGGCGAGGGCCCGCGCCCTGGGCATGGCCTCGTTGGCTGCGGCCGCGCCGTACTCAATCGTGCTCTCGATGGCGTAACAGTCCGCGAGGCCGGCGTAGGCGAGGGCGTACGCGGGGTCCTGGTCGATCGCGGCCTTGAAGCACGCGATCGCGTCTTCAAACCCCTTCTCGTTCCGCTTGTCCCAGAAGTACCGGCCCTTGAGGTAGAGGGTGTAGGCCTCGACGCTCTCCGTCGGGCGCCTCGCAAGACGGGTGCGTTCTGTCCCAGAGAGCCGGATACGCAGCCCCTTCACGATCTCCTGCGAGATCTCGTCCTGAACGGCGAGGAGGTCCGCGACGGGGCGCTCGGTGTGCGCATCCCACAGCTGCGTCCCGTCCTGGGCGTCCGCCAGCACGGTGTCGATCACCAGCTTGTCGGCGCGCCGGAGCAGCGTTCCGGTGAGCACCGCGCGAACGCCGAAATCGTGGCGGATCCTCTGCGGGTCGGCCTGCGCACCCTTGTACCGTGCCATCGAGCTCTCGGCGATGATCCGGAGGCCGGGTACCGCCGACCTCAGGGTCCTGTTGAGTGTCTCGGGGATGCCGTCGCACAGGTACTCGACCTCGCTCCCGCTGCCTTCGATGGCACGGAAGGGAGCGATCGCGAGTGAGTCGATGGCGTGGCGGCGATTCTGGAGGGCGAGGGTCCCGACCAGCGTGGCGACGGCGACCACGAGGATGGCGGAGAGCCAGACCAGCCGGCGGGACCTCGAGCGCGTGGTCGCCAGCAGCACTCGCAGGCGGTCGTTGCTCCCAGGGGCGTCCTCTCGCCGAGTCGAGGCCACGGGGTGCGACGGCGTGGGTTCGAGGCGCTCGACCGGGGCCACCAGGCGGTATCCCCACCTGGGCGCCGAGGCGATGAACTTCGGCTCTTTTGGGTCGTCGCCGAGAGCGCGCCGCAGGAGCATCACCCTCTGCGTCAGCGCCTCGTCGTTGACCAACTCGTGCGCCCAGACGGTGTCGAGCAGCTCCTGGCGACGGACGACTCCGGGAGAGCGGCGGACAAGCTCGACGAGAAGCTCGAACGTCTTGGGCGGCAGCGGCACAAGCGTTCCGGCACGTGTCAGGAGCCTGGTCTCGACGTCGAGCGTGAGGTCACCGACCCGGTACACTTCGCGGTCGCGATTCCCGTTCATCTGGGCTCTCGGACCAAGATAACCCTGCTCATCTCCATTTTCAACCAAACAAACATCTTCTGGAAAGAACGGGTTTCTCAAAATGTTGCCCCACCGTTGCCGAACCTTCACCTGTCCGTGAGGCCCTTATCAGGGCGCGCCCCCGGCCGGAGACGAGTCTGGGTGGTGAGAGACCCCGAGGAGCGAGTGGGGCCGGGGCGAAAGGAGGTCGGCGATGCGAGGTCGGGTTTCAAACAAGCAGGTGACCGTGGGGTTGCTCGTCGTGTTGACGCCCTGGTGCGTCGGCTGCGCGAGCGGGGTCTACGTGAAGCGGAACACCGGTGCCGGTGGCGACTCAGATGGTGGCGCGCTCGAGGTGCGGGTCTTCGAAAACTGGTCCGATCTGCATCGGGACGTCGTTTCGAACCGCAAGGTCCTCACTGAATTGTACCGGGACGTATCCCGCTCGCAGGAACTGATCCGCGAGGACCCGGTGTCGCGCTGGTCGGCCTCCGATCTGGCCCCTGGCCGGTACGTGGTTCGGGTCCGATGGTCTGCGAAGCCCCCAAACATGGGCGCGCCATCGCGCGTGCAGGAAAAGCCGTTGGTAATTCGCTCCGGCCAGACGACGGTGGTGGACGTGGTGGTCAAAGACGCTAGGAAGAGCTGGGCTCGGGCTGCGATCGGTGGCGCAGTCGTGATCGGCGCGGCTTCCTACATCGGCTACCGGGCGCTTCAGAGTTGGGAGCCGCTCGCGGGCCTTTCGTTCCATTGATCGCGAGCCAGCGTCAACGCAGATAGCGCTCGTTCTGGGCGTGGTCGAGAAGGGAGGAAACGGTGAATGCAGGGGTACTCGTGCTGCTCGTCATCGTAGCGGTGTCCGTGCTGGTAATGGCGCTGGTCCCCCCAGGAGCGCCGCCGCCACGGCCGGGGGAATGAGCACAGAGCGAAGGCGGGAGACATGGCTGCTTCTCCGCATCGTAGCTGTGGGCGGCGCGGCCCAATTCAAGAGAGGCTGTGTAGCGAGACAAGGAGGATTCGGGCGATGAACAGGCAGTGCGACAGCGGAAGGAAACAGAGCGGAGCGGCAGGGACGGGTAGAGTGGAGGCGGTCGGTCGGGCCGCCGGCCGGTTGCAGCGAGTCGTGTCATGCCTGACCGTGGCGGTCGTGGCGGCGACGTGGCTCATGGCCTGTCCGGCGCTCGGAACGGGCCCGGCCACGATCACGCTCCTTCACGTCAACGACACCCACTCGCACCTCGATGCCTGGGGGCCCAAGGATCGGCATTTCGAGGGCACCCTCGGTGGGATGGCTAAAGCGGCGACGGTGATCGCCAGGGTGCGCGCCGCGGAGCCCAACGTGCTGCTCCTGCACGCTGGCGATGTCTTCCACGGCGACCTCTTCTTCAACGCGTACTTCGGCGTGCCGGAGCTCCGGCTGATGAGGCAGCTCGGCTTCGACGCCATGGCGGTCGGGAATCACGAATTCGACTTCGGGCCGGCCGTGCTCGCCGGCTCGCTCACGGCGGCGTACGGCGACGATACGCTGCCGTTGCTCTCGGCGAACCTCGACCTTTCCGGCTACCCGGCGTTGACGACCTGGATCCGCCCCGCCCTGATCAGGGATGTTGGGGGCGTGCGCATCGGCATCTTCGGGATGACCGTGCCGGACGACGTGATGAACATGCCGGCGCCGGTGCAGATCCTGGGCGCCGGCGACCCAACCGTGCTGATGGGGATCGCGGCGCAACAGGTCGGGGAGCTTCGGCGCAGCGGGGCCGAGGTGGTGATCTGCCTCTCGCACCTGGGGGTGCTCTACGATCGGGCGATCGCCGCCAACGTCCCCGGCATCGACATCATTGTCGGCGGGCATGACCACAATGTCTTCGACCGGCCGGAGGCCGTGGCCAACCCCGAAGGCGGACCTACCCTGATCCTCCAGGCGGGGTCACATTACGAGTACGTCGGGCGGCTGCGCTTCACGGTCGACGCGGGAAAGGTGAGGGTCTTGAGCTACAGGCTGCTGCCCGTGGACGAGAGGGTGCGGCCGCTGCCGCAGGTCCAGAGCGTGGTGGACGACCTCGAGCGGGGTATCGTCGCCACCTACGGCGACGTTTACAAACTCAGGCTCGCCACCGCCGTCTGCGACCTTGAGACCGTAACCGACCCAGACCGGCCGGAGCGCGACAGCGCGATGGGCGACCTCGTCACCGACGCATTGCGCGCGAGAACCTCCACCGACATCGCGATCACCGCGAACGGTCTCATCGACGAAGGGATATTTAGGGGGCCCATCGTCGGGGTCGACCTCTTCCGGCCGGTGTCGTACGGCTACGACTCCGCGACCGGCCTCGGCCTCAAGATCGCGACGCTCCGGATTGCGGGCGCCGAGCTGATCGAAAGCCTGGAGATGGGCCTCGCCTACCTCGGGATCAACGAGGACTTCTTCCTCCAGGTTTCCGGCATGAGCTTTCAGTACGACCCGAGGGCCGTTGCCGGTGCTCGGGTACGGCAGGAGTCGGTCCGCGTGCACGGGCAGAGCCTCGACCCCTACCGCATCTACTCGGTGACCGTGAACGAGGCGATCGCGGCGCTGCTGCCGATGATGGGCGTCGACATCTCCGAGCTGCAGATCCTCCCCGACCTCGAATACGAGGTCCTGAAGGACCACGTGGTCGGGCTCCACCGTGTGGACGTTCGGCCCGAGGGGAGGATCGTGGACATCAGCGTCCCCCGACGCAGGCATCGGTAGCTACGGCAGCCCTTTGAGGGGTTCGTTCGTAGGTTCGGGTGCCGGGTGGGTGCGAGCTCGCCCGGCGTCCGATGTCAGACAGGTCGGGCGGCGGCGAGGGCCGTTTCCGGTCCCTCATGCCTGGCTTCGATTTGAGCGGCGGCCCGAACCGGTGCCCAATCGCCCCCGGGGCGCTCCGCATGCAGCACGGTGGGCTGTCCCTCTTGCAGCTCTCGCTCGGAAGGAAGTAACTTGGTGGGCAGCCACGAACGGATCCAGAGAGGTGTTGCCATGCGAAAGAGGCTCGCTTTTGCCCTGGTCATGATGGTCGCCGCAAGCGTCGCGGTGGCGGACGATCTGGTGTTGCCGATCTTTGCCCTTCACTGGCCCGGCAAGAGCGGCAACCGCTGGACGTCGGAGATCTTCCTCACCAACCCGGGGTCGAGAACCGTGCGGTTCAGGGGGATGACGGTTCTTCCTGGCGTGGTGGAGACGTCAGTCCCGTGTCTGCCGCCGATCCCCGAGTACCGCGAGGTGCCGCCCTACACGACCGTGATGCTCTCAGCCATGGATCTGTTCCTTGCTCTCGGGTGTCCGGACAAGGTACTCGGGGGCCTCACGTTCACGACGGACGGACCGGCCCGCATCTCAAGCCGGATCGTCAACGAGCGTGGAGGGACGGGCACCGGAGGTCCCCTCGCGGGCCTTGGCCAGGATCTGCCGGCCTTCTCGGGCGCCGAACTGTCCCTTCCCGGCACTGTCTACCAACTCCCGGGCCTGCTCTGGGACCCTCTGCGGTGTGCGCGGCCGCCGGCGTTCGAGGTCTACCTCTACCTCGTGAACCCGAGCGATACCCCGACCCAAGTGACGCTCCAGCAGTCGCGAAACGGTCGCCCGGACAAGCTTGTCATCAACGGCACACCGGTGGACACTCCGCACACCTTCACGATGCAGCCACAGGAGTGGCGGCAGCTAAGGGTCGAATACGGCGGTGCGCTTCCCGCCGTGTGTGCGGGTCCGATGGTTGTGGATCTCTTCTTCGTGGCCCAAGGCGGGGTGGCGGTCGTGGGCTCGGTGGTGGACCGCAGCTCTCAAGACCCTCGCACGGTCCTCCCGGTCCGGACCTCCGACTGACGGGACGTCGCGCGCGCTCACGTACCGCGCGTATCTCGGGTCGAGGGCGGGTCGAGACGCTATCTGGTTCCCGTTGCGGCGAGCAGCGGCTCGACGTCGGCGAGGCGCGGTTGCTCGCCCTCCTCGGCGCCCCGACCGCGCGCGAGGAAGGGTAGCCAACGCGAGAGCGCGACCTGGACCCTATCCATGAAGAGGAAGACGACCGGAGTCACGAAGAGGGTGAGCAGTTGGGAGAACACGATGCCGCCGACGACCGCCAGGCCGAGAGGCCGACGCGACTCGGCGCCGGCGCCGATACCGAGCGCGACCGGGAGCGTGCCGAACAGCGCGGCCATGGTGGTCATCATGATCGGGCGGAAGCGCACGACGCATGCCTCGTAGATCGCGTCGGCGGGCTGCTTCCCTTCCTTGCGCTGTGCCTCGAGCGCGAAGTCGATCATGATGATGCCGTTCTTCTTGACGAGCCCGACCAGCATGATGATCCCGACGAAGGCGTAGATGCTGAGGTCGACCCGGAAGATCAGGAGTGTGGCCAGGGCGCCGAAGCCGGCGAGCGGGAGCGCGGACAGGATCGTGATGGGGTGGATGAAGCTCTCGTACAGGATGCCAAGCACGATATAGATCACGACGACAGCCATGAGCAGCAGCAGACCGAGGCCGGAAAGCGACGACTGGAACGCCTGTGCCGTCCCCTGGAACGAGGTCGAAACGCTGGCGGGGATGATGTCGCGCGCGGCCTTGGTGACCGTCTGGACAGCATCGCCGAGGGAGACGCCGGGCCGCAGGTTGAACGAGAGCGTGACCGCCGGGAGCTGCCCCAGGTGGTTGACCGAGAGCGGGCCGAGCATGCGGTCGAAGCGGGACACCGATTCGAGCGGCACCAACTGGCCCCCAGACGAGCGCACGTAGAGCTCCGAAAGCACCGACGGGTCGGCCTGGTGCTCCTTCTGGAGCTCCATGAGCACCCGGTACTGGTTGGTCGGCGTATAGATCGTGGAGATCTGCCGCGTGCCGTAGGCGGAGTAGAGGGCGTCCTCGACGGCTGCCGGCGTCACGCCGAGCGCCGCGGCCTTGTCCCGGTCGATGTTGACGTTAACCTCAGGGTTCTTGATCTGCAGGTCGCTGTTGACGTCGACCAGACCGGGAAGCTGCCGCATCCTGGCCTCGAGCAGCGGGGCGACCCGATAGAGGTCCGCGGTATCGGGTCCCTGGAGCGTGAGCTGGTACTGGCTCTTGGTCAGCTGGCCGCCGATCCTGATCGGAGGCGGGTTCTGCATGTAGACGCGGATGCCCGGCACCTGAGCGAGCTTGGGGCGCAGTTCGTTGATGACCTCGTCCGCCGAAAGCGTGCGCTTACTGCGCGGCGTCAGCCGGATGAAGACGATGCCGACGTTGCTTCCGAAGCCGGCGCGGCCGCCGGCAGAGGACATGAACGACTCGGCGTTGGGATCGGCCTTGACCACCTCGGCGATCGCCTTCTGGTGACGGACCATCTCGTCGAACGACACTCCCTCCGCGGCCTCCGTGAAGCCGAAGATCTGGCCGGTGTCCTCGCTCGGGATGAAGCCCTTGGGGACGATGACGAACAACCCCACGGTGGCCACCGTGATAGCGACTGCGGTCGCCATCACAACGGTCTGGTGGCGCAGCGACCACGTGAGGCCGCGCTCGTACAGGCGCAGCATGCCCTCGAAGAAACGCTCGAAGAACTGGTAGAAGGCGCCGTGCCGCTCCTCGCCGGGCGGCCGCAGGAAGCGGCTGGAGAGCATCGGCGTCAGGGTCAGCGACACCAACCCGGAGATGAGCACCGAGACGCCGATCGTGACCGCGAACTCGTGGAACAGGCGGCCGATAATTCCACCCATGAAGAGAACCGGTATGAAAACGGCGGCCAGCGACAGCGTCATCGACAGGATGGTGAACCCGATCTCCTTCGAACCCGCGAGGGCGGCCGCGAAGTGGTGCTCCCCGTGCTCCATGTGACGCACCACGTTCTCCAGCATCACGATGGCGTCGTCCACCACGAAACCGAGGGAGAGCACGATGGCCATCAGCGACAGGTTGTCAAGGGAGTAGCCCATCATGTACATCACCGCAAACGTGCCGACGATGGAAAGCGGCATCGAGAGCGACGGGATCATGGTCGCGGAGAGGTTGCGCAGGAACAGGAAGATCACCATGACGACCAGCGCGAGCGTGAACAGCAGCGTGAACTTGACGTCGTTGACCGAGTTCCGGATGGAGGCGGCGCGGTCGTAGAGGACCTTCATCGACACCGAAGCGGGAAGCTGCGCCCGGAACGTCGGCATGAGGCTCTGGACGGCTTGCGACACCTCTACCGTGTTCGTGCCGGGCTGGCGCTGAATGGCGAGGATCACGGCGCGCTGGTCGACCTCCCAGGCGGCGGTCTTGTCGTTCTCCACGCTGTCGATGACCTGTCCCAGATCGGAGAGACGCACGGGGCTGCCGTTGCGGTAGGCGACGATGAGGGGCCGGTAGTCGCCGGCCTTCATCAGCTGGCCGTTGGCTTGCACCGTGAAGGCGGTGTGCGGCCCCCACAGCGTGCCGGTCGGCAGGTTCACGTTGCCGGTCTGGACGGCCTGTTCGACCTGGTCGATTCCGATGCCGCGGGTCGCGAGCTGGTCAGGGTCGAGCTGGATCCGGACCGCGTACTTCTGCGAGCCGTACACCTGCACCTGAGCCACTCCGGAGACCGTCGAGATGCGCTGCGCCATCAACGTCTCGCCGTACTCGTCGAGTTGGTAGATCGGGATCGCGGACGAGGTCAGCGCGATGTAGAGGATCGGCGTGTCGGCTGGGTTCACCTTCTGGTAGCTGGGTGGGAACGGCATGTTCTGCGGGAGGTTCCTGTTTGCGCGCGCGATCGCGGCCTGGACGTCCTGCGCGGCCGCGTCGAGGTTGCGCGCCAGGTTGAACTGCACCGTGATGCTCGTGCTTCCCAGGCTCGAGGTCGAGGTCATCGAGTCGATGCCGGCGATGGTCGAGAACTCGCGCTCCAGCGGGGTCGCAACCGAGGATGCCATCGTCTCCGGGCTCGCCCCCGGCAGGCTCGCCGTCACCAGGATCGTCGGAAAGTCGACGTTGGGCAGGTCGGACACCGGCAGCAGGCGGTACGCCATGATGCCGAACAGCATCACCCCCAGCATCACCAGAGTCGTCATGACGGGTCGGCGGATGAAGAGTTCTGAGATGTTCATGCTTCGCGGTCCTCACCTTTTCCCAGGCGATCGAGACCCCGGCGGGTCTCGGCGGCGCCCTGTGACGATCTCCACCTGGAGCCGCTCGCGCCTTGCGAGCCTCGGTCTGGAAGTACAACGCCGGTGACGCCGCTGTTCTTCCGGGTGGAAGAGGGGTACGACATCGACGGCCATGAGGTCACGCCGGACGACGTTGTGGAGGAAGGCGACGGGCGGCCCGGAGGCCGCCCGTCTCATCTTTCCGCAGGGTGTCCATCAAGCCGTCGTCGCTGATGTCGGTGTGTGGCTCTCCCGCCCTCCGAGGAACCACAGCCACGAGCCGAGCTTCTTCTGGAAGCTCTCCATGTAGGTGTAGATCACCGGGGTGATGAACAGCGTCAGCGACTGGGACACGAGGAGGCCTCCCACGACCGCGAGCCCGAGGGGACGCCGCGCCTCGGCCCCGGCGCCGAAGCCCAGCGCGATGGGGAGCGTGCCGAAGAGCGCCGCCATGGTGGTCATCATGATCGGCCGGAACCGCACGACGCACGCCTCGTAGATCGCATCCCTCGGTGACTTTCCCGCCTTCTGCGCTTCGATGGCGAAGTCGATCATGATGATCCCGTTCTTCTTCACGAGGCCGACCAGCATGATGATCCCGACAAAGGCGTAGATGTTCAGGTCGCTCCGAAACAACGCCAGGGTCGCCAGCGCCCCGGCCCCCGCCAGCGGCAACGCCGAGAGGATGGTGAACGGGTGGATGAAGCTCTCGTACAGGATGGCGAGCACCATGTAGATCACCAGCACGGCCAGGATGAGGAGCAACCCGAGCCCCTTCATCGATGACTGGAACGCCTGTGCGGTGCCCTGGAACACGTAGGAGATCGTGGATGGCAGGGTGGCGCGGGCCAGCTTCTCGGTCTCTGCGGTCGCCTGACCCAGAGCCACCCCGGGCTTCAGGTTGAACGAGAGGGTCACGGAGGGGAGCTGGCCGGAGTGGTTGACGGTGAGCGGGCCGACGCCTGCGGTCGTCTTGACCAGCGAGTCGAGAGGCACGAGCTGACCGTTTGTCGACCTCATGTAGAGGAGGGAGAGGTCCATGAGATCGGTCTGGAACTCCGGCTTGGTCTCCATGATCACCATGTACTCGTTCTGCGGCGCGAAGATCGTGGAGATCTGCCGGGTGCCGTAGGCCGTGTAGAGCGTGTCCTCGATCTCGAGCGGCGTGACGCCGAGGGACGCGGCTTTGTCGCGGTGGATTTCGATGTTGATCTGCGGGTTCTTGAGCAGGAGGTCGGTGTTGACGTCCTGCAGCATCGGGTGGGCCCGCATCTTCGCCTCGAGCTGAGGGGCGAAGCGGTAGAGCTCCGCGGTGTCCGGCCCGAATAGGGTCAGCTGGTAGAGGGCGCGGCTCTGGCGGCCCCCTACCTGGATGGCTGGAGGGCTCAGCAGGTAGGAGCGAATGCCGGGCACCGCCGCCAGCTTGGGCCGCAGCTCCTCCACGATCTCGTCGGCGTTCAGCTCACGTTGACTCCGGGGTTTGAGCCGGATGAACATGTAGCCCGAGTTCGACGAACCGCCACCGCGCCCACCGGCAGAGGAGCCGAACACCTCGATGTTCGGGTCTGCCCTGAGGATCGCCGCGACGGCCTGCTGGTGCCGCGCCATGGCGTCGAAGGAAATGCCCTCCACGGCCTCGGTCTGTCCGGAGAGCATCCCGACGTCCTGGGACGGGATGAAACCCTTGGGGACGACCCCGAACAGGAGGCCCATCACGACGGTCACCGCGGCGGTGATGAGCATCATGGTGCGGCGGTGGGCCAGGGACCAGGTGAGCCCCGCCTTGTAGCCGTTCAGGAGGCCGTTGAAGGCGCCCTCGAAGGCGTTGTACAGCGCGTGGTGCTCGACCTCGCGCGGCGGCCGGAGGAACCGGCTCGACAGCATCGGGGTCAGCGTCAGCGAGATGACGCCCGAAATCAGGACCGCGGCGCCGATGCTCACCGCGAACTCGCGGAACAGCCGACCTACGATCCCTCCCATGAACAGCACGGGCAGGAACACCGCGGCGAGCGAGAGCGTCATCGAGACGATCGTGAATCCGATCTCCCGCGACCCGTCGATTGCGGCTTGGAAGCCCTTCTTCCCCATTTCCATGTGGCGGAAGATGTTCTCCAGCATGACGATGGCGTCGTCCACCACGAACCCGACCGAGAGCGTGAGCGCCATCAGCGAGAGGTTGTCCAGGCTGTAGTTGAGCGCGAACATGATCGCAAACGTGCCGACGATCGACATCGGCATGGCGAGCGAGGGGATCGCGGTCGCGGAGAGGTTTCTCAGGAAGATGAAGATCACCAGCACCACCAGGGTCAGGGTGATGAGCAGGGTAACCTTAACGTCGTTGACCGAGTCGCGGATCGATTCGGATCGGTCGAACACGATGTGCATCGAAACGCTGGCCGGGAGCTGCTTCTCGAACGTGGGCAGCAGCTCGCGCACGGCGCGTGCGACCTCGACCGTGTTCGTGCCAGGCTGTTTCTGAATCGCCAGCATGATCGAGCGCTGGTCCATGAACCACGCGGCGGTCTTGTTGTTCTCGACGCCGTCCAAGATGTTGCCAAGCTCGGCGAGGCGTACCGGCTTGCCGCCGCGGTAGGCGACCACGATCGGGCGGTAGGCTTCGGCGGCCGTGAGTTGGCCCGCCGTCATGAGCGTGTACGACTTCTCGGGTCCCCAGAGGATCCCGGACGGGAGGTTCACGTTGTTGGCCTGGACGGCTTGCGAGGTCTCACCGATGCTGATGTTGCGGCTGGCCAGCTCGCGGGGGTCGAGCTGGATCCGCACCGCATACTTCTGACCGCCGTAGACACCCACCTGGGCCACCCCTGAGACCATCGAGATGCGCTGCGCGATGATGGTCTCACCGTACTCGTCGAGCTGGTACAAGGGAATGCTGGGAGATGTCAGGGCGATGAACAGGATCGGCTGGTCGGCTGGGTTGACCTTTCGGTACGTGGGCGGGTAGGGCATGTCCGGGGGCAACTGCCGGGCGGTGCGTGCGATCGCGGCCTGGACGTCTTGCGCCGCGGCATCGATATCGCGATCGAGGGCGAACTGCAGCGTGATGTTCGTGCTGCCCAGTCCGCTTGTGGAGGTCATCTGGTCGACGCCGGCGATGGTCGAGAACTCCTTCTCCAGCGGGGTCGCCACCGAGGCGGCCATGGTGTCGGGGTTGGCCCCTGGAAGCGACGCGGACACCGAGATGGTGGGGAAGTCCACGTTGGGCAGGTCGGAAACCGGCAGAAGCCGGTATGCCATGGCCCCGAAGATCAGGACCGCCACCATGACGATGGTGGTCATGACGGGACGTCGGATGAAGAGCCCGGACAGGTTCATGTCTGCTTCTCCGCGTTCCCGAGGCCGGCCTTGATCTCGACCTTCGCCCCCGGCACGAGCCGGAGTTGCCCGTCTGTCACGACGGTCTCGCCCGCTTTCAGCCCGGTATCGATGACGGCCTCCGTCTCGTCCATGCGGTTGACCTTCACGGAGCGCAGGTCGACGGTCTGGTCGTCCTTGACCACGAACACGTACTGGCCCTGCTGGCTCGTCTGCACGGCCGGGGCCGGGGCGACGATGCGATTGGCCTCCTCGCCCAGCGTCACCACGACATCGACGAACTGGCCCGGCCAGAGCCTCTCGTCCTGGTTGGCGAACGTCGCCTTGAGCAGAATGGTGCTGGTCGCGGTGTCGACGGCATTGTCGACAAACGTCAGTGTGCCCTCCTCGGACGCACCCGAGTTCTGGGGGAGGCTCGCCGAGACGCCGATCCGGGCTCCGTCGTGCCTCGTCAGCTGAGGCAGGAGTTGTGCCGGTACCGAGAAGGTGGCGAAGATCGGCCGGATCTGGTTGACGGTGACGAGGGGAGTCGTGTCGTCCGCTTTGACGAGGTTGCCCAGCTTGACGTTGAGGTTGCCGGTGCGACCTTCGACGGGGGCGGTGATCGTGCAGTACGCCAGCTGAAGCCGCGCGTTGTCGACGTTCGCCTGATCGGCAGCGACGCTGGCGCGCAGCGAAGCGGCGGTGGACGTGATCTGATCGTACTGCTCCCTCGTGACGAAGTCCTGCTTGACCAGGCCCTCGTACCGCCTGGTGTCGGCTTCCGCCTTCTCGAGGAGGGCCCTGTCCTTCGACAGCTGCGCCTCGGCCAGGCGGAGGGCGGCCTCGTACTGACGCGGGTCGATGGTGAACAGGGTGGCGCCCTTCGCCACCGTCTGTCCCTCAATGAACCACGCCTTCTGGAGCTCGCCGCCGATGCGGGCCTTGATGGCAACGGTGGCGACGGCTTCGACGTGACCGATGGCTCGGAAGGTCACGGGAACCGTCTTTTGCACCACCTTGGCGGCGGTCACCGGCACTGGGGGCTGAGCCCTCCTCTGTTGCCCGCTGTTGTCGCACGAGCTGAGGAGGGCGATCGCGAGGGTCAGGGCGGGCAGTACGGCCAGTCGAGGCCTTTGCGTTCGGATGACGGGTTGGGCGGCGGTGGTGTTCATCGGGGCATCTCTCCTGGGCGAAGCGGACGGTCTCATGGCCTGGTGCCTTCCTTGATGACGGTGATGGCTTGGTCGAGAGGGGCGGCCGTGCCCGTGTCGCGGGCGAGCTGAGCCAGGGCGACGAACCACCCCGAGCGAGCCTGGATGTCCTGCGACCGCGCGCTGGCAAGAGCCGCCTGCGCGGTGAGGAGGTCGATGATCGTGCCGACACCCTCCTTGTACCGCCCAAGCGCCACGCGCTCGGATTGCTCGGCGCTTTCGAGGAGGTCGTGGCTGGTCCTGACGAGCTGGGTGGCGGTCTGGAACGCGTAGTAACTCGTCCAGACCTGCAGGAGCACCTGCTGCTCGAGCGTGTCCGCCTGGGCGCGGGCAACCTCCGCGTCCTCCTTGGCCTTCTGGATGTTGTACGCGTTGGCGAACCCGGTGAAGAGCGGGAACCTCAGGAAGAGGCCCGCCGACCAATAGTTGTGGGGGTCGGTCACCGGGGTGGTTCGATAGTAGCTTCGCTGGGCGGCGGCCGAGAGCGAAAGCGTCGGCAGCCCCTCCGAGCGCACGGACCGGACGTGTGCACCCGCCTTCTCCGCCAGCGCGCGTGCGGCCGCGAGATCGGGCCGCCGCTCGCGTGCGGTCGTGATCAACTTGTCGACCGCCTCGGAGCCGCGGTCGAGGGGAACGTCTGCCGGGAGAGTCCCGACATCGTACGGGATGGTCGCGGGAAGGCCCATGGCGGTGGCGAGCGCGCCCCGCAGTGCGAGGACCTCGCCTTCGAAGGTCTGTAGTGAGAACTGCGCCTGCGAGAAAGCCGTCTTTGCCTGCAGGACGTCGGCGATGGTGCCCACGCCGGCGTCGTGGCGACCGTTCGCGGCATCGAGGGCCGTGCCGGCGGCCTTGACGTTGGCCCGTGCCGCCTCGAGCTGCGCCTTGGCGTTGACGTACAGCACGTACGTGGTCTCCACCCCCAGGATCACTTCCTGGATGGTCGCGTTGTGGCTCCAGTCTGCGGCGATCAGGCCAAACCTGGCATCATCGGCGTCGGCTGCTCGTCCTCCCATGTCCAGAAGCAGGTAGCCGACCTCCACCGAGGGGCCGTAGACGTCCCCCGTCGCCGACACGTTCGGGTCTTGCGAGAGCTGGTTGGATCGGGTTCCGCTCAGGGTGACGTTGACGGTCGGGTAATAGGGCGCCCTCTTGCTTCCGAGTTGAGCCGCGGCGGAGCGCGCCTGCAGGTACGAGGCCCGGGTCAGAGGGTTATTCTGCAGAGCGATGTCCACCACCTTCGCGAGCGTTATCGTCGCACCCGGTTTCAGAAGGTCCTCGGGAACGGCGACGGCGACGGCGTTCTCGGGCGGCGGCGAGGTCGGCATCTCGACCGGAGCGTCTGGGCGTTGAGGAACGGGTGGGGTCTTCCACCCGGCCGAAGCAGCGCCGCCGAACACCATCAAGGCGATCACGGGCGCACCGAATGCGGCACGCAGCGCCTTCCCTGCGCGGAAAGGTCTGTGTCGGGGGTCCTGCATTTTTTCCTCTCCTCGTGAGTGTTGGATGATCGCGCTGCCCAGGGCAACGTCTACGCCGTTTTCGGGGCTGAGGTTTCTCATCTCGCACGCTTCGCGCAGGCGCGCACGCCGGCGGCAGAAAATCGAACGATCTGAGCGACGGTTTCACTCAGTGCCGACACGTCATCACCTGCGCTCGGCTGCAACCTTGCCCTTCGTACCTGCCGCGCAAGCTGTACCAGTTGTCCGATCACGGAGATGGCGCATACCCGGGCCGAGCGGACATCGAGACCCGGCGTCGCACTCATCATTGCGGACACGAGCACGCCGTTGATGGGCTCGACGAACTCCGACCGGTACATATCCGGCGGCAACTGGGGGTCGAGCATCTCACGCTGGAGCAGGTCGAGGACCGACCTGCTGCGGCCCCGTCGGACCAGCGGTTCGAGAAACGTGCCGGCGAACGCGGCAAGGACCGCTTCGAGCGAGCCCGTCTCCTCGCGAGCGGCGTGGATGCTGGCGATGCGCTGCTCGCGCAACGCCGCCAACCTTCGGCGGAACACCTCGCGGTAGAGGTTCTGCTTTCCGCCGAAATGGTAGTTGACTGCCGCGAGGTTGCAGTCGGCCGCGGCGGTAATGTCCCGGACTGACGTGGCGGCAAAGCCCCGATCGGCAAAGAGGCATTCGGCGGTGTCGAGAAGACGCTTCCGCGTTTCGGCCCCATGTTCGGCCTGCGAAGGTTGGCGCTGTATGACGGGCACTTCGTTCTCTGAGCTACGGCGCGGGCGCCGCAAACTGCCCGAGCAGATATATCAAACGATCGTATGACACGTCAACCCAACCGTCATCCCGGATCGCTGGGAGGCCCGTCGCTCAGGCGATCTCGAGGCGGTGGAAGAGGAGCGAAGGGGTTGTGACAGCACAGGAGAGGGAGAAGCTCTCGCTTTCGCCGCCAGTCGCGAGCAGGCCGGCGAGGAGGCGCCGGAAGGAGCCGCGCAGTTCGACGAGCGGATGCGCCGCGACCGGCCTGCCCTCCCGCAGCGCAACCGCCGCGGCATGCACGCCGAACCGGCCCTCCGTCGCGTCTACGCGAACGGACCCGGCCGGCGCCGCCAGGTAGAAGCCGCTTGCCACCCGGCTGAGCAGCGTCGACCGGGGTGTCGAGGCGGCGGGGTGCACCACGAGATTGGCCGGCCCCGCCGCCGGTGGGTGGCGGTACGAGGGGCGGACGGCACCGCCCGGCCGGCCGCCGATCCGCTGGGCAATCTCCCAGGTGGCCAGGCGTTCGCCGACCTTGCCACGTTGGATAAGCTCGATTCGCCGTGCCGGGAGCCCTTCGCCGTCCCACTGGAGGGGAAGCAGCCCCTCGGGTCCGAGACGGTCATCGGTCAGGCGCCAGACCCCGGAGACCCTCACCTCCCTGTCTCTGTCGCCCGTGGCAGTCAGATAGCGCGCAAGCGCCTCCACGATCGGCGCGGCCACCGCTGGAGCGAGCAGGACGTCGGCGAGCTGCCGCTCCGGTTGGCGTCCCCGGGTGGCGAGCAGTGCGGTTTCCTGAACGCGTTCGGTGATCGTCGCGGGGTCGAGGTCGGAGACCACCGGGGCCGCGAAGTGGAAGTGCCGCCACGGGCCCTCGGGCGGCGCGACGAGCAACTCCATCACCGTGCCTCCGGCCGTCGCTGTGGCGTGGAACCCCTCCCCCGTTGCCAGTGCGGCGGCGGAGGTCCCGGCGAGGATCCGCGCCTGCACGAGCTTCACGCCGTGCGAGCCGCCGGACACGCGCGTTGCCACATCGGCCAGGACCGCGTCGAGCTGGTCGCCATCGGGGACGTCATGGGGAAGGGATGTTCCCGTGACACCGAGCACCGAGCGCGGGGGGAGCGGATCCGGTGAGGGAAGCATCGCCCCGAGCGCGATGCGCGCAGCCTCCCTGCCAGCTCTCGCGCCCCTTCCGGAGGCGGCACCGAACCCGGCACATCCCCCGCCGCTGACGCGGCAGCCGACGCCAAACTCACGGCTCGAGCGCCGCTCGAGGGCGCCCAAGGCGTCGCGGCTCAGGCGAGCGCTCTCCCCGAGGCGGGCGAAGACCTCGAACCGCACGCCCTTCCCGGTCAGCTCCTCGGAGGCGCTGTGGAGCGCTGCCATCAACAGGTCGGCCGACGCCCTCACCGCACCTCCAATCCGTCGAGGAGCAGCCACGGTGCGAAGCCGCCTGTCGGGACCACTTCGCCGTCCTTGGCACACCACCCCGGCTCGGAGGTGCGAGTCGACGGCTCCGCGACCGCCAACAGACCGTTTGTGACGGTCTCCACCGTTCCGGCCAGCGTGAACGGCGCGAGGGCCTGCCGGCGCGCCCCACGGCGGAGGGCGAACGCTCTCCGCACACGCAGCAGAACCATGCCGGATGCGCGCTCCAGGGTCCCGGACGCAAGCGCCAGCACCTCGATCGACGCGTCGGCGCGCGGAGGCTCCAGCAGGAGATTACCGGCGGTCACGACCAGGTTAGAAATCCGCGGCCTCGGAGGTGAGTGCACCCCGGCTCGTCGGGCGTTCCCCGGATCGACGCCCAGGGCCCCAGCGGTCCGCCGGTCGGCCAGCGCCCCGGCCAACACGCCTTCGGCGAGCAACGCGCGCGGGGCCGCCGCAGTGCCCTCGTCATCCGCGCTGAAGCCACCCGGGAGGTCGAACCGCGTGGGGTCATCCGTGACGGAGAGCGGCAGCCGAACGATGCGCTCGCCGATGCGCCGGCTCCACGGCGACGCGCCCTCGAGCAGGAGGTCGGCCTCGAGCGGGTGGCCTACGAGCTCGTGGAGCAGCACAATCGCGGCGGCCGGAGCAAGCAGCACGCGGACCTTGCCGGCTCGCACAGCGGCGACAGATTGGACATCAGCCGACCCGGGCAGTGTGGCGGTGACCGGGGGCCAGCAGAAGAGGGCACGCTGCCCGTCGGCCAGGGTCGCTTCCGCCAGCTGCGGGCGGGCCACCGTGACTGCCCTTCGACCCGTGAGCACGGCGGCCCAGGTCCACCGCCACCGCACGCCGACCCAATCGGTTGGCAACTCACCCAGGGCATGCTCGAGCGAGGGCGGCTCCGGGAAGCGCGGCACCGAGAACGCGGGCAGGGTTCGGCTGGCAATCCCCAGGAGGCTCGCCAGCACCGAGCGATCGAGTCCATCGCCGGATATCAACACGCCGGCACGACGCACAGCCGCCCCCTCGTGCAATGAGGTTTCGCGCGCGGCGACGCGGCCGGCGGCCAGACGCCACAGCGATTCGGCCCGGCGCTCGACGTAGAGGTCCTCGAGCCCCGGGATTCGGGCGCGCGTCACCGCCGTTGCGAGCTCTGCGAGGCCTGTCGGCTGGTCCCGTTCCATGGCACCGTCGTGATAGCATAGACCGCTTTCCGGCACGGCCGGACAACGTTCGGGGGGGTGACGTGAGCGACAACGTCCGCAAGCGTCTGCAGGATTTGGAGTCGGCGAGCCTGGACGGGGGCGGCAAGGAGCGCATCTCCAAGCAGCACGCTGCGGGCAAGCTCACCGCCCGCGAACGTCTCGACCTCCTGCTGGACCCCGGCGGCTTTGACGAGGTGGACCGGCTCGTCGCCCACCGCAGCCACGACTTCGGGATGCAGCGCCAACGCATTCCCGGCGACGGCGTGGTCACCGGATTCGGGCGTATCGACGGACGGCAGGTCGCGGTCTTCGCCCAGGACTTCACCGTGTTCGGCGGTTCGCTCTCGGAGGCGCACGCCGAGAAGGTCTGCAAGATCATGGACCTCGCACTCAAGTTCGGGGTCCCGATCATAGGCCTCAACGACTCGGGCGGAGCTCGCATCCAGGAAGGCGTCGTCTCTCTCGCCGGGTACGCCGACATCTTCCTGCGCAACACCATCGCGTCCGGCGTGGTGCCGCAGATCTCGGCGATCCTCGGTCCGTGTGCGGGTGGGGCGGTCTATTCGCCCGCAATCACCGACTTCGTGTTCATGGCGAAGAACACGAGCTACATGTTCGTGACCGGTCCCGAAGTGATCCGCACGGTGACGCACGAGGACGTGACGATGGAACGGCTCGGCGGGGCTTCGACCCACAGCCAGATCTCGGGCGTGGCCCACTTCGCATGCGAGGACGACGTCGACACGCTCGGGAGCATTCGCCGCCTGGTGGGGTTCATCCCCTCCAACAACGCAGCGGACCCGCCGGTGCGCCCCACCCAGGATTCCCCCGACCGCGAGGACGGTGCGCTCGACGCGCTGGTGCCGGAGGACCCCAACAAGCCCTACGACATCAAGGAGCTCCTCCGCTCGCTGGCGGACGAAGGGGAGTTCTTCGAGGTCCACGCCCACTTCGCGCGCAACATCGTTGTGGGCTTCGTCCGTCTCGCCGGGCGGCCGGTCGGGGTTGTGGCCAACCAACCGGCGCACCTCGCCGGTGTGCTCGACATCAACGCCTCCGTCAAGGGGGCGCGCTTCGTGCGCTTCTGTGATGCCTTCAACGTCCCCCTCCTCATCGTGGAGGACGTGCCGGGGTTCCTGCCGGGCGTCGAGCAGGAGCACGGTGGGATCATCCGGCAGGGCGCCAAGCTGCTCTTCGCACTCGCGGAGGCGACCGTCCCGAAGGTCACGGTCATCACCCGCAAGGCGTACGGCGGCGCCTACTGCGTGATGGGATCGAAGCACATCCGAACCGACTTCAACTTCGCTTTCCCATCGGCGGAGATCGCGGTGATGGGGCCGCAGGGCGCCGTCAACATCCTCTACAAGAGGGAGATCGACAGCGCGCCCGACCCTGAGGCGCGGCGCTCCGAGCTGGTGCGCGAGTACGTCGAGAAGTTCGCGAACCCGCTGGTGGCCGCGGAGCGTGGGTTCATCGACGCCGTGATCGCGCCGCGAACGACGCGTCGGCGTGTGATCGCCGCGCTCCAGCTTGCCGCCAACAAGCGCGACTGGATGCCCGCGAAGAAGCACGGAAACATCCCTCTATGAAACCGTGGTTCGTGGTTTGTAGTTCGTGGGTCGAGAAAGACGATCTCTTCTTGGGCCGCGGCTGGTTCTGTGTGGCGAACACACGATCCACGACCCACGAACCACGATCCACGGGGTGGGTGGGGGGATGAGGATCCTCATCGCGAACCGGGGGGAGATCGCGGTGCGGCTGATCCGGGCGTGCCACGAGCTAGGGCATGGAAGCGTCGCGGTGTACTCGGACGCGGACCGCATTCAGCCACATGTCCTGGCGGCTGACCTCGCGGTGCGCATCGGCCCGGCTCCAGCGCGCGCCTCCTACCTCGACCAGGGTGCGGTACTCCAGGCCGCGCGGGCGAGCGGCGCCGGCGCAATCCACCCCGGGTACGGGTTCCTGGCCGAGAACGCGGGGTTCGCCCGCGCGGTCGAGAGCGCAGGCCTCGTGTGGATCGGTCCGCCCCCCGAGGTCATCGAGTTGTTGGGCTCGAAGACTGCCGCGCGCGAGGTGGCCCGCCGCGTCGGCGTGCCTGTGGTGCCGGGCAGCGAACCACTGGCGGATGCGGCCGCCGCCAGAGCCGCAGCCGCAGCGATCGGCTACCCCATTCTCCTCAAGGCCGTCGGCGGCGGGGGCGGCAAGGGGATGCGCATCGTGCGCACCGAGGGCGAGCTGGAGGAGGCGTTCGCGCGCGCATCCTCGGAGGGCAAGGCGTTCTTCGCCGATGAGCGTGTGTACGCGGAGAAGCTGATCGAGCGCCCACGCCACGTCGAGGTACAGATCCTGGGCGACCGCCACGGCTCGCTCGTCCACTTCGGCGAGCGCGAGTGCTCGCTCCAGCGCCGCCACCAGAAGGTCTTCGAGGAGTGCCCGTCGGTCGCGGTCAACCCGGCGCTGCGCCACCGCCTGGGCGAGGCGGCGATCGCGGTCGCCGCCGCGGCCGGCTACCGCTCGGCGGGCACGGTGGAATTCCTTCTCGGGCAGTCGGGCGAGTTCTACTTCCTCGAAGTCAACACGCGCCTTCAGGTCGAGCACCCGGTGACCGAGGTCGTGTACGGCGTGGACCTCGCCCAGCTCATGATCCGCGAAGCGTTCGGGGAAGCCCTGCCGCTGCATCAGTCCGACGTGGTGCCACGCGGCCACGCCGTGGAGTGCCGGATCTACGCCGAGGATCCGCTCCGGGGGTTTGCTCCCTCGCCCGGCGTCATCCATCAGCTGGAACGACCGCACGGGCCGGGCGTGCGTGTGGATAGCGGAGTCCGGGAGGGCTCGCTCGTGCCGCTGGACTACGACCCGATCCTCGCGAAGCTCGTGATCTGGGGTGAGGACAGACCGCGGGCGCTCGCGCGGCTTCGGCAGGCGCTGACGGAGTACCGGATCTCCGGGATCGCCACCACCCTGCCGCTCTTCAGACTCCTGTTGGACATCCCTGAGTTCCAGGCCGGTGCGCTCCACACGGGGCTGCTCGACGAGCTGCTGGCGCGCGCGCCGGTGCAGGCGCTCGAAGCCGCGGTAGATCCCGAACTCGAGCGCGCGGCGATCGTTGCGGCAGCCGTGCTGGCGGCCCAAGAGGCGGAGCACCTTCCACAGAATGGGTTCGAAGCGGCGGAGCGCGACGGGCGCGAATGGCGCTTGGCCGGGCGCCGCCTCGCGCAAGGCAGGGAACCGAAATGAACGTGGCCCGTGGTTCGTGGTTTGTGGCTCATACGACGGAGGGCGCCACACTGAGCGGGCACGCCGGCGTGCGTGTCGTGCCAGTCGAACGTCTACTCTCAGATGTCAACCGGGCGGGCGGGGGAACGATCCACGAGCCACGAACCACGATCCACGGTGCGGGTGGGGGGTGGGGATGAGGTGGTGGATCGAGCGCGACGGGCGCAGGGTCGAGGTTTCGGCCAGGCGGCTCGACGGGGCGTGGGAGGTCATAGTGGACGACACCCCGCACATCGTCGAGATGCTCCCGGTCCACACTGGCCTCGACGCCCTGTTCTGGCCGGACGGGCGCAACTTCGCCGTGGCAAGTCAGCGTCTCTCTCGCGACCACTGGCGCGTCTCGCTCGCCCAACTGCAGTTCGAGGTGCGCTTGCGGGGACCGCTCGAACGGGCGGCCAGCGGCACCGTCGCCCACGCTGGACCCCACGAGGTACGCGCGCCGATCCCCGGGCGGGTCGTGAGCGTTGGCGTGACCGAGGGGGATGAGGTGAAGGCGGGTCAGCCGCTCGTGGTCCTCGAGGCGATGAAGATGGAGAACCAGATCTGTGCAGAGGGCCCCGGACGCGTCGAGCGGATCATGGTGACCCCGGGGGCCACGGTCGAGGGCGGCCAAGTGCTCGTCGTCGTGGAGTAGGCGCGCTGCCGATAGCGGACCGTCTGCGTTGTTGCGCTCGCCCGTTTGCATCCTCATGTAGCCTCCGGCTACACTCCGGTGCGACGAGTTCGCGCGCCTAGCATCCGGCCCACTCTCGGCGGCGCGGCTACCCGCCTTCCGCCATCGCCCTGCCTTCGGTCGAGCAGGTACGGGAAGAATTGGGAGAGGGAAGACGGAAGAGGAAAGCCCGGCGACGGAACCCGCGCGTTGTCTTTCCTCTACCTTCGACTCCCTACCCTCTACCTTCTTCCCTTTTCCCGATTTCGCGTCGTCTTTGAACTTTCGAACATTCGAACCTGTGAACCTTCGAACGATCTTTGCTTCCCGGCGTGTTGTTCCGGACCACGGACCACTGACCACAGTCTCTCGCCTGGTCAGAACCTCCCGGCCATCGACGCGACGTAGCCGGTCAACTCCGCGTACCCCTCCCCAGTTGAGGAGCCTGCGACACCGACGGGACCTTCCCAGTACACCGTTCCGGTCGAACCCCGCCCGTCGATCTCCGAGTCGGGTATTTGGGGACGCACCTCGAGATCGAGCCCCGCGAGAGGAAGCGTGACATGAAACGTCGCGGGGTAGCGGGCGCCCGTGCGCGGACTCGTCCACCACGTCTTCGCCTCGAGGACAAGATCGGCCGAACTGAGGTGGCGCGACGATCCGTCACGCTCGACAAGCGTTCCCGCCGACTCGCTCGCTGCACTACCGTCCTCCCGGCGAAGGCGGTAGAGCATCAACTCGCGCCCGTCCGCCAGGCGGAGTCCGAACCAGTCCCATCCTGCAATGTCAGGGCCGAGCTGGCTCGTCCCCCACTCGTGGTCGAACCACACCTGTCCCTGAACCTGCGCGGTGCTTCCGCCGAGAGCGAGGACCCCGCGCGCGTCCAGCCGAGTCCACGAGACGTACACGGAGGCGTTCCCGGGTGCCGGACCCTTGGGCGAGAACCCGCCCTCGCCGTGGAGCACCAGCGGCTTGGCCGGCGCGAGTTCCAGGCGGAGGGCGGTGGCGGTCCCGCGGTCCGATGCAGCGATGACGACCGTCCCCTCCTGCGTTCGCCGCATCGTCCAGTCTTCGAGGAAGAGATCGAGGTCGTCGTCGGCTGCACCGGCAAGCCCGCCCCCGATCCGGCGCCTGCGCTCGGCGAAGTGCATCCGCCCGCTGCCAAGCTCACCGATCGCAAGGTGCGCCGCCAGCACCTGGTGAGCGCGGAGCGCCGACTGGCCGGGCTCGGGCGCCGAAGGGTCGAGCCCCTGCCGAAAGAAGGTGAGTTGGAAGCCGTACCGGCGACTTCCCGAGTCGCCGAGTTGGCCGGTCATGTACCACCACTCGGTGCGGAACGCGGGGTGAGCCCCGTGGTCGCGGGGGAAGTGTAGCGAGGGCGGGGCGACGGCCGTCTCCCAGCCGGCGGCAGCCAGGACCAGTGCAAGGACCGCAAGCCGCAGCGCCTTGAGCATGCTACCCCTCCTCCCGCAACGCTTCTGCTGGATGCATCCGAGCGGCGGCGAGCGCCGGCGCGAGCCCCGCGAGGAGGCAGGCCAGGGTGACCAGCGCCCCCGTGACCGCGAGCGAGGGCCACGGGGGCAGGAATCGGAGGGTCCATCCGAACGACTGGACGTTTACGACCTTCACCAGGACGAACCCGATCGCCAGCCCGACCACCAGCCCACCGGCGGCTCCAGTCGCCCCCAGGAGCGCGGCCTGCGCCGCAACGACACCTGCGACCTGGAGGCGTGTGCCCCCGAGGGCGCGCACGAGCGCGAGATCCCTCCGGCGCTCGCCGAGCAGTGCGAAGAGCACGGTCAGCACGGCGAGCACCGCCACCGCGGCGGCCACGGCCTGAAGCGCGCGGGTAATCGCGAAGGTGCGGTCGAAGATCGCGACGACCTCCGCCCTGAGTTCGCGGTTGAGCAACGCCTCGACGAAGAAGCGGCCACCGAGGGCCGCGAGCAGCCGGTCGCGAGCGGCGGCGGGGTCGACACCGGAGGGCAGGAAGAGCGCCAGCTCGCGCGGCCCGTCGTCCGGATAGTGGCGCAGGAAATCGTTGCGGTCGATGACCACCATCCCCTGCTGGTTCGAGTAGTCGTAGAAGATGCCCTCGACCTTGCGGCTCAGCGTGCCGTCCGCCACGTGGAGGGTGATCGTGTCGCCCTCACAGACGCCGAATCGGCTGGCGAACGGCTCACCGACCACGGCCGCCCGGTGTGCGAGCGCCGCGGCGAACACGGCGCGGGAGTCGCGTCCGTCGCGGAACGTGACACCGCCTCGGCGGGCCACCACGGCAAACTCGCCCCCCGCGAGCGTGACAGGCTGCGTGCCCGCGTACGCCGTGGCGGTGTGAAACGGATCGATCACGTCCTTGCCGAACAGGCGCTCCGCCACCCGGACGACCTCCGGATCGAGGCGACCGACCTGAACGCCCGTGGTCGCGGCGAGCGGACGAATCCAGATGTCGGCACGCATCCCCTGGTTGGCCCAGTCGATCACGGTGGTGCGAAACGAATGCACCATCGTGCCGATGGCGACGGCGAGGGCGACGGCAACACCGACCGCGCCGGCGCCCCAACTCGCTCGCCGCCGTCCGGCCGCCAGGGCGGCGATCGCGAGGCGGATCGGGGTGCCCTCGGCGGCGCGGGCGAGCGGTCCCGCGGCGCCGCGCGCCAGCAGATCCAGGATCGGCGAGACGGCCACGAGCAGCACTCCGAGGAGCGCCATGCTGGCAAGCAGGGCGGCCACCGGGAGCTCGTCCCACGCGGGGGCCCGCGCGAGCGCAACGGCGAGCACCGCGAACACCGCGGCGACCGCGGCGGCGCGTCGGCGGGATGGCCGGTGCAGAAACGCCGGACGTTCGCCAACGAGCCCCTGCACCGGCGGGGTCCGGACCGCCTCCGCCAGGGGCAGGATCGCAGCGAGGACCGAGACGCCCACCCCCACGAGGAGGCCGAGGGCCGCGAGCCAGAGCGGGAGTCGAATGTCGGTCGCCGGCACGCCGCGCACGACCGCAGCCACGGTGGACCGAACGCTGGTGAGGGCCGCGCGCGCCCCGAGCACGCCGCCTGCGACGCCGAGAGCGCCGCCGAGGGCGCCGATCGCCACGGCCTCGGTCAGGAGGGACCGCGCGATCTGCCTTCGGCTGGCGCCGAGCGAACGGGCGAGAGCCAGCACGCCCCGGCGCTGCACCACCGACGTCGCGAGGGTCGTCGCGACCAACACCGCGCCGACGAACAGCGAGACGCCCGAGAGCGCCGTGAGGTTGAACTGGAGGGCGCGCACCATGCGAGATGCAGCGGCGGCACGGGCCCGCGGCTGCTCGACGGTCACATCCACCGGGAGCAGGAGACGCGCGGCCGCCGTCAGGCGGGCCTCGGTGATGCCCGGGCGCGGAACCAACTCGATGCGGTCCAGGCGGCCGACCTTCCCGAACAGCTCCTGAGCCAGCGCGATGTCGACGATCAGGACACGGTCCCAGACTGATGCGAAGCGCCGCGGCGCGAACGTGCCGGCCACCGTGAGGGTCCGGCGCCGGGCGCGGATGGAAATCTCAAGGGGGTCGCCGGGGCGGACCGCCAGGCGCTCGGCGAGCCGTTGCGGCAGCAGCACTCCCGACCCGACCAGGAGCATGTTCGCAGCCCGCCCGGAGGCGAGCACTGCAGCGTCCGGCTCGACGTCCCGCACCTGAGTGTCCACCAGCAGGTCCACGCCCAGCACGCGAACCGCGTCCCCCAGAGCGGGGAGCAGGGCAATCTCCTCGATCACCGGCACCACGACGGCATCTCCCGTGAGCGGGAGGAGACGGCCCAGGAGCTCCTCGGGCAGGCCGGCCGGAGCCGTCACCTCGAGGCGGGCACGGCCGGCGACTTCATTGACACCCTCGCGCAGCGACGCAACCGCGGCGCGGCTGGCGGCGACCGTCGCGACGACCGCGGCGATCCCGGCGGCGACCCCGATGACGGTGGTGACGAATCGGAGCGGGCGGCGCAGCACGGGCCGCAGGAAGAAGGTGCGCAGCAACACGGCTACAGCACCGCCACGATCTCGCCGTCGCACATCCTAACAACGCGGTCCGCGGCGGCGGCGATCGTCTCGTCGTGGGTGGCGAGGAGCAGCGCGCTGCCCTCCTGGCGGCGTAGCTCGTCCATGAGCCGGAGCACGGCGGTCCCAGAGGCGGAATCGAGCGAGCCGGTGGGCTCGTCGGCCAGCACGACCGCAGGGCGGTGCACGAGCGCGCGCGCCACGGCGGTTCGCTGCTGCTCGCCGCCGGAGAGCTCGGCCGGGAAGTGGCCGCGCCTACCCTCCAGCCCGACCCGGCGAAGGAGGTCCAGCACCCGGACCGCATCCCTGCGGCCCCCGAGAGCGAGAGGAAGCGCCACGTTCTCCTCGACCGTGAGGTGGGGCATGAGATGGAACGACTGAAACACGATGCCGACGTGCCGGCGCCGGGCCGTCACGAGCTCGGCCTCGCCGGCGCGGGCGAGGTCGGTGCCGCACACGATCACCTCGCCCTCGTCGGGGCGGTCGACGCCGGCGATGAGGTTGAGCGTGGTCGACTTGCCGCAACCGGAGGGGCCGACGACCGCGACCATCTCGCCGGCGGAGAGCGTGAACGAGACCCCACGGAGGGCGTGAACCACCTCGTCCCCGCGCAGGTAGCGCCTGCTCACGCCGCGGAGCTCCGTGACGGCGGTCATGGGGACAGTCTATGCCCGCTAGGCGTCGCTGTCGTGAGCGGCGGCCCGCTTTAGCTCGGCTTCGAGGTCCTCGATCCCAATGATCCGCTGGATCTCTGCATCAAGGCCCGTCACGAGGTCGGCACCGGATCCGCCTACCCAGAGCGCCGTGCGTCCGCTCAACAGCTTTCGCAGTCTGTTCAGTGCCTTCGCCGTGACCACTGACGCAGTGTGGGCCGTCACCGAGATGCCGACGGCGAGCGGGTCGAGGTGCTGCGCGGCCCCCGAGATCTCGTCCACCGGGATCTCGGCCCCGAGGATGCGGACGCGCCGGCCGGCGAGAGCCGTGACGAGCGCGGCCACCTGCACCCCCAGGCCGTGGCGCTCCTCCGGGAGGGTGGCGAACACCACCGGCCGCCCCTGGCCGCCGTGCTCGAGCGGCGTGCGCAGGGTCCGGAGCGTGTCCTCGAGGATCTCCGAAAGGAAGTGCTCGTGCTTGATTGCGAGCTCGCCCGCCTCCCACGCGTCGCCGACCGCTGCGGTGAGAGGCACGAACCTCTCGCGCAGGAACGTTCGAAGGCCCAGGCTTGCGTATGCATGGGCGAGGTCGCTGACGATCCCCTCTCGGTCGAAGGCGCGCACCTTCTCCAAGAGCTGGACCTCCGAGGCGGGCATCCCCCCGAGCCGTGAATTCGAGCCGCCGAGGAGTTCCTTCAGCCGGTCCTCCCGCAACCCGACGACGTCACCGGCGCGGTGCCCGAGGGCGATCGCCTGGCCGATGAGATGGAGCCTGACGATCTGCTCGTCGGTGTAGCGGCGGTGACCGGACGGCAGGCGCACTGGCTTCGGAAAGCCGAATCGCCGCTCCCAGGCGCGCAGGGTGTGCTGGCCGATGCCCGTGCGGGTCGTTACCGCCGCCATACACCAGAGGGCGCGCTTGTCGAGTGACGGGGTCTCGTGCCCACCTCCGTTCGCCTTTGCCATCTCGGTCCCCAACCTCTCTGAGGCGAGCGGCCGCTCGCCTGTAAAGGTAAAGCGTTAGAGGACCTCTGGCATTTCGCCCCCATGGCCGCGACGAGCCGGCCTCCGACCTCCATGAGGGGTCCGGTCTAGACTTGACCGGTGATGAGCCCGGGGTTCTTGCTGCTCCTGGGGTGGGCGCTGGCGGCCGCGATGATGGCGGTGCTCTGGGCCGTCCAGCGTGCCCGAACCAATGCGGGCTTCGTAGACGTCGGGTGGACCGCGGGTCTCGGCTGGCTGGCGATCCTCTACGCGGCGGCGGGGAACGGCCCACCCCTCCGGCGGGCGCTGGTCGCGACGATGGCGGCGACCTGGTCGTTGCGCCTCGCCTGGCACCTCCTCACCGATCGCATCCTGGGCAAGCCCGAGGACGGGCGCTACCAGGCCCTGCGTGCGCACTGGGGGGAGCGGGTTCAGGCCCGCCTCTTCGTGTTCTTTCAGGTACAGGCGGTGCTCGCCGTGGCGCTGTCGGTGCCGTTCATGGTCGCGATGGGAGGCCGGGGGACGCTCGATGCGTGGAGCGTGGCCGGTGTGGTGGTGTGGGTCGCCGCCGTGGCCGGCGAGGCGATCGCGGACGCGCAGCTCGCCCGCTTCCGTGCCGACCCAGGCAACCGTGGCCGGACGTGTCGCGCCGGATTGTGGCGCGCCTCGCGCCACCCGAACTACTTCTTCGAGTGGCTGCACTGGTGGGCGTACGTCTTGGTCGCCGTCGGCTCGCCGATGTGGTGGGCGACGCTCGTCGGCCCCGCGCTGATGCTCGCCTTCCTGCTCAAGGTCACCGGCATCCCGGCCACCGAGGCGCAGGCCGTACGCTCGCGTCCCGACTACGCCGAGTACCAGCGGACCACAAGCGCTCTCGTGCCGTGGTTTCCGAAGAGACAGGGGTCCGGGGTCAGGAATTAGGGACCAATAACTCAGACCTGAGTGCCGAGCCCCGAACCCCGGTCTCTCCACCAGGTGCCGGCGGCCAACCTCTAGCCGGCGGCCACGAAGAGCTCGTGGTACTCGCGCAGGTCGTTGGCCCAATGGCCGGGCGCCAGCACGTGGTGGTTCCCGAGCGGGCGCTCAAGCAGCTGGCGGACGTCCGCGGCGAGGTGCACCTTCACCTGCGTGCGGCAGCGCCCCGGGCTGTCGCCGTTGGCGACGATGTCGGCATCCGAGACGAACAGGGCGCGCAGGTCGGCGCCACCGACGCGGGCCACCGTGGCCGGCCCCGGTGGGAGGTCGCCCGCAATGCCGACGCCGAGCGACGACTCGAAGTGCGAGCGCAGCGAGTAGCGCGACACGAGGCGGCGGGCAATCGTGCAGTGCGCCAGCCATAGCGTGCCGGCCGTCGGGTCGAGGTCCTGCGGGTTCGCCATGAACCCCGGCCCGTCGGTCGTCAACTGCATCCAGAGCAGCGTAAGTGTAGATGGCACGTCGCCCTCGCAGCCCGCCACGACGCCCTCGTCCTGCAGCCACGAGAGCGCCAGACAGCCGGTCGTGCCGGCCTCGGTCACAAGATCGAAGCAGCGTACGGTGCACGCGTCCAGGTGGTGGGCGCGGACGACGGTGCGGAGCGCTACGGTGACGCGTGCGGCGGCGGCGACATCGAGCGGGGACGGCTCGCGGACCGCCTCGGCGCTCGCCATGGCGTGGTCCATGATGCGTTCCGCCTCGCGGGAGTCGGCGTCGCGCAGCGCCTCGAACACCTCGTCCATCGGAACGTCGACGACCGCCGGGCCCCACGTCTCCTGGACGAGCTCCACCGACGGCGTGCTCGCCACGAGCCAATCCGACGGGGCGCCGATGCGGCCCAGCCGCGCGGACTGCAGGCGCCGACGTACCTCGAGGTGGCGGGCGAGGCGCGAGAGCGATCGGTCGTTGCTGTCGTCGAGCAGATAGATCCGTCCACTGCGTCCGCGCTGGCGCAGGTAGCTCAGGATCTCGAACGCGGCGGGAAGCGAGTTCAGCTCGGTGTGCGCCAGCAGGAGGGCCGGTCCCGGCACCCGGTCGATCGCGGCGAGCGCCAGGCGCTCCGTGCCCCCGGTGACGATGAGCAGAACGTCGGGTAGGTCGCTCTCGCCGGTCACAAAGCGGTGGGCGACCCGGCGTCGGTTGAGGTGCTCCGCGACGCGGGCAACGGCTGCGGCGACCTGTGCCGGTGGGTTGAGAGCGGCGGCGAGCGGGCGGATCGTCAGCATGTTCGCAGCATAGCCCGTTCTCGGGCGGGGCGGAGTGGAGTTTCCTTTGTCGTCCCGAACCCTGAACCCCGGTCTCTACCGGCCACCGGCCGCGACGTCTTCGTTGGGGGAGTCACCGTCACTGCGAGGAGGGCCGTCGCAGGCGGCCCGACGAAGCAGTCTCGGGGACATCTTACGGGCGCTGCGCGCTTGCGATCGGAACACCGAGATTGCTTCGTCGCCCCGGCGTCGCCGGGGCTCCTCGCAATGACATCGGACTCGGGATGGTTGCGATTCTTGTGGACCCCGGACCCCGGACCCGTGTCCTACGACCACGAGCTGGCGAGTGGTCCGATCTCCTTCTCGACCGCGGTGAGGACGTCGCAACGCTCGACGGCGGCCATCATCGCGTTGTGGTCCGGGAACAGCGGGCGGTCCTCATCGAGGTGGTCGACGATCTTTCGGACGGCGGCCTTGGCGGCCAGTGTGCCCTTGCCGGGGGTGAAGTCGCGGAAGTCGAGCGCCTGCGCCGCCGCGATCAGCTCGATCCCCAGAACCCCGTAGGCGTTCGTGAGGATCTGCTTGGCCTTGAGGGCGCCGTTCATCCCCATCGAGACGAAGTCCTCCTGGTCGGCTGCGGCGGGGATCGACTGGGTGCACGACGGCGTCGAGAGGATGCGCTGCTCGACGATCAGCATGTCGGCGGTGTACTGCGAGAGCATATGCCCGGAGAACATCCCGGCGCCCTTGGTGAGGAAGGCGGGCAGCCCGACCGAGAGGGCGGGGTTCAGGAGCCGGTTGAGGCGGCGCTCGGAGAGTACGGAGACCGTCGTGAGCCCGGCCGCGACCATGTCGAGGGGCAGCGAGACCGGCGTCCCCTGGAAGTTGGCGCCGGTGAGCACGCGGTTCTCTTCGCACACGAAGATCGGGTTGTCAGCCACGCCGTTCAGCTCGATCTCGAACTGCTTGCGGGCGTACGCCAGCGCGTCGCGCACCGCGCCGATCACCTGCGGCGTCGAGCGCATCGAATAGGCGTCCTGCACCTTGACCTTGAGCTTGCCTGTGACGAGGTCGGAGCCGTCCATCACCCGGCGCAGATTGGCGGCGCAGGTGACCGCGCCGGGGAAGCCGCGCAGCTCGTGGAGCTTGCCCTGGTACGGTTTCATGTTCGCGAGCAACGCCTCGAGCGACATCGCGGCCGCGACCTCGGCCTGCCGGATCCACCGGTCGGCGTCGTAGAGGATCAGGCAGCCCATGCCTGTGATGAGGTTGGAACCGTTGATGGCGGCGAGGCCGTCGCGAGCCTGCAGCCCGGGGACCGCGATCCCGGCCCTCGCCATCGCCTTGGCCGTCGGCATCCGCTCGCCCTGGTAGAAGCTCTCGCCTTCGCCCATGAGCGAGAGCGCGAGCTGGCTCATCGGCGCCAGGTCGCCGCACGCGCCGACGCTGCCCTTCTCGCACACGACCGGGGTCACGCCCTTGTTCAGCATCTCGATATACGTCTGGGGGATCTCGACACGGCAGCCGGAGTAGCCGCGGGCGTGCACGTTGACGCGCGAGACCATCGCCGCACGCACGTGCTCGATTGGGGCCGGCGCGCCGATCCCCGCGGCGTGGTTGTAGATCAGGTACTTCTGGAACTGCATGACCTGCTCGTCGGAGAGCACCACCTCGGAGAACTCGCCGATCCCGGTGTTGACGCCGTACATGATCTCGTGGGCGACGATCTTCTTCTCGAGCATCCCGCGGCACTTGACGATGCGCTCGACGGCGTCGGGCGCGAGCTGCACCTTCTCGGCTTGCCGCGCGACGTGCACCACGTCCTCGATGGTCAGATGCTGTCCGTCCAGGGTCACAGGCATGGGGTGGTCCTTCCCGACGGCTCCCGTGCGGGAGCGTCAACCACGGCGGCGGCAATAATACCGGTTTTCACAAGCGTGTGACGCCTCCATGAGAACTCCGTCGCAACGCTTGTCCAAGATTGGGGAATGAGCCTCCGTTTCGGTCAGTTTGACGGGCCGGACCCGTGGGCGCCGATGATCGAGGGCAGTTGGAGATCGGTCAGCGCTGGGCGGGCTCCCGGGAGCGACCATGCCGAGCCCAGTGCTGTATCTGCCGGTCATCACCACGCTGTTTTCACTCGCGTTCTCCGCGGCGCTGCTGCGACGCTACCTCACCCGGGGCCACGGACCGCACCTGCTGGTGTGGGCCATCGGAATCCTGGTGTACGGGGTCGGGACGTTCACCGAGGCGTTCACCAGCGTGTTCGGTTGGCACGAAGGCGTCTTCAGGGCGTGGTACATCTCCGGCGCACTGCTGGGTGGCGCTCCGTTGGCTCAAGGGACGGTGTACCTCCTCCTCCGGCGCAAGACTGCGCACGTGCTGACCGCCTGCCTGGTGACCGTGGTGCTCGTGGCCTCGGCGTTCGTGCTGGCAAGCCCGGTCAACCCCACCCTCGCCGAGGCACACCGGCTCTCGGGAAAGGTGCTGGTCTGGCCGTGGGTGCGCGCGTTCTCCCCGTTCATCAACACGTACGCCCTCATCTTTCTGGTGGGCGGCGCGATCCTCTCGGCGGTCCGCTTTTCGGGCCGAAGGGAGACCCACCACCGGTTTGTGGGGAACGTCTTCATCGCCATCGGAGCGCTGCTGCCCGGCATCGGCGGCGCGTTCACCCGCTTCGGGTTCGTCGAGGTCCTTTACGTCACGGAGTTGATCGGTTTGACGCTGATCTACCTCGGCTACCGGTTCAACATCGGCACCCCTCTTCCCGCCGCGACGGCCTCCGTGGCCCGGCAGCCCGCCACATAGCCAAACTGCCCTGCAGGGGTAAACTCGGCGCATGACGACGAGGTCGAGCGATGTGTTCTTCCGGAGGGCCGTGCGGCGAGCGGCCACGATGGTGACCCGCAACCGTCCGCTGGGTCGTCTGTTCGCCGCCGCTGCCGCTGCACTGCAGCACCCCGGCAGATCGCTGACCGCGGTCGCATACGATGCCAGCGCGCTGGTTCGGATGGCGCGCGCGGCCGTGACCGGCCGCTACCGCCATCTGCCCAGGCGCTCCTTGATTGCGGCGGTCGCGGCGGCGATCTACTTCCTCGACCCGCTTGACGCGATCCCCGACTTCATCCCGGTGATCGGGTTCGTGGACGACGCCGCGGTGCTCGCGTGGGTGGTCAGCCGCGTGCGGAAGGACCTCAACGAGTTCCTGGTGTGGGAGGCGGGTGAGGGACCGGTCATCGACGTGACCGCGGTCGCGACCCCGGCGTCCTCGCCCTAACCGGCTGCGTGCCTACGGGGAACCCGCCTCAACCCTGCGTGTTTCGTCCTTGCGGACCACGGACCACGGACCACGGACCACGAGCCAGGTCTCTTCAGTGCTACTCGTACCTCAGCGCCTCGATCGGGTCGAGCCGTGCGGCCTTGTACGCGGGGTACGTGCCGAAGAAGAAGCCGACCAGGCCCGACACGGCGAGCCCGGCCACGATCGCCCACACCGAGATGCTTGTGGGGAAGGGGCTGACCAGCCCAACGACGTGGGACATCCCGATGCCGACCGCCACCCCCGTCGCGCCGCCCACGAGGGAGAGCGTTATCGCCTCGGTGACGAACTGCTGACGGATATCGGACCGGCGGGCGCCGAGGGCGCGCCGCACGCCGATCTCACGGGTGCGCTGGGTGACGTTCATGAGCATGATGTTCATCACGCCGACACCGCCGATTATGAGCGAGATCCCGGCGATCACGAGCATCGCGGCGGACACTCCTCCGGTGATCTGCCGGAACGTTCGTATCGTGCGTTCGGGTGTCCGGATCCCGAAGTTGTTCGGCTGGGAGAACCGCAGGCCGCGGCGGTCGCGCAGGATCTGGGTCCCCTGCTCGATCGCAAGGTCCACCCACTCCGGTTTCCTGGGCACGGTCGCGATGACGCAACCGTACGTGCGCTTCACGTCGGGCCAGATGCGGTCGAAGTAACCGACCGGGATCTCGATTTGCTGGTCGGTGCCCGAGTCGAAGAGGCCGCCCTTCTTCTCCATCACGCCGAGGACACGGAAGGGGCGGCCGTTGATCTCGATCTCGCGCCCGAGCGGGTCGGTATGGGGGAACAGCGCCTCCACGATCCCCGTGCCGATCACCGCCACAGGCGCGGAGTGCAGCTCCTCGCCGGCCGTGAAGAAGCGGCCGTGCTCGACGAAGTGGTTGTTGGCGTCGGGGTACGTGTGGGTGACGCCCCCAACGGTGGCGTTGTTGGTGCGGCTCCCTCGGTAGCGCACCTCCACGTTGCTGTTGTTGATGTTCCACCGCTCGGGGGACACGAACGCGATGGCTGGCGCGTAGCGACGGATCGCCTCGGCATCGTCGAGTGTCAGAACGGGGCGGAGGCGCTGCTCCTCGGGCAGCGGACCGCCCCCTCCGAAGCGGTCGTCGAGGCGCTGGAACTGCACGAGGGTCGCCCCGAAGTTCTGGAACTGGGCGATGAAGCTGCTGTTGAACCCCTGCACGAGCGAGACCATGACAATGACGGTCCCGACGCCGATGATGATGCCAAGACAGGTGAGGAAGGAGCGCAGCTTCTGCTCGCGGATCGCCCGGAGCGCCGCGAGAACGTTCTCGCGGCGCTCGGCGACGAGCCTGTCCCAGCGGCTCATGCCAGCCCCCGCCCGCCCGTGGACCGTGGACCGTGGACCGTGGTCCGTAGAGATCGGCAGAGGGGCAAAGGGGCAGAGGGGCAGAGGAGCAAGAGGACGCTCGCCATCACTCAGTCCTCCCGGAGGGCGACGATCGGGTCGAGACGGGCGGCGCGCATCGCCGGCAGCCAGCCCGCCAGGAGCCCGGAGAACGTCGCCACGGTGAGGCCCGTGCCGACCAGGAACGGGGTCACTCGGGCAGGGAACGGGCTAAAGTGTCCGACCGCCAGCGCCACCAGCCATCCCAGCAGCACCCCGATGACGCCTCCGACGAAGCTCTGCGCCACCGCTTCGAAGAGGAACTGGCGGTGAAGGTCCCGGCGGCGGGCGCCGAGCGCCTTGCGGAGGCCGATCTCGCGGGTTCGCTCGACGATCGAGGCGAACATCGTGTTGGCGATCGCGACACCGCCGACCACCAGCGAGATCGAAGAGATCCAGATCACCAGCGCAAACGCGGAGAACGTGATGCTCTTCCAAAGGATGTTCAGGGCGTCTGCGTCGACGATGCCGAACGGGTCCGGGGCGGAGAACGGCGTGCCGCGGCGCGAGCGCAGGACGAGCCGAACCGCGTCCTCGACTGCCTGGCTGGAGGCGGCGTCGGGGACCTCGACGAAGATGTCGAGGCTGCGGGTGATTCCGAAGGCGTGCTGGTACGCCGCCAGAGGCATCAGGACAAATCGGTCCTGGCTCTGGCCGAAGGTGCTCCCCTGCTTGGCCATCGTCCCGATGATGCGGAACGGCCTTCCCTCGACCTTGATCTCGCGCCCCAGGGGGTCCTCGTGGGGGAACAGTTCGTCTTTGATGTCCCATCCGATCACCGCGACCGCACGCGCGGCGTCGGCCTCGTTCTCGGTGAAGAACCGCCCGTCCTGGAGCTCGAGCCCGATCATCCACGGAAGCTCGTACTCGGCACCGAGAACGAACGTGTCCGCCAGGCGGTGGCCCCCGGCGTAGACCGGGTGCGTGGAGAACACCCGCCCGGCCACGCGTCGCGCCTGGGGTACGAGGCGGCGCACGGCCTCCAGATCGTCGTTGGAGATGTCCTTACGCTTGAGCGCGTCGAGGAACGCCTCGCGGCTCCTGATGATCCCGAACTTCGTGAATATCAAGGTGTTGGGACCGAGGCCAGAGATCACGTCGGCGGCATACTTGTTGAGGCCCGAAACGACCGATATCACGGCCACGATCGTCGCCACCGCGATAATGATTCCGAGCAGGTTCAGCGCCGAACGCAGCTTGTGGGCGGTCAGCGACCCGAGCCCGATTCGAGCGATGTCCTCGAGGATCATGAGGGCTCGTGCTCCGGACGGTGTTTCGGGCCTCTCATCGCCGTCAACCCTGCGGACCTCCGCCGGGAGTGTTGTCAATCACCACCTGCGCCCCCGGCGTCAGGTCGCGGAGCGCACGGAAGGGTCCGATCACGATCTCATCACCCTCCTTGAGGCCGTCGGCGATCTCGACGTCGAGTTCGCCCCGAACTCCGGTCTTGACGGGCCGGAACTCGGCCTTCTTGACTGCGATGACGTAGACACCCTCGATCTCGCGGCCGCGGGACGCCACCGACGCCTTCTTCACGGACGTGCTGCCGGGCGCCTCGCCGGAGGCGGGAACCGGGGTGGGCGTGCCCTTGGCATCCGGCTGTCGTAGCACGAGGGCGCCAATCGGGACCGTCAAGGTATTCGTCTGGGTCGCCGTCGTGATGTCGGCGGTGACCGTGAGGCCTGGCCGGATCCTCTCGGGGTGCTTGAGCAGCGTCACCTTGACGGTGTAGTCGGTGCCTGTCGCCGCGCCACCGAGCGCCGAGGTGCCCTGGATCGGACTCGACCCGATCTCCGAGACCTCACCCGGGAACTTGTCGTCCGGGAATGCGTCGATCCGCACGTCGGCCTTCTGGCCGATGCGCAGCTGCGGCACGTCGGTCTGGTCGACCTCGAGCACGGCCTCGATCGTGGACATGTCGGAGACCGTCATGAGCACCGTCCCGGGGTTGTTCATGGTGCCGGTGACGATCACCTCGCCTTTCTCGATGTTGCGCCGCGTGACGATGCCGTCCATCGGCGCGCGGATCTCGGTCTTTTCCAGTGAGTCCTGAGCGGACGCGAGATCGGCGCGAGCCTGCTCGACCTGGCGCTCGGCCCGCCGGGCCGACGCCACCGCTTGGTCGTAGGTGCTGCGGGCGCGCTCGTGGTCGGCCTCGGCGAGGATCCCGTCCTTGAACTGTTGCTCGGCGCGCTCCATATCGCGTTTGGCCTGGGCGGCCGCCTCGCTGGAGCGCACGAGCTCGGCCTCGAGTGCCTGTCGGCTGGACTGGGCGCTGTTGACCGCGGCGGCGTAACGGGCCTGATCGATGACGGCCAACAGATCACCCTTCTTCACCCGGTCGCCTTCCTGGACGTTGAGCGCGGTCACCTGACCCATGATGTTGGCCGACAGCTCGACCTTGGTCTTGGCCTGCACGGTGCCGTTGGCGGTCACGAGTTGGACCAGATCCTTGCGCGCGACCTTGGCGGTGCGCACCTGGATGCCCTTCTTCTTGCTGCCCACGATCGCCGCCACGACGGCCACGATCACGACCGCCAGCGCGACCCCGATGATGATCTTCGTACGCCTCGTCATACCGAATTCCTCCGCCAGGCCTCACTGCCGGCCATCTCGTGCGTCCGCCGAGTCCCGCAATTGTACGCGTGGGGCCGGGCGAAGTTACCTCGGCCCGGCCCGAAAGCGAGTCGCCATGGCCTCTCGCGATCAGACCTTCCTCTGGCGACCGGCGTTCTCCGCCGCCACGATCTCCAGACAGTGCGTCACCAGAGCCGTCCACCCGGTCTGGTGGGAGGCGCCGCATCCGCGGCCGGTGTCGCCGTGGAAATACTCGTGGAACAGGACCAGGTCGCGCCGGTCGGGATCGTCTGCGAAGCGCCGGTCGTCGCCGTGGAACGGCCGGGCCCCTGAGCCGTCTGGCAGGAAGATGCGGACGAGGCGACGCGCGATCTCGCCCGCCGCCTGTCTGAGGGTCATCAGCGTCCCGGAGCCGGTGGGGCACTCTACCAGGAGGTCGTTCCCGTAGAAGTGGTGGTAGCGCTCGAGCGCCTCGATCAGCAGGAAGTTGACCGGAAACCAGACGGGCCCGCGCCAGTTGGAGTTGCCGCCGAACATCGGGCTGTCCGACTCGCCGGGGGTGTAAGCCACGGTGTGGGTCACGCCGACGAGTTCGAACGTGAACGGGCGCTCCGCATAGATGCGCGAAAGGGAGCGGATGCCGAACGGCGAGAGGAACTCGCGCTCGTCGAGCAGGACGCGGAGGACGCGCAGCAGCCGATCCCGGCTCGGGATCGCGAGCAGCCGCCGCCGGCCGCCCGACCGGCACCCCATGCAGGTGATCCGACCGGCGAGGTCGGCGCGGTGCTCCAAGAACCAGCGCATGCGTTTGGCGAACCCCGGGAGCCGGTCGATCACCTCCTGGTCCAGGACCTCGCAGGCGAACAGGGGGACGAGGCCGACCATGGAGCGCAGCCGAATCGGGAGGTGCTGGCCGTCGATGTGGACCTGATCGTAATAGAAGCCGTCCTTCTCGTCCCAGAGCCCGGTCCCGCCCAGACCGTTGGTGGCGTCGGCGATCGCGACGTAGTGCTCGAAGAACTTGGAGGCGACGTCCTCGTACGCGGGATCCTCCGACGCCAACTCGAGCGCGATCGAGAGCATGGTGCCGCAGAAGAACGCCATCCAGGAGGTGCCGTCGGCCTGCTCCAGCGCGCCGCCGCCAGGCAGCGGCCGCGAGCGATCGAAGACCCCGATGTTGTCGAGGCCGAGAAACCCTCCGCCGAACAGGTTCTTCCCCTCGATGTCCTTTCGGTTCACCCACCAGGTGAAGGTGAGGAGCAGCTTCTGGAAGGCACGCTCGAGGAAGAGCCTGTCGCGGCGCCCGCGCTGGCCGGTCAGCTTGTACACGCGCCAAGCGGCCCACGCGTGCAGGGGCGGGTTGACGTCGTCGAACCCCCACTCGTACGCCGGGAGCTGCCCGTTCGGGTGCATGTACCACTCGCGCAGGAGCAGCAGCAGCTGAGCCTTGGCGAACTCGGGGTCGACGCGTGCCATCGGCAGCATGTGGAAGGCGAGGTCCCAGGCCGCGAACCACGGGTACTCCCACGTGTCCGGCATCGACAGCACGTCGCGGGCGTGGAAGTAAGGCCAGTCCGCGTTGCGCCTCGCTCGATGCGTGTCGGGAGGCGGTGGCTGTGCGGGATCGCCCTCGAGCCACTCGGCGACCACCAGGTTGTAGAACTGCTTCGACCACAGAAGCCCGGCGTACGCCTGGTGCGCCACTCCGCGCTCGGTCTCGTCGAGTTCCGGGGGGATGACTCCGGCATAGAATTCGTCGGCTTCCGCGATGCGGTGCGCGAACGTCGCGACGAACCCTGCTCCGAGCGGATCTTCCGGCAACTCGTCGGCGGGCCCGAGCCGGAGCCGGACCTCCGCGGAGCCGCCCGGCGGGAGCGTGAGACGGTAGTGCGCGGCGGCTTTGGTGCCGACTCGGTCGGGGTTGACCGCCGCCCCGAGACCTCGTACGACCGCATCGTGGAACGCGTCCTTCACGAACGGCGTCCGGTTGGGACGGCCCCACAGGCGCAGTTCGTTGGTCTCGTTGTCGGTGAACAGCAGGACCGGAGGTCGCCCATCGGGTCCGCGGCCGACGGCCAGCACTCTGCGGCCGAGCGTCGCGTGCTCGGCGGCGAGCGAGAGTTCGTCCAGGGCTTGTATCGTCGGTCTCGGAGGGTACTCGTCGCCAGCGAGGCCCCAGCTCCAGGTGTTGCGGAACCAGAGCGTCGGCAGCAGGTGGAGGGTCTCGGTCCGCGGGCCGCGGTTCGTCACGGTGATGCGGCAGAGGACGTCATCGGGGGATACCTTGGCGTATTCGACAAGGACGTCGAAGACGCCGCTGTCCAGCACGCCCGTGTCGACGAGCTCGTACTCGGGCTCGCCGCGCCCCCGGCGCCGGTTCTCCTCGCGCAGGCGTTCGTACGGGAACTCGGCCTGGGGGTAGAGGTAGAGCGCCTTGAGGTAGGACGCGGTCGGCGTGGCATCGAGGAAGAAGTAGCTCTCCTTGACGTCCTCGCCGTGGTTGCCCTCACCGTTGGCCAGGCCGAAGAGGCGCTCCTTGAGGATGGGGTCGCGGCCGTTCCAGAGTGCGAGCGCGAAGCACAGACGGGCCTCGCGATCGCAGATCCCGAGCAGGCCGTCCTCTCCCCAGCGGTAGACACGGCTGCGGGCGTGGTCGTGCGGAAAGTGGGCCCAGGCATCACCGTCGGCGGAGTAATCCTCCCGAACGGTCCCCCACTGTCGCTCGGAAAGGTAGGGCCCCCAGCGCTTCCAGTTGCGCTCCCGGCGCGCGTCCTCGGCGAGACGCGTTTCCTCGGCGGCGGCGCGGATCCGTTGGCCGCTCACTCGCGACCGGCTCCGCGGGCGCATGCAATCGTAGCAGCTCGCCGCGCCTCAGGAAATGGTGATGACATTCTTGATCCCCGTAGGCTCGCTCGTGAGAAGACCGGGGGCGTCCCCGAGCGGTGACCGGCTCGTGATCAGCCGGTGCAGCGCCTGCGGCCACCGTGCTGCGAACGTGCCGAGATGTCGGATCGCGGCCTCGTACGCGTCTCGGTTCGCATTGACCGTCCCGAAAACGATCTGGTTCTCGAGGACGAGGTTGCGCATGATCAGGTCGGTGTCCACCTCGACCGGGCCCTTCCGCCCGGGCACGCCCGTGAAGACGAAGACGCCGTTGGTGCCCAGGGCCGCGAGCATCTCGAACGCCACCCGGGAGGCGCCGGTCGCCTCGTACACGAGGTCGATGTTCCCGACTTGCTCGGCGAGCTGCCGCGTCGTGACGGATTCGGCCGCGACGTACTTCGCCCCGAACGAGCGCGCCAGGCCCGCCTTGTCGTGGGGCCCCGAGGCGCGCGAGTAGACCGTCGTCTCGAATCCGGCGTTCACCAGAAGCAGTGCGCCCAGCAGCCCGACCGGCCCAGCTCCGAGGACGACCGCATGCTGGCCGCGGCTGTGGGGCTGCCCGGCGCGCGCGGGCCGCGTCCACGGCAGGCGCTGCTGCACTTTCCAAACCTCGGCGACCGCCTTCTCGGCGATCGTGAGCGGCTCGGTCAGCACGGCCACGCCTCTCAGGGCCGCCGGAACGGCGTTCATGTACTTCTCGTCGTCCACCACGAACTCGGTCATGAAACCGTGGGCGCCGCTGATTCCCCTCTCCGTGAACGCCCCGGACGCGCAGAAGTCCTGCCGCCCGGCGCGGCACGGCGCGCACGTCGGGTCCGGGCACGGGCGCCGCACCATCGGGACGACGAGGTCGCCGGGCCTTACCCGCGTCACCGAGGCCCCGACCTCGACCGCCTCGCCGAGCGACTCGTGGCCGATCACCAGGTACTCGGCGCCCGCAGGCGGGGTCCCGTACTGGAACGTCACGATCTCGCGGTCGGTGCCGCACACGCCGACCTCGAGCATCCGGAGCTTGACCTCGGTGGGTGACACCACGGCTGGTTCGGGGTGCTCAACCAGCCGAACCTGGCGCTGCGCGGGGAACACGGCGACCGCTCTCATTGTGGCTCCTGTCCGATCACGATCCGATCATACCGCCGGGCCCGGCGCCGGTGCGGACCGTCACACCCGCGCCGACGTACGTTCAACCGCGCGCGCCGCGCGAACGTTCCGGCGGGGGTGCCACTAGAATCGCAGGCGATGATTTGCCTCGATCGCGGGTCCGTCCGACGGGGCCGCAGCGGGGGCGGCCGGTGACCGTCCCCGCGGTCCGTGTCCGCCCGTGCAACGACCGCCCGGCCCGGGCGAGCGGCGCCTTCGTCGTGTACTGGATGACGGCGTTCCGGCGGACGGGGTGGAACTTCGCCCTGGAGCGCGCGGTCGAGCACGCCCGCTCGCTCGGCAGGCCGCTCGTGGTCCTCGAGGCGCTGCGCTGCGACTACCGGTGGGCTTCCGAGCGCCTGCACGCCTTCGTGATCGAAGGGATGGCCGTCAACCGTCGCCGGTTCGAGGCCGCGGGGGCCGCGTACTTTCCCTACGTCGAGCCGGAGCCGGGGGCGGCGCGCGGGCTGCTCGAGTCGCTCGCAGCGTCGGCGTGCGTCGTCGTGGCCGACGACGCCCCGTTGTTCTTCCTGCCGCGGATGCTGGCCGCCGCCGCACCCCGCGTCCCGGTGCTGCTGGAGGCCGTGGACTCCAACGGGCTCCTGCCGTTGGCTGCGACCGACCGGGTGTTCTCGACCGCGTTCGCGTTCCGGCGGCTCCTGCAGGCGGAGCTGCCCGCGCACCTCGGGGCGCTCCCGGCCTCCGATCCGCTGTCGGGCTCCGACCTGCCGCGCCTGAGCGCGCTCCCGGCCGAGCTCCTCCGGCGGTGGCCGGCGACGGCGCCGGAGGAGCTGGCATCCCCGATCTCCCTCCTCGCCTCGCTGCCGTTGAACCGCGCCGTCGGGGCCGTCGGGCGGACTCCGGGCGGGAGCCCGGAGGGCCGGGCGCGGCTCGAGCGCTTCGTGCGCGCCGGGCTCGACCGGTACCCGGAGGCGCGCAACCACCCGGACGACGACGCCTCGAGCGCCCTCTCGCCGTACCTCCACTTCGGGCACGTCTCGGCCCACGAGGTTTTCGCGGCGGTGGCGTCGCGCGAGGGGTGGTCTGCGGAGCGTCTCGCCCGTCGGGCAACGGGAAGGCGCACCGGTTGGTGGGGGATGAGCGAGGCTGCGGAGGCGTTCCTCGACCAGGTCGTGACCTGGCGGGAGCTGGGCCTCAACTTCGCGGCCAGGCGCGACGACGCCGAGAGCTACGAGTCGCTTCCGCCGTGGGCGCTCGCGACGTTGGGCAAGCACGCCGCCGATTCCCGCCCCCACGTCTACTCTCCCGACGAGTTCGAGCAGGCGCGAACGCACGACCAGCTCTGGAACGCCGCCCAGCGGCAGTTGACGCTCGAGGGGCGGATCCACAACTACCTGAGGATGCTGTGGGGGAAGAAGATCCTGGAGTGGTCGCCCTCGCCGCGCGCGGCGCTTGAGACGATGGTGGAGCTCAACAACCGCTGGGCGCTGGATGGCCGGGACCCGAACTCGACCTCCGGGATTCTGTGGTGCCTCGGGCGCTACGACCGCCCGTGGGGTCCGGAGCGTCCCGTCTTCGGCACCGTGCGGTTCATGTCTTCGGCGAACACGGCGCGAAAGCTCCGCGTCAGGGAGTACCTGTCCCGCTACGCGCCGTAGGGCGTCGGGGCCGGCGCTATGCTGGAGCGGCGCGCGACCTGCGATGCGGGCGCCGCCGGGGGGACGATGACGAGCCAACGGCTGCACGACCAGATCCGCTTCATCCTCGAGATCGACAAGCTCAAGGGCGTCCTGCGGCGGTCGTACCTGGTCGACGAGACCCGACGGGAGAACTCGGCCGAACACTCCTGGCACGTCGCGGTCATGGCGGTGGTGCTGGCGGAGCACGCGAACGAACCGGTGGACGTCGGCCGCGTCGTGAGGATGCTGCTGGTGCACGACATCGTCGAGGTGGACGCGGGCGACACCTTCGTCTACGACACCGCCGGCGCCGACGCGAAGCCTGAACTTGAGCGACGCGCCGCCGAGCGCCTGTTCGGTCTGCTCCCAGGGGAGCAGGGCGATGAGTTGCGCTCGCTGTGGGAGGAGTTCGAGTCCGCCCGCACGCCGGACGCACTGTTCGCAGCCGCGCTGGATCGGCTGATGCCGGTGCTTCACAACGTTCACACGCGGGGGCGCTCCTGGCATGAGCACGGGATCACCGCCGACATGGTCATCGGCCGGAACAGCCGGATGGCGGACGGCTCGCGCGAGCTCTGGGATTACGCGCGCGGTCGGATCGAGGAGGCGGTCGAGAGCGGTCACCTTCTCCCCGCTCCTCACTCCCAGAAAGGCTCATGACGATGCCTGCGAGGGTGCCGCGCGCGCCGATTGACAGCCGAACGCACGGCGTGCTCGCATTGGCCGGGGAGTCGTAAGGTGGACGTTGAGCGGAGAACGACTCGCGCTGGGTCGCTGATCGTGACGGCGGCGGGCGCGCGGGCCACCGAGGATCGGGTTCTCGCGGACATCGGGGCGCTCCTCCCCTCCTCGGCGGGCGACGTCGCGCTGCTTGCACGGCCGGTCATGGTCGTCGTTCCCTCCCGGAGCTTGCGCCTGCACCTGGCGGCGCGCCTCGTGGCGGTGCGCGGACGGGCCGTCGCCGGCGTCGAGATCCTCACGCTGCACGCCCTCGCCGCCCGGCTCGGCGCCCGGCACCACGGGAGGCCTCACCGCTCAGGGACGCGGCTGCTGCCCGTCTTCGTCGGGCGTTTCGCCGCGCTCGAGCCGGCCCTTCGGGTGCTCGCAACCGCGGTCGAAGACGGTGTCCCGCCCCTGGTGGCAACCGTCCGCGACTTCCTCGACGCCGGCCTCACCCCGGCGGCTGCGGACGCGCTCGCGGAGCTGCTCGAAGGGGATCGAGACGAGGCCGAGCAGGAGCGCGCGGCGGCTCTCGTCCGAACGGCCGCGGCGGTGATCCGGGTGATGGAGGCGGGAGCGTTGGACCTCCCCTCCGATGTGCTGCGGCGCGCCGCCGCGGTCCTCACCAGCGAGGCGGACGAGGCGTTGCCCGCCCGGGCCGTGCTGATCCACGGCTTTGCGGACGCGACCGCCGTCGCGACGGACCTGATCGAAGCGTTGCTGGGCCGATGCGGCGCCCGCCTCTACATGGACCACCCGCCCGACCCGGCCGACCCCTCGCGAGAGGACCTCGGCGTCGCTTTCAGTGACCGCTTCCTCGAGCGGATCGAGCGGGTGGCGGCCCGCGTTCCCGCCGCGCCGGTGCCGCCGCCAGCCCGAGGGCCGGAGATGTTCCGAGCGCCCGGGACGCAGGCCGAGGTGCGGGAGGTCGCGCGTCGGATCCGGCGACTCCTGGACAGTGGCGCGGCGCCGGAGTCGATCGCAGTGGTCGCCCGTGACCTCCGTCCCTACGCGCTCGCGATTTACGCGCACTTCTCCCGTCTCGCGGTGCCGTTCTCGGCTCTCGACACGCCGGGCTCGCTTGACGCCGCCGGGCGGCGCGTCCGGGCGCTCAGCGACCTCCTGCGGCGGGGTGGCCAGGCTCCCACCGACTCCTGGCTGTCCGCAGCCGGCGACGTGGCGGGGTTCGATCTCCGCCTCGCGCTGCACACCTGCGGAGCGGCCCGTATCCGCGACGTGGCCTCGCTCGACGCCGACGCTCTCCTCGACGACGGCGAGTTCGTCCTGCGGATTCGGCGCGGCCTCGTCGAACTGCCGGGGGAGGGCGAGAACGGCGCGGCGGCACAGGTCGCCCCGCGCCGGCGCCTGGCCGGCACCCGCCTCCGGAGGGCCGTCGGGCAGGCCGCCGCGCTGGTGAGCATCCTCGAGTCGTGGCCGCCGGAGGCGAAGCCCAGCCAGCACATCCGCCTCCTCGGGAAGCTGCTGAAAGCCGGGCTGGGCTGGAGGCGTGCCCTCGCCGGCGCGGAACGAGTGGCCGCCGCGCTGGCGACCCTCGCGGCGGAGCTCCCGGAAGCGCTCCCGCTCAGCCGCGACGAATTCTTCACAGTGGTACGGCGGGAGCTCGAGGAGACCGACGCGAGCGCTCTCGGGGGCGCGGGCGGCGGAATCCAGGTGCTGTCGGTCACCGAGGCGAGGGCGAGGACGTTTGAGCACCTGTTCCTCGTCGGTCTCAACCGGGACTCGTTCCCGCGCCAGGTGAAGGAAGACCCACTGCTTCCCGACCGGCTGAGGCAGGCGATCGAGAGGGACGTCCTGCCGCAGATGCCGGTCAAGCGAATCGGGTTCGACGAGGAGCGGTACCTGTTCGCGCAGCTCCTCTCGTCCTCAGTGCGGGTGACGGTCTCCTGGCAGGTTTGCGACGACGACGGCAAGGCCCGCTCGCTCTCCCCGCTGGTCGCGCGGCTCTGCCTCGCCGCGGGCATCGAAGAGCCGCCCCTGGTCGGTTCCGCGCTCGCGCCGGTGCCGGGCGAGCTGAGGCCACCCGACGAGCACGCGGTCCTTGCCGGCCTCCACGGCTCGCGTCGCGACTTCGGCCGCGCTCTCGAGGTTGCGAGTGGCGGGAGCGCGGCGGCACGCATCGCCGTGCTCGACGAGCTCGACCCCGACCGCACCACTCGCGAGGGCCGCCGGCGCGCCGCTTCGCTGGGACCGTACCTCGGGTTCGTCGGCGCCCCGCGGGAGGATGCCGACCCAAGGCGCGGCGAGCCGGTGGTCACGACTGCGGAGAACGTCGCCGCATGTCCGTGGCAGGCGTTCCTCAGGCGGGTCGTGCGCCTCGAGCCTTCCCCGGACCCGCTCGTCGCCGTCCCTGGCGTGGACGCCCTGACGCTCGGCCAGACGGTGCACCGTGCGCTCGAGGCGGTGCTCTCGGCGGGCCGACCCGAGCTGTCGCGCAGCATCGCCGAAGCGGCGGCCGCACCGGCGTTTTCGGTTGGACGGCCAGCTCCGCCCGCACTCGACGCCGCTCTGCGGGAGGCGTCATCCCGCGTCGCTCGCGAGCAAGGTCTCACGATGCCCGGCCTCGAGCGCGTGCTGGAGGAGAGGGCGCGCCCCTGTCTCAAGGCTGCGCTATCGCTGCTCTGGCCGGAGGGGACGGACTCGGTGTCGGTACTGGGGCTCGAGGCGCCGGGGACCGTAATTGTGGAGGACGCCGGAGGGAACGCGCACGAACTCAGGTTCCGCGCCGACCTCGTCGAGGAGACCGGCGCCGGCATCCGACTCACGGACTTCAAGACCGGCCGGCCGCTTTCGTCGGCGAAAACGGACGGCACCAGGCGCGCCCATCTCCTCGCCGCAATCCGGCGAGGCGACGCGCTCCAGGCCGGCGCGTACGCGCGAGCGACGGTCGGGCGACCCTCCGAGGGGCGCTACCTGTACCTGAAGCCCGACCTGAAGGAGTTCGAGCGCGTGCTCGCCGTGTCGGGCGACGACCCCGGGCTGGAACCGGCGCTCTCGGCCGCGGCGGCAGCGATCCTGGGCGCCTGGCATCGAGGGGTGTTATTCCCTCGCCTCGAGGAGCCTGACAAGCCGCAGGAGCCGCGCCGTTGCGAGTACTGCGAGGTGAGAGACGCGTGCGCCCGTGGCGACAGCGGTGTGCGTCGCCGCCTCGCGAGATGGGCGGCGGCGCCGCGTGAGAGCCGTGAGTCGCTCACTGAGTCTGAGGCGGCGTTCCTGGACTTGTGGTATCTCGCGAGCGGGAGCGGCGGGGAGAACGAGGAGTGAGCGACCCCCGGACCGCCGCCTCGGACGTCGCCGCCGATCGGAAGGCGCGCCTGCTCGCCCAGACGCTCTTCGACCGGCCGCTCGTGCTTGAGGCCGGCGCGGGGACCGGTAAGACCGCCACGCTCGTCGGTCGCGTCCTTGCCTGGTGCCTCGGACCTGGGTGGCGGCGCGCGGCGGACGAGGTGCGCGGGCGCCAGCGGCAGTCCGGGAGGCGGGAGCCGGAATCCGCCGATCGCGTCGCGGCGCGCGTCCTTGACCGGGTGGTGGCGATCACCTTCACCGAGGCGGCGGCCGCCGAGATGGCGAACCGGGTGGCGCAGGCGTTGGCCGAGGTCCAGCAGGGGAGGCTTCCCAAAGGGACGGTCCTGGAGGCACTGACCGGTGCGGAGGGCGAAGAGCAGGAGCGCGCGGCGGCGCTCCTGGTCGCCCTCGACCACCTCCAGGTCGCGACGATTCACGCGTTCTGCCGCCGCCTCCTCGCGGCGGTGCCACTCGAGGCCGGGCTGCACCCGAGCTTCACGGTGGATCCGGAAAGCTTCGTCCTCGCGGAGGTCGTGCAGGAGGTGGTGGAGGTGGGGTTTCGCCAGGCGGTGTCGGCGCCGCAGAGCGCGCTGTTCGGGCTCGCGGCACGGGGCATCGACCCAGCGAAGGTCGTCGAGGCGCTCGTCACCCTGACGAGCCGCGGCGTCCCGCCCAACGCCCTCGATCGGGACCCGCTCGCAGCGGATGCCGTCGAGGCGCTCACGGCGGAGGTGCGCGCGGTCGCGGTGGCGGTGCGCGATGCGGCCCAGGCCCGGCTCGCCGGCGCTGCGAAGGCGAAGAAGGGCTCGGAGGCCGCCGCCGGCGCCGGGGTGCTGGCCGACACGCTGTCGCGGGGGCGCTCCCCGGCGAGCGTGGCGGAGCTGTGCGGCCGGGTAGCGGACGCGCTGCCCGACGGGGTCGTCGGCCGTCTGAAGGATTGGGCGAAGGGGACGTACACCGCGACCGAGCGCGACCTCCTGGGCGAGGCGGCCGCCGAGCTGATCGGTCCCGCCGGGCGGCTGGCTGCCGTCGCTAAGCACCTCGCGGCGCTCGACCCCGAGCTGCTGGACGTGGCGCGCCGCGCCCTCGCCCCGCTCTTGGCCGAGGTGCACAGGGCGATGCGGGCGCGCGGGGCGCAGACGTTCGCCGCACTCCTTCGGGACGCGCACGACCTCCTCGTGCGCAACCCGGGCCTGCGCACGCGCCTCAGGAGCGAGATCTCGCAGCTGATGGTGGACGAGTTCCAGGACACCGACCGACGCCAGTGCGAGATCCTCCGCCTGCTCGCCCTCGACGGTCCTCCCCAGGAGCGGCCGGGCCTTTTCCTGATCGGGGACCCCAAGCAGTCGATCTACGGGTGGCGCGACGCGGACCTCGTGGCGTACGACGGCTTCCTCTCCCTCGTGCGAGCCGCCGGGGGCGAGGTGATCTCCCTCTGCGTGAATTTCCGCTCGCGCCCCGAGATCCTGGCCGAGGTGGAGCGCGTGGTGCATCCGGTGATGCGCCACGAAAGCGGGATGCAGCCTTCCTTCCAGCCGCTCTACCCGTGTGAGGAGCGGTCGGTCGAGGCGGGGCCGCCCGCGACCGGACGAGCGCCGGTGGAGTACTGGGTTTCGTGGACCGCGGCGGAGGGAGCGACGGGCGCTCTCGCGGTCCCCTCCGCCCAGGAGGCCGCCGATCTCGAGGCGGCAGCGCTCGCGGCGGACATCCGTCAGCTCGGTGAGAGCGGCGTTCCGTGGGGCGCCTTCGGTGTCCTGCTGAGGAGCACCAGCAGCATCGACACCTACCTCCACGCGTTTCGCGACGCCGGCGTGCCGTACGCCGTGGAACGCGACCGCTCGTACTACCGACGCCGCGAGATCATCGACGCCGCCGCGCTGGTGCGAACCGTGCTCGACCCCGGCGACCACCTCGCGCTCGTGGCGACGCTTCGCTCGAGCGCCGTAGGCGTCCCGGATGCGGCGCTCATCCCGCTGTGGACGCGGTCTTTCCCGGATCGCGTGAGCGCGCTTGCTGCCCCCGACAAGACGGAGCTTGAGGCGCTGCAGCGGCTGGTCCGAGAGGCGGCGGCGGCTCTCCCCGAGGACGTCCCCGGGATCGAGCGCGTGCGCGGCTGGGAGCAGAGCCTGGTCGACTTCCTGGTGCACCTCGCTCGCCTGCGCGCGTCGTTCGAGACGGACCCGGCGGCGGTGTTCGTCGAGCGGCTCCGCACGCTCACGCAGTTCGAGGCGTGCGAAGCAGCCCGCTCCCTTGGGCGGTACCGGGTCGCCAACCTCGAACGTTTCTTCCGCACGCTCGTCGATGCGATGGAGGCCGACGCCGACCCGCACGCCGTACTGCGCACCCTGCGCACGGCGGTTGCCGGAGCGCGCGAGGCCGAGGAGGGACGGCCGCTCTCGGCGACGGATGACGCGGTTCGGGTGACGACGATTCACAAGGCGAAGGGCCTTGACTTCGGCCACGTCTACCTCGTGCAGGCGCACAAGACGTCGCGCGGCGACGCGCGACAGGTGGTGGACGTGGAGGAGTTCGGCGGGGGCCTCGAGTACGCGCTCTTCGGCGCGAAGACGCCCGGGTGGCACGCGGTCGAGACGCGTCGGCGCAGGGTGGGGCAGGCCGAGATGGTCCGCACGCTCTACGTCGCCATGACGCGGGCCCGGGAGCGTCTCGTGATCGCCGGTGTCTGGCCGGACGCAGGGGGTGCGCCGGCGGGCGGCGACGCCCGCTCGCACATGGACCTCCTGTCGCACCGCACAACGCCGGAGGGAGGCCTCGCAGCGGCGGCGGCGAGGGCGAACGCCGCAGGAGGGAGCTTCGAGGACGCCGACAGCGCCCGCTGGGAGTTCCCGGCTCTGAGGCCGGTGGCCGCGCTCCCCGAAGCGGAGTCCGCGCGCGAGGCGGTGCCGACCGCCCGGGAGATCGCCCGGCAGGCCGCGCGGCTGGACGCCCTCCGCCGCGACGCCGAGTCCCGGCAGGCGCGACCGTTCTCGAGCCCGGCGTCGGCGGAAGCCCACAGGCGCCTTCTCGAGGAGCTGGCGGAGGAGCGGCTACCGGGCCGTGCGGCGAGACCGGAGCGTTCGGCCGCGACCGCCGCGGGAAGCGCGGTGCACCGAGTCCTAGAACGGCTCGACTTGGAGGGCGACCTCGCGGAGGAGTTCGCCCGCGGGGCCGAACGGCTGCCGAGGGACCTCGAAGGCCTCGTTGATCCGGAGGGCGCGCCCGCCGCGCTGGCCCGAGCCCGGGACCTGCTGGAGCGGCTGCGCAACGGCCCCCTGATGGAGCGACTGCGGGCCATCGCCCGCGACGTGATCGCGCGAGAGCTGCCGGTGCTGCTGCCGCCGGGCGAGGAGCAAGGTGCGCCCGTCGGTTTCATCTCCGGAGTGATCGACCTCGTCTACCGCGACCCCGACACCGGCGAGTTGGTGATTGCCGACTACAAGACCGACGAGGTGGCGACGAAGTCCGAGCTTGAGGAACGGGGGCTCGCGTACGCTGCTCAGGGCGCCGTCTACAGGAGGGCTCTCGAGGACGCGCTCGGGCTCACGGTGCATCCGCGCTTCGAGCTCTGGTTCGTGTTTCCCGGGGAGATCGTGTCGGTGCGGCCGGGCGCGTCCGGCCCCGGCCCGTAACGTATTCGCGGTCTCAGGCGCGAATTTTGGCCTCCCTGTGGCAAGATGCGCGCGGAGGCACTTTGTGTGACGCGTCGTAGCCACAAGATCGAGATCCGTCCGGCAGATGGCGAAGAAGCGGTGGTCAATGCCCGCGCGCTTTTGAAGGAGTACGCCTCCGCGCTCGGGCGGGACCTCTCCTTCGAGGATTTCGCCCGGGAGCTGGTCGAGCTCCCTGGACAGTACGGCCCTCCGCACGGGGCGCTGCTCGTTGCGGATTACGACGGGAGGCTGGCAGGCTGCGTCGCGTTGCGGCCGTTGGGCGAAGGCCTTTGCGAGATGAAGCGGCTGTTCGTGCGACACCAGTTTCGCGGCAAGGGTGTCGGCAAGAGGCTCGCGCTAGCCGTGATCGAGGCCGCGCGCGACCGCGGCTACCGCGGTATGCGGCTCAGTTTCGCGCCTTGGATGGAGGAGGCGATCGCCATCTACCGTGCACTGGGCTTTCGCCCGATCGAAGCGTACCGGCCGGGGGCTGTCGAGGGTTCGGTGTACATGGAGCTCGCGCTGAAGTAAGCCGAGTCCCAGGCCCTTGGTAGGTTTGGAAGCCCCAGGTGAAAGGTAAGAGGTAAGAGGGAAGCGGAACGACGTCAGGCGTCGGCCGCTTTTGTTCTCCTTCTACCGTCTACCCTCTTCCGTCTTCCTTCTCTTCTTCAGCTCCTCTGCTGCCTTCCGCTACTCCTCCGCGGGGCGCCGCTCGAAGCGCAGCGTCTTGACCCAGGTCTGCGTCTCGCGTCTGACGAGGTCGAGCCAGAGCGCTTTCGCCACGACGAGGATCCAGAGCTGGCAGTAGGTGAAGTACGCGAGCACGATGAGCCCGATCTTGCCGAAGGAGTCCTCGCGGTCGTAGGCGAGGGCGAGCAGGATCTCCATGATGAAAAGCAGGAAGGCGAGGAGCCAGACAGCGGTGTACGGACCCGGCAGGGGGATGGCTGCGAGCTTGAGGACGCTGGCGAGAAAGAGCACGTCGGATGCCAGGATGGCGATGAAGAAGACGTAGTAGAGCGACAAGAGATAGAGCACCTCGACGGCGAGAAGCTTGTCCTTGAATCTCGGGATCTGCCGCACGAACTTCGTCGCCACGTAGTTGTTGCCGCGAACCCAGCGGGTACGCTGCCTGAACCACACCTTCCAGGTCTCGGGCTCCTGCTCGTGGGTCACCGCGTAGGGGATCGGCTTGATCCGAAACCCCTCCATGTAGATGCGGATCGACATCTCGGAGTCCTCGGTGATCGCGCTCTCGTCCCATCCCCCTAGATGGTCGAGCAACGGCCGCCGGATGACGTAGTTCGTGCCCGGCAACGTCGAGACGCCGAACAGCTTCCACCGGCCCGCCTGCACGATCGACTGGAACGAGAGCGTCTCCACGTTGATGAAGCGCGTGAGCAGGTTGCGGTTCCTGTTCACGGTGCGAAACTTCCCGATGCAGGCGCCGAGCTCGGGGTGAAGGAGCAGCTGCGCCACCAGATGGCGCAACGCGGATGGTTCCGGGGTGTTGTCGGCGTCGTAGACCGCGATCAGGCCGGCGTCGGTGTGGGAGAGGCCGATGTTGAGAGCGCGCGACTTGCCCTTGCCCCCCTCGCCGGGCTTGACGTCGATCAGCCTGATGCGGCGGTCGCGTTCGGCGAACTCCTTGACGATGACGCCGGTCTCGTCGCTGGAGCCGTCGTTGACAACCAGGATCTCGTAGCGGTCGGCGGGGTAGTCGAACGCGAGCATCGCGTCGAGGGTGTGGCGGATCACGATGCCCTCGTTGTGCGCCGGGATCAACACGGCGACGTCCGGCCAGTCGAAACGCATGCCGTCGACTTCGCGCTTCTCCCTGGAGGAGCGGCGCGTGTGGAAGAAACCGGCCACCGTGAGAACGAACTGATAGGCGATCATGAACCAGATCAGGATCACGACCAGCACGAAGACGATGGACAGGACGAGTTGGAGACCGGTCTCGTTCATGTCGTCTGCCGGGAGGGCTGCGGTCGAACACGCACGGCCACATAGAGCGAGGCGAGCAGCCCGACCGCCAGGACGCCGAAGATCACGATCACGTATGAGGACCAGAAGCTCGTGATGTCGACACCATACGAAACGGGGCTTTGCGTGACCAACAGTATGGAGTGCTCACCGGGCGGCAGCATGATCGCTTCCCGACCGTCGCCTTTGAGCGCCTCGAACGGCGTCTCGTGCCCATCGACGAAGAGCGCGAACGGCTGGCGGGTCAACGTCGCGATGCAACGGTTGTCGGATCGATAGCCGAACGTCACGCTGCGCTGGGAGCTCCTCTGGAAAAGGAGGTCGCCGGTGATGGACAGAAGGTGCGAGTCCGGGACGCCGGGCTGCAGGGCCTGCAAGGTCGGTTCGACCTCCAGCACGGTGTAGCTCCCCACCGGGAGGAGGAACCGGCCGCCGCCGAGGGTGTGCAACCTCTGGTTGTCGCGCCAGACCTCCTGCACGTCGCTGGCGAGCTGCAGAACGATCGGTGTCGGCGTCTTGATGGCCCAGCCGTCCTCCACCCGTGTCACCTTGGTGCGCGCGGCGTAGGCAGCCGGAAGAAACGCGAGGTCCTGCTGATTGATGCTCGACTCGGAGTAGATCGCGACACGTTGCGCGCCTCTCGCGGCCGAGTTGACGAGCCACGCGGCTTCCGTTCCGGTCTGGATCCTGGTCGGGAACGGCGTAATGGCGTTCTCGGCCCGGAAGGAGAGGAGGTTCAAGTCGAGCGCGAAGTCCGGGGGGGTGATGAGACCCGCATAACGAGCCGCGATGGCCTCGTACCGTCTGGGGTCCGTCGACCACATGCTCTCGGGGTCCTCGACCTGCAGGTTGAAATCGTGCCTCTCGCGCAGCGCTGCGATCTGCGCTGCGTCCACGCCGAGCCAGTTGCGCAGGTCGGGCGCTGCCAGGCTGTCGTAGATCGTCACGATGACTTTGAAGCCCGGTTTCGTCCTGGCGACTTCGTCGGTCATGTTGAGGAACACGTCGTGCAGCTGAACGACCTTGGCGACGCGGTAACGACCGAAGGCGGCCAGCATGGAGGGCTCCCGTCGCCAGAAGCGCGGGGATACTGGATCGAACAGCTCGATCGGGTCGAACCCCGACTGTCTCTTGAACTCGTTGCGCGCCGAGGGGTGCAACGGTGTGACCAGTTGCGGGTCCTTCATCCCTCGGCCGGCTTCGAAACACAGCTCGGCGATGTTGACGCCGTCCCAGTCGTTCGAGGCGAGGAGCTTGCGGTAGAAACCGATCGTGGCGTTGAGGCACGTCGGCTCCGTGAGCGCGACGGGAAAGCGCCACGAGGGGCGCACGTCCTCCCCCTTGAAGTTCTTCTCCCGCCACTCAGGGTGCTCCCTCCAGAACTTCTCGTTGACCTGGGGAGGCTCAAGCCAGCAGTAGACGAGGATTCCGTTGGCGTGACAGAGGCTGATGAGGTGCCTGTAGTCGTACGTCCACTTGGCGTACTCGTGCCAGCCGCCGACGTGCAGGATTCGAATGCCTGCCGCCGCCCAACGCGAGACGAGCTGCTCGATGCTCACCGTGTGCCGGTAGCCGGGGTCGAAGTACATCTCGAGCTGCTCGCGACGGATGAGGGGAGTGAGGTTGAAGAAGTGCTCGACGTAGTTCACCAGGAAGGGGAAGCGGGAATACCCGCCGGTGCTGGCAGGGTCGAAGCGTGTGCCGAAGAGGATGAACCGCCCACGCCCGTGGTGCCTCCCGATCACAACGGGGATCCCGGTCACCTCGTCGGATGCGAGCACCTCGTCATCGTCCGTGGTCTCGAACTTGTTCATGACCTCACCCGACTTCCAGTGCAACGGCTCGTCGGGGAAAAGCTGGTCGCGCACCCGCTCGATAAGCAACGTCGAGTCGAGGAACTTCACGCCGAGCGCCGTCGCCAGCTGGTTCCGAAAGTCCATGACCAGGTTGCCGCCCCCGGAAACGAAGGCCTTGATCGCCTGGACCTGCGTGTCGGTGAGGGCCTCGGTGACGGTGTACGGGAGGATCACGAGGTTGTGGTCCCGTGTGTCGAAGGCAAGGTTCGGTGTCAACGGCAGCTGCTCGACCGGGATGTTGAGCGCCAGGAACGGCGCAACCAGGCTCATCTGGTCGTTTGAAGCGCCGCCGGTGGCCTGCGGGTCGTACAGGAAGAGCGCGTCGGCGGGCCTATGGGACTCCTCGGTCGTGGAGACCCGCGCCAGTAGGATGCTGGCCCGGTTCTTCGCCTTCTCCCACAAGGAGAGCGTCCGCTCGCGATACTCGCGCGGTTCGGCGACGTAGATCCAACGGGTTGGGAGCTTGAGTTCACGCTGCACCGGACCGTGCAGACGCGCCGCGGACATCTCTCGGCGTACGACCTGGCCGTCGCCGTCGATCCACGACTCCAGCAGGTACTGATCGGCGAGGGTGAGCTTGACCGTCGCGCTCCCGCTCGCGATGGCACGGTCGTCCATCACGACCGTGTTCGGCATTTCGCGGACGTCGACGAACGTGTACCCCAGCGTACGGATGCCGTCTACGAGATGAGCGAGGAATTCGATCTTCACGAACGGGTGGAAGAACCCGGACACGAAGCCGTCCCGCACCGCAAGATTGACCTTCGCGAACGAGAGGAGCTTGTCAACCGCTTCCTGCTCTTTGGAGGACTCGGGATCGAGCGGAATGTAGCCGAGGTTCTCTGGCAGGATGCGTTCCCCGTACATGTCCCGCTTGATGAGGTATGGAAAGTATTGGCTGTAGTCGAGGTTGTCGATCACGAGCCGCTGCTCCATCGCGGTCGAGAAGTGCTCGGCGATCAGCGAGTAGTCGAGAGTGGACGCACTGTAGTGCGGGGTCTCCCACACCAGGGGGTAGACGCCGTTCTTGATGCACTCCACGACTCCGTCGCGCAGCTTGCGCTCGACGTACTCCTTCGAGTCCATTGGCAGGATCCGGTTCCGGCTCTCGTCCCAGAACTCGTAGTCGGAGGCGCTCTCACCCTTGTACTGGTGCGTGGTGCCGTGCAGGACGATCGTCCCGCCGTGCTCCATCACGTAGCGGAGGGCGTCGACGTAGTCCGGTTTCTCCGACATCGCGACCCGGGTCTGCGTTGCAGGGTTGACGTAGAAGGGGATGACGCCCACCAGGAACGGGATCCGGCGGCCCGCGAGCAGGTCCGCGATGGCGCGCAGACTCGCGGGGTCGGAGAAAGGGTTCGTGTCCTCGATTCGGATGAGTGCCGAGTGGGAGCGCGGGTGATCCTCGTTGAGGATCTCGTGCAGCAGATCTGCGAAGTAGAGATAGCGATCGGCCTCTGTAGCGTACGAGAACGGCGAGTCCACGAGACACCAGAAGGACCCTGAGCGGATTGCATACGGCACCGTGAGCTTGGTCCTGCTCGACGTCGTGGTGGCGAGAACCTGGCAGCGGGCCGGGTCAACGACCTTGAGCACGTTCGCGTTCGGTTCGCTCTTGGTGAAGTGGTGATCCGCGGCCTGAACGGAATCGAAGACCGATGTCGTGTCGAAGCCCTGCGCAACGAAACCGAAGCGGGTTGCGAGATCGTACGTGCGCCCGAACTCCGAAAGGCCGCTGTTGAGCCAGACGAAGGTCCGTCGCGCCGCGTACGCGTCCCGCAGGAGCAGCGGCGGGGGAGTGTAGGCGCGCGTGTAGCCGATGAAGAACGTGACGTCGAAGCGGGCCATACCGTTTGTCTTGTATGTGTCGGCAGATTCGATGGTTACGTCGGTCCTGAAGTGGCCGAGCAGCTGGCGCAGCTGGCGGGCGTCCCCGAGGCCGCTCGCCACCTGTGTGGGGCCAGGCTCGTACAGGACGAGAACGCTCTTGGTTCCTTGAGTGGGCGCCGCCAACGTCGCCGTCGTGGCCAGAAAGGCCACCAACGCCGCGAGACAGCCTCTCCCCCCGCTGCCGGCGCCGGTACGATTCGTGACGCGGTGTTTCAGGCCCATCAAGCCTTGTCGAGTCCTGTCATCACAACACTGGAGTTCCGCAACGCACCGCGAAAGCGTTCCCAGCCAGGATGGTAGCACGCGGAGAGGGCCCGACACCGTTGTGCTAACGTCCTTCCGTGAGCAGGGGCGTCCGCCTCTCCACCTGGCAAATGACGCTGCTCCTGGCAGTGTCTGCCGTCTCCACGCCCGGGTCCGTCGGGATCACCCAAGCGCAGAGCCGGACCGGGGTACCGGGGAGTCCCGGCGACGCGCCGGCCACCCGTGTGGGGTTCACCGCGCACTGGGATTTCTTCTCGAGCGCGGACGAGGCCGAACGGCTCGTGTCGTTTGCCATTGCGAGCGGCGCCGAGATCCTCAACGTCGTCCCGCCGCCCCACATCTGGGAGGACCCGGCAAGCCTCGCGATCCTGAAGCGGATCTTCGCCGAAGCGGCTGCCCGCGGCGTCGGCATCGTTCTCAACCGCATCGACGGCAGCTCCCTCCCGGGTGCCGGAGGAGAGCGGCACAACTGGCTGTACAGCCGCGTCCTGACCGAACGCGGGCGGCTTCCATCGGGGCGGCCGACACCCGATTTCTTTCTGTCCACGGTGGGCAAACCGGAGTACGAGCGCTGGCTGCGCGAGGAGACGGCGTTCTACGCCGACGCCTTCTCGTCCGAGCCCGCGCTGCTGGCTTTCGGCGTCGGGCTCTTCAACGAGCCGTTCGTCTCACAGCGCGGGAGCCTGCTGTGCTTCGACGCCACGACGGATTCCTACGAGATCGCCCAGTACACCCCGTATGTGGCCGACCTCTGGCGCCGCTCTCTCGTGCGCAGGTACGGCGGGATCGCCGGCGTGAACAGCCGCTACCGCACCACCTACGGAGCACTCGAAGCGGTACCCATGCCGCGCAACGAGAACGACCCCGCGTTCGGTGACGCCGCCGCGGCGTACTTCGACTTTGTCTCGACGATCAACGCCTGGGTCGTGCGGCAGGTCGACGAGTGCGGGGCGCTCTGGCGGGCGCGCGCCCGCCGCCCAGTGCCGTTCATGCTGCAGTTCTCGGGATACGTGCCGGAGAAGTTCGAGAAGGGCCGAGCCGCGTTCGCGGCTCTCGACATCTTCGACTGGATGACGCGGGCCGATGCGCTGGGCCTATCGGCCTACACGGATTGCGAGTACCCGGACCGCGGACACGCGTCGGTGATCGCGATGGTCAACTTCCTCCGCCTCGGTCCGCTGCTCCGCGCGCCGGTCTGGGTCCTCGAGGGGGGTAGCGAGTGCAACGGCGCCGTGCTCGACCGCGAGGAACTCCGCTTCTTCGCCACGGTCGCCGCGCCGCTCCGTCCGGCATCGGTGATCTACGAGTTCCTCAAGATGGGCTACGCGGAGCACTTCGCGACGTCGGCCGGCAAGATGATGTCCTTGGCCTGGGAGCCGCGCCGGAGGGCGGTTGCCGCGGTCCGCGAGGCCCTGGGACACGCGAAGGCGCGGGTGGCGGTCGGCTCGACGACCTACGTCCTCGACGACCTCACGGGTCTACCTGAGGACGCGGAGCTGCTCGCTGCACGTCAGCGGCTCGCCCGGCTGGCGCTCGGTCGTCCGTTGACGTTCGTTCCTCCAGGCGCGCTGTCGGCGCTCCCACCGGGAACCACGCTCGTCGTGCCTTCGTGGGCTGAGGTCCTCGCCTGGCGGGAGCGCCTGGCGGCGCGAGGCGTCGCCGTGGTCGGCCCCGAAGCCGTGCTTGAACCCCTGTCGCACTAGGGTTCTCTCGGGGTAGACTTGCGTCAAGGAGCCTTCATGAGCGAGAAACCTGCCCGTGTGTTCAGGCCGGTCCCGGTCCCCGGCCCGGCCCGAGTGTGGTTCGCAATCCTGCTGACCGTGCTCGTCGTGCCACTGCTCTGGCTGCTGTTCGAGTTGCTGCGCGTGCCGACGATCCGTTACGACGTCGATAGCTCCAAGGTGACGATCTCGAGCTCCCTCGGCTCGTCGCACGAGGAGAAGACGATCTCGCTCGCGCGGATCACGACGGCCCGTTCGGAGCTGCTTCGCGACCGTTCGTTGCGCTTCGGGACCGAGAAACCCGGATACTGCGTGGGCTTCTTCGCATACCCGCGGCTCGGCGAGGTTTTCCAGATCACCGACTGCTCCGAGCTCGGCGTGCTGCTGATCTCGAGCGGAGAGGCGAGCCCCGTCGTGATCACGCCCACCGATCCTGACGGCTTCCTTAAGGCGCTTAGCGCCGGGCGGCCCGCGACGTTCGAGCCGCCCGGAAAGAGGACCGCCTCGTGGTGGCTCACGCTGGCCACGGTTTTCGCGATCCTGTTTGTGGTCGCGCTCGTGCTCGCGACGGTCTTCTTCATCGCGCCAGCGCGGCTGTCGTATGCCGTCGGAGGAGGCACACTGACGATCACCACGCTGTTCGGGCGGCGCACGATGCCGCTCGCCGGGACCCGCGCGATGCCCCACCGGTCGCTGCTGGGTCAGCGGCTCTCCGGGGTTCCGCTGCCCGGCTACCAGGTTGGGTCGTGGATGCTCGACAGCATGGCGACGACGGTTCTCGCGTCGGAGAGGGGCCACGACGGGGTGCTCATCGAAGGCGACGGCAGGTTCTTCGTGAACCCGCACGACCGCGAGGGGTTCCTTGCTGCCCTCGCGGGAGAGGGAGCCACGATCATCACCGACACCACGCTGCAGCGCCGGCGCTGACCCGCTGGCCTGACTACCTCACGCCGGGCGCCTGCTCGGTGCCCGCGCGCGGCACCGGGATTCGCCGTACGCCCGATGGACGGGACTGAAGCGCCCCCAGCTTCAGGTCGGAGTCGCTAGTTCAATGGCGCGGCGCCCCCGGGCCCGTGCATGGCGTCGTCACGCTTCGCCACGATGTTCCACCGTCACTACGACCTTGCCTCTGGCGTGTCCCTCGCCAAGATACCGCATCGCCTCGGCCGCCTCGCTCAACGGGTAGCGTCGATCGATGACGGGTACGACTTTCCCGGCTTCGAGGAGATCTTTCAGGACAACCAGATCCTTCTGATGGATGTTCGCCATGAACAGGCACATCTTCTTGCGCCCGATCAGTGAGAGCAATGGTCCAAGCACCAGGGTTTGGACAATTTGAGCCCAGCCACCTCCGGCCATGACATAGGTTCCGTCCCGACTCAGCGCGCGCCTGTACGCGAAGATCGAATGGTATGCGTTCGCAGCGAGGATCAGGTCGTAACGCTGCCCGCTATTCGTGAAATCCTCTCGCGTGTAGTCGATGACATGGTCTGCGCCCATCGATCGCGCCGTGTCCACGTTCCTCGTGCTGCACACGGCGGTGACTTCAGCCCCGAACGACTTGGCAATCTGGACGGCAAACGTACCCACACCACCAGACGCGCCATCGACCAGGACCTTCTGGCCTTGCTGGATTCGTCCCTTGTCACGAAGACCCTGAAGGGCGGAGACTGCGGCCACCGGTACGGCTGCCGCGTCCGCGAACGAAATGTTGGCTGGCTTCAGCGCCAATTTACGTTCATTGGCGCACGTATACTCGGCAAAGGCCCCAAGGCACACGCCGAAGACCTCGTCGCCCGGTCTGAACTTGGTTACATTCCCGCCGACCGCTTCGACCGTGCCGGCCACGTCTCGGCCGGGTCGGCCGGGTTGTGCGATCGTTGGTTTGCGCAGCCCGAACAGCATCCGGACGATGGTCGGCGCGCCTCTCAGCATGCGCCAGTCGAGAGCGTTGACGGAAGCCGCGCGAATCCGTATCAAGACCTCATCGTCCTTGGGGATGGGTCGTGCCACCTCCGTGAGCTGAAGAACATCCGGGGGCCCGAATTCGGTGTACACGAGCGCTTTCATAGGTCTCCTTACAAGCAATTCCAACCGGGTAGGTCTTCTGTGTAGTCCATGGCAACCCGACCGAGACGCTCGTGAAACCTAACGCCGCGCTTTAGCGGCACGCCAGCTGGCGCGCCGGTTGCGCATGCAAGCGGCGTGACAGCCGAGTGGGGCGGCTGCAACCGCCGGTTAGATGGCGCGTTCACTTCTCCACCCCGGTTGCACGCAGACTGAGGGCCATGTGCAGAGCGACATTCCGGTAATGTGGTTGCTCCGGATCGTGCTTCCAGTTCGTGACGGTGACCGCGTAGAGTCCCGCGTTCGCGACGCAGTAGAACCTCGCCGTCACTTGGAACGCTTTGCGACTTCCACTCATGTCCGCCTCGGTATCGACTCGCGTCAGAGTGGTGCAGCCAGCAGGCTCAGGGTTCGGAATGGGTATCTCCTGGCGTTCGACAAGGCCACCAAAGCGGAGGTCTCGGCTGATCCACTCATCGAGTTTGTGAACTCCTGACGGCGCTCCGCCCACTGAGATGCTGGCGCCTCCCGAACGGATCACGACACCCTCAACGCGTTGACTGGGTGGGAAATTGAGGATCTCAAGCGCTTCGACACTGGGGTTGAACAGGTACCACGATGACGGGTACTGGACCCGATAGCGATAACTCTTACTCTCGAACGTCTGCCAGCCATCCGCCGCGAAGGTAGCCAGAGTTGCGCATACCAAGAGTCCAGCCGACGCGAAGGCCATGCGAAAGGGCAAAGTCATGCGTTTCGGGCGGCATCTAACGCCGCCGTTCAGCCGCCCGCCGGCTGGCGCGACGCGTGCCTTTGCACGCGGCGTGACAGCCGAGTGGGGCGGCTGCAACGGCATGTTAGGCAGCATGCCGTCTGCGCTTCGCATAGAATCGGTGAACCTCATATCCCGCGAAGACAAGCCAGGTGCACCACATGATCCCTCGGTACCAAGTCGGCATCACGCCAGCCTTGACTCTTGAATCCGTTGAAGGCTCAAGGAACCCAAGGCGGCTCTCGAACGTTAAGATCAGCCCCACAACCGCGAAGATGATGAAGAAGGCCACCGCTACCCCAGCCGCGCCAAGGACCAGGGCTTTATCACTCTCTTTACGCGGCGTCACCACTGACGTGGCGATTGACAACACGATCATCCCGGCCCAGAACGCCAAGCCGCCCGTCCCGAAGATCTGTGTGACGAAGGCTGTCGCGACTCCGGAGAGGAGCAGCCACATCGCAAAGCGCGACCCTGTCGACTCCGACGGATGGACAAAGAGATCACGTGGCGATCCAACCTTCATGATCTGACCTCATGCTGCCTAACGCATATTCGGCTGCCGAAGAGAAACGGGCGAACACTGCAGAATCTGCAGCGTTTGTCGGGGTTCGGAGTCGGGTGTGCGCGAGGCAAGGCCGTTCCCCCGCTTGATGTTGTGGCGAATCGCTGGGCGGGAGCCCCGTGGGTTAGGCTGCAGAATCTGCCGCCTAAGCTGGCGGGAAAAACGCTGCGGCGGTTGCGTTTCTGTGACCGCCCAGAAGCAGTCGAGGGCGCTACGAGCACTGCATCCTCCGGTGCTGGGCCGCCATTAAGTATACGCGCCGATCAACCTCGTATGAACGCGCCTTCTGCGGGCGGGGGGTCTTCAACCCGCCCCTCGGGTGAGGCGGCAATTGCTCCGAGGCCGCGGGGTCCCCGGCGCGCGGATCCGGAACGGGGTGTCGGTGACGCTGTCTCTTGCGGACACCGAGGGGCCCCGTTCCGGGACGCGCTGCCGGGTCGCGGCCGAGGAGTTTCGGGCCGCAGCGAGCGGGGGCGAGCAAGGCCCGAACGCCGTGCAACCCGAGGGGCAAAAGGAAAGCCGTGCCCGGAGGGCAACGACGAACAGCCTCCACAAAGTGGAAGAGAGACCTCAGGTCCTTAGACGCGGCGCGCCCGGATGGCGCACGATCTCCTGCGACTCGCGCAGCTTGAGGACTCCGCGCTGGATCAGGTTGTGAATGATCAGCTGGTTGTAGAGCTTGGCCCCGGGCAAGAGCGCCAGGATCTGGGTCACCGTGTACCGTCCGTTGACCCTGGAGAGGACGAACCCCTCTTCCGGGGCGCACTTGAGCTGGACGATGTCCTTCGGCGCCAGTGCAAGCTCGAGGATGGTCGTCGGCCCGATGGCGAGCTTCTCCACTTCTTTGACGATCTCGCGCTCGAGCTCATCGGCGGTCGCCAGCGCCTTGGGCATGTTCGAGTAGTGCTCCCGCACCTCGAGGATTTTGCGGTACGCCTCGAGGGCGTCCCCGAGGGCGAGGCTGCTCTCGGCCTCCAGGAGACGGTCGCGCCAGTTCGAGCGGAAGAACCCCGGGATCTGACGAGGCGGCATGGCGGGCGGCTGAAGCTCGAAAACCCCGTTCTGAATGCCCTGGTGCACGAAGCTGAGGACGGGGAACTCCGGCATGCGGCATGCGAGGGCGATCTCCTCGATGCTCTTGACCCCGTCGATCTGCGCCAGCACGGCCGCCCCGGCCGGGGTGAGGCGCGTCTCGTCGATCGCCTGCGTCACGCGCGGGATGTGACCGGAGTCCGGGATGACCGCCGCAATGCGGCGGCGCTCGTCCAGTTGGCGAGCACCCTCCAGAATGAACTGATCGACCGGGAGCTGAAGCTCCTTGAAATCGCGCCGAGGCTGGACGTCGTCGAGGAAGAAGAACTCCCCCTCGTTCCAGTACACCAGATCGTAGATCGTCTCCTCGGTCTTGAGTCGCACCAGATGGTCCACCTGCTCACGCGTGAGGCGGCCGGTCTGCACGAGCAGCTCGCCGAGCATGACGTTGAGTTCCTTCTGGCGGTCGAGCAGGTGCTCGAGTTCGTCCTCCGTGAGGACGCCCCATCCGACCAGGTAGTACCCGAGGTGCTCGCGGGGGTTGTTGGATGTGACCGCCGAGACGAGCCCGCCCTGAAAGAGGATCTTCTTGGTGTAGCGCTGCCCTTTGATCACCAGGGTGCCGGTCTTCCGACTGGCGGAGATCCATTGCATGAGGTCCGGGAAAGGCATCGTTCGGAGGTTGCCTGAGACTGCCATCAACCCCCCGACCGTGCCATTCGGATTAAGCCGGTGTGCACGTCCCTCGCCTCCGTGCGAGATCTCCCCACGGTGCAACGATACTCTAGTTACCGCCGCAGGGCAGCCTCCCCGCGGCGACGGCGGCGTCACTGCGAACGATAGTTCCCGAACGTGAGCTCGATCCCGAAGTCGTTCCCTTTCAGGAGCGCGATCACCGCCTGGAGCTCGTCACGAGAGGGAGATGAGAGGCGGACCTGATCGCCCTGGATCGCCGCCTGCACCTTCCTGAACTTGTGGTCCTTGATCAGCTTCACAATGGTCCGCGCGGTTTCGACGGGGATCCCCTGTTGCAGGGTGACCTCCATTCGCACGGAGCCGCCTGCCGCGGGCAGGATCGCGCCCGTCTTCAGGTTCTTGACCGGGACCCCGCGGCGGGTCATCTTCCCGAGCACGACCTCCCACATCGCTTTCAGCCTGAAGTCGTCCGGAGCCGCCAACACGATCAGGTTCTCCTTGCGTTTGAGATCGATACTGACGGCAAGGCCCTTGAAGTCGAACCGCTGACTGATTTCCTTGGAGGCTTGATTCACGGCGTTGTCCACCTCCTGGAGGTCGCACCCGCTGGTGACGTCGAACGACTGCATCGCAGCCATGCGGTGACTCCCTTCTAGCTCGAGGCCGCAACAGCCGGGTCCTTGCGCCGTCGTCGGTGGCGCCGCCGCTTCTTCTTGGCGGTCGTCTCGCCGCCCGGAGCGACATCGGGGCCCTCCAGCGGCGGATCCTCAGTCTGAGTCGCGTCGGTGCCCACTGAGATCCCGGCCTCGCCGGCCTGGTCGAGCGGTGCCGGCTTTTCGGCGTCCGGCTTGCGGTGGCGCCGGCCGCCTCGGCGGCGCTTCTTCTTCACCGGAGCCTCGACTGCCGACGTGTTGCCGCCGTTCACGTCCGGCTCGGATGTCGCATCATCACGGGTCTGGGCGTGCCCTTCGGGCTCCTCTTGCGGTTGCGGCTCCGAGACCTCGCCCTCCACCCCCGATTTGCGGTGGCGCCGGCCGCCCCGCCGGCGCTTGTGCCGCTTCTCAGCGGCTGACTCGTCGGGAGGAACGCCGCCGGGCTCGTCAGGCGCGGCGCCGCCGCCTGCCAGGTCCGCCGCGCTCACGACCGGCGGGCGTGGAGGCGGGGGCACGGCCTCTCGGACGGTCCACTCCACGCTCTCCTCGGACCGGTGGAGACTGGTCATGGCGTTGATCTCGATCGTGATGTCGAACTCGCGCTCGAGGGCCGCAATCTCCTGCCGGCGACCGTTCTGCAGCGCATCGGCGAGTTCAGGGTGGAGACCCACGCGAACGGCCCCGAGGCGGCCGTCGGCAGCCCGCGCCTCGATCCTCCGCAAGAGTCTCAAGCTGACGAACTCGGGAGAAGGGATGGTCCCCGTCCCGGAGCAGGTCGGGCACGGCCTGTGGGTTCGCAGCACGAGAGCCTGCTTGAGGCGCTGCCGGTTGATCTCCAGAAGACCGTTGGGGCTGATTCGTCCGACGGTGGACCGAGCCTTGTCGGCCTTCATTGCGTCGCGCATCGCCTTCTCGACGCCGTGCTGGTGCTTGCGGGACCGCATGTCGATGAAGTCGACCACGACCAAGCCGCCGATGTCGCGCAACCGCAGTTGCCTCGCGACCTCTGCGGCGGCCTCGAGGTTGACCGAGTAGATGCTCTCCTCCTGGGACGCACCGTGCGAGGCCTTGCCCGAGTTCACGTCGATGGCCGTGAGCGCCTCGCTCGGGTCGATCACGATCGAACCGCCTCCAGGGAGCTTCACGGTGCGGCTGTAAATGCTCTCGATTTGTGGTTCGACGTTGAAGCGTGAGAAGAGCGGCATCCGCTCGGTGTAACGGACCAGGCGCGTCTTGGCCCGGGGCATGGAGGCTCGCATGTACGCCTGTGCCTTCTCGAACACCGCATCGTCGTCGACCAACACTTCCTCGATGGAGCTGTCCAGGAGATCGCGCAACGCCTGTACGACGATGTCCTGGTCGGAGTAGAGCAGGCGCGGCCCCTTGCCCTTGGCCGACTCGGCCTGCACGCGCTTCCACAGTCGCAGCAGGGCCGCCAGGTCGGCCTTCAGCACGGCCTTCGTCTGACCGAGCGCGTTGGTGCGCAGGATGATGCCGCTCCCCTTTGGCACATCCAGCTTGGCCGCCTGGTCGCGCATGGTGGCGCGGGTCTCCTCGTCCTCGACCTTGCGGGAGATGCCGCGCGTATCGTCGAACGGCGTGAAGACAAGGTAGCGACCGGCGAAGCTGAGGTTGGTCGTGACCGCCGCGCCCTTCGAGCCGAGCGGGTCCTTGGTGACCTGGACCATCACGGAGCGGCCGCGCTCCAGGACGCGGTCGATCCGCGGCGCCTGGTCGCCCGACGACGGGGTCCGGTGATATGCGGCGGCGACGACATCGTGGGCGGGAAGCATCCCGTCGCGCTCGGCGCCGAAGTCCACAAACGCCGCATTGAGGGTCGGGTTGATGTTCGCCACGACCGCGCGGTAGATGTTGCCGCGTGAGAGGCCGGCCTCGGCCACGGCGAGTTGGTAACTATCGAGCGTTTGTTCGCTCATGATCGCGACGCGCACCTCTTCGGCACGCTGCGCATTGATCAGCATTCTTCGGCTCAAGCAGGCTCCGATCCGTGGCCTTGCCGCCAGGGACCGACACCCATCGTGGTCGAGATGGGCACAGACCCGGCGAGCGGCCGTCAATCTCGATCATAAGGGTAACACCTCAGGGTGCCAGGGGATGATTCAGCCCACGTCGTGTGACCTCATGCGCACACGCGGTTGCGGCCCTCGCGCTTGGCCCGGTAGAGCGCGGCGTCGGCGGCCTTGAGGACGTGGGCCGGGGTCGCGAACCGGCTCCCGCACTCCGCGACCCCGATGCTCACGGTCACGGCAATCCTGAGAGCCGCCTCCCCGCGCGGTACCGCGCTCTTGGGCTTGCGCGGGGGCCGATCGGGCGATCGCAACGCGAACCCCGACTCGGCGATTCCTGCCCTGAGGGCCTCGAGCTCGCGCAGGACCTCGTCACGGGAGCGGTTCGTGAAGACCAGCGCGAACTCCTCGCCACCCACCCGGTATGCTCGAGCTCCGCCCCCGGCCGCACCCAGCCGCGACGCGACCATCCGCAGAACCTGGTCCCCTACATTGTGGCCGTGCCGGTCGTTGACGGCCTTGAAGTGGTCCAGATCCAGCATCGCGATGGTGTAGGCGCCCGCGAGCTTCTCGATCGCCTCGTCGAAGGCCCGCCGGCTCGGAAGCCCGGTCAGGGAATCCTTGAACGCCATCGCGAATGTGCTTTCGAGCAACGCGACGATCAGGATCAGCCCTCCCGTTGCGAGGTAGAGCGACGCGGATCGATTCGACTCGAGGGCCACGAAGGAGGCGACGAGCGCCCAGAGGAACCCGGTCTCCAGAGCCTTGCGCCGGAGCGCGAACAGCAGGGCTACGAGCAGAAACGATCCGACAAAAGCGACGAGAGCAAGGTGCGGCATGCGCGTCGGGGGCGCGAGCCTCACGGGAAGAAAGCGCCCCCCGAGGAGCGCCACGAGGCGTGGTTGGTACGAGAGCCACGCGAACACGGCTGCGGCGGGCTGAAGCGCGACCAGCGCCAGGCGCGTGAGCCCGCGCGGTGTCAGGGTCCCCCGTTCGCGCGCCAGGCAGAGCCACGCGAGATCCAGGGGAAGCAGAAAGGCCGTCGCGTTGAACGCCCACCGCGCGGCATCCTCGCCCACCGCACCGACGCCAAAACGCAGGAGCATGCGGTCGGCCAGCGCGATGGCGATGACCGCAATCACCACGCGCCCTCGCCGGAACCTCAAGCCGAGCAGAACCCCCGCCACCAGCACGATCCACGGGTACACGCGGAGGAATGCCGTCAGTTCGTCCGGGAGCGGGCCCGCTGCGCGCGCGGCCAGCGCGGTCAGCGCCAACAGACCGGCCGGAACGACGAACGATGAGATCACACCCACCCTCGGAACGACCTTCCCGTCTGCTGCCAGAGCATACGCCCCCTTGCCAGGCGGCCGGCGGGGTCTGGTATGTTGTGCCGACGTGAGGGAGCCTCGTCATGAGAATGTGCCTGGCCGTTGGGATCGGTTCGACAGCCTTGATCGCCGGCGCCGCCTTCGCCGCGCCGCCTGCCCTGAAGCTGCCCGCCGGAGCCGAGACGGCCGCCAGAGTGATCGACAAGGGTGTCCTCGAGGGCGCTGTTCGCTTCCTCGCGGACGACCTTCTCGAAGGTCGCGCCCCGGCGCACCGCGGTGACGAGTTGGCGTGCCGCTACGTCGCGTCGGTGATGGAGTCGCTCGGCCTCACGCCCGGAGCCCCCGGCGCGAAGTGGGAGCAGCGTTTCGAGATCGTCGGGATCACAACTACCGATCCCGAGACCTGGGCGTTCCGCTCGAAGGGGAGCGAGACGGCGCTCCGGTTCTGGGAAGATTTCATCGCGGCGAGCGGGGTCCAGACCCCGGAGGTTGCCATCTCCGATGCCGAGCTCGTGTTCGTCGGCTACGGGATCCAGGCCCCGGAGTACGGATGGGACGACTTCAAGGGCACCGACCTCAAGGGCAAGGTCCTGGTGATGATGAACAACGACCCGGACTGGGACCCGAACCTGTTTGCCGGGAAGCGCCGCCTGTACTACGGGCGCTGGAGCTACAAGTTCGAGAGCGCGGCGCGCCAGGGCGCCGTTGGCGCCATCATCATCCACACGACGCCATCGGCCGGTTACGGCTGGCAGGTGGTCCAGAACTCGTGGACCGGCGAGCAGTTCGAGCTGCCCGCCGGGAGCGAGCCGCGGGTCCAGCTGCGCGGCTGGACGACTGAGGATGCGACCCGCCGCATCCTTGCCATCGGCGGGTTCGACCTCGACGCCCTGGTCACGCTGGCGCGCAGCCGCGATTTCCGACCCGTGCCTCTCGGGATCAGGACCTCGATCCGGTTCGCCAACGCGCTCAGGCGCGCCGAGACCGCCAACGTCCTGGGGCTGATCCCCGGGCGCGACCCGGTCCTCAAGGACCAGGTGGTGGTTTTCAGCGCCCACCACGACCATTTCGGCATCGGAAAGCCGAACGCGAAGGGCGACGCGATCTACAACGGCGCCGTCGACAACGCGAGCGGCGTCGCCCAGGTGCTCGCGATCGCGAAGGCGTTCATGGCGCTGCCCGAACGGCCGCGCCGGTCGATCCTTTTCGCGGTCGTGAGCCTGGAGGAGTTCGGCCTGTTGGGTTCGGCGTACTACGCGGCGAACCCCACGTTCCCCCCCGAGCGCATCGCGGCCGACATCAACTTCGACGCGGGCAACATCTTCGGGAAGACACGGGACGTCGCAGTGGTCGGGAAGGGGAAGTCATCGCTCGACGCGGTTGTGGGGGCCGCGGCCGCGATGCAGGGGCGCGTGATCGTCGACGAGACATTCCCCGAGCGGGGCGCCTATTACCGCTCCGACCACCTCAGCTTCGCCAGGATCGGCGTGCCCGGGCTGTACTTCAGGGGAGGGCTCGACTACATCGGGCGCGAGCCCGGGTGGGGGCTGAAGGTGACCGAGGAGTGGGGCGTCGCAAACTACCACCAGCCGAGCGACGAGTGGAACGAAGGGTGGAACTTCGACGGCATGATCGAGGACACGCAACTCGGGTTCTTCGCCGGGCTCGCCGTGGCCGACGCCGATGGGATGCCGACATGGACCCCGGGCGACGAGTTTGCGAAGCTCCGGGCGACGGCGGCCGGAGCGGCGGCCACACATGGACCGAACCCTGGGGGACATCGATGAACCATTCGATGACGACGACCGGGTTTACCCTGGATGGCTACCGGATCGACAGGAACCTCGGTGTCGTGCGGGGGATCACGGTGCGCTCGCGCTCGATATTCGGCACGATCGGCGGGGCGCTGCAGACTCTCGCCGGGGGCAACATCTCTCTGTTCACCGAACTCTGCGAGAAGACGCGTGCCGAGTCGTTCGACATGATGATGGCCCATGCGGAGCAACTGGGCGCCAACGCGGTGATCGGCATCCGCTACGACGCGACCGAGTTGATGCAGGGCGTCACCGAGATGGTCTGCTACGGGACCGCCGTCGTGGTCCAACCGGCGTGAACGCTCGGCGTGGCCCTCACGCCTTTGGGCGCGGCAATCGGACGGCAGCGTGCACCAAGAAGAGCGCCGCCAACGGCAAGCGTCCTGGGAAGTCACGGAGGCAGAAATGACACGGAAGTTCGGAATGTGCGCTGCAGCGGCGTTCGCGTGCATCGCCGCCATGAGCCCGAGCGTTGGCCGTGCGCAGGCGGCGGCACCTGGCGGGTCGCCGCCGCCCGAGGTGGTCGCGGTGCAGAAGGTGGTCGAGGGCTTCATTGAGGCACTCAACGCCGCCGACATCGAGAGGTTCTCGGCGTTCTTCACCCCCGACGCAACGGTGTTCTTCCCCCTCGCTCCGATGTTCCTTCGCCTCGAGGACAAGGAGCAGGTCACGAAGGTCTTCAACGTCTTCTTCGACTCGATACGCAAGCGAAACACGGGCCCCCAGTACATGAGACTCGTCCCTCAGGATCTGAGGGTCCAGATCTACAAGGACACCGCGATCGCGACGTTCCACTTCAAGGGGCCGGATCTGATCTCGCGCCGCACGCTGGTGCTCGAGCGTGAGGGCGGGAAGTGGCTGGTCGTTCACATGCACGCGTCCGGGATCGAGGTGCCGAGGGAGTGACGCGGGGTGGCGGCCCACCTCCGGGTCGCCGTACGCTGTAGGCTGATCGCCCGTCTCTGGAGGTGAGGATGCGCGCGAGCCTCGTGGTTGTTGGCCTCATTCTGAGCTGCGGCGCGGCTGCTGTCTGGGGGCAGGGGACGTCGGCGACTCCAAGCCCCACTCCGCAGACCCGGCCGATGTCGCCCCTGGACGCCGTCCGCTTCCTGGTCGGCAGTTGGCGGGGCGAAGGGAATGGGCAGCCCGGGCAGGGGAGCGGATTGGCCTCGTTCCAGCTCGACCTCGGCGGACGGGTTCTCGTGCGACGCAACCACTCCGAGTACCCGCCAACGGCCGGCAAGCCGGCGGTCGTCCATGACGATCTCATGGTCATCTACCCCGCGCCCGGGACGGCGCGGCTCGAAGCGGTCTATTTCGACAACGAGGGGCACGTCATCGAATACGCTGCCGAAGCGTCGCCCGATGGACAGCGGGTGGTCTTCGTCAGCGAGACGGAGCCGAAGATGCCAACGTTCCGTCTCACGTATACGAAGGTCGCCGAGGGCGTCGTGGACGTCGCGTTCGAGATCGCACCCCCCGGTTCCCCGGGAGCATTCAGGCCCTACGTGTCCGGACGGACGAGGCGCGCGAGCGCCGACTAGCGGAGCACGACCGGCTCGCTCACTCCGAGACTTCCTGCGTCAGTTGCCGGTCTCGCCGAGCAGGTGTTGGACGGCCACAAGGTCGGGCGGGACCGCACCGGGGATGCGAACGCGCTCGGATGCGGCGGCAATGTCCTTGAGCCCGGTGCCGGTGACCAGCAGCACGACTCGTTCGTCTCGGGCCACCAACCCCTCGCCGAGGGCCGCCTGCAGGCCGGCCAGCGAGGCGGCTGCCGCGGGTTCGGCGAACACGCCCGTCGTGGATGCGAGCGTGGCGATGGCGTCGAGGAGCGCCTCGTCCGTCACCGTCACGCCGGCGCCCCCGGATGCGCGCACCTGGGCGAGCGCCATGATCGCGTTGCGCGGTGCCCGCACCACCAGTGAATCGGCGACGCTCTCCGCAGCCGCCAAGGGGGTCACGGATGGTGCGCCGGTGCGGAGCGCCCGTGCGATCGCCGCGGAGCCCTCGGGCTGGACCACGATGAGGCGCGGCGGGCGGTGCAGCAGACCACCGCGCACGAGGTCAGCAAACCCTTTTGCGATCCCCGAGACGATCACGCCGTCTCCCGCCGGGACGATGACAACGTGCGGCGCATCCGGGGCAAGGTCGGCGGCGATCTCGAGAGCCGCGGTCTTCTTTCCCTCGATCGTGAACGGGTTGTACGCGGTGTTGCGGTTGTACCAGCCGAACCGCTCGCACGCGGCGAGCGAAAGCTCGAACGCGTCGTCGTAGCTCCCGGCAACCGGCACGAGTGTGGCTCCATAGCTCGCCATCTGCACGAGCTTGGCCGGCGGCGCCGAGGCCGGCACGAACACCACCGCGCGCACGCCCGCGGCGGCGGCCACGGCGGCTAGTGCCGAGGCGGCGTTTCCCGTCGAGGCCGTCGCAACGGTGCCGCAGCCATACTCGATCGCCTTGGCGACCACCAGCAGCGAGGCACGGTCCTTGGTGGAGCCCGACGGGTTGCGGGTGTCGTCCTTGACCCACAGGTGCGGCATCCCAAAGCGTCGCCTCAACTCCGGCACCGGAAGCAGCGGTGTGCCACCCACACGGAGCGCGGGCAGCGACACCGGATCGGCAACCGGCAGGAACGCCACGAGCGCACCGGGATCATGCACCCTGGCGGCGGGCCACCTGCGCGGTGCGTCCGTGAGTTCAACGGTCAACACGCCCCGAGTCACACCACCGGGCGACTGATGTTGGGAGCAGACGGGACACACGTAGCGTACCTCGTGCTCGGTGTACCGCACGCCGCACTCGCTGCAGACGAAAGTGAACGACGCCATGCGCTCTGGCTCGTGGTCGGTGGTCCGTGGGTCGTTGGCCGCAACGGCGTGTACCAGCGCTGCGATCAACAAGGTACGAACCACGAACCGCGCTTCCTAGATGGTCTCCTTGGTCATCATCGTGTGCTCCTACCTGCGGTGGTGCACCTCATTCGCGGGTGACGCGAGTCCCGGTTTTGCCCTGGAGCGCCCTCTCAACGTTCTCCGGGTTCGTGATGAGCGCCTCTCGACCGCCACCTTCGAGGTACCAGATGATCGCCTGGATCTTGGGCGCCATGCTCCCCTTGGCGAAGTGGCCCTCGGCCAGGTACCTCCGGGCCTCTTCGATGGTCAGGTGATCCAGCCACCGCTGGTTGGGTTTGTTGTAATTGAGGGCGACCTTCTCCACCGCCGTGGAGATGACAAACAGGTCGGCCCCAATGGTGTTGGCGAGGAGCGCCGAGGCGTAGTCTTTATCGATCACGGCCGCGGTCCCGACCAGCTCGTGCCGGTCGTTTTCGACCACCGGGATCCCGCCGCCACCCACGGCTATTACGACGAAACCCTGGTCGACAAGGGTCTTGATTGCCTTGTGCTCGATGATTTCCTTGGGTAGCGGTGAGGCCACCACCCGGCGCCAGCCGCGGCCAGCGTCCTCGACGACATCCCACCGTTCTTTCTCACGGCGCTCGATGGCGGTTTGCTCGTCCATGAAGCTGCCGATGGGCTTGCTGGGTTTGCGGAAGGAAGGGTCGTCCTTGTCCACCAGCACCTGGGTGACCACCGTAACTGCCTGCTTGTCGACCCCGCGCAGCCGGAACTCGTTGTGGAGCGACTGCTGGATGTCGTAGCCGATCGCTCCCTGGGTGTCGGCGCCGCACGAATCGAGTGGGACGTCGTGCAGCTCGTGGCGCGACAGCTCGCTGCGCCGGAGGATGAAGCCGACCTGGGGCCCGTTGCCGTGTGTGACCACCACGTCCCAGCCGTTCTGGATCATGCCGACGATGTGAACGCAGGTCTTCCGCGCCGCGCGGATCTGATCCGGAACGCTCTGGTGTTTGGCATCGGTGATCAGGCTGTTGCCGCCTACGGCGACCACGGCCACTCGTCTGGTTGGAGTCTTCCCTTCCATGTTCTTCGAGCCTCAGATGTTGCCCATGGTCAGCGCCATCACCGCCTTTTGAACGTGCAAGCGGTTCTCGGCGACGTCGTAGATGGCCGAGCGCGGACCGGACGCGACCTCGTCGGTGACCTCCAGACCACGGTCCACGGGCATCGGGTGGGTGAAGATCCCGTTGTCGGTGCGCGCCATGCGACGCGCGTCGGTCGTCCACCCGGTGTGGGCCGCCGACTTCTTCTGCTCGATCGCCTTTTGGAACGCACCGTCTTGATAGGCCTGCGGGGTCACCCAGTTGCGGCTGTAGACGACGTGCGCCCCGTCGTAGCCCGCCTCCGGATCGGCGATGGCCCGGAACGCGGCGCCGTTGGCCTCGCAGTTGGCCTTGGTCCACGCGACCACCTCCGGATCGAGATCGTACCCTTCCGGACGGGCGACAGTCACGTTCATGCCGAAGCGTGAGGCGATGATCATCGCCTCCTGCACCGAGCACCAGGAGCGCGCCAGGGCCCCCGAGGCCCAGGTGAGGAGGAAGTTCTTGCCGCGCAGGTTTTCATAGTTGGGGCGGCCCGAACCCTCGCCGAACCACTCGGCCCACCCCATGATGTCCGCCATCCCCTGGCAGGGGTGGAACTTGTCGTCGGCCATGTTGATGATCGGGACGGTGGCCCACTTGGCGTACTCGCGCAGCAGCTCGTTCCCCGCGCCGTAGACGGGCACCTTGTCCTCGAGGATGCGGATCCCGATCCCGGCGGCGTAGCGCGACATCACCTTGGCGGCGTCCTCCACCGTTTCACCGGCGGTCGTCGCCGTTTTCAGGCGCATCCCCTCCGGCTGCAGGAACTGGGCGTGCCCGCCCAACTCGGTTGCGGCGCACTCGAAGCTCTGGCGCGTGCGGACCGACGGGTTGTAGAAGAACATGAAGAACGTTCTGTTCTTGAGGATCCCTGTGAAGCGCGGATGGAAGCGCTCGCGCTTCATCGCCGCGGCTAGGTCGAGGGCCGCCCTCAGTTGGTCGATGCTCCACTCCTGGGTGACGATGAAATCACGGCCGAACAGGTCCATGGGCCTCTCTTTTCCGTGTCTCTGAGCGGCTAGCGCATCACCAGGCTCATCACCGCCTTCTGCACGTGGAGGCGGTTCTCGGCCTGGTCGAACACCGCCGACTGCGGGCCGTCGATGACCTCGTTGCTGACCTCGTACCCGCGGTCGCACGGCAGGCAGTGCAGGTACACCGCGTTCTTGGCGGCGAGCTTGAGGTGCTTCTCGTCGCAGATCCAGCCCTTGTTGCGATCGAAGATCTCCTGGGTCTTCTTCTCGTCCGCCTTGCCGACCGGCGGCAGGAAGAGCGGCGTGGCGCACCAGGCCTTGGGGTAGACGACGTGCTGGCCCTTGAGCGCATCGTTGAATTCGTTGGAGATCTTGAACGAGCCGCCCGCCTGCTTCGCGTACGTCCGGCACTGCGCCAGGATGTCGGGGGCGAGCTCCATGCCCCTCGGATGAGCGAGGGTCACGTCCATGCCCATCATGGACGCGTACAGGATCGCGCTCTGCGGCACCGCGCGCGGCTTCTCGATGCTCGGGCTGTACGCCCAGCTCATCAGGAACTTCACCCCCTTGAAGCCGCCGAACTTCTCCTTCACCGTGAAGATATCGGCGAGCCCCTGGAACGGGTGGTAGATGTCGTCCTCCATGTTGAGCACCGGGATGTCGGCCCAGCGGGCGAACTCGCGCAGCATCCGGTGCGCGCCGCCGTACTCCCACTTCACCGGATCGCCGTAGCAGCGGATGGCGATCGCGTCGCCCATGCGCGAGAGCGTGCGCGCCACGTCGGAGACGCGCTCGGTGGAGTATGCCTTCTCCTGTCCCTCCATCGCCGGGGTGTAGATCTTGCTTGGGTCGAGGTAGTGGGCGTGACCGCCGAGTTGGGTCATGCCGGCCTCGAAGCTGTTCCGAGTGCGAAGGCTCTGGTTGTAGAAGATCATGAAGAGCGTCTTGCCTGGCAGGATGTCGTTGTGTGCCTGGCCGATCGCGCGTTTGGTCTTGAGCTCTTCGGCGACGTGGAGGATGGTCTCGATGTCTTCCCGGCTCCAGTCCGTCTCGGCGAGAAAGTCGCGACCCTTGAACGTTGTGGTCTTCATTGTTTCTTGCTCCTCTCCTGATCCTGAGAATGGGGTTCTACCTATTCACGGGACGAGATTCTATCAGCAGTCGGAACACAGGCAAATCCCGCTGGGGCCGGCCGACGTCCATTCTTGCGAAAGTGTCTCGCGCGCGAGATGGTCGAGCCTACGGCGATCACCCCGCAACGTCCCTGTGAGCGGCCAGGAACTGCGGGATCAGGGAGTACGCCGCCGCAGCTTTGACGAGATCCTCCACGGCCACCCACTCGCCGGTCGTGTGCGCGAGCTCCTCGCGCCCCGGGGCGAAGCCGACGGTGGGGATTCCCAGTCGGCCCATGGTTGCCACCCCGTTGGTGGAGAACGGCCACAGCGAGATCGCGGGCGGACGGCCGAGCACCGCCTCGACCGCAGCCGCGACGCCGCCGACGACGGGGTGCTCCTCGGCCAGTATCCAGGCGGGGAACGCCTGCTCCTGTGAGACCGGCACCCCGGTCCACGAGCTGCCTTCCCATCGGAGCACACGCACCTCGGCATCACCGATGTGGGACAGCGCCCGGATCTGGGCGAGGGCGTCCTCCGGGCTCTCGCCGGCAGTGAGCCGCCGGTCGAGCACGATGCGCGCGGCATCAGGCACGGCGTTGAATGACGGGGATGCGCAGTCCACCCACGAGACCGTCACCGTCCCCTTGCCCAGAAACGGGTCTTCTGGCAGGCGGTTGTTGAGCAATTCGATGTCGGCGATGATCGGCGCCATCTTGTAGACGGCGTTGACGCCTCGCTCGCAACAGGCTCCGTGGGCAGCCACACCCCTGGCGACGACCTCGATCCCCATCCTCCCGCGGTGCCCTCGGTACACGCCGAGGTTGGTGGGTTCCCCGAGCACGACGGCGTTGGGACGGAGGCCCTCCTGCTCGATCAGGTGCATGAGCGCGTAGCCGTCGCAGTCCTCCTCCATCACTGACGCCACCAGGATGAGCCGCACCCCCTCGGGCAGACCGCGCTCGGCCAGGATCCTGACGCCGTACGCCATGCAGGCGACCGCCGGCAGTTCGTCCACCGCGCCGCGACCGAAGACCCTGCCGTCCTCGAGCTTGCCCTCGAATGGGTCATGCAGCCAGACCGACGGATCGCCGACGCCCACGCAATCGGTGTGGCCGTCCATCATGACCGTGAACGGGCCGTTGCCAATGGAGGCGACCACACTTCCGAGGCGGTCGAAGCGAACGCCCTCAAAGCCGAGAGCCTCGTACTCCTGCTGGATGCGCTCGCACCGTTCCTTCTCGCGGCCACTCGTGGCCGGGATCGCGATCAGGTCGCGGAGGAAGCGCACGATCTCGCTCTCACGGCCGTGCGCCTGGGCGAGGGCGGCGCGTCCCTCTGCGGTCATCGCTCGATCCTCGGCCCGGAAACGGGCATTGTTCCCGCCCCCGGCGGGCGGCTGCAAACGCTGCCGCTATCTTCTCTCACTCGGCTCGGCCGACACGCCGGTGTCGCGATTGAACGTCTCGATGGCGGCGTCCCACCCGGGGAGCTGGGCCTGCAGGTCGCGCCAGAACCCCGGGCTCCAGAGGGCGTCGAGCTCCTTGACCGTCTTGCCCTGCTGCTCGACCCAGGTGAAGTACTTGAGGTTGTGCAGGGCCTTGCGGTCGGGGTAGGTGAGCTCCTTCAGGTGATCGGTTGTGGCACCACAGAGGAATCGCTCGATGTCCGCCTCGGCCTGGCGGTCGGTGTACTCGCCGCGCTCGGCCGTGAGCTCCGCGAGGCGGGTCTGATAGAGCGCCGCGGAATCGGTGAAACACGTGAGCACGAAGTCGGAGCCGTCGAGCTCGAAGTGGCGCGCCGTCTTGATCGCCGCGAGCAGGTTGCAGATCGACGAGATCCCGAGCAGCGGGAGTTGGTTCACGAGGTCGTACGGGACCCCTCGGCGCAACAGCGCCTCGCGCCCGGCGCGCTCGTTGAAGACCCGCAGCAGGCGCATCGTCGCCTCGTCGTCGATGGCGGCCACCAGGTCGGTGTTGCGCGCGTTGTGGATCCAGGGGACGTGCTTGTCGCCGATCCCCTCGATGCGGTGGTTCCCGAAGCCGGTCGCGAGGAGCGTTGGACACTGCAACGCCTCCGCCACCGTGATCGTGCAACCGGGGGCAACGTCCTTGAGGTAGTCTCCGGCGGCCAGCGTGCCGGCCGACCCGGTGGCGCCCACCCATGCGGCCAGGCGCGCTCGCGGCCCGGCGAGGGCGTGGAACGCCTCCTCGGCGGCCGGCCCGGTGACGCCGTAGTGCCAGAGGTAGTTCCCGAACTCCTCGAACTGGTTGAAGATCACGGCCAGCGGCTGGTTCTTCCGGATATCCCAGCAGGCGTCGAAGATCTCCTTGACGTTCGACTCGCATCCCGGTGTCGCAATGATCTCGGCCCCGATCGAGGCCAGCCAGTCGAACCGCTCGCGGCTCATTCCCTCCGGGAGGATCGCGACCGCCTTGCACCCGAGCAGCGCCGAATCGAACGCCCCGCCGCGGCAGTAGTTGCCGGTGGAGGGCCAGACGGCCTTCTGGGTCGTGGGGTCGAACTCGCCGGCCACCAAGCGTGGCACCAGGCACCCGAACGCCGCCCCGACCTTGTGAGCGCCGGTGGGAAAGTGCTTGCCCACCAGGCCCACGATCCGTGCCCGCACGCCCGTGAGCGCAGCTGGGATCTCGAGGGCGTTGACCGGACCAAAGCCGCCGGTGGCCGGGTCGTTGTGCCAGGTGATGCGGAAGAGGTTGACCGGGTCCACGGCCTGCATGTCCACCTCTGGCAGCTTTCGCCGAATCGCCGAGGGGACCGTGGTCGGCTGGCGCATCTCGGCGATCGTGGGGATCACGATGCCCCGCTCCCGGCAGCGCTGCACCGCGTGCTCCCGTGCCATTTTGCTCGTGTCGTCGCTCACGTGATCGCTCCCGGGCGCATTGTATCGGGTTTGGTGTGACCTCGCCTGCGGATTCTCGGCACTGGATCCAATCTCGAGTTTTCTCTTCTGGTTGCTGGAGCTGTGCTAGTCTCGTTGGTCAGGGGGGGTGCGTGACGGCTAAGAACCCCTTGTTCCTGAGTGATGCACAGCTGGCCGCAGAAATCGCCCGGTGCGAGTACTGCAGCGAGAAGCCGTGCAAGACCGCCTGCCCGGCTGACTGCTCTCCGGCCGACTTCATCATGGCCGTCGGTGTCGGCGAACCGCAGGATTTCAGGCGCGCGGCGGGAATGATCATGGCGGCCAACCCACTGGGCGGCGTGTGCGGCGCGGTGTGTCCCGAGACGCATTGCATGGCCGCGTGCGCTCGCGCCATGTTCGACAGGCCCGTGGAAATCCCGGCGGTGCAGGCCGCGATCATCGCGAGGGCCAGAGCGCTCGGCGTAATGCCCGAGTTCGCCCGACCGCCGGTGAGCGGCGCCCGGGTCGCGGTCGTCGGAGGCGGGCCCGCCGGGTACGGTGCGGCCGCTGTGCTCGCCCAGGCCGGGTGCAAAGTGGACGTCTTCGAGCGGCGACGTGCAGGCGGGATGGCCGGGCTCATCCCCCCGTTCCGCATGGAGGCCGACGTGCTCGAAGCCGACCTCGCGTTCGTGGTGGCTCTCGGAACGGTAACGGTCACGCCTCGAACCGTCGCCGACCCCTCGGGGTTGTTGGCGGATGGCTTCGACGCCGTGGTGGTGGCGACAGGCCTCGCCGATCCGATCCGCCTCGGAATCCCCGGGGAGGAGCGGGCCATCGCGTGGACCGACTTCCTGGCCGAACCGGGGCAGCTCAGCCTTGCCGGCGCGCGCGTTGCGGTAGTCGGCGGTGGGGCGGTGGCGGCGGACTGCGCCGAGACTGCGGCCGCCGCGGGCGCGTCACACATCGAGCTGTTCGCCCTCGAGTCGCTCTCCGAGATGCCGCTCACAGCGAGGGAACGAGAGGGGCTGCTGCGCGCGGGCGTTCACGTTTCGGGGCGGACGCGGGTCATTGAGGTCGTCACCGAGGGCGCCAGAATCGCCGGGCTCGTGACGCGGAAGGTCTCGCTACCCACGGGTGAGGCCTTCCACCCGAGCCGGGTGCAGGACACACGGGGCAGCGAGCAGACCCGCACCGGCCTCGACACGGTGGTCGTTGCGATCGGGGCGCGAGCGGTCACGGCGCCGGCCCGAACCCCGCGCGTGTTTCTCGCCGGCGACGCCGTGAACGGCCCGACGACGGTGGTCGAAGCGGTGGCCGCCGGTAAGAACGTGGCGCTCGAAGTCCTCAGTTTCCTGGGGCATGACGTCAGCGTTGGGTTCGGTTCCTCCGACCACCGGCCACCGGCCACCGACCACGCCTCTCCTCGAGAGAAGGTCAAGAGCTTCGCGATCCTCCCCGGCTTTCGCCGTTTGCCGGTGCCCCTCGACGCTGAATTTTTCGGACAGCCGATCGCCTCGCCGTTCCTGCTTTCGGCGGCGCCACCGACCGACGGCTACGACCAGATGCGGAAGGCGTACGAGGCGGGGTGGGCCGGCGGCGTGATGAAGACCGCGTTCGACGGTGTCCCGATCCACATCCCCTCGCGTTATATGGTGGCGTTCGACCAAACGACGTTCGGGAACTGCGACAACGTATCGGGTCATGCGCTCGACCGGGTGTGCCGGGAGGTGGAGCGCCTCCGGCGGGAGTTCCCTGACAGGCTGACGCTCGCCTCGACCGGCGGACCCGTGAGCGGTCGCGACGAGACCGACCGGGCCGCGTGGGGGTCCAACACGCGCAAACTTGAGGCGGCCGGCGTTTGCGGCGTCGAGTACTCGCTGTCGTGCCCTCAGGGAGGCGACGGCACCAGGGGCGACATCGTCTCCCAGGACGCCGAGCTCACCGCGAAGATCGTGGAATGGGTGCTAGGGGCCGGCGACCCGTCGGTGCCCAAGCTGTTCAAGCTCACCGCGGCGGTGACGTCGATCGTGCCCATCATGGTGGCGATCCGACGCGTGCTGGCGGGCCGGCCGGACGCGAGGGCCGGTGTCACGCTCGCCAACACGTTCCCGACCCTCGCATTCCGACAGGGAAGCAGGGAGCGGTGGGACGAGGGGATCGTCGTCGGGATGAGCGGCGCCGGCGTGACGCCGATCTCCAATTTCACTCTCGCGAAGGTCGCCGATCTCGGGGTGGTCGTGTCGGGGAACGGCGGCCCGATGGACTACCGGGCGGCCGCCAACTTCCTGGCCCTGGGGGCGCGCACCGTGCAGTTCTGTTCAACGGTCATGAAGTGCGGGTACGGGATCGTCGACGAGCTGCACTCGGGGCTCTCGCACCTTCTCGAGGCGCACCGCCTGCGCTCGGTGGAAGAACTGATCGGTCGGGCGCTGCCGCGACCGGTCACGGAGTTCATGGATCTGTCGTCGGTCAAGCAGATCTCGCAAGTGGACCCCGAGCTGTGCGTCCATTGCGGCAACTGCACGCGCTGTCCCTACCTCGCCATCTCGCTCGACGACGAGAAGGTCCCGCGCACCGAGGCGGCTCGCTGCGTGGGTTGCTCCTTCTGCACGCTGATGTGCTTCCCCGGTGCGCTCACGATGCGCGACCGCACCGCGGAAGAGGCTGCCGCCCTCGTCGAGGCGTAGGCGCCGTGGATCGTTGGTCGTGGATCGTGGTTCGAGAGGGAGGGAGTACGGCGTGAGCCGGCTGGTGATCTCCAACGGAACCGTCGTCACGTTTGGCAAGACGCCGAGGGTGTTGCACCGGCACGACGTGGTGTGCGAGAAGGGGCGGGTCGCACGCATCGCTCCGCACGGCGAGGCCCGCCCGGACGGTGCCCGCAGGCTCGACGCGAGCGGCATGGTTGTGCTCCCCGGGCTCGTCAACGCGCACACACACTTCTATTCAACGCTCGTGCGCGGGCTCGGCAAGGCCGCGCCGTCCGCGAGCTTTCGGGAGGTGCTCGAGCACCTGTGGTGGCGGCTCGACCGTCAGCTCACACTGGAGGACTGCCGCGTCTCGGCGGAGGTGGCGCTCATCGACGCGATCCGGCACGGCTCGACGACGCTGGTGGACCACCATGCGAGCCCCCGCGCCGTAAGGGGCTCGCTCGATGTCCTCGCCGACGCGGTCGCGCGAATCGGCCTGCGCGCTTGCCTGTGCTACGAGGTGTCCGACCGCGACGGCGCCGAGGTCGCCCGGGAGGGGATCGCCGAGAACGCGGAGTTCATCGGGCGTTGCCGGAGCGAGCGCAGCGAGAGGCTCCGCGCGCTGTTCGGCCTGCACGCGGCGTTCACGCTCTCCGATGCGACGCTCGAGAGCGCCACCGCCGCGGCCCGCGACCTCGAGGTCGGCTTTCACCTGCACGTCGCCGAGGCGGCTTCCGACCAGGAGCACAGCGTCCGCGAGCACGGGACGCGCGTGGTCGAGCGTCTCCACCGGTTCGGGATCCTCGGGCCCGGGTCGATCGCCGCGCACTGCGTGCACGTCGACGACCGCGAGATGGAGCGGCTCGCGGAGACCGGCACCGCGGTCGTCCACAACCCGCAGTCCAACATGAACAACGCCGTGGGCGTGGCGGACGTGCCCGCAATGCTCGCGAATGGCGTGCTGGTTGGACTCGGGACTGACGCGATGACGACCGATATGCTGGAGGAGCTGCGGGCCGCCCTGTTCGCCCGCCACCTTGCGGCCGCGAACCCTTCCGCAGGCTTCCTTGAGACCGCCTCGTTGCTGACGGTCGGCAACGCCACCATCGCCGAACGGCTCTGGCCCGGCCTCGGTCTCGGGGATCTGCGCGAGGGCGGCGCGGCTGACATTGCCGTCTTCGACTACGACCCACCGACGCCGCTCGACGACACGACCGTCCTCCCCCACCTGGTGTTCGGCCTGTCGCAGGCGAACGTGGACACCACGGTCGTCGGCGGCAAGGTCCTGATGGCGGGCGGAGATCTCGAGCTGGATCTCGACGAGGCGCAGATCGCGGCGCGCGCGCGCGAGCGGGCGAGGGCGCTGTGGGAGCGGTTTTGAAGGCCGCGCACCGAGCACCGGGCGCCGGACACCGCATCGAGGGGATCCTGGTGCAGGGGGGCACGGTGTGGACGCCGTCCGGCGCGCGACGGGCCGATATTCGCGTTCGTGGGGAGGCGATCGTCGAGATCGGCGCCCTGGCCCCCGGCCCCCACGAGCAGGTGATCGACGCAGCAGGGCTGCACGTCCTCCCGGGGATGATCGACGTCCACGTCCACGTCGACGACACCGTCGGGCAGCGAGAGGTGGCCGACACCTTCCCGACCGCGTCCGAGTTGGCGGTGCGCACCGGGGTCACCACCGTTGCCGGGTTCGTGACCCAGCGGCCCGGCGAGACGCTGACCGATGCCGTCGAGCGTTGCCGGGCGCGGGCACACGAGCGCAGCCATTGCGACGTCGCCTTCCACCTGACGCCGACGGTGTGGCCGTGGGACTGGGCCGAGGTCGAGGGCCTGGTGTCCGCGGGGTTCACGACCTTCAAGCTCTACACGACCTACCGCGAGAGCGGATTGTTTACCTCGTACGACCGGTTCGGCGTCGTGATGGAGCGGCTGGCGTCGCTCGGCGCGCGACTGCTCGTTCACTGCGAGGACGACGGGGCGCTCGCCACGATGGACGCCTCGGGTCTGGATTTCTCCGACCCTCGCACGTACGCCGCACTGCGGCCCGAACTCGCCGAGGTCGTCGCTGTGGAGCGCACCCTGGAACTCGCGGCGCGGACGGGGTGCGGGGTGCACATCGTGCACGTGTCGACGGCGGACGCGCTCGCGCGCATCGCGGCCGCGCGCGGCCGCATCGCCGTCACCTGCGAGACCGCGCCCCACTACCTGCGGTTCAGCGACGCCGTGCTCGCTGAAGGTCATGGACACCGGTACCTGTGCACACCGCCACTGCGCGGCGAGACCACGCGGGTTCGCCTCGAGGCCGATGCCAGCGCCGGCTCCTTCGACCTCTTCGCCACTGACCACTGCGCGTTCACGCGCGCCGACAAGGATGCGCGGCGCGATGACATCCGCGCGGTACCGAAGGGTTTGGCCGGAATCGGAGCGCTCGTCCCCGTGCTGTTCGAGCTGCTGGTGAAGCGGCACCACAGGCCCCTGGGCGAGCTGGCGCTGCGCCTTGCGGCGAACCCCGCGAAGCTCCTCGGCGTGTACCCGAAGAAGGGCGCAATCGCGGTCGGTTCCGACGCGGACCTCGTGCTGTTGGACCCGAACGGCCTGCCGCACCCGGTCGTCTCGACCCTCGCGGCCGCCTACGAGACGTACCCCGGTCGCACGACCACACTGAACGTTTGCCGGGTTCTCCTTCGGGGTCGTGTCGTGGTCGAGGACGGGGCCCTAGCCGGTGCGCGATGCCCGCGCGGGCTGAGTCCGTGCGTGGGCGTGGCGACGCGATGACAGCCGTTGTTGTGGTCATTGCCGTGGCGGCCGGTGCGGTCGCCTCGCTCGTGGCGGCCCAGCTTCACGAGCATCGTGCGCACGGAGTCGTCGCGAAAGCCGCCGCGTCCGCCGGGTTCGTGATTGTCGCACTGCTCCGCGCCGACCTGTCGGTCCCATACGACCGGTGGGTTCTGGCTGCGCTCGTGCTGTGCCTGGCCGGCGATCTTCTGCTCGCCCTTCCGCGGGGCTTTCCTCTTGGTCTCGGGAGCTTCCTGTGCGGGCACGTCGCATACGTCTTGGCGTTCTCAGTGCGGCTGCCTCTTCGCGCCTGGCCGGTTGCCTTGGTGCTGCCGCCGTTGGTGGTGAGCGCGGCGGTTGCGCTGTGGCTCGCGCCGCACCTGGGACGTCTGCGTGCCCCGGTCCTCGTCTACGTCGCGGTGATCACGGTCATGGTGTGGGGCGCCGTGGCTGTCACGACAGCGGGTCGTGGACCCTGGATCGTGACGGCCGGCGCAGTCCTTTTCTACCTGTCGGATTTCGCGGTGGCGCGAGACCGCCTGGTGACGAGGACATTCGCCAGCCGCGTGTGGGGGCTCCCCGCTTACTACCTGGGCCAGTTCCTGCTGGCGCTCACCGTGGGCCGCTGACAACCCTCACGAAATCGTGCGGTCAAGATCTGCTGCCTTCAATTCCTCGAGCCGTTGGCGAAGGGCGCGCAGGGGCTTGTGCAGGCCATACAGTCGCTCCGCCAGGATGAGGGCACGCTCGGCTTCCCGAAGGTCGCCCCGCATGAGGCCGGCCTCGATGGCCCCTTCTGCCGCCCTCCGCCGTGTCTCCTCCAGCAAGCGCGACAGCTTTCGGTTGCCCGGATCGGCCGCAGCCGCATCCTGGACGAGATTGATCGCCTGTTCGTGCTTGCCGGACCCCGCCAGCGCCTCGGCGTCGAGGCGCAACTCCGCGAGTGTGTCCTCGCGCCGCTTTTCGGCCAACTCCTCACAGCTCAGCCGCAGCGTCGCGAATGTGGGATCCCCGGGGAAGAGCTTCTCAGCCACCCCCAGGGCGCGTTCGGCCTCGCGGAGGGCGCCCTCCTCCATGAAGGCCTCGATCTGTCCCGCCGCGGCGGTGAGTTTTTGAAGGCGCCGCCGTTCCTCCTCTTGGCGCTCCAGCGCGGCCTGCGTGTCGGCCATGAGGCCGCCGACCTCATGATCCTCGGGGTCGATGTCTCGCGCTTCCCGCAGCACTCCGAGCGCCCCGGCGAGCTCCCTCTGCGCGAGCAGAGTGCGGGCGCGCTGGATACGCTCCGCGACCGCCTGACGGCGCTCCTCCGCCTCCTGGCGCTTGATTGCGCTCTCGCTGTCGGAGAGGATCCGCAGTAGGTCTGGATCGGTGACGCCCACCGCGTGGGCCCTCTGCACCAGCGCGAGGGCCGCAGTGAAGTTCTTCTCGGCAGAACGGGCCAGGGCGCTCTCCAGGAGCTCGGCGACCACCCGGCGGCGATGCTCCTGTTCCAATCGCACGACCGCCTCTTCCGTCTCGGAGATGGTACGCACCAATTCCGGATCGGCCACGCCCACCGAGCGGGCCTTGCCGACGAGCTCGATTGCCCCGGCGAAATCCTGGTCTTCGGCCAGGGCGTTGGCCCGCTCCACCAGGTCGACGACCACCTCGCGGCGGCGGTGCTCCTCCCGTGCCTGCTCGACGCGGGACCGCGCCTCCCGCAGCTCCTTCCGGTCGCCGAGCTCCTCGGTCGCCGTGTCGAGCCGCTCGAGCGCCTGTCGGAAGCCATGCTCCGCGAGGAGTTCGTCCACCGTGGCGAGGGTCGCGGTCACGGCACGCACCGCTCGCTCTTCCTCCTCGCGCCCCTCGCGGACGGCCCGGGTTGTCTCGAGGACCTCTCGCACCAGGAGATCGTCCGGCTTGATGCGCGCCGCCTCTTCCAGGAGTGCGATCCCGTCGTCGAAACGAGACTCCTCCACCGCTGCCCTGGCCTGGCCGAGCAGCCCCGCCACTCTGGCCTGCTGGTCGCGCTCGATCTCGCTCTCGATTCTCGCCCCAAGGGCTCGGAAGGAGTCGCTCTCGCCGAGCTCGGCCACCGCCTCCTCGAGCCATTCGCGCGCCTCGGCGAGTCGGCCGGCGAGCAGGTGCGCCTCCACCTCCTGCTCGGCGGCTGCGCACCTATGCTCCTTCGCCTGGGCGGCGAGAATGCCCTCGACCTCCGCCTGAAGGCGCTGCGCGGGCTCGTTGGCGGGGTCGAGTCGCACAACCGCTGCCAGCTGCAGTTTGGCTTCCTGGATCTGCCCCTGCTCGATGAGCTTCGAGGCACCGGCCAGCAGCACGGCGATCTGCTGCGCTCCCTCGGCCGGGTCGGGTTGCAGGGGCGTGGGTCGCCAGGCGCGGTCGGTCGTTGCCTTGGTCTTTCGGCGCGGCGTCGGGTGGCTCTCCGCGGGCGCCGCGTCGGGCGCTCCTGCGCCAGGCGTGACGCCAAATCTGAACTGCCTGTCCAGACGATCCTGTGTGGAGCCGGGTTTCACCCTCGGAATCGGAACAGTGGCGTCTGATGGCAAGGCGAGCGCCTTTTCGAGGTCAGGGGCCGCAAAGGGATACGTCTTCCGAAGCTCGGTGAGCTCCTCGCCGAGCTCCTCGGCGCTCCGGAACCGCTCCTCGGGACGCTTGGCCAGGCATCGAAGCACGATCTCCCGGAGCTCCGCGGGCACCCGTCCCTTGGGGTCGGACTTTGCGAATGGGAGCGGGGGCTCGAAGAGGTGGGCCCCGATCAGCGAGGGTATCGTGTCGCCCGTCACGGGGCTCACTCCGGTCAGCAGTTCGTACATCACGGCCCCGAGCGAATAGAGGTCGCTGCGAGCGTCGACGGAGGCCCCTTCGGTGCTTCGGAACTGCTCGGGCGACGCATAGCGGGCCTTGCCCACGAACTCCCCGGCCGTGGTGAGGCTGCTCTTCGATGTGAGCGCCTTCGCGATCCCGAGGTCAATGAGCTTGACGCGCGGCCTGTTGTCCTCGTCGCGGGTGAGCATGAGGTTGTCGGGAGAGACGTCGCGGTGAACGAATTTCTTCCTGTGGAGGTATCCGAGGGCATCAAGCGACTGGCCGATGATCTCCAGCGTCAAGGCGAGCGGCGGCGGGTTCATGCGCTCGAGCAGCGTGACGAGCGTGATGCCGTCGATGAACTCTTGCACGATGAAGGCCACGCCGTCGTCGTCGATGGTGAAATCGTAGAGTTGTGCGATGTTGGCGTGCCGGAGGTGGATAGCGATGCGGGCCTCACGGAAGAAGCGGTCCCGCATCTCCTGCTTCCCTTCGAGTTGGGGACGGACGACCTTGATGACGCGGACTTCGTCGAGGAGGCGGTGGCGCACCTTGTACACGGCGCCCATCCCCCCCTCGCTCAGCTTCTGGAGGATCTCGTACTTGCCCTGCAGCCGCTCGAGCGGCGTGGCCACGCGCCCTCCCCCTGGAAGCGACTGGACCCGATCCCGGTGCCGGCCTGTTCCTTGCTCCCTGCCGGGGTTCCTCGCCCAATTGTAGCGCCCAGGGGTCACAAGTCCCCGGCCGGAACCGCCCGCGGGGTCACCGGCGACCGTCGCGTCCCGGAGGTCGGCGCGGGCGCGCGGGGATCAGTGCGCCGTGTCTGACGCGGAGCGGCCGGCGCCGCCGGCCTCGGCGAAGGTGAGACGTCCCTCGTGGAGGGAGGCTCCCCGCAGCGCGAGCGCCAGCACCTCGTCGAGGTGGTCCACGCTCAGAACCGTGAGACGCTGTCGCACGTCGGCCGGGAGGTCCGCGAGGTCGGGTTCGTTGGCCTTCGGCAGCAGGATCGTGGTGATCCCAGCGCGCACCGCGCCGAGCACCTTCTCCTTCACGCCCCCGATCGGGAGCACCCTGCCGGAGAGCGTGATCTCCCCCGTCATCGCGAGGTCGTACTTGGAGGGGCGACAGGCCAGGGCCGAGACCAGTGCGACCGACATCGTGACTCCGGCCGACGGGCCGTCCTTGGGGATCGCGCCCGCCGGAACGTGAATGTGCACGTCGCGCTCGAACGCCCCTTCGTCGATCCCGAGCTCCTCGGCGTGGGCGCGGGCATAGCTCCACGCTGCCCTTGCCGACTCCTTCATCACATCACCGAGCTGCCCCGTGAGCACCAGCTCGCCCTTGCCCCGCATCGTGGAGGCCTCGACGAACATGATGTCGCCGCCGACCGGCGTGTAGTACATCCCCGTGGCGACGCCGACCTGGTCCGCGGCGGCGGCGTGTTCTGGGTGGACCTTCGGGCGGCCGAGAAGCCGGCCGACCTCGCCGGCGTCGAGCGTCGCGCTCTCGATCTCACCCGCCGCGAGTCGGCGCGCCACCTTGCGGGCCAGTCGGCCTATCTCGCGCTCGAGCTGGCGCACCCCTGCCTCGCGGGTGTAGCCGGTGATGGTAGCCGCGAGCGCCTCGTCGGTCACCGTGAGCTGGCCATCCGCGAGACCTGCCTCGGAGAGCTGCCGGGGAAGCAGGAAGCGACGGGCGATCTGGAGCTTCTCCCCTTCCGTGTAGCCGGAGAACTCGACCACCTCCATGCGGTCCAGTAGCGGACCTGGGATGCTCTGGATGAAGTTCGCGGTCGCGATGAACAGCACCTCGGACAGGTCGAACGGCACGCCGAGGTAGTGATCGGTGAACGTGTCGTTCTGCGCGGGGTCCAGCACCTCCAGCAGCGCAGCGGACGGGTCGCCCTGGTACGACACGCCTAGCTTGTCCACCTCGTCGAGTAGGAACACCGGGTTGGCCGTACCGGCCTGCTTCATTCCCTGGATGATGCGACCGGGCATCGCGCCGACGTACGTCCGCCGGTGGCCACGGATGTCGGCTTCGTCGCGCACCCCGCCCAAGGAGATGCGCACGTACTCGCGCCCCATCGCCGCGGCAATCGAGCGCGCGACGGAGGTCTTGCCGACGCCCGGCGGGCCCACGAAAAGCATGATCGGCGCGCGGCCCTTGCTCGCGGCGCCCGCGACAGGAGTGCCTTCTTCGGCCGCTTCGCCTTTCCGGCGCAGCGCGCGCACTGCGAGGAACTCGAGGATTCGGTCCTTCACGTCACCGAGGCCGAAGTGATCTCGCTCGAGCACCTCGGCGGCGTGGGTCAGGTCGAGCTTCTCCTCGCTGCGCGTTCCCCACGGTAGCTCGGCGATCGTCTCGAGGTAGGTGCGGATGACCTGCGCCTCCATGGACTCGCCCGACGTGCGCTCCAGGCGTGACAGCTCGCGGTCCACTTCTTTTCGCGCGGCTTCGGGCAACGGCAGGGCGGCGAGCTTCTCGCGCAGCGCGTCGAGATCGTTCCCCTTGTCGCCTTCTCCGAGCTCCTTCTGAATCGCTTTGAGCTGCTCGCGCAGGTAGAACTCCCTCTGGCGCCCGCCCAGCTCTTCCTGGACCTTCGACTTGATGTCCTCCTGGGCGTCGAGCACCGCGAGCTGGCGTTGGATCAGGAGCAGCACCCGCCGAAGCCTTTCCTCGACGGAGAGTGTCTCGAGGAGCGCCTGGCGGTCGGCGACAGAGAGGTCGAGGTGGGTGGCGACGACGTCCGCGAACTGACCGGGGTCGGAAACCTCGGCGAGAAAGCGCTGGATCGCCTCGCGCGGGAGGCCCGCCTTGCCGCCCAGCTCTACGGCTCGCTCGCGCAGCTCACGGACCAGCGCCACGTACGTCGGCGCCTGCGCATCGAGCGGCGGCATTTCCTCCGCGTCGCGCACGGTCGCCACGAGGTGATCGTCGTGCTGCATGATGCGCAGCGCGATCGCTCGGCGCTCGCCGTGGAGCACCAGCTGCATCCCGGAGGGGCCGCGCTGCACCTGCACGATCCTGGCGATCGTTCCGATCGTGTGGAGGATTTCTGGCGTCGCGGTGTCCACGTCCTCGCGCTGGGCGGAGACGAACGCAACCCGCTCGGGCCCGGAGAGCGCGGCCTCGATGGCCGCGAGGGTGCCCGGCCGACCGGCGGCGATCGGGACCGTCACGCCGGGGAACAGCACCGCCTGTCGAAGCGGAATTACGGGAAGGGAAAGGGTTGTGGTCACTCGGTCGCTCCCTGGGTGGCTCGCGTGTTCTCCGGACCGTGCCGGCAGCCGCCCTCTCCGGCACACTCGCACAACATGAGTATACACAACTAAAATTCCGGCACGTGCAAATTCCAGTAATCTGCGTCACTTCGTAGCAGCATGGCTGTGACCATGGACACACTGGCGCGATGCGCATTATGTTAGAAATCAATGAGATCGGAGTCATGGTGCCCGCCCGCCGAAGGTCTTCACTCCGCCACGCCGGTATCCTGATGGGGCTTCTGCTCTCGTTCGTTTCCCTCGGTTTGGCGCTGGCATCCCCACCGGGTGACGCGCCCGCGGCTCAGCGGCGCGCGCGCCGCCACCTCCAGCGCGTCAACCCCCCCACGAGCAGTCCGTCGATCGCAGGCTGCCCGATCTTCCCCGCGAACAACGTCTGGAACGCCCGCGTGGACCTGCTGCCGGTGGACCCGCGCTCCGCCGACTACATCGCCTCGATCGGGCCCGCTACCGGCCTTCACCCCGATTTCGGCTCGGGCACCTGGGACGGCGGGCCGATCGGGATCCCGTACGCGGTCGTGCCCGGCAGCCAACCGCCCGTGTCCGTGACCTTCGACTACGACGACGAGAGCGATCCTGGGCCGTACCCGATCCCGCCCGGTCCGCCCATCGAGGGCGGACCGCAGAGCGACGGCGACCGCCATGTGCTCCTGGTGGACAGCGGCCACTGCACGCTGTACGAGCTGTACGCCGCATACCCGCAGTCCAACGGCAGCTGGAGCGCGGGGTCGGGCGCGATCTTCGACCTGAGCTCGAACGCACTGCGCCCGGCGACCTGGACCTCCGCGGACGCCGCCGGGCTGCCGATCCTGCCCGGCCTGGTCCGCTACGACGAGGTGGCAACGGGGACGATCCGGCACGCGCTCCGGTTCACCGTCGTCCACACGCGCAACGCCTTCATCTGGCCGGCGCGCCACCAGGCCTCCGCCAGCACGAACGCGGCGTACCCGCCGATGGGCCAGCGGTTCCGCCTCAAACCTAGCTTCAACGTCTCGTCCTTCCCGAGAAGCGTGCAGGTGATCCTCGTCGCGCTCAAGTTCTACGGGATGTTCGTCGCCGACAACGGCTCCAACTGGTACATCTCGGGCGCCCCCGACGAGCGCTGGAACAACGACGAGTTGCACGTCCTGAACCAGGTCCACGGCAGCGACTTCGAAGCGGTGGATGAATCTTCGTTGATGGTCGATCCGAACTCGGGGCAGGCTCGCTAGGGGCGCCGCCAGCGGCGGATGGCGTTGATCGATTCGTCGAGGCGCTGGAGGAAGGCGGAGCGGTCGCGCTTGGCGAACGGCGGCGGGCCGCCGCTCATCTCTCCCGACTCGCGCAGCTCCGAGAGCAGGCCGCGCGTGGCGAGAGCGGCGCCGATGTTGCCGGCGGTGAGCGGCGGGCCCGCGTAGCCGAGGACGGTCGCTCCCAGGGCGAGGCAGCGTGCGGCGAGAGGGATGTCCGCAGTGATCACAATGTCGCCCGCCTCGGCGTGCTCGACGATCCAGTTGTCGGCCACGTCGATCCCTCCCCCGACGACCTTGAGATCGACCTTCGAGTTGTCGGGTGTCCGCATCCACGAAGCGGCCACGAGCGTGACGTCGAGGCCGTAGCGCGCGGCTACCCGGTAGACCTCGTCCTTCACGGGGCAGGCGTCGGCGTCGACGAAGATGTGCAGCACCAGATTCCCCTTTCCGACGGATCATACTGCCTGCGCCCTCGCTACCCACGGCCACTCTCTGTTCTGCTGACCCACTGCGTGGAGGTTGTTCTTCTTGCCCCTCGGGCTCCGGCGAGTCACTCTGGCTGCGCATCGAGCGCAGCCCTCGGTCGCATGCGGCGTCGAGACTCGCCTACGCCCGATGGGCGGGTTTAGCCCCCACCCCCGCACTTCTCGGAGTCCTTACAGTCGGCGTCTGGGCAGTGAACGCCGCGCCCTCAGTTCGCCGACCGCTTCACCCGATGGGCGGGGTTAAAGACCCCCCGCCCGCTGTGCGGGAAGTCAGTGCTTTCGAGTCACCGACCCGGTTAGGCGAAGAGGATCAGCAGGGCTTCCGCGCGCTGGGAGGGTGGGGGCAAGTCCGCCCCGGGGGCGTGGGAGATATCTCGCCGGAGCGTTCGGGCACCGAGCAGCCAGACCGGCGGGTGGAAACGCTGGCCCCGACCGAGCGTGTCTCATGCGAGGGAGGGGAACAGCGAGGGTCTGCACGCCGGTCTGTGCCTGCTCGGTCGCACGTGGAGGCGGGTCAGAGGGCTGCACTCGATGCGCGACCCGAGCGACCTCTCCGAGCCCGCGGGGCAAGAAGAAAGACCTCACGAAGTGAAGAAGGAAGCCCAGGTGGCGAGGCGATCAGAGCCTAAGGTTGCGCAGCCTCAGGGCGTTGGTGATCACCGAAACAGAGGAAAAGCTCATCGCCGCGGCGGCGATCATCGGCGAGAGCAGCAGGCCGAAGAACGGGTAGAGCACCCCGGCAGCGATCGGGACGCCCAGAAAGTTGTAGCCGAACGCCCAGGCGAGGTTCTGGCGAATATTGCGCATGGTCGCGCGCGAGAGCGTCCGGGCGCGGGCGAGTCCCATCAGGTCGCCCTTGACGAGAGTGATCCCAGCCGACTCCATGGCGACGTCGGTGCCGGTCCCCATCGCGATACCGACGTCGGCCGCGGCGAGCGCGGGCGCGTCGTTGATCCCGTCGCCGGCCATCGCCACGCGGCGCCCCTGCGATTGCAGGCGCTCGACGACCGCACTCTTGCCCTCGGGGGAGACCTCCGCCTCGACCTCGTCGATGCCAAGGGAACGCGCGACCGCCTGTGCGGAGGTCCGGCTGTCGCCGGTGAGCATCACGACGCGCAGGCCGGCGCGGTGCAGCGCGCGGATTGCCTCCGGTGTCGTCGCTTTGATGGAATCGGCCACGCCGAGCAGCCCCTGAACCCGGCCGTCCGCCGCCACAAAGACCACCGTTCGACCTTCGGCGCGCAGCGTGTCGGCTTGAGCTGCCAGGTGGCCGGGCGGGAGGCCGAGCTCGGCGAGGAGCCTCTCGTTGCCCAGCGCGGCAGGCCGCCCTGACACCGATGCAGTAACACCCTTACCAGGAAGGGCTCGAAACCCGGCCGAACCCTGGATCGTCACGCCGCGCGCTGCGGCCTCGGCCACGACCGCGGAGGCGAGCGGGTGCTCAGACCCCTTCTCGAGGCTGGCGGCCAGGCTCAACAGTTCGTCCTCGCCGACGCCGGGCGCGGGCACGACCGCGGTCAGGCGGGGTTTCCCGTCGGTGAGCGTGCCGGTCTTGTCCACCACGAGCGTGTCCACGGAGGCAAACGCCTCGAGCGCCTCGGCGTCCCGGATCAGCACGCCCGCACGCGCTCCGCGGCCGACGCCCACCATGATCGACATCGGGGTGGCGAGGCCCAGTGCGCACGGGCACGCGATGATCAGCACAGCGACGGCGTTGACGATGGCGTGGGCTAGCCGCGGCTCGGGGCCGAGCAGCGCCCAGGCAGCGAAGGTCAGGACCGAGACCGCGACGACGGCCGGCACGAACGCCGCCGCGACGCGATCGGCGACGCGCTGGATCGGCGCCCGCGAGCGCTGGGCCTGCGACACCAGCGCCACGATGTGCGCGAGGAGCGTATCGGCGCCGACTCGCTCGGCGCGCATCACGAAGGTACCGGTCGCGTTCACGGTGGCGCCCGTGACCTGGCTTCCCGCGGCCTTCTCGACGGGGATCGGCTCGCCAGTGATCATCGACTCGTCCACCGACGAGGCGCCCTCGACGACGACGCCGTCCACCGGGACCTTCTCGCCGGGCCGCACCCTCAGGCGATCGCCCGGCTTCACCTGCTCGAGCGGGACGTCACGCTCGCTCCCGTCGGGGAGGACGGCGCGGGCGGTCCTGGGCGCGAGGCCGAGGAGCGCTCGGATCGCGTTCCCGGTGCGGGCGCGGGCGCGGAGCTCGAAGACCTGTCCGAGGAGGACCAGTGCCGTGATGACGGCGGCGGCCTCGAAGTACACCGCGACCCGGCCGTGCATCTGGAACGGCTCCGGGAAGATCCCGGGGGCCACGGTCGCCACGAGGGAGTAGGCGAACGCGGTGCCGGTGCCGATCGCGATCAGCGTGAACATGTTGAGCCGCCAGGTGCGGATCGAGCGCCACCCGCGCGCGAAGAAGGGGGCGCCGCCCCAGAGCACGACCGGAGTCGCGAGCGCGAGCTGCAGCCACGGCAGCCACGGCGCCGCGAACGCGTGGGCGAGCGACGGGACCATCTCCGCCATCGCGATCGCGAACAGCGGGAGTGCGAGCGCGGTGCTGACCCAGAACCGGCGGGTCATGTCCGCGAGCTCGGGGTTGTGCGCCTCCTCGATCGTGACGTTTCGTGGCTCCATCGCCATGCCGCAGATCGGGCATTCGCCGGGCTCGCGTCTCACGATCTCGGGGTGCATCGGGCAGACGTACTCGGTGCGGGAGGCCGCGGCCGGGACCGCCGGCTCGAGCGCCATCCCACAGGAGGGGCACGCGCCGGCGGAGGCCGCATGGACCTCGGGGCACATCGGGCAGACGTACTCGGGCCTGCCGACCGCCGGGGACGTGGCCGGGGCGGCGGAGGACGCCGGAGCGCGGTGCATCCCGTGCGTCCCGGGTGCCGCGAGGATCGCCTCGGGATCGGCGTCGAAGCGCTCGGCACAGCGGGGGTTGCAGAAGTAGTAGATCGTCCCCTCGTGGGTGCGCGAGATCGCGTTCGGTTTCTCGAGGACGTTCATGCCGCACACCGGGTCGATCCCCAGCAGCTTCCCTGCGGGGGCCGGTCTCGCCGCCGAAGGCATCGCCGGGATCATGGGGGTCGGGCGCGCGTTCGGCTGCATCGGAGCGGTGCCGGGGTGGGCGAGGAACCGTCCGGGGTCGGCGTCGAACGCGGCGGCACAGCGCCCACTGCAAAAGAAGTGCGTGGTACCGCCGTGCGTGCGCGTCACGACGTCCGGCCTCTCGAACACCTTCATCCCGCACACCGGATCGACACCGACGAGCCTCTTCCCACCCCCTACCGGTCTCATCGGATGATCCTTGTCACCCTCGTGCATGGCCTCTCCCGCCCTATATATATTACCGCATAACCGAACGGGAATGAACCGCTGTGGTGGGTTGGAGAAGGCGAAACCCTTGAGGCTGCGTGGTATCGTCGGGCACCATGAGCCTGCACGTGGTGGAACACCCGTTGCTTCAGGACATCCTCACCCGCCTGCGCGACCGGACCACACCATGCGACGACTTTCGCATTCTGTCGCACCGGATCTCGCTGTTGCTGGTTTCGGAGGCAACGCGCGACATCCCGACCGTCGCTGGCACGGTGGAGACTCCGCTAGCGGTGGCGGAAGCCAACCGGGTGGCGGTCCGGGTGGTTGCGGTGCCGGTGCTGCGGGCAGGTATCGGAATGCTGGAGGCGTTCCTCGATCTTGTGCCATCGGCGCACGTGGGGTACTTCGGGCTCGAGCGCGACGAGACCACCGCGGTCGCCCGGCGGTACTACGAGAAGGTGCCGAAGAACCTCGGAGACGCGGTGGTCTTCCTGCTGGATCCGATGCTCGCGACCGGCGGCTCCGCCGCGATGGCGGTCGACGGGCTGCAGGGAATGGGCGCCCGCCGCGTGCGCCTCGTGTCGATCGTCGCCGCACCCGAGGGAGTGGCATACCTCGAGAAAGCCGCGCCGGACGTGGAGGTGTTCACTGCCGCGCTCGATCGGGGGCTGGACGAGCGGAAGTACATCCTGCCGGGGCTCGGAGACTTCGGCGACCGTCTGTACGGCACCTGACGGGTGCTGGACTCAGCTGTTTCAAGCAGGGTCAAACGGAAAAAGGGAAAGGTGAAAGGGAGGACAAGGAGCGGCGCAGGCGGTTCGTCTTCCCTTTGCCATTTCCCGTTTGACCTTCTTCCGTCGGTTCCTCAGTAGTCGCTCGTCATGATGAAGAGCGGCTTCGCCTCGAAGCGCTCGTAGATCGGCCGCAGGCGGTCGGGGCTGTAGAACTTGCGCACGTCCACGGTCTTCTTCCGGCTGGTGACGACGTCAAGTGGCACGTTGTCGTAGCGGCCGTTGCGGACGTTGACGAGGCGTCCCGCGACGCCATCGAGAACGAGGTCCATCGCGAGGTTGCCGAACGCCATCGGGACGATCGAGTCGAGAGCGTCGGGGTTTCCGCAGCGCACGAGGTAGCCGAGGCGCTGGTTGATCACGTTGATGCGTCGGCCATCGTTGAACTTCGGCGAAAGGTCTCGCAGCACGCGGGAGATGCGGTCGCCGATCCCGCCCAGCTTCTTGTGGCCGAACGCGTCGGTCTCCTGGTCCTCGAACACCATCTCCTCCATGCCCTTGAACGTCGCGCCCTCGGAGACGAGGACCACGCTGTACTTCGAAGGGTTGGTGTGGCGGTCTGCGGTGAGGAGCTCGCAGAGGCGCTCAATGTCGAAGACGTGTTCGGGAATGACGCAGCGGTTGGCGGCGCCCGCCATGGTGGGGAGGAGCGCGGTAAACCCGGCGTAGCGGCCGAAAACCTCGATCACGAGGAAACGCTCGTGGCTGCCGGCCGAGGTGCGCAGGTCGTGCGTCATCTCGATGGTGCGCGTCACGCAGGTCGAGAACCCGATGCAGTAGTCTGTGCCCGGCACGTCGTTGTCCATCGTCTTTGGGATCGCGATGACGCGCACGCCCTCCTTGTGGAGGCGAACGCCGTACGACAGGGTGTCGTCGCCGCCGATCGGGATCAGGGTGTCCACGCCGAGCCGGTCGAGGTTGGCGAGCACGTCGGGGGTGACGTCCACGATGTCGCCTTGGTACTTCCCCTTGAGGTGGGGCGGGAGCTGCGCCTGCGAGACCTTCGACGGGTTGGTGCGGGAGGTGTGCAGGAACGTGCCGCCGGTGCGCCCGACCTTGTTCACGACCTCCTCGGACAGCTCGATCACATGTTCGTCGTGAGGCCTCCCCTCTTCGTACTCGATCTCCACGATCCCTGCCCAGCCGCGCCGGATCCCCAAGACCCGATACCCTTCCCGCAGAGCGCGCACGGTGAGCGCGCGGATCGCTGGGTTGAGCCCCGGGACGTCGCCGCCGCCGGTCAGAATCGCAATCGTTCCCTTGATGGTGTTGATGTTGCTCATGCCATCGCTCCTTGTCCTAAGGGAGGAATTCTAGCGCAGCGGGGATTTCCGGGTGGATGCCCCGCCACGAAAAGAGCCTCTGCGAGCAGAGGGGCAGAGGGGCAGAGGAGCCATAGAGGCCGCACGGTCTCTGGCCCCTCTGCTTGTCTTTCTGTTTCTTACGACCACGGGCCCCGGACCACGGCCTTTAGCGCGGCCGTGTGTGGAGCCCGACCGTGAGCGCCAGGGAGAAGTGCGGACCGTCGCCTGAGATCACGTAGGCGCTCAATTCGGGCGTGAGCACCGCGCGCCTGAGCCTGACCGGCAGCTCGAACCCTCCGCCGAAGGAAAGCCCGAGGTCGGTCCCCGACCGGTCGCCCGAGAGGTGGTAGATCCCGACACCGCCGTGCAGGTAGGGGTTGTATGCGGAAGCCGCCAGGCGCTGGATCAGCCCGCCGCTGACGTACACGAGGTTGGCCCGGCTGTCGAACGGTTTGTCGCCCAGGGTCGGGTTCGCGAACCCGGCGGCGAAGCGCATCCCGAGCTTGTCCCAAGAGTACACGTCGGCGGTGAACCGCCCGGTGAAGCTGGCGCTCGAGCCGCTCTCGAACGGGGCGAAGACGCCGATGTCGCCCCCGAGGGACACCGGCGCGGGTGTGACCGACTGGGCCAGCGCTGGCGCCGCCGCCCAGGCGATCAGCACGATGAAAGTGCAGGTCGTTCTCATCTTCCCTCCGGGTCCACGCTATCCGGCGCCGAGTCCCGCTACTGTGATCTGGACCACATCGGTTCCGCACCGGGGGGACGCCGACGCCGACCCCGTGGCTGCCCGCATTCTGCTGATGGCCCGCATTCAACACCTCTGCCGACCACTGGCCACGAACCACCGGCCACGTCTTTCCTTCGCCTTGTCCCTCACGCCGGCGGCGGGAGCAAATCCACAAGCGCGGCGGCCGCCGCGGCTGTGTCCCTGGCGGCGGATGGCAGTCGCAGGACGCCGGAGGGCGCGAGCGAGGAGCCCGGCGCGGCCTCCAGCAGGGTCATGGCGGTTGGGTGTGCAGCCGGGTGCGTGGGGTCGAACGCAAGCTCCCATCCGAGCGGTCCGCGCTTGATCTTCGTCACGCCGATCGCCTCCGCGCGCCTGCGGATGCGCTGGTGCAACAGCAACTGGTCGAGCTGAGGCGGGGCAGGGCCGAAGCGGTCGACGTACTCGATCCTAAGGGATGCGAGCTCGCTATCGGTGCGGGCGCCGGCGATGCGTCGGTAGACAGCCAGACGGAGCGTTTCCTCCTGGATATACCTCTCGGGGAGACGCAGGTCGAGGCCGAGCCGAAGCTCCACGGAGGTCGTCGGCGGTGGAGCCGCCTCACCGCGGAGCTCCCGAACCGCCTCCTCCAACAGGTGGCAGTAGGTCTCGTAGCCCACGGCTCGCAGGTGGCCGTGCTGCTCCGCGCCGAGCAGGTTTCCGGCGCCCCGGATCTCGAGGTCCCGCGCGGCGATCCTGAACCCTGCTCCGAGGTCGGCGAATTCCATGATTGCGGCGAGACGTGCGCGCGCCTCTTGGCTCAGCGAGCGCTCAGGCGGCACCAGCAGGTAGGCGAACGCGAGGCGATCGGAGCGCCCCACCCGACCGCGCAGCTGGTAGAGCTGCGCAAGGCCGAAGCGGTCCGCCCGGTTCACGATCAGGGTGTTGGCATTCGGGATGTCGAGGCCGTTCTCGATGATCGCTGTGGCGACGAGGACATCGGCCCGGCCCTCGAGGAACGCGTCCATCGCGCTCTCGAGCGCCCGCTCGTCCATCTGTCCGTGGGCCACTGCTACACGCGCCTCCGGAACGGTCTGGCGCACGAGCTCGGCCATGGCTGCGATCGACACCACGCGGTTGTGCACGAAGAACACTTGGCCGCCGCGCGAGAGCTCCGTGAGGACAGCTTCCCGGACCACCTCCCGGCGGAACGGCAGGACGTGCGTCTGCACCGCCAGACGGTCCCGGGGCGGGGTCTCGATGATCGAGACGTCGCGCAGGCCGAGAAGACCCAGGTTGAGCGTGCGCGGGATGGGCGTCGCGGACATCGCGAGCACGTCCACGCTCGACTTGAGCGCCTTGAGGAGTTCCTTCTGAGCAACGCCGAAACGCTGCTCCTCGTCCACGATCAAGAGCCCCAGGTCGCGGAAGCGCACGTCCTTGGCCAGCAGGCGGTGCGTCCCGATCACGACGTCTACGGTGCCCTCGGCGACGCCGGCGACGACCTTCCGCTGCTCGGCGGCGGGCACGAAGCGCGAAAGCCAGCGGATCTCGACCGGGAAACCGGCGAAGCGCCTCACGAACGTGCGGAGGTGCTGCTCGGCCAGGATGGTGGTGGGCGCCAGCGCCGCGACCTGCTTGCCGTCCATCACCACCTTGAACGCTGCGCGCATCGCGACCTCGGTCTTGCCGTATCCGACATCGCCGACGAGCAGCCGGTCCATGGGACGCGGCGACTCCATGTCCCGCTTGGCCTCGGTGATCGCCTGCGCCTGGTCGGCCGTCGGCTCGTACTCGAACGCCTCTTCGAACTGCCGCTGCCACGGCGAGTCCTTCGAGAACGCGAAGCCGGCCGCCAACTCGCGCTGGGCCTGCACCTTGAGAAGCTCATCCGCCATGTCCCTGAGGGCACGCTTGACCTTGGCCTTCGTGCGGGCCCACGTCGAACCCCCGAGCCGGTCGAGGCGCGGCGGCGTGCCCTCGGCGCCCGAGTACTTCTCGAGGACGTCGGCGCGCTCGAGAGGGACCAGGAGCTTGCCGCCGCCCGCGTACTCGAGCTCAACGCACTCGTGCTCCTCCCCTTCGAGGGCGAATGTGCGGAACCCGTTGAACCGCCCTATCCCGTGGTCCGCGTGCACCACGAAGTCGCCGACCGCGAGGTCCCGCATCTCGGCCAGCACGCGGGCGAGGGACCGGCGCTGACGCGACGGCGCGGGTAGGTTCGTGAGATCGGCGCGACCGTATACGACCAGTGCGGTCTCGGGAAAGGCGAAGCCGCGCTCGAGGCGGCCGGGTACCAGCCCGACGATCGTATCGAGCGGCCACCCCTGCCGGACCGGGATCTCGGCCTCGGTCAGCAGGTGCATCAGACGTTGCGACTCGCCGCCCGAGGCGGCGACCAGCACCTGCGACTGGAGCTTGGCCGCTCCGGCGCGCAGTTCGTCGATCAGCGCCTGAGGACGGGACGCGAGGTTGGGGGTGGGGGCGGTGGCGACGCGGATCCAGCGGGTGCCGTCTTCGAGGGCCAGCTCCTCGATGCGGTCCGCAGCGTCGAGCGCCCACATGCATTCGTCCACCGCGACAAGCCAGCGTTCGGGCGCCGGAAGGACGGTGCCTTCCCGCGCCAGCGTCTCATGCGCCCGCCGGGTGGCCTGGGAGCTCCGTTCGATCTCGGCTCGCACCGCATCGCGCTCGCACACGATGAGGCTCGTAGCCAGTTGCCAGGCGTGGACGTGTGGCTCGGTCCAGCCCAGGAACCCTTCCCAGAGGGCCGAGTCGTTGCCCACGAGCGCGGCTGCGGTCGCTGCGGTGCACCCCTCCTGGCGGAGCTGCGCGGCAAGCCGCGCGCGTGCGTCGTCTCCGCTCGGGAAGAGGCGCAACGATGGGACGGCGACTTCAGAGATCTCTTCGGCCGACCGCTGACTGCTGGGGTCAAACTCCTGCATCGTCTCGACGGCGTCGACGTCGAGCACGATGCGGACGAAGCGCTCGGGCGTGCCGACATCGAACACCTGACCCCGTATAGCGAAGTCGCCGGCTTCCTCGACGACCTCGACACGGCGGTAGCCGGCGTCCACCAGCGAACGCGCGAACATCCCGGGGTCGAGCCGGGTTCCGGCATGGACGATGGGAGCGCGGCGCAGCAACGACTCCGGCTCGGGGAGCGGGTACGGCATGAGGCGGGCGGGCACCACGAGGAGCCGGACGCGCCCTCCGGCGAGGCCTGCGAGCGCGGTTGCCGCCGTGGCCGTCGCGCCGAGCGGTGGGGTGCGCCCCAAGTACGCCTCGACGGCCTCGGCCGGCAGGGCGGCTGTGGGAGCTTCGGGGGCAAGCAGCTCGAGACCGGCGACGAGCTCTTCGGCATCGCGCTCGGTCGGAACGATGACGATCGTCGTGCCGTGTTCGGCCGCGAGCGCTGCTACCGCGAGGCTGCGTGCCGCTGGGCACACCCCACCCACCGCGTGCGGCGCTTCCCCGGGGGGGAGCTTGCGGCGCACGCGCTCCACAGCGGCGGCGATCACATCAGGCGCTTCGCCCGCCCTCGCCTCCATCGGCCCGGTGCGGCGGGCCGGAAGGAGATTGTACCCGTCCCGGTCCGTGCGTTCGAACGGGGGATGTGGGAGAGGAAGAAGGGGAAAGGTCAAACGTCAAAGGGAAGTCTAGACGACAGCACGACCCGGATCCAGCACGCTGTCTTCCGTTTGACCTTTGACCGTTTCCGTTTGACCCGACCGTCGCCTGCCTTCGAACCGCTACTTCCGCCAGAGCGGCGAATTGGCCCGTAGCCGCTCCACCTCACGGACGACCGCATCGGCCACGACGTCGACCTCCTCGGTCGTGTTCCCGCGGCCGAGGGAGAAGCGGACGCTGGCGTTTGCCAGTTCCTTGCTTCGGCCCATCGCCATTAGCACGTGCGACGGCCTGGGGTCGGCGGACGTGCATGCCGACCCGGATGCGACCGCGACCTCCTTGAGCCCGACGAGAAGGGCCGCACCGTCGACGCCGGCGAACGACAGGTTCAGCGTGTTCGGGATGCGGTTCTCCGCGTCGCCGTTCACGGTCACTCCCTCGAGGCGCGACGTGACCGCACATTCGAGTCGGTCGCGCAGGGCAGCCAAGCGTGCGCTCTCCGCCGCCATCTGGGCGAGCGCGATCTCCAGTGCGCGGGCGAAACCTACGGCCCCTGGCACGTTGAGCGTCCCGGATCGGATTCCCTGCTCATGGCCGCCGCCGTCGAGGATCGGGACGAGGTGCAGCCTGGGCTTTCGCCGTCGCACGTAGAGAGCCCCAACACCTTTCGGTCCGTAGATCTTGTGGGCGGAGAACGACATCAGGTCAATGCCGAGTCCGTTCACGTCGACCGCCACCTTGCCGACCGCCTGGGTCGCGTCGCAGTGCAGGGCGATGCCGTGCTCCCGGCAGGCCTCGGCGATCGCGGCGATCGGGTGGACGGTCCCGGTTTCGTTGTTGGCGAGCATCACCGAGACAAGGGCCGTCGCGGGCGTGAGGGCGTTGGTCAGACGCTCGAGGTCGAGACGACCTCGACCATCCACGGGCAACACCGTTGTCGCGAACCCTTCCTTGGCGAGTGCGGCAGTCGGGTCGAGGACCGCTTTGTGTTCCGTGGCGCAGGTCACGAGGTGCTCGCGCCGACCCTTCAGCGCCAGGGCAAGGCCCTTGATCGCGAGGTTGTTCGACTCGGTGGCGCCCGAGGTGAAGACGATCTCCTCGGTGTGTGCCCCGATGGCGGCCGCGAGCGACGAGCGGGCGTTCTCCACGAGCTTCGAAGCGGCCCAGCCGTACGGATGCGTTCGCGAGGCGGCGTTGCCGAAGTGCTCCGAGAAGCAGGGAAGCATCGTCTCGACGACCCGGGGGTCCACGGGCGTCGTGGCGTTGTGGTCCATATAGATCGGCAGCCTCACACCTGACCTCTCACGGATGGGCGATCGGGACGGCCAGCCGTCGCCAGAGCACAAGCTCCGGTGGAAGGTCGCCAGTCACCGTGACCACGGTAGCAGAGGCCGCAACCGGGACGAGTTCGCTGCTGGCCTCTCTCATCGCAAGGATGACGGCGATCTCGACACCTTCCGCGGGGCCGGTGGACCATCGCAAGGCGAAGTTGCCGAACCTGTCCACGGTGAAAGGAATCGCCGCCGGACCTCCGCCGCTCTCCGCTCGGTTCGCCTGGTAGAGAACTCGGCGTTCGGGGTAGCTGTAGGAACGGATGACGCGAGCCTGGATGTCGGACAGTGGCTCCGGCAAGGGCTCCCAAAGCACCTCTGCGGCCGCCGCCCGCCACTGTCGCGCCAGTTTCCCGGCCAGCGCCATGCCGGTCCGGGGCTTCGCGGCGCTCGGCGGCGCGGACCACGCCGTCGCCGCCTCGGTGGCGAGTTCGTGGGTCATGCGGACCTCGCCGCCCCGCGCGGCGAGCCCGACCCCGATGTGGGTGACGTCGCGGTCCAGGAGAGCGCGACGGTGGCCGTCGTCGGGTGGGACCTCGGCCAGCATCGAGGCGACGCTGCGCGCGAGGATCCCTCCCAGGGCACCCTGAGCCAGCGGCAAGGTGCTCGAGTACATGGTGGCGTTCTCCCGGTGAAACCCGTGACCGCCCGCCAGGAAGTAGCGCAGGTACGGAGGCACCCCGCTGCGCGAGAAGTGCCCTTCGCCACTCTCGGTGACGAGCACCTCACAGTGGGTGTTCCCGACCCGTTCGAGCGTGACGTCGTACGCGAGCGGCGCGAGTCGGGCCTCGGCCCGGGCAGAATTGATCTGCGCCACGACGGCCTCCCGTTCCGCCCGCCAAGGCTGGCCGGGCGCGCCCTCGACGCGGGGCGCCGGCAGGGTGGCGAGCGGCGCACAGCCGGGCAGGAGAGCGAGCACCAACGTGCCCGCCTTCAACCGGTTGTGGTAGCCTCCCGGCGAGCGGCGATGATTCACTTCGGGACCTCCGGGTGGCGTGGCATCGTGGGCCAGGAATTCACCTTCCGCAACGTGCGGCTGGTGATGGATGCCGCGCTCGCGGTCCTTCGCGAGCGGGGTGAGGTCGGCGAGATCATCGTCTCCTACGATACTCGGCTGTTGTCCGAGAAGTTCGCCCGCGAGGCGGTCGCGGTCTTCACCCACCACGGGGTGAGGACGGTACTCTCGGAGCGGGACCTCCCGAGTCCGTGCGTCGCCCATGCGGTGCGCGAACGCAGCGCCGCGCTGGGCGTGATGTTCACGGCGTCGCACAACCCCGCGGAGTACAACGGCGTCAAGCTTTTCGATCGGTACGGCATGCTGGCGGAGCGGGAGATGACCGATGCGATCGAGTCCGTGGTCGTCGCCAAGGCCGCGGAGTTCGAGGATTTCTACGTTCCGCAGCAGCGCCTCGCCGGGACCGCCTCGCTTGCCGAAGGGTATCTCGCAAGCCTGGACCGGGACCTCGACTGGGACGCGATCGCCAAGAGCGGTCTGGTCGTCGCAGTGGACCCGCTGTTCGGGACGGCTCGCGAGTTCCTCGACCGCATCCTGATCGCTCACGGCATCCCAACGCATGTGATCCACACCACGAAGGACCCGTACTTCGGTGGGTACGCACCGGAATGTACGCCGTCCAATCTCGGCGGATTGCGGGAGATCGTTCGATCGACCGGCGCACAGATCGGGCTTGCCACCGACGGCGACGCCGACCGGTTCGGGGTGATCGACGGGGAGTGCCGGTCGGTCTCCCCGAACCTCGTGATCGCGCTGCTGGCCGAATATCTGATCCACCGCCGTGGTGCCCCCGGCGGCATCGGACGAACGGTCGCAACCACGCGGCTGGTGGATCGTGTCGCGCGCGCGGCGGACCGCGAGGTGGTGGAGACCCCGGTGGGTTTCACCCATTTCAACCCCCTCTTCCGCTCGGGTCGCATCGGTGTCGCGACAGAGGAGTCGGCGGGACTCGGGGTCGCGACCCATCTCCCCGTGCGAGATGGGATCTACGCGGCGCTCTTGATGGCCGAGATGGTCGCGGTCGAGCGCCGCTCGCTCGACGAACTCGTGCGCCAGCTGTACGCCCGCTACGGGGCGCTGTTCTCGCGACGCGTGCAGGTGCCCCTCAAGGAGCGCACTCGCGCCGCGATCGACAAGGTCAGCAAGCGGACTCTCAAGGAGTTCGCGAGCCAAAGAGTGATACGGGTCGACCGGCGGGACGGGGTCCTGCTCGAGCTGGCGGATGGAAGCTGGGTCATGGCGCGCGCCGCCAGCACCGAACCCAAGCTGCGGATCTATGCGGAGGCGACCTCGAGCCGACAGCTCCGCACGCTCGTGCGGGAGATGCGCCTGCTGGTGCGCCAAGCCGAGGAAGGAGTTTCCCATGTTTGAGATTGAGGAGATCATCGGACGGGAGGTGCTTGATTCCCGCGGCAACCCGACGGTCGAAGCCGAGGTCCTGCTGGAAGGCGGCGCCGTGGGGAATGCAATCGTTCCTTCGGGCGCCTCGACCGGTAGTCGTGAGGCCCTTGAGCTTCGTGATGGGGACAAGGCCCGCTTCAAGGGGAAGGGCGTGCTGAAGGCGGTCGAGCATGTCAACGGCGAAATTGCGGACACGCTCGTCGGACTCGACGCCCGCGATCAGGCCGGCATCGACGAGACGCTGATCGAGCTCGATGGGAGCGAGGGCAAGAAGCGACTCGGCGCCAACGCAATACTGGCTGTCTCCCTGGCGGCCGCAAAGGCTGCGGCGGACCAGAGCGGTCTTTCCCTTTACAGGTACCTCGGTGGGACGGGTTCGAACCTCCTCCCCGTCCCTTGCATGAACCTGATCAACGGCGGCGCCCACGCCGACAACTCCCTCGACATCCAGGAGTTCATGGCGGTTCCGCTGGGGTTCACTTCGTTTGCGGAAGCGTTGAGGGCTGGGGTCGAGGTCTTCCATGCGCTGCGTGAGCGTCTGAGAGCCGCGAAGCACGTGACCGCAGTGGGGGACGAGGGCGGGTTTGCGCCCAACCTCCCGAGCAACCGCGCGGCGCTCGAGTTCCTGGTGGCGGCCATCAAAGACGCCGGGTACCTGCCAGGCGAGCAGGTGGCGATTGCTCTGGACGCGGCCGGGAGCGAACTGCGCACCGGTGAGGGCTATTTCCTCCCTGGTGAAGGTCGCCACGGCCTCACCGCCGACGACCTCATCATGTTGTATGAGGAGTGGATCCGGGACTTTCCGATCGTTTCGATCGAGGACGGGCTCGCCGAAGACGACTGGGAGGGTTGGGCGAAGCTCAACAGACAGCTCGGCGACAAGGTCGTGCTGGTGGGGGACGACATCTTTGTGACCAACCCCGCCATCATCGCGCGCGGCATGCGTGAGAACGTCGCCAACGCGGTGCTGATCAAGCTGAATCAGATCGGCACTCTCAGCGAGACACAACGGGCTCTGCGCATGACGCTGCACCACGGCTGGCGCGCGATGGTGTCGCACAGGTCCGGAGAAACCGAGGACACCACAATTGCGGACCTCGTGGTCGCGTGTGGCTGCGGACTCATCAAGACCGGCTCCGCGTCGCGCGGCGAGCGCATCGCGAAGTACAACCGGCTGCTGAGGATCGAGGAAGAGCTCGGTGACGCAGCCGCCTTTGCCGGCAGGGAACCGTTTGCTCGGTGAGGCTGCCTCGCCGCCGCTACTTGTGGTTGCTGGCACCCCTGGTTGCTGCGCTGGTAGGGCTGGGGTGGTGGCGGGCGGTGGTCGTGGAACGGGATACGCGCCGTGAACTCGAGGAACTTCGAACACGCCGCCAGCAGCTCGAGCAGGCCAACTGGGCGCTCAAACGTGAAGTTCGAGCGCTCAAGAACGAGCGAGAGGCGCGCGCCCGTGCGGCCCGTGAGGCTCTCGACGTGGCCGCACCCGGCGAGGTGCTCGTGATCGTCGCGAAACCCACGCCGACGAAGGGTGCAGAATAGGGGACGTGGTGGAACCCGAACGGATGGGACGCTACGTCATCGAGTCGGTCCTAGGGAAAGGAGCGATGGGCGTCGTGTATCTGGCACGCGACCCCGTTATCGGGCGGCGCGTGGCACTCAAGACGCTCACGATCCCGGAGGACGCAGAGGAAGCTGAGGAGTTTCGACAGAGGTTCCTGCGTGAGGCTCAGGCGGCGGGAATCCTCAACCACCCGGGGATCGTCACGGTTTTCGATGCGGGGGTGGACGACGAGACGGGGCTGTCGTTCATCGCGATGGAGTACATCGAGGGGCGCAGCCTCAGAGAGTTTCTGCGCACGGGGCACGGCTTCGCGTACTCCGAGGTCGCTCGCATCGCGGCAGCGCTTGCAGCAGCGCTCGACTACGCGCACACCAAGGGCGTCGTGCACCGCGACATCAAACCCGCGAACATTCTCTTTACGCCACAGGGAATGGTGAAGATCACGGACTTCGGCGTCGCGCGCCTGGAGTCCTCCAACCTCACGGCCACGGGACAATTCATCGGGACCCCCAACTACATGTCGCCGGAGCAGGTGGCGGGGGGCGTCGTTGACGGTCGCAGCGACCTTTTCTCGCTCGGCGTCGTGCTGTTCGAGTTGTTGACCGGACAGCGCCCGTTTCCAGGCCACACGCTGACGGAGGTTGCGTACAAGATCGTGCACGAGCCCGCGCGAATCCCCTCGCAGGTGCGCCCGGGTCTGCCACCGGCGTTCAACCCGATCGTGCTCAAGCTGCTGGAGAAGGACCCGGACCGACGGTATGCACGAGGCGGCGACGTTGCGCGCGCCCTGGAGGCCCTCCGTCGAGTGCTCGCCGGTGTGGCCGGGGATGTCAGCCAGTTCACCCCGCCTCCCCCTCAGCCGGCCGCTGTCGAACCTGGCGCGGTCGGCGCGACGCCAACAGCAACTCGAGCCACCTCCGTGGTCCCGGGCGCGCGGCTTTCCGAGCCGGGCGAGGGGGTGGAGAAGCCACGCGAGAGCATCTGGCGTCTTCCGATCGAATGGCGGTGGGTCGCGGTGCTGCTGGCGGCCGTGATCGTCCCGCCCGCCCTGGTGTTGGCGATGCTGGCCGGCAAGGTGGACCGCGACCCTTTCGTTGGGCCCGCGCCGGGTGAGCCGGCGCGCCGGCACAGGGTGGCGGACGCCCAGCGAAGGGCGGCCGAAGCCGTCGCGGACCGCAGGCCAGCGGAGGCACTCGCCCTGGTGGCATCTGTCTTGGAGGAAGCACCCTACAGCTCGCTCGCCCGCGCGCTGCGAGCACAGGCCATGGACGAGCAGGTTGACCAGCGTGAGGCGTCCCTCCGCGATCGGCGAGCGGCCGTGCTGCGGGAGGAAGGGAAGGAGCTGCTGAAGACGGGACAGTGGCGTGAGGCCCAGAGCCGGTTCCAGCAGGTCCTGGATTTGGTCCCGGGCGATCGCGTCGCGGAGGATTTCCTCGACCTCGCGCGCGAGCACCAGAGGATGCCGCGGGCCCAGCTGGTGCGCGCACCCGCCTCTGCCGCGACGCCGACCCCGGCCCCCGCTGCACCCGTGGGGGATGCTCGGGTCGAGCTCTACTTCAACTGCCCGCTCTCCGTTGGGAGGCTGACGGTCGAACTTGACGGTCAGCCGCTCGCCGAGAAGGGGTTCGATTTCCGCGTCAAGGGCCTGCTTGGCATCAAGAAGAAGGGCTCGGGCATCATCGAGGACGCGTTCAGGGTTCGGGCCGGCGACCACTCGCTGATCGTGCGGCTCAGAGACAGTGGCGGCGCCCTGCTCGGAGAGCAGACTCTGCCGGCACGCCTTGAGAACGGAGGACGTTACGCACTCAAGATCGAGATGGACGGCGAGCAGTCGGTGCCGCGATTCTCGCTTACCGCGGTTCGCGGCCGGTAAGGCCGCCCGCAGGAAAGGATGAATTCAATGATCCGGTTCATGATGCTTTTCGTGGTGGCCGCGGCCTTCGCGGCACCGGCCGAGTCGGCAAATCCGCGCGTCAAGCTGGAGACGAGCAAGGGCATCATCGTGATCGAGCTTGAGCAGGCGAAGGCTCCCATCACCGTCGGGAATTTCCTCGAGTACGTCAACAGCGGCTTCTACAACGGCACGATATTCCACCGTGTGATGTCGGGCTTCATGGTCCAGGGCGGCGGTTTTACCCAGGACATGCAGCAGAAGCCGACCCGTGAGGCGATCGTCAACGAGTCCGCCAACGGCCTCACCAACAAGCGCGGCACGCTCGCGATGGCACGTACACCCGACCCGAACTCTGCGAGCTCGCAGTTCTTCATCAACCTGGTCGACAACGGTTTTCTGAACAAGGCGCAGGCGCAGGACGGCGTCGGCTACTGCGTTTTCGGCAAAGTGGTGGAGGGGATGGCCGTGGTCGATGCCATCGCCGCCGTCCAGACCGGCACGGTCGGCCAGTTCCAGAACGTTCCGCTCCAGCCGGTCGTCATCAAGAAGGCGACCGCGGTGACGGCGGCGGCTGGGGCCAAGCCGCCCGCACCTCAAGGGTCCGCCCCGAAGCAACCCAAGTGAGCCGCGGGTTGCCGGGAGGCGCCAGGCGCGTCAGCAGCCCTGGAAGGTTGTGCTGCATCGCCTCTTCGAGCGTCTGACGCGCCTGGGCGCTGGTGCAGCGGAGTCGCCATGCCAGCGCCCACGTGGCAGGGTTCGTATGGTTTCGAATGAGCCGCAGCCGGTCGCCATCCCATGCCGCGGCTATCGCGTCGGCATGATTGACCTCCATCGTCCTGCCGAGCAGGAACGCGAGGCCCCACTCGCCGGCGGCATCGGTGAGCACCTCCTCCCACCCTTCGGGTACCGGCGGGAGCTCGCTGGCCGGAACCGTGCCCGGTGCGTCGGGCCGCTCGGGGTGAAGCAGCTCTGTCGTGCTCGTGGGTGGGTGGGCGAGCAGGTGATCGACCGCTGGCCACCCTCCGGCCCGGTACGCCCGCAGCGCGGCGGAGAAACCGGCCGTGTAGGGAAAGATGAGGTCGGCAACGAAGTACGGCGGGACGCCTGGAGGCGGAGAAAGCGTCTGGGCCTGCCGTCCCACCGCGGACTCGGCGTCGGACAGTTGCTCGTCCCCCGAAGCGGGCGAGTTGAGGAGGAACATGACCAGCATGGCCTCGCCCTCGGCAACGGCCGAAGCGGCACGTTGTTCGTCGCTGTCGCCCTTCATGGCGACGAGGCGGCTCGGGAGATGGAAACGATGCTCCTGGGCGGCGTGTGCCAGTTCGTGGGCCCATACGAGCGCGCCTTCGATGCGGGCGGCGGCCGGGGTGTCGACGACGACCATCTCGTCGGCTTGCGGCTCGTAGAATCCCAGCACCTGACTGGTGTAGAAGGTGAGGAGCTGGCTGTAGATGGTCGAAGGGTCGCCGTCGATGAAGCCCGCCCTCGACAGCGCCTGGAGGAACAGCTCCGGGGCCACCGGGAGGTCGCGGCGGAGCTTGAGATCGAGCGCGCCGCGCAACTCGCCGGGTCTGATGAGACGGCAAGGAGGGTCAAAGGGCACCGGTACGTGGCGAAGCTGCGCGACTCGACCCGAGATCTCCGTGAGCGCGGAAGGGCACGGCGCCGCGGTCGCGGCTGCGGCCAGCAGGAGTCCGAGGACGGCGATGCTATACTCTCGGCGCATGGCTCGAGAAGCTCGGCTCCAGTTGCTCTCCTCCTACGAGAACATCGAACTGGCCGAGCACGTGCTGTCGGAGATGTGCGGCTCGAACAAGGTCGAGGAAGAGGTTACGTACTGGGTGGGCATGGCGCTGCGGGAGGCACTTGCCAACGCGGTCAAGCATGGCAACAAGCTTAACCCCGAGAAGCGGGTATTCGTCCACATGGTCCTCCACCCCGGCGCCGAACTGCGTATTGAGGTCGAAGACGAGGGTCAAGGTTTCGATCCCGAGAGCGTGGCGGACCCCACGGCTCCGAGTAACCTGCTGCGGTCAAGCGGGCGAGGCATTTACTATATGCGCCAGTTCATGGACGTGGTCAGCTTCGGTTCCGGCGAACGGGGCGGCACGCGTCTGGAGCTCGTAAAGAAACTGAACGGAAGGAGAGCGAAATGAAAATCAAAGTCAGGGACACGGGTGGTGTGCGGATAATGGACCTCGAGGGGAAGATCACCATCGGCTCCGGCGACGTGGAGCTCCGCAAGCAGGTGGAGGACGCGATCGGCGCCGGGCGGCTTCATCTCTTGCTGAACCTCGGCGGTGTGAGCCATATCGACTCCTCGGGGATCGGTGAGATGGTCGGGTGCTTCACGACGTTGGCCCGAAAGGGCGGCAAGATGAAGCTTCTCAACCTCACACAGAAGATCAACGATATCCTGCAGGTGACGCAGTTGATCACAGTCTTCGACGTGTTCGACAACGAGACGGAGGCGGTTGCCAGCTTCAAGTCGTAGGCGGCGCCTCGATGGGGTTGCTGGAGCGTCGCGTTAGTCAACATGGTTCTGTTGTGCACGGGCAGGGCAGAGTCCCCTGTGAACGCCGGAGGGCGGGGCCTCTCCCCCCACCGGCTCGGCGCCAGAGCCAGGTGGTTCCTCGGGCCGCCCGTGCTCGCGTGCTCTTCTGAAGGCTGGGGAGGAACAACGTGGCCCTCACGCGTGTGCTGATCGCCGACGATAGCAGGGTCTTCCGCACCCTGATCGGCGAAGTGCTCCGGGAGCACGGACTGGAGGTCATCCAGGCCGCGGACGGTCGCGAGGCTCTGGATACCGTGCTGTCGCAGCGGCCGCAACTCGTGATCCTCGATGCGCTCATGCCGCTGCTTTCGGGTTTCGACGTCATCAGCAAGTTTCGTGAGGCGGCTCCGGACTACCGGCCGGTCGTTTTCATCGTAACCGCGGTCTACAAGAGCCGCCGGTGGGAGTCCGAGGCCCGGCGCCAGTACCGGGTGGATGAATACCTCGAGAAGCCGCTCGAGCCGGAGGACCTGATGAGGGCAATTGGCCGTCACTTCCCCGAGTTCCTCGGTCTTCTGCCGAGCGGGTCGTAGGGCCACAGACGAAGGTCGAGAGTCAAAAGCTAGGAGCTAGCAGCTGCCTCCCGCCGGGGCCCGTTTCTGGGGTGGGTGGTGAGCTGTTGGCTGTCAGCTGGGAGGGGTGGTGGGGGGCGCTTTCAACTGTCAACCGGGTGGGCGGTCGGTGGAGAACTGCCGACCGTTTCGCTACAGCGTGTCTTCCTTTTGCATCTTCTTGAGGCCTGTTTCCATCGCCTCGAGGGCCTGCTCGACGTCCTTGTCACCGTGGGCGTGTGACAGGAAAGCTGGCGCTGGCGAGCGCGCGGGCAGCAGAAGCCCAGCTTCGCGGCACGCGCGGGCGAACCGCCCCCAGGCGTCCTGATCGACCCGCGCCAGCGAATTGCCGTCCACAACGGGCTGGCGCGAGAAGGCGCACGCGAAGATGGAGCCCACTCGCGCGCAGCGCAGGGCACGGGAGAAACGGTCCGCGAGGGTCGTCACACCGGCCTCGAGATCGGCGCCGCGCTCCTCGAGGCGTTGGTGCACGCTCTCGTTGCGGAGGACGGAGAGGGTGGCGGCAGCGGCCAGGATCGCGATAGGGGGTGGAGGGCCCGGCAACTCATCGCCGGGAGTAGCGGCCAAAGTTCGTGCCCATGCGACTGCCCCAATGCGTGCTACACCGCCTCCCAAGACCCCGCCAAACACCGCCACATCTGGTTCGATTCCAAAGACCTCTGCGGCCCCACCCCGGGCCAACCGGAAGCCCGTTAGCGTCTCGTCGAGGACGAATCGCGCGCCGGCCTGTCGCGTGGCTTCGGCGACGCCGCTTAGGAACTCGGGCGCCGGCCGGATCACTCCGAACTGAGCCGCGATCGGATCGAGGACCACTGCGGCGGTATCCACACCCACCTCGGCGAGCACGTTCGAAAAGGCCTCGATGTCTCCCCACGGTACGACGCGGACGAGGCGTGCGTACTCCGCTGGGATACCCGCCACGAGAGGCTGGCTCACGCCGAGGGGACCGGCCGCAGTGACATGGAACGCCTCCACCGCGCCGCGCCGATTGCCATCGAAGACCACGATCTGGCGCCGGCCGGTGTCCCGCCGGCACCAGCGCAGGGCGAGCTCCCACGCCTCACTTTCGCAGGGGGTGATGACCCACGGCGAGAGGGACGGCGTGTGTTCCCTTAGCAGTTCCACGAGCTCGAGCTCGGCGCCGATGTGAAAACCGCTGGCGAGGCCCATGGTCGAGGCGCGCCGGACCGCGTCCAGCAGGTACTGGTTGCCGTACCCGAGCAGGTTCGTTCCCGCACCGCCCAGGAGGTCCAGGTAGGCAACGTTGTCGGCGTCGAAGACCCGGCACCCCTGTGCCTTGGCCAGGAGCAGCGACTCCTCTCCCCGCCGTCCTGCCAGGGGTACGTCCTTGCGCGCCTGCGCCAACAGTTCATCAGCACGTTGTCCCATCGCCCAGTCCTGCCTCCGTGGAGCACCGAGTTTACCGGTCTCGACCCCCGCGCTCAAGTCTCCTCACCCTCGTCTTCGTCCAGACCTTCGTCGTGGAAGAAGAACAGGGCGCAGCGCTTGGAGCAGAAGTACCTGCCGTACGCGAATGTTGCACACTTCTGGCACACCACGTGCCCGCAAATGTGACACTTCGTCAAGGCCCAGGTCGGTCTCTCCTTCGCACATACGTCGCAGACCCCAATGTTCCGCCCGGGCATGTCCCGAGTATCGCCGCGCACCTCTCTCTTCGCAAGTCGCGCGCCGCCAGTCCGACCCTTGAGTCGCCCCGACCGAGGCCGATTCAGGCCCTGGCGCTTGCTTGTCCAGGGGACGCCGTGAGGATAGAATTCGCAGGCTACGTGCCGGCGTAGCTCAGAGGCAGAGCAGGGGTCTCATAAGCCCCGTGTCAGTGGTTCGAGTCCACTCGCCGGCACCATCTCGATGACCCTAAACTCTTTCACTGCCGACTTTCGTCGCGACTTCCCCGACCTCCTCGGACGCCCGATTCTCGTCGCCCTCTCGGGTGGCGCGGATTCCGTGGCGCTGCTCTGCCTGCTCCGTGAAGCCGCCAGCGACCTGGGGTGTGATCTCCGGGCCGCCCATGTGCATCACCACCAACGGGGCGTGGACGCCGACGGTGATGCGGAATACTGTCGCCAGCTGGGTGAACGGCTGGGGATCAGCGTCGCTGTGGAGCACTTGGCCCCGGTACGGCCGCGGGGCACGTCCCCCGAGGCGTGGTGGAGGCGGGAGCGCTATCGAACGCTTGAAAGCGCCCGTATCCGCCTCTGTTGCGCCGCAGTGGCCACGGCCCACACCCTCGATGATCAGGCCGAAACCGTGCTGATGAAACTGCTTCGGGGGTCGGGCCCGCGCGGCGTCGCGGGGGTGCGACGGCGGACCGGCCTGGTCGTTCGGCCGCTCCTCGACGTGCCCCGCGCCGCCCTACGAGAGTACCTGAGGAACCGGCAGATCCCCTGGCGTGAGGACGCCACCAATGCGGACCCGAGCTACCCCCGTGCGCGAATGCGGCACGAGGTGCTGCCCGCAATCGTTGCGGCGTTTCCCCGCGGTGTAGCGCACATCTCGACCTTCGCCGCCGACCTGGCCGCAGACGAGGTCTTCCTTGCCAACCTTCTCGAGGAAAGGGGGGTCTGGCCTCAGGTGCGTCGGCCGGTTCCGGCAGCGCTCGTGACGGCCCTACCGGAGCCGCTTCGCCGACGGTGGGTGCTCGAGCTCGCTGGCCGCCTTCCGTTGAGCGAGCCGCCTTCGCGACACCAGATCGAACAGGTGAGTGCCATGCTGGCGACCGGCAAGCCTGCTGCGGTCGATCTCGGTCACCACTGGGTGCTGCGGCGGCGCGAGGAGGCTCTCCTGCTCTCGCCGCCGCCGGTGTCGGCGTTCGGTCCCCGCGCCGCAGCCGTGCCTTCGAGGGTGGATCTGCCGGGGGGTTTCGTGGGTGCCCTGGGAAGCTCGGCCTCGTCGGGCGGCCAGCACACGGCCAGGCTGCACTCACGAGTAGCATCTCAGGCCCTCGCGTGGCGGTCGGCCACGCCCGGAGAGCGGTTCGAGGGAGCATCAGTCATGCGTCGGCTGGCGGCGGCCGGGGTACCAGCAGAGTGGCGGCGGGCATGGCCGGTCCTCGATGCGGGTGGTACGATGGTCTGGGTTCCTGGGGTCGGGATTGCCGAGGGTTGGAGCGAGGACGGCGCCGACGGGGTGGTCGTTGAGCTGGAGGAGCCATGGGGACACCACGACAGGTGATCACGCGCGAGGACATAGCGGCCCGCATCGAGGAGCTGGGGAAGCGCATCGGCGCCGACTATGCCGGCCGTGATCTGGTTCTGGTCGGGATGCTGAAGGGTGCCACGGTTTTCCTTGCGGACCTGCTGCGCGCCATCCCGGGTTCCGTACGCTTCGAGCTCGTCAACCTCATGCATCAGGTCGAGGCCCGCGGTGCGATCATCGAACTCACGTACGCCACCCACGTTCACTTGGAGGGGGCGCACGCTCTCATCCTGAAAGACATCTGCCATTCGGGTGTGACCGAGAACTACTTGCTGACCCACCTCGCCGAGCAGAGTCCTGCGAGTTTGGAAGTCGCAGCACTCGTCAACCGTCCGCTTTTGCGTCGAGTGGCGTTGGAGCCCAAGTACATCGCCTTCGACGATCTACCGCCAGGTCGCCTGGTCGGGTACGGGATGGAGTACGAGGGTCGGTGGGGGAATCTTCCCGACATCAACGCCCTTGAGGGGGTGTAGCCGGTGCCTTGGCTTCGTGAGAGCGCCCTCATTTGAGTCTGGCGCCAACGAACCGAACCGCCGGAGAAGCGCGGAGAGTACGTGAACCAGAACGTCAAGAACATGCTGCTGTTCGTCGTCATCATCGTGTCGGTGGTTCTGCTCTGGAACTGGATCACCACGAGCCGGGCAGGGACCAAGGAGATCGCTTTCTCGGAGTTCCTCGACCGCATCGAAAAGAACCAGATCACCGAGGTGCTGATCCGAGGTGACGAAGTCTACGGACGGTCCGCCGAGGCTCCCGCCTCGCGGTCGCTCGCCGCACGGCCATTCGACTTCGTGACGTACTCCCCGGGGTACGACAAGCTCGTGGGCGTGCTGCGCGAGCACAATGTGAAGATCAAGGCGGAGCAAGCGTCGCAAGGCTCGATCTGGTCAACCCTGTTGACGTGGTGGCTCCCGATCATCCTCATGGTAGGAATGTGGTTCTACCTCTATCGCCAGATGCAGTCCGGCGGCAACAAGGCGATGGCGTTCGGCAAGTCGAGGGCGCGTCTGCTCAACCCGCAGAAGAAGGGCGTGACGTTCAAAGACGTCGCGGGCGTCGATGAGGCCAAGGAGGAGCTCCAGGAGATCATCGAGTTCCTCCGCGACCCCCAGCGGTTCCAGAAGCTCGGTGGCAAGATCCCAAAGGGCGTGCTCCTGATGGGCCCCCCGGGAACCGGCAAGACGCTCCTCGCCCGGGCCGTGGCGGGTGAGGCCGATGTGCCGTTCTTTTCGATCTCCGGCTCGGACTTCGTTGAGATGTTCGTCGGGGTCGGAGCCTCCCGCGTGCGTGACCTTTTCGAGCAGGGCAAGAAGAACGCCCCTTGCATCATCTTCATCGACGAGATCGACGCGGTGGGTCGCCACCGCGGGGCCGGCCTCGGCGGCGGCCACGACGAACGCGAGCAGACGCTCAACGCGCTCCTCGTCGAGATGGACGGCTTCGAGGCCAACGAGGGCGTGATCCTGGTCGCCGCCACGAACCGGCCCGACGTCCTCGATCCTGCGCTGCTGAGGCCCGGTCGCTTCGACCGGCGGATCGTGGTGAGCCGGCCCGACTTCAACGGTCGCACCGAGATATTGAAGGTCCACACGACCAAGATCACGCTTGCGCCGGACGTGGAACTCTCGGTGCTCGCGCGTTCGACGCCTGGGTTCTCGGGTGCTGACATCGCCAACCTCGTCAACGAGGCCGCGCTGAGGGCCGCCCGTTTCAACAAGACCGCGGTCGCGATGGAGGACTTCGAGTTCGCCAAGGACAAGGTGATGATGGGCGCGGAGCGGCGCTCACTTGCGCTGTCCGAGGAGGAGAAGCGGGTCGTGGCGTTCCACGAGGCCGGCCACGCCCTGATCGCGGCAATGCTGCCCAACGCCGACCCGCTCCACAAGGTGACGATCATCCCCCGTGGTCTGGCCCTCGGCCTGACACAGCAGCTCCCCGAAGAGGACCGCTACCTGCACGCTAGGGCGTATCTCAGCGACGAACTCGTCGTCCTGATGGGCGGTCGCCTCGCGGAGCAGATCGTGTTCGGCGACGAGAAGATCACGACCGGCGCCGGCAACGACCTCGAGCGAGCCACCGAGCTTGCCCGCAAGATGGTGTGCGAGTGGGGGATGTCGTCGATGGGTCCGCTCACGTTCGGGAAGCGCGAGGAGGCGATCTTCCTTGGCAAGGAGTTCGCCCGTCACCAGGACTACTCGGAGGCGACGGCGGTGGAGATCGACAGCGAGATCAAGCGGCTCGTGGAGAACGCATACGGGCGCGCGCAGCAGACCCTGACCGAGAACCGGCCGGTGCTGGACAAGATCGCCGCTGCGCTGCTCGAGCGGGAGGTCCTGGAAGGCGAGGAGGTCTACCAGATGGTCTCGGAGCACACCGGCGTGCCGGTCGAGAAGCTCAAGGGGCCGGGCCGCCCCGTTCCCTCCGCCGAAGCCATCTAGCGCCGCCGGCGTCGGACCATCCATTCGGGCTGGGCGTCCCGCGTCCACTCCGCCCACCCACCCGGACGCTCTCGACCCCCGGGCCCCCCGCTCGCCGCGGCACAGCCGCGTCTCGCCCGGCGTTGCGGATCGCGGCCACGCGTCCTCATGTAGCCTCCGGCTACACTCCGGCGTGGGCCGCTCCCGCGCCTCGCGAAAGGCCCAACGGCGGCGGCGCTGCTACACGCGTGCTGCCTTCGCCCTGCTTTCCTTGTTTCCACCGGCCACCGGCCACGTCTCTTCTGACCACGGACCACTGACCACGGTCCCTCCGGCGCTACAATTTGCCGGTGATCGTCGTCCGATTCCTCGCGATGGTGGTGTTCGTGGCGCTCGGGCTCGTCAACACCATTGTGTCGGGGATTGTCGGGACGATCGTCGGGTTCATACCGCCCCGCGGCGACTGGACGTTGCGCGGCGCGAGGATCTGGGCACGCGGCGTCCTTTTGGGCGGGTTCGTGCGCCTGCGGAGTGAGGGACGGGAGCGGGTTCCGCGTGACGAGCCGGTCGTGTTCATGGCGAACCACGAGTCGTGGCTGGACATCCCGGCGCTCTTGGCGGCGATCCCGGTGCAGGTGCGTTTCCTGGCGAAGAAGTCGCTGTTCGCCTGGCCGATCTTCGGCTGGGCGATCGCCTCGATGGGGTTCATACCGGTGGATCGGAAGAACCGGCGCGAAGCCGTGAAATCGTTCGACGAGGCCGCCGAGCGCATCCGGAACGGCCGTTCGATCCTCATCTTCCCGGAGGAAACCCGCTCCACCGACGGAAACCTGTTGCCGTTCCAGCGCGGCGGCTTCCTGATCGCGCTCAAGGCCGGGATCCCGATCGTTCCGGTGGGCCTCGAGGGCCCTGCCCGATGCCTTCCCAAGCACAACTACCTGATCCGCCCCGGCACCATTACGGTGCGGTTTGGCGACCCCATCCCGACGGCCGGTCGGGGCGTCACGGACAAGCGCGAGTTGATGGCGGCGGTCCGGATCGAGATGGAGAAGCTGCGCGGCAATGCGGGCGCGAGCGGGACGGTTGGCCGTGACGAGGGTGTCGAGGCGAGGAGGGCGTGAAATGATCGCTGACACAAAGGTCTGGGAGGCTTTGTCCACCGTTATGGATCCGGAGGTCCCGTTCTCGGTCGTGGACCTCGGCCTCGTCTACGGCGTGGCGGTCGAGCCCCCCGATCGGGTGCGGGTCCAGCTGACGCTCACCACGCGAGGCTGCCCTCTGGTGCGGCGCATCTCGGCGGATGCCGAGGAGGCGATACGGCGGCACACGGGTTCAGGCGACGTCGTGGTGGAGATCGTCTGGGATCCTCCGTGGAACCCGGGAATGGCCTCCGAAACGGTTCGCCACCACTTCGGCTGGCCGAGTTGAGCGTCGGGCGAAAGGACGAGTCGGCACCCTGGGGCAGGCGCGGTGCAGGCACCCGATTCCGTCTCGTGATCATCGCCCGTAGAGTTCGGTCGATCTTCCATCGTGCAAACCCTGTTGAGGCTGACGTAGGGAGGACAAGATGGCGTTGACAGAGGCAGTCGTCCGTGAGGCGCTCAAGAAGGTCAAGTTCCCGGGGCTGAGCCGGGACATCGTGTCGTTCGGCTTCGTCCGGGGCGTGCGCGTCGACGGTGGCTCGGTGGAGGTCGAAATCGTGATGACGACGGCCAACCAATCGGCGGGCGAAGCGGTGGAGCGGGATGCCAGGACGGCGCTGGAGGCGTTGCCGGGCGTCACGAGCGTCAAGCTCGATTGCAAGGTGCAGGCTCCCCAGGCTCCGCAAGCGGCAACACCGCCTCGCACCGCGCTTCCCGGTGTGCGCTACAAGGTTGCCGTGGCGTCGGGCAAGGGAGGTGTCGGGAAGTCCACTGTGGCGGCCAACCTGGCGCTCGCGTTGCTCCGGGAGGGCGCCGCCGTGGGCTTGCTCGACGCCGACATCTACGGGCCGTCCCAGCAGATGATGATGGGCTGCACGGACAAGCCCCGGGTCAGCCCCGAGGAGAAGATCCTGCCGGTCGACGGCAACGGCGTCAAGGTGATGTCCCTCGGGTTCCTGATGGATCCCGACCAGCCGGTCATCTGGCGCGGGCCGATGGTGATGAAGGCGCTGCAGCAGTTCATCGAGGACGTGGAGTGGGGCACGCTCGACTACCTGATCGTGGACCTGCCTCCTGGAACCGGCGACGCCCAGCTGACCATGACTCAGCAGGTTCCGCTGGACGGTGCCGTGATCGTGACGACGCCCCAGGACGTCGCTCTCATCGATGCCCGCAAGGGGCTCGCGATGTTCCAGAAGGTCAACGTGCCCGTGCTCGGGGTGATCGAGAACATGTCGGCCTTTGTCTGCCCTCACTGCGGCAACAGGAGCGAGATCTTCAAGCACGGCGGCGGGAGACGCACCGCCGAACAGCTCGGAGTCCCCTTCCTCGGCGACATTCCTATCGACCCCGAGATCGTCGTGGGCGGGGACGTCGGCACGCCGATCGTCGTATCGCACCCCGACTCCGCGGCGGCCGAAGCGTTTCGGGCGCTTGCAATCGCGGTCAGGCGCCAAATCGAACGCGCGTAGCACAGCGGCGAACGGATGGCGCTTGGCGGCCGGCGCGCGGCTTGCTGTGCCTGATGCTCGGTGGCGCGCCCCTCGTCACGGGGGCTGGAATACGGGTTACTTCACGCCCGCATCAGGCTTCGGACGCGATCCCTGGGTTGGGGTAGGAACGGGCGTCGGGGGCTTGACCGAGATTTCCGCCGCGCCCTCGGGCCGGCCGTTGGCGGTCAAGATCGCGTCCAGGCGCTTGGAGAACCACTCCGACTCCCCCCAGGGCAGCGGCTCTCCGTTCACGAAGAACGTCGGCGTCCCAAGGACCCCAAGGCGGTATCCGAGATCGAGGTGGTGCAGCACTGCGTCGACCGAAGGGTCCTTGAGGTAGCAGGTGAGGAACTGGCCCCTGTCCAAACCGCGTGAGGCCAGGAACCCGAACACCGTGTCGTCGAGGGACTCGACGCTGAGCGTGTCCTGAAGGCGGTAGCACTCCTCCTTGAGATCGACGACTCGCTCGGGCCAGACCTGACCGATGCAGTAACCCGCCACGGCGGCACGGAACGCCCACGGATGCGCGGAGACCAACGGGAAGGTGACCAGACCATGGCGGATCTTCTCGCCGTGCTGGGTCAGAACCGGCTTGATCTCGCCCCACCCGCGCTTGCACGCCGGGCACTGGAAGTCGGAGAACTCCACCACCTTGACGACGGCTTTCTCGTGGCCGACATCCCACTGCACGTCGGCATGGTCGAGGATCTCTCGTCGAATGGCGCGGGGGTCGCGGTCGAGCGGCCAGATGCCGCCGATCATGACGAACTTGCCCTCGGCAGTGACCGCAAGCGGCATTCTCATCCAACCATAGCCGGTTGAGACCAGAGCGACGAGCGGGACGACCGCCCCCGGCTTGGTCGGGCTCATCGGCCACGGAACGTTCACCTTGCTGCCGAACCACTTGGTGAGTACCTCGGGGAGGACCTGCTGCACGAAGAGCGGCAGCGTCTCGGGGGTGACCGGAGGATCGGTGGTCGGAAGAGGGAAAAGGAGGCCGGCAGCCACGGTCCCTGCCCTGGAGTCGAACAGCAAGGCGAGCGGGTCTTTGGCTTCGGGCTTGATGAACGTGCGCTCGACGCGGATCGCCTGATACGGACCGGCAGGCGTCGTACCGTTCGTGGTCTCGGTAATTGCGATCACGGTTTCGGGCGCGTAGGTCATGAACTCGCGCGCAAAGGCCTTGATCGTCTGCTCGGAGACCTGTGCCCCGCTTGGGACTGCTGCCAACAACGCCAGCACCACCACCGCGCCACGTCGCATGCTCGCCCTCCGGCCTTGCGTCGGTGAAGGATAGCAGAGGGTTGCTCCATTCCCTCACGGACTCAACAGCCGTTCGCCCGAGATGGTCGTCCTGGAAACGGGTCGAAAGGCGGATCACGTTCTCGTCACATCAAGCCGCCCGAGTCCCCGCTGACGCAAGCGACATCTCCGCTCACCCCCCGTCCGTGCCAGCCGCTCCAGACGTTGCGCTTCCGGGAGAAGGTCGAATTCGCCTGCCGTGAGGCCTGCGAGACATCGCGCGTGGGGCCCGCAGTCGAGCCCTTGGAAGGAGTGTGCCGTCTCCTGTACAGTTGGCACGTGTTGGAATGGATTCCCGAGGAGCTATGGCGCCGAGGGCGCCCTGCAGTGATGGGTGTTCTCAACGTCACGCCCGACTCGTTCTCGGACGGCGGACAATTCGGCTCGCGTGATGAGGCGATCGAGCACGCCATCGAGATGATCGCGGCCGGAGCGGACGTCGTGGATATCGGTGGGGAGTCCACGCGCCCAGGTTCAGAGGCCGTGGCGGAGGCGGTCGAGACGGACCGAGTCGTCCCGGTGATCGCCGAGCTGTTGCGGCGGTGCCCGAGCGCTCTTGTTTCTGTCGATACCTCGAAGGCGGGCGTCGCGGAGGGCGCGCTTCGTGCGGGAGCCCGGCTCATCAACGATGTGACAGCGGGCCGCGACCCGCGGATGTTCGGAGTGGTAGCGCGTCACGACGCGGGCATCGTGCTCATGCACATGCGCGGCGAACCGCGCACCATGCAGCACGATACCGCGTACATGGACGTGGTGGCCGAGGTGCACGAGTTCCTCGCCCAACGCGCTGCCGCGGCCGTGGCGGCGGGGATCCGGCCGGAGCGGACCCTGCTGGACCCTGGGATCGGCTTCGGCAAGGACGTGGGAGGCAACCTCCGTCTGCTTTCGGCGCTGCCTGACCTGGCCGCTCTTGGCCATCCGTTGGTGGTTGGGTCGTCCCGCAAGTCGTTCATTGGAAAGCTCGCCGACGGCGTCAGTCCGGGCGCACGACTCCCCGGCTCACTTGCGACGATCGTTGAGACGGCCCGGGTGCCCCGAACGATGGTGCGCGTCCACGATGTCGCCGCGACGGTGCAATTCCTCACTGTCCTCGCGGCGCTCAAAGGTGCAGCGTGAGCGCGCTCTTCGCAGCCCTGCGGGAGTTGACCCACCTCGAGGTGGGAACCCGCGACCTCGTCGACATCATCCTCGTTGTCGTGGTGTTCTACCTCCTGCTCACTGCAGTCAAGGGGACGCGCGCGGTTTCCATGCTCTTGGGGATGTTCATTCTCGGCGGCGGCTATCTCGCAGCTCAGGCCCTCGACCTGATCACGCTGGCGACGGTGTTGCGCGAGATGCTGTTCTACCTGCCGTTCGTGATCATCGTCCTATTCCAGCATGAGATCCGGCGAATCCTCGCCGCTATCGGGCGGACCCCGCTGCTGCGCTGGACCTCTGTGCTCTCGCCTCGACAGGTCGTGATCAACGACATCGTGCTTGCCTGCGAGACGCTGGTCTCGCACCGCTATGGAGCGCTTATCGTGATCGAGCGCGACGAGGGGTTGCGCACGTTCGTGGAGACCGGAATCCCTATCGACGCGCGTCTCACGTACGACCTGCTCGTGAACCTCTTCACGCCCGGTACGCCACTTCACGACGGCGCCGCAGTCGTCCAGGGCAACCGCATCGCGGCGGCTGGGTGCTTCCTTCCCCTATCTGTGCGCGCCGACCTGTCCACCACCTATGGCTCGCGTCACCGTGCGGCGCTCGGGATCACCGAGGAGACCGACGCGGTGGCTGTTGTGGTGTCGGAGGAGCGTGGAGCGCTCACGGTGGCCGAAGGAGGTCACCTCCACGAGGACCTCGACCGCAGGAGTCTGCGCAACCTGCTGCTGGAACTGCTCCTGCTCGGCCGTACCGGGGGTGACGCTTGAGGCTGGTTCCGCGTTCCCCGGGAAACCTCTTCCTGGCGATTGTGCTCGCGTGCCTGGTGTGGTACGCAACGGCCCTCGACCGCAGGGAGCGCATCTCAGAGCGCCAGGTCGACACTGCAGTCACACTGGTCAACGTCCCGGTGGAGATGGTCATCACCTCGGAGGTGCCGAGGTTTCTATCTTTGCGCGTGCGTGGGCCGTTGTCGAGGCTTCGCTCCCTTGACCAGGCCCAGACCGGAGTGGTGATCGACCTGCGTGGCGCGACCGAGGGCGAACGCGACTTCGCCGTGGAGACGCGCAACGTGATCGTTCCGACAGGGGTCGAGGTGCTGGCGGTGTCACCCTCGCAGGTGCCGCTCCGTCTGGAGCGAATGGGCCGTCGGCGCGTGCCCGTCAAGCCCCGAGTTTCGGGTGAGCCGGCCGCCGGCATGGTGATCGGAGCCATCGCCACGGAGCCCATGACCGTGATGGTCAGCGGTCCCCGCCTTCAGCTCGAGAGGCTGCAGGCCGTGCCCACGGACCCGGTCAGCGTCGATGGTGCGGATGCCGCGGTGGATGCGCTCGTGGCCGTGCGCGCTCCGCAGCCCCTGATGCGGATCGTGGAACCTCTCGCGGTGCACGTCATCGTGCAGATCACGCCGGGGCGGGGCGATTCCCGCTCCGGGAGACGACGGTGACCGGAAGGCTCTTTGGGACCGATGGAATTCGAGGAGTGGCGCTCGAGTACCCTCTCGACCGCTCCACGCTCGCGCGACTTGGGGTGGCATTGCTGACGCACCTCCGCGAGAGCGGGCTGCCGCCAGTCATCCTGCTGGCCGGCGACACCCGTGCTTCCACGCCGGTGCTGGCGGAGTGGCTCGGCGGCGCGTTCGTGGGTGCCGGCGGCGAGCTGCACTGGGCGGGCGTGCTGCCAACGCCGGCTGTCTCGCACCTGCTGCGCGATCACGGGGGGTACGGGGCAGGCGTCGTCATATCGGCCTCGCACAACCCGGCGGCCGACAACGGTGTCAAGCTCGTGAGCCGCGCCGGCACCAAGTGGCCGGTGGAGCACGAAAGGCAACTCGAGGCGAGGCTCTCCTCAGTGCCTGCCGAGGTCGCCGTGAGGTCGCTGCCGCCGGCCGAGCGGCACTGGCGGGAGCGCTATCTCGACTGGCTCTTGGCGTCCCTGCCGCCTCGTTCGCTCGACGGGCTACGGGTGGTTGTGGACCCGGCCAACGGTGCGGCCTCTCCGGTCGCCGGTGGCTTCTTCGAAGCGCTCGGCGCAAGGGTGACGCTCATCCATGCCGAGCCCGACGGCGACAACATCAACGCCCGCTGTGGTGCTCTCTTCCCCGAGCTTCTGGCGAAGGAGGTGCGGCGGCTGGGTGGCGACGCCGGCGTTGCGCTCGACGGAGACGCCGATCGCGCGATCCTGGTCACGGACACCGGGCGTGTTCTGGATGGTGACGACGCACTCCTGCTGTGGGCGCGGGTGCTCAAGGCTAAGGGGCAGCTCCCGAGGATGACCGTCGTGGCCACCGTGATGTCCAACCTGGGGCTGGAAGCCACGCTGCGACGCGAAGCGATCACGCTCGTGCGTTGCCCGGTCGGGGACCGCGAGGTGTGGGAAGCGATGCAACGCGGCGGTGCGGCTCTGGGTGGCGAGCAGTCCGGTCACCTGATCTGCAGTCACCTTTCGGTTACCGGCGATGGGCTGCTCACGGCAGCCCACCTGCTGGCTGCGGCGCGGCAGGCGGGCTCCACGCTGGAGATGGCCGCTGACCTGGAGCGCTTCCCGCAAGTGCTGCTCAACGTGCGGGTGGGAACGCGTCGCCCGGTGGACGAGGTGCCCGCGCTTGCGGCCGCCGTGAGGTCTGCACAGACTCGGTTGTCCGAGAACGGGCGCGTCTTCGTGCGCTACTCGGGGACCGAGCCGCTCCTGCGGATCATGGTCGAAGCGGAGGAGGACTCCTTGGCGCGCGAGACCGCGGAGGGAATCGCTGCTGTAGCCCGGCAGCAACTGGGGTCCGCATGATTTGCGGAGGCGCCCGCCGCTCGGGGCCTAGAATCCGAAGATGTTCTTCTTCCGCTTCAGCTTGAGCGGCTCCTGCGGTTTGCCGAGCTGCGCGGTGTGGCCGGAGTGGTCGGTGGCCACCGCGTAGAACTCCACGGTCTGGTTCTGGTGGAAGCTCACTGAGATCTCGGCGGACCAATCGGCGCCCGCAACGTGACGCAGCGGCAGTTCGACGAACCTTCCGCTTCCCTCGATACGGGCGAACAGCTGCGCGCTCTTCACACCGTGGTCGTCCTGGATCTTGAAGGCGAGTGTCACCGGCCCACCCTTCTTGTACTCGAGCTTGGGGCCCGGGGCCAGCGCGATCGTGGGAGGTTGGGCGTCGAGCTGTTCGAGCTGCTTTGCCAGCCGTTCGCGCACCTGTCGGACGCGTTCTGCCGTTCGGGGGTCGGTTGGCAACGAATTGAGCAGCTCCAGCCCCTTCTCCGGCGCCTTGTCAGTCTCGGTCTGCTGCGCCTGCGCCATGAGGGACGTGAACTTCTGTTCGGCCTCTTGCTCTGCCTTGATCCGCTCGAGGCGACCCTGCAGTCCGGCACGGGTCGGCCAACTGCGCCGTACCGTATCGAGGCGGGCGAGTGCAAGGTCAAAGCTACCCTTGGCCGCCAGAGTGTCGGCTTCGCGTTCCAACGACGCCGCGGCTTTCTCGCGTGCCTCGGTCGCCTGTGCGTATCTGGGGACGACCTCGATCAGCACGCTCGCACTCTGCAACACCTGGGCCAGATCCCCCTGGCGCTGGGCCTTCAGCAGGGTGGCCTGGAGGTTGAGCGCTCGCCGTCCCTCGTCGAGCGAGGCCGAGAAGTCCGCATCACGCTTGAACGAAGCCTCTTCTTCCCTCGAGATGTCGCGCACGGCGTCGCCGAGTGCCCTGAGGTTGCCAGCGGCGAGGGCCCTCTGCATCGCCTTGGTGAGGGCTTGTCGCCTCATGGTCTCATAGGAAGCGCGGATGGTCTTGTACCGCTCCTGCTCGGCCTGCGAGAGACCAGCCAGGTCTTCCGGCGAGATCGCGTCAAGGGCGGCGCCCGCCGCCGCTAGGTCGCCGAGTGCCACGGCTGCCTCGGCCCTTTCGAGTTGCGCGACGGGTGCGTTCACCTGCACGGGCTGCGGGGACGGCGACGGTCGGCGAGGCGCGGCCGTCGGGGTCGCGGAAGGAACACGCTTCTCCGTCCGCTGGCTGACAACCCAGAACAGGCCGGCCACCGATGCCAGCACGACGATGGCCGCGATCCCGCCCGCCCAAGGGAGAAACGCCCGCGTCCGGTGCGGTTTGGGCGTTGCTTTGGCCCGTGCGGGTTCGCTGGGTCCGGGAGCGGCTTCGCTCGTGGGGTGCTCTTCGGCTGGAGCGCCCACCGCAACAGGGGTTACGACCTCCGGCTCCCCCCGCTGGTCTGAGGCCGACGGCGGCGCCGGTTCGGTGGCTGGCATGGGCTCCGACGGTGGCGGTGGCTCGACCCCGGCTTGCGGTTCGGGCTGGCGCACGGCGAATGGGGCAGTCGGCAGCTCGGCGAGCCGTTGAATCGGTACCGGGCCGGTCTTCACCTTCTCCACAGCAGGAGTCGTCGGCGGGGCCCCCGCGGGGGTGGTCGGCGAGGGTGCAGGCTGGATGGCTGCTTCCTCGGGCGACTGCACGGGGAGGATCGCCCGGATCGTCGGGGAGCCGGTGACCTCGCTCTCCACGGGGGGCACGACGTCCTCGGCGGGAGTCTCGGACACGAGGTCGGAAGGGGATATGGCGGCGATGTCCATCGCGAGAGTCCGGGTCGCGACCTCACCGGACGGTCCCGGCTCGGCCGGCGCGCCCACCAGTGCGGTGTTGACCGCCTTCCGGAACTCCTCGAGGGATGTCGGCCTCTCCGCCGGTTCACGCCGCAGGGATTGCTCCACAATGACCTGAAGCGCAGTCGGGTCCGCAAGCCGCTCCCGAACCGTGGCCGGAAGCGACACGGAGGGCGCTGGAGCATCGGCCGGGAAGGCCTCGGCCCCAAGAAGCGCGCATGCGCTGGCGGCAAGGGCGTAGAGGTCGGAGCGCCAGTCCGCGGTCAGAGCCGTGACCGAATCGAGTTGTTCGGGAGCCGCAAACTGCGCGGGTCCTTCCGTCAGTGCGGAACCGCCTATGCCCGCAATGCCCCCGTGAAATGCGGCGGTTCCAAAACCAAGGATCATGACCCGCTCAGTGCCGCCCTCTCCGGCAGCCAGGAGGTTCTCAGGAGCAAGGTTGCCGTGTGAGATGCCGTTTCGTGCCAGCACCTCGATCCCTTCAAGGGCGCCGAGGACGAGACGAAGGGCACGCTCCGGCTGCACGCCTGTGAGCGAGTCGAGTCGCTCACCATCCACGAGCTCCATGACCATGAACGCGCTCCCGTCAGGGCAGAAGCCATAGTCGAGGAGGGCCGGAAAGTTTTCAGGCCGGGCCGACTCGAGGACGCCCATGGCGGCCAAGAACCGTTCCCTGCAAGACTCGAGGCTCGTCGGTGATGATGGTGGGATCAGCTTGATCGCAACTGGCGCGCCCGTGCCCGGCCCGGCGGCTCGAAAGACGATTGCAGATCGACTCGACTTGAGTACGCGCTCGAGGCGGAAGCTCTCAGTTATCTCGCGAGGTTCAGCCCTATTCACGGCACGATCCCCCGTTTCGCACGCTCAGCCCTGTAAGAACAGGGAACCGACGCTTCTGGAAAACAGCCCATCCAGGAACTCGGGGTGTCATCGATTAAGTCTAACAGACAAGCACTTGCGACCCCAATCGCCGCCTGCGGGGCCCGCGCGAATGGTGTAGCACCGCGGCCAAGGCTACGTCGGCTCGTGTCGGCACTCGACGGTCCAGCACGCGTGCACCGGAGCGCGTGTGGTGATGTTCGCCATGGTCGCACTCGAGACGCCGGGTCCCGCACCCTGGGCGAGCGGGATGGGGCAATGGCTGCGGACCGGCAAACCCTGCTTGCGCGCTGGCGTAGACTGTCACAAAAGCGTCTGCGCGTGCACGTGCACCCCAGCGGAAGGGCATGGACGCCACAACGCCCGATGGGGGGTCTGGCAGGCACGTGGATCACTGGCCCGGGGGGTGGCTGTGGTGGCGGAGGCGGGAGCGGACAGGGGAAGGTTCGGAGGGAACCCGAACTCCGCCTCGCCTGCGCTCTGGTCGCTCGCCGTGACGGCTGCGGCAGGCGTCTGGATAGCCCGTCTCGTGGTCCAGTTTGCGCTGAAGAACAGCCCGCTCTCCGATTCAGTCAACAAGGGATTCGACGCGGCGGTTCCCCTCCTGGTCGGCCTGGTCATGCTATGGACGGCCTGGCGCATCCGATCGGCCGGGGCAGGCCCGACCGATGCCTGGTGGTTGTTGACGGTCGCGTACCTGAGCTACGGGGCCGCCGAGATACCGTTTGCCGCGTTCGGTGTCGGCTTGAGCCAAGGGCTGGTTGCGTACGTGAGCAATGGCGCCTACATCATCTTCTACGTGCTGTTCCTGTGCGCAGCACTTCGGCTCCCGGCGGCCCCCCTGGCGGCGCAGGAGCGCCTCAAGCTGCTGCTCGACACCGGGATCGTCCTCATGGCGGCCGGCCTCGTGGAATGGACGCTCTTGGTGGCGCCGGCCGTTCACCAGCCGGGATTCGATCCTTTCCGGGTTTTCGTCACGGTCGCATTCCTCGTCGGGGACCTGATGGTGCTGTGGGCTCTGATCGAGCTCCTGCTGCGGCGCCGCGATCCGGCGATGGAGACGATCTATAGCCTACTCGCCGCGGCTGCCGCGTTCCTGATCCTGACCGACGTCGCCTGGGGGCGCCGGGTTCTCCTTCTCGACAAGAGCTACGACTGGGCTCTCGGACCGGGTTGGACCACAAGCCACCTCCTGGCGTGTCTTGCAGCCCTGTGGGCGCTCGTGAAACCGTACAGGCCCGGTGCGGTCGCGGCGGCGCCTACGGGGATGCCCGCGCCGCGGACATCGCTGTACCTCGCCGACGGTTGCGTTGGCGTCGCAGTCGCAGTGCTCGTCTTCCGCCATCTCAGGGATGTGACGGTCGTCAGCGCGGTGCTCGTGGTTGGCGTGGGAATCCTGCTTGCGACGCGCCACATCCTGAGGCTGCGCGAGAATACTCGGCTCTATGGGCAGTTGCGCACCGCTCACGACGAGCTCGAGTCGAAGGTACAGGAACGCACGGCCGAGCTGTACACGGCCAACGTGGGTTTGCAGTCCGAAGTAGCGGAGCGCGCGCGTGCCGAAGGGGAGGTTCAGCGAAGGCTCAAGGAGTTGATCCTTCTCAGCGCGGTGACCGAGATCGCGGTCGAAGCCACGGACGAGGACGAGCTCATTACAAGGGCGACACTTGCAATACGAGGAACACTGTTCCCTGACAACTGCGGCTTCATGTTCGTCAGGGAAGCGGAAGGAACGCTCAGGCGCACGCCGAGTTTCCACGGCGTCGCGTCGCCCGAGGCGCTCGAGGATGTCCCCCTCGGGAGGGGAGTCACGGGGATGGTGGCCGTCTCCGGGGTCGCCCGGCGGGTGGCAGACACCGGCCGCGAAGCCGAGTACATCGCGGGTGAACCCGGAATGCGCTCCGAGCTCTGCGTACCGCTGCGGGTGGGGAACCGGATCGTTGGGGTCATCGACGTCGAGAGCTGGCGCCCGGACGCGTTCACGGAAGACGACGAACGGGTTCTCGGAACGGTTGCGAGCCAGGTCGCTGCGGCGATCGAACGACTGCGCGCCGGCGAGGCGCTGAGACAGAGCGAACAGAACTATCGCGAGGTGTTCAACGCGACGAGCGAAGCGATCTTCGTCCACGACGCCGGCACCGGTGCGATCCTCGACGTGAACCAGACGATGCTCGACATGTACGGCTACGCCCGCGCCGAGGCGCTCGGCCTCACCGTCGGCGACCTCTCGGTGGCGCGGGCGCCGGTCACGCAGGAGGATGCGGAAGAGCGCATCCGGAGGGCGATCGAGGAAGGCCCGCAGGTGTTCGAATGGCTCGCGAAGCGCAAGGACGGGTTGGAGTTCTGGGTCGAGGTCACCCTGCGCAGCTCGCCGATCGGTGGCAAGGGCCGGGTGCTCGCCGTCGTGCGCGACATCGGCGACCGGAAGCGGGCCGAGGAGGCGCTTCGCCTTTCGGAGGAGCGTTTCCGCTCGATGGTCCAGCAGGCGTACGACTTCATCACCGTCCTGGACGCCAGTGGGAACATCGTCTACGAGAGCCCGTCCACCGACCGGATTCTCGGGTACGGTCCCGGCGGACTCACCGGGACAAACGGGTTCACGGTCATCCATCCTGGCGATCTGCCTCTCGTCCAGCAGCGTCTGGCGAGGCTTGCGGCGGAGGGCAGTTCGGGCCGCGCCACGCAGTACCGCGTCCGTCGCGCCGACGGGAGCTGGATCTGGGTGGAATCGCTCGGGAACAACCTCCTCGACAACCCCGCCGTGCGCGGAATCGTTCTCACCTCCAGGGAGATCACCGAGCGAAAACGGGCCGAGGCAGAGCTCCACCGCAAGGTCGAGGAGCTCACCGTGCTCAACGCGGTGGCGGAGATTGCAGTCGAGGCCGAGGACGAGGACATCCTCATCTCACGCGCCACGGAGATCATCCGTGAGGCGCTCTACCCTGAGGATTGCGGCGTGCTGCTCGTGGACGACGAGGCGGGCGTGTTGCGTTACACGCCGTCGTACCGTCAGGGCGTGACCGGCCTCAACCGCGAGCCGATTCAGCTCGGCACGGGGATCACCGGGAACGTGGCCTCGACCGGCAACCCCCGCCGGGAGGGGGACGTGACTCGGGTGAATGAGTACGTCGCCCGTGTCCCGGGGATGCGCTCGGAGGTCTGCGTCCCGATGAGAGTCGGCCAACGCGTGGTCGGTGTCGTCAACGCCGAGAGCAGCAAGGCGGACGCGTTCACCGAGCACGATGAGGCTGTGCTGGGTACGATCGCCGGCCAGCTTGCGACCGCTCTCGGCCGCCTGAGCGCTGCGGCGGCTCAAAAAGAGAGCGAGGAGAGGTTCCGGCGCCTTGCGGACGCGGCGTTCGAGGGGATCGGCATCACCGATCAGGGCCGGATCGTGGACACCAACGCCAGGTTGGCCGAGATGTTCGGCTATTCGCCAGCGGAGCTCCTGGGCCGCAAGGTGATGGACCTCGTGGCGCCCGAGGCCGCCGAGGCGGCCGCGGGCGTGATGCGGGAGGGGAGGAACGAGCTGTATGAGCACCTCGCGATCCGGAAGGACGGCACGGTATTCCCTGTCGAGACGCAGGGTCGTCCGCTGCGCGGTGGGGGCACAATGCGCGTCGCAGCCGTCCGGGACATCACGGAGCGCAAGCGCGCCGAGCAGCGCATTCAGCGCCAGCTCGAGCGCCTCGCAGCGCTGCGCGCCATCGATACGGCGATCACCGGCGGCATGGAGCTGGCAGACACCCTCGACCTCTTCCTCGCCCACCTCCTCGCACAGCTTCACGTCGACGCATCCGACATCCTTCTCGTCGAGCAACCCTCCAAGACGCTCGCGTTCGCCGCGGGCAAGGGGTTCCACTCCGATGCCATACGGCAGACGAGGCTCGCACCGGGCGAGTGCTACGCGGGACGCGCCGCGGCCGATCGGCGAACCATCGCCGTGCCGGACCTGGTGGCAACGCCGAACGGCTTCTCGCGGAGTTCGCTCCTCGCGGGCGAGGGGTTCAGGATCTACTTTGCCGCACCTCTGGTCGCCAAGGGGCACGTCCACGGCGTGCTCGAGGTTTACAACCGCAAGCCGTTCGAGCCGGACCGTGAGTGGCTGGATTACCTCGACACGCTCGCGGGCCAGCTGGCGATCGCGATCGACAACCGCACGCTGTTCGAGAGCCTGCAGCGCTCCAACGCCGACCTGGCCCTGGCGTACGACAGAACCCTGGAGGGCTGGTCCAAGGCGCTCGAGCTCCGCGACCGCGAGACGCACGGGCACACGGCCCGCGTCCTGGAGTTGACGGTCCGACTCGCGAGGGAGATGGGGGTACCAACGGAGGACCTCGTGCACGTGCGGCGAGGGGCACTCCTGCACGACATCGGGAAGATGGCGATTCCCGACAGCATCCTGCTCAAGCCCGGCCCACTGACCGAGGAGGAGTGGGGGGTCATGCGTCAGCACCCGCAGTTCGCGTTCGAGTTGCTCTCGCCGATCGGTTTCCTCCAGCAGGCCGTCGTCATCCCGTACAGTCACCACGAGCACTGGGACGGGACCGGCTACCCGCGCGGCCTTGCAGGCGAAGCGATCCCGCTGGCCGCGCGTATCTTCGCCGTCATCGACTCGTGGGACGCACTGCGTTTCGCGCGCCCCTACCGGGAGGCATGGGTCGAGGAGCGAGTTCGCGCCTTCCTCCGCGAGGAAGCGGGGAAACGTTTCGATCCCTTCGTTGTCGAGGCGTTCCTCGGGATGTCAGCCTAGAGGCGGAACTCGGGACCCGTGAACGCCAGAACGTCGAGCCGAATCGGCCGGCCGAGGCGGGCAATCTACATCTTGAAGATGTCCCGGTAGATCTCGAACGCCGCCGTGTTGAGGCCGTGGACCAGGGCGGATGCCATGAAGGTGCCGGCCCTCTCCCTGACGATCCCGTAGAACAGCCCTCCCAGCGTGGCGCCGACGCCGACGAGAACGTTCGGCCCCGCCGCCCCCAGTTGGTAGATGTGGGACAGGCCGAACAGGACGCTCGCGATGATGAGACCTGGCCCGAACGACGTGCCCCAGATCTCCCACGGGCGGCCGAACGCCTCGTTCAGCCTGGACTGGACGTACCCTCGCGAGCGGATCTCCTCGCCGAAGCCGACGACCAGCAGGTAGTACGCCTGCCAGCCGATGATGTCGGCAGACATCCTTCCCTTGGCGGAGGCGACCACGCTCGGCAAGACCAGGAGAACGACCCCGACGGCGATCTTCCAGTCGACGCGCGGGACGGCCACCTCGGTCTTCAGGACCCGGAGGAGCACGACGATCGAGCCGACGACGAGGGCCATCAGGATCAGCATGCCCGGCGTTCCCCAGACGCCCCACAGCACGAACCCCGGAGTCTGCAGGATCATCACGACGAAGCCCCAGAAGCCGAAGTGGACCGCCGGTCGCCACTTCCGCGCGATGTCGAAGCCGTAGGCAGCTCTGTCTTTCTTCAGGAGAGCGACGTACGCGACCGGGGGCACGATCCACAGGAACGCGATGAAGAGCCGCGCGGCGATCGGGCCGCAGCGCTCCTTGATGAACGGGACGCCCAGGTGAGCCGTCACCATCAGCACCGTCAGGAAGAGCGTGACTTCCAGGACGGCCAGCAGCTTTCTCTTCCCGGGTGTGCTCCTTGGTCCGGCAACCGCTCCTGCGTCCGGTCCGGGCGCGCTGGCTGGAATCATCATGGTCGATCCTCGGTTGGCTCTCTCCAACCTCGACGTCGCGACCGGGCAGGGCGAGGCTGACCGTCAGACTATCAGAAAGGATGCGCGATCGGGACTGCGGGTGAAGGCCGCCCCCGATCTCCCTACGGCCGGCAATCCCGTTGGGAAGGCCTCCTGTTCCTCGAGGGCGCACTCCGCTGATCCCCGGCAGTGCACAGACCCCCGTCCGGCCAGGGCCAACGGGGTCACCGAGCTTTTCGAGGGGTGATCGGCAGACTCGAACAAACGGCCCTCGAATCGCCTGGATCCGCCGCGTTCAGCGCGCCACGCGGCGAATATGGCGACGCACGCCGCGAACGACGGCCTGGGCGATCGGAACCGAGACGCTCGCGCCGAACCCGCAATCCGGTGCGAAGCTCGCGACGATCGAGTGACTGCCAGGCGCCAGAAACGCGGTCGTGCACGTCGCGACTCCCGAGCCTGTGAGATCCAAGCCGGCGCAGCCGGGTATCGCCGCGCTGTCGGCAGTGAAGCCGACGACGCCGCTGGCGAGCACTGTGGGGTGACCGATCACCGACACCGTGGCGGCGAAGGTGACGTCATGGCCGACAATCGACGTACTCGACGACGACGTGATCCCTGCGGTCGTCGCGGCCGCGAGCGCGGTCCCACAGTCCATGGTGAGGAAATAGCTCCCCCAGTCCTTGGTGAAGCGGCGCGCCAAACGCCGGCCGTCGCTGGTCTGCAGCGTGGCCCTGAATCGCCCGCGCAGTCCCGCCAGATCGCGCGCGTAGAAGCCGCCGTCCGTGACCTGTACGGTGCTGCTCGCGGCGCTCTGGTCCAGCGAAGAGACGGTCACGGTGCCGAGCAGAGCTGACGGCACCACCCCGAACACCCCGTAGTCACCGCCATCGCCGAGCGGCAAGCGCATTGCGCTCGTGCTGATCTCGGGGCGACCTCGGACCGCGCCGGCCACGATGAGCCGTCCCGAATAGTCGGGTGGCGGCAACCCTGTGTCGATCCAGCCGTACGCACTGGTTGTCGCGCTTCCCGAAGACATCAGCGCCCCATGGTGATCGTAGAGCGACCAATCGATGAGAGCCCCCGACTGCACCGTCTCGGTCCCGGCGGAGTCGCGGCAGAAGAAATCGACGGTGTACTGATTGATCCTCGAGTAGAGCTGGCAGCCCTCCGGCGGCATCGTCGCGAAGATCCCCTGGAGGTCGTACCAGCTCTCGAAGTCTCTCCCCTCCACGGTTCGCTGAACCGAGGCCGCGATCTGGCGCAGGGCGCTCACGTCCCTCCGCACCAGCGGATCGGCGGCGCGTCCGTAGTACTGCCGGTTGAAGTCGGCGAGAAAGCTGGGGTTCTCGACGGTCGCCTTTCCCCACGCGTACCCGGCGAGCTGGTACCGCAGGAGCATGAATGTGGTCGACGTTTCCTTGTAGATGCCGTCCCTGACGCCGATTGCGCTCGTGCTCAGCGCATCGTAGTACCTGTCGTAGGTATAGTCGTGGCCACTGAGCCAGTTGTCGAGACCGAGCCGGTCGTAGACCTCGATCTCCGCGGCGCGCGTCATCCCCTCCTCATAAGCCGAGAGCGCCGCGAGGAATTCGTCGCGAAAGGCGTGGATCATCTCGTGGCACAGGGCATCGAGACTCTCGCCGTTGCTGAGTGTGATCGTGTTGAGCGTTCTGTTGTAAACGCCCGCGTAGCCGATCGTCGGGTCCTTCACCACGTTGACGGTGATGTCGAACGCCGGCGGACCGTAGACGGCCTTCGCGACGGGGTAGAACTGAGCGAGAGCGGACGTGAGGCGACTGACCTCATCCGGGCTCCACGGGTACTGAGTCGAGTCGAAGGTGAACCGCAGTTCGTTCGCCTCGGCGCCGACGGCCAGGCGCTCGCCGAGATGCTCCAGATCGGGAAGGATGGGGTCGCCGCTCGAGTCGAGGAAGGCGACCAACACGTCCAGCCTGCGCAGGTCTGCTAGCTCCTCACGCTGAGCCGGCGATTCAATGGTCGCGGACGAGGCGCGACACCAGTCGGCTGCCAGACGCGCGTGGGCGAGCGCCAGCAGGCGCTCCCGCGTGGCCGTGCTGCCCTCGATGACCTCGGCGCGGGACATGTCAGGGGGAATCGTCACGAAGACCGTGCCAGCGCAGCGGTTCCCAGGTTGGGGTTCGTCACATCCGGACGGCGCCGCTGCCGATCCCCGCGAGGCGCCGAGGGCGACGACCAGAGCTGCGAAAAGCCCCGACCAGCAAGGACTGATCACTCGAGCCATGGGTCACGATCTCGACCACTCTCTAAAATACCACCGCTCCGTACCCGTTGGACGCGGCCCAGGCGACTCCCCAGGCTGCCTGACGGTGGGGAGGAGCAAGCCATGAGCCGAGCGTGGGAACTCGCCGCCCGCCGGGGTGTGAGCGCGTCTGCAAACCGCGCAGATCAGGGAAGATCACTCGTAGCGAAGTGCCTCGACCGGGTCGAGGCGCGAGGCCTTGACCGCCGGCCAGAGGCCGAAGAGGATTCCCACCCCCATCGACACCGCCAACCCGACCAGCGGCGACCACAGAGGCACGTCGGTTGGCAGCGACGGCACCGCCGCCCGCACGGTGACGGCGATGGCGAGCCCGAGAGCGATGCCGATCACCCCGCCGATCGACGACAGCGTCACCGCCTCGGTCAGGAACTGGCCGACGATGTCGCGGCGCAACGCCCCGACGGCCCTTCTGACCCCAATCTCGCGGGTGCGCTCGGTGACGGTGGCGAGCATGATGTTCATCACACCAACCCCGCCGATGATCAGCGAGATGAGGGCGATGAACACCATCGCACCGGTGACCCCGCCCGTGATCGCCTTGAACTGCGCGATGAGCTGGTCGGGGGTGTTGACGGCGAAGTCGTTGGGTTTGTTGAACGGCACCTTGCGCCGGTGGCGGAGCACCTCGGTGGCCTTGTCGATCACGATCCCCATCTCCCCGGGGCTCCGAGGCAGGACGCCGATGATGATGCCGTTGTCGCGAACGAAGCTGGAGAACTGGCGCTCGAAGGTGCCAAAGGGCAGCAGGACCTTGTTGTCGGGCGAGTAGCCGAACTGCTCGCCTTTCTTGTAGAGAACACCGACCACCCGATAGCGGGCGCCGTTGACCGTGACGTCCTTGCCGATCGGGTCCTCATCGGGGAAGATGGCCTCCCTGACGTCGGCGCCGAGGACGATGACCGGGGCACAGTGCGCGACCTCGGTGGCGGTGTAGAACCGGCCGCGCGACACCGGATACGCCATGCCGACCGGGTAGTTCTCGTCGGTCCCCATCACGTAGGGCAGGTTGGCCTCGAGGTTGAGGTGCTTGACGTGGACCACGCCGCCGTCGTAGCTGATCCGGCTCAACACGGTCCTGGCCTCGGGCACCAGCTGGCGAATCGCCTCGGCGTCGGCCACGGTCAGATTGCGCCGGCGCTTCTCCTCGTCGAAGGCCGGCCCGCCCGGCCCGAACCGGTCCTCGTACTTCTGGAACTCGATGCGGCTGGCGCCGAACGCCTGGAGGTTCCCGATGACGTTGTTGTTGAAGCCCGAGATGATGGCCACCATGGCGATGACCGTGGTTACCCCGACGACGATGCCCAGAACGGTGAGGGCGGCCCGGAGTTTGTGGTCGCGGATGGCGGCGACGGCGAAGCGCGCGTTCTCGCCGAAACCGCGGCGGAACCTGGTCATCAACGGGCTCATGGTCTCACCTCACTCGTAGCTCAGCGCCTCGATCGGTTCCTTCTTCGCGGCCGCCGCCGCCGGTGCGAGGCCGGCGAGGACCCCGGTGACCGTGGCCACGAGCAGCCCCAGGAGGATGAACTGGAGCTTGACCTCGGCCGGGAAGTAGACGTTGACCGCCATCGCCACCAGCGCTCCGGCCAGCACCCCGATCACGCCGCCGACCCCGGCCAGCATCGCCGACTCGAGCACGAATTGACGGCGGATGTCGCGCGAGCGAGCGCCGAGGGCCTTCCGCACGCCGATCTCCCGGGTGCGCTCGACCACCGACACGAACATGATGTTGGCGATGACGATGGCGCCCACCACCAGCGAGATGCCTGACACCAGGAGCATGACGGCGAACGCCCCCTGGCTGATTGAACCCCACAGGCTCTTGATCGCCTCGGAGCCGACGATGCCGAACGGGTCGGGAGCTTTGAATCCGGTCTTGCGAACCGCCCGCAGGATCGTTCGCACCTCGTCCTGGGTCGCGTCGACCGTGGCCATCCCGCCGGCCGGACGGACCATGATGGCCACGCCGTTGTCGCTCGTGAGCACCTTCTGGAGGAGAGTGATCGGCACGAAGACGACGCTGTCGCGCGACTGGCCGAGGAACTGGCCGAGCTTTGTCTGCAAGCCGATGACCCGCAGCGGGTAGCCATGCACCAGGATCGTGCGGCCGATGGGGTCAACGGTGGGGAAGAGCTGGTCCTTGACGTCGAAGCCGATCACCGCCACCGAGGCGGCGTGGAGCTCCTCGGTCGGATTGAAGAACCGCCCCTCGGCGATGTCCAGGTTCAGCATGGAGTCGACGTTGGCGGTGTAGCCGGTGATCTGAACGCCGGCCAGCTTCCGGCTCCCGGCGTGGACGGTGGCGATCTGCCCGGCCTGGGCCCCGACCGCTGCGCAGCCATGGCACTCCTCGGCCACCAGATGGGTCTCCCGCATGGTCAACTCCTTGCGGCGGGTGGCGAGGATGAACTCGGCGCGGTCGCGGATGATGCCGAACTTGGTGAAGACCAGGACGTCAGGGTTGAGGTTGGTCAGCTTGGTCTCGACGTAGGTGTTGAGGCCGGCGATGATCGAGACGACCGAAACCACGGTCATCACGCCGATGATGACGCCGAGGAGCGTGAGACCGGAGCGCAACTTGTTGCGCCCCAGGGCCATCAGCGCGACGCGGGCCAGCTCGGCGAGGCTCATGACCTACGAGGATGCCGCCGCATCGCTCGCCTCCAGCGCCTTGCGCCGTTCCTCGCTCATCGGCTTGACCCGGTCGCCATCCTTGATCGTCCTCAAAGTCTTGAACGGGCCGGTCACCACCTCGGCCCCGGGCTTGAGGCCGTCCGTGACCTCGATCTGGAGCTCGCCGGAAACGCCGGTCTTGACCGGGACGAAGGCCACCTTGCCGCTGACCACGGTGTAGACGCCCTGCTCGGTCTTGAGCCGGCCGGTGGCGTCCTTCTCGCCCTTCTGGGAATCGCGGATGACGACCGCCGCCAGCGGGATGGCCGGCACCTTCGACCGGGTCCCGGTGATGATGTCGGCGCTCACGGAGAACCCCGGCCGGATGCTCGGCGGCGGGTCGAGGAGCTTGACGCGGACCTTGAAGTTGATCGCGTCGGAGGTCGTGGTCAGGCCGACGAGCTCGACGTCGTCCTTGGCGATGGGCGAGCTGCCGACCTCGGTCACCACGCCGTCGAACGTGCGGCCGGCGTACGAGTCCAGGGTCAGGACGGCCTTCTGGCCGAGGGCGATGCTCGGGGTGTCGGTCTCGTCGACCATGAGCACCGCCTGCACCGTCGTCATGTCGGAGATGGTCATCAGCTGGGTGCCGGGGTTGTTCATCGTCCCGACCACGGTGACCTCGCCGGCCTTGATCCGGAGGGCCGTGACGGTGCCGTCGATCGGCGAGCGGACGGTGGTCTTGGAAAGGTCGTCGCGGGAAGCGTTGAGCACGGCGCGGCTCTGCTCGATCTGGTGCACGGCGGTCTGGTAGGCCGCCCGCGCCGTGTCGAGGGCGGCCTGGGCGTGCTGGATGTCGGCCACTGAAATGATGCCGGAGCGGTAGTTGTCGTCGGCCCGCTTGAAGTCGCCCTGGGCCTGCTCGAGGGTTGCCCGGGCCGAGTCCAACTGGCTCTGGCTGGCGGAGAGCGCTGCCGCCGAGCCGGCCTCCTCGGCCGAGGCGTGGGTCTTGTCGATCTGGAGGAGGAAGTCCGCTGTTTTGACCGGGTCGCCCTCGCGCACGGCCAGGTTGACGACTTGGCCCATGACCAGAGCGGCGAGATCGACCTTCTTCTCCGCCTGGATCTTGCCGTTGGCCGTGACCTTGGCGACCACGTCCTGGAGCACGACTTTGGCCACCGACACCTCGGTCGGCGCGTGCTTCTTCTGGTAACAGGAGTAGGTGCCGCCCCCGATAAGGACCACGGCCAACCCGCCGAGAATCAGCCAAACTCGCCTTCGCCGCATGGTCACTTCCCTCTTCCCGCAGCGGCCGCCCGCCGCGCACTGCCCTTGATCCTCTGGACGCTGCCGGGGCCGCCAGAGGTCTTCCCCCTTCGGCGCCGCGCCACCCCGCGCGGATGCCAGCTCCCCGAGCACAAAAAGGCGTCGTCGCAAATGAATACGTCGCAGCCGGCGATTTGTTCCAGGCGGGCGGATCGACCGGGACGCGACGCCCGACCACGGACGGCCGCCCCCGGCTCGTATGGGCTAAGTTATTGAAAGAAAATGGATGGCGGGGTGGACGAGACTCGAACTCGCGACCTCCGGCGTGACAGGCCGGCGTTCTAACCAACTGAACTACCACCCCGCATCGTTTTCAGATCGGCCCGGCGGGTGGTGGGAGGTGTGGGATTTGAACCCGCGACCCCCTGCGTGTAAGGCAGGTGCTCTCCCGCTGAGCTAACCTCCCGCGGACGGTGTCCGCCCCGGGGAGCAGTCATGCTAGTGACCTGTGCCCCTGGTGTCAAGCCGACGCGGCACCTACATTGTCTTGCAGGAGAACGATCCGGGGAGGTGCGGGATGTTCGCCAGGATCCTCGTGCCCGTGGACTTCACGGATCTCACGCCGCGCCCGCTCCGTCTCGCGCTCGGCTTGGCCGGGACGGCCGTCGGCACGCGTGTGACCCTGCTGTCGGTCGTGGACGACTCCTTTCCGAACCCCGACATCCTCTCGTTCCAACTCCCCTGGGCCGACTATCACCGCCACCTCCGCGACGAGGCGAGGTCCAGAATGGAAAGGCTCAAGGCTGAGGTGGGGGGAGGGCGAGAGGTCGAGGTTTGTGTGGTCCGCGGGCATCCCGCGCGCGCCATAGTCTCCTTCGCTGAGGAGGAAGGTTGCGACCTCATCGTGATGGCCACGCACGGGACCCGGGGCCTCCAGCACGCTCTCCTCGGCTCGGTGACCGACAAGGTCATCCGGCAGGTGAACTGTCCGGTACTGGTCGTGCGGCTGCACGACCCAGAGGCGACGTTTCCCGGAGCGCAACCGCTGGGATGAGCCTCAGCAGCACCGACAAATCACGGTCAAGAATGAGCTTTCCCCGCTCCACCGTGTACCTGGGGAGCACGCGGATCCGCCGGTCCAGGGGTCCGGCTCGGCCACCGCTGCGAACCGACGAGAGCCGCCGCGGCAGCGGGCAGCGGTGCCGCCATCACCCGGTCCAGCGAGGACAGCAGATGCCAACTCAGATCGGAGTTCGTGGTCAGATAGGCGCCCGCAACCGCGGCCGCCCATACCGCCACGATCCGACGAAGACTTGCGGCCGGCCGTCCTTCAACCACGGTCAGGACAACAACCCACAGGCCGAGCAGCACGAGGTCCTTGGGCTTGACGGCCTGAACGACGCTCGGCACGAGCACGGAGAGGTGGTGCGCCACGCGTGTCCATGACGGCGAGTACTCACGAACATGGATTCCGTGGTACATCAAGAAGAGCTGCCAGCAACCGGTTGCACCAGCCCAGGCGGATGTCGCGCGGGCGGCCTGACCCCGGGGAAGTGCCGCCCAGGCGGCAATGACGAGGCCCAGCCCGAGTGCCATCCCTTCCTGTTTGGCGAGAGCGAGGGCCGCGCCCGACGCCGCGACCGTCCACATCCGAGCGCGTCCATCCATCTGCAGGAGGCCGACGAGACCGGCCGCGACGAGGTAGGCAACCAGGGGTTCCGCATTGCCGGTATAGCTCGGCCAGGAAAGCACCATCGGCCAGGCACCCGCGGCTGAGGCGAGCGTACGCGCCCACCGCGGCGCTGGGGCCGCCAGGAACCAACACGCTGCCGCCAACCCCACGGCCAACGTGGCGTGCCAGACGGCACCCGCCGTTTCCAAAGTGCCGCCCAGTACGACGCCGACGGCGAGAAGATCCGGCCAGAGTGGGGGGTAGCTGGGATGCACGAACGCGTGCGACGGCGCCGACAGCCAAGCCCCATCGTGACACCCGGCAGCCGCGAAGACGCGAGCCTTGAGACCCCAGTCGTAGCGGAAGTCCCAGCTGAAGCTGGGTACGGCCGCAAGGAGCGCTGCGTGCGTTACCACGACCGCGATGGCCAACCACAACCAAACGTCGGCCCGGTGAGCTGCCTCGAGCCGAGCGACGCCACGCCAGCCGGCGGCGAGAGCAATGATCGGTAAGGGTAGGAGCGCCAACGGTGACCAGCGCACGCCGACGACATCGAGAAGCGCCAGCCATGCGACCGTGGCCATCATCCCGAACATGGGGACGGTCGCCAACGAAGGCGCCAGGGCAATCCTCGGCGCGACCAGGCGCACGAGCCCGAGGCCGGTGAGCAAGACAACCGCAACGGCAGCCCAGGCACTCACCGATCGCTCACTAACACGGTGACCTCTCCACGTCTCCAGATTGGATGCCAGTCAGTGAGCAGCAGACCGGGGTCGATCGTCACCAGATAGCGGACTCCAGGAGAGCCGTTGGCATTACCCACCAGGAGCCAGTGCACGTCGGGACGCCTGAAGATGGCCTCGCTGAGCGGTTCGCGGAGGCGAAGTTGCCGCCAGCGTGCGGGTGCGATGATAGCGGCCGTCGCGCCGGCCGGGATCGGTGCAACTTGCAGCGGCGCCAAGACGTCGGAGCATGGGGGAATGCGGTGCGAGCGAAAGGCCAGGCGCACGCCGTCGCGGAAGCCAAGGACGAGGATGACCGTTGTTGCGGTCAGGGCGGCAAACCGGCGAAATCGCGGCATGGGTCACCGTTCCGAGGGCGCGTCAGCCGGCGCCGGGTGAGCGGTTCTTGACACAACCGCACGGCTGCCGGTTCGAACCCTGGACGCCACCCTCGCCACCGAAGTCATGCCCAGGACGAACTCGCAATGGACGGTGGCCCGCTTGCGCCGCCAGCCTCTGCGCCGTGCTTCGGCGACTCTCCTTTGCTCGACATGCTAGCAGGTGAGGGTCCGGGGCTCGCGGCAACTCTCAGAGCATTGGTCTCTGTCGCAGGACATTGTTTTCGTGGTAGATTCGCCCCCATGGGAACTGCACCGTTCGGCCCTTTCGCTGACCCGCGCCTGGATCCGATCGCGGGCAAGGTCGAGGCGAACGGGCGCCTGTCGTTCTCGGACGGCCTGCTGGTGGCGACGACGCCGGACCTGCTGGGCGTCGGGCGGATCGCGAACCTCGTTCGGGAGCGCCTGCACGGCGACGTGGCGTACTTCAACGTCAACCGCCACCTCAACCCTACCAACGTCTGCGTGGCGTCGTGCGCCCTCTGCGCCTTCGCTGAGAAGTACGGTGGAGCGCGCGGATGGACGTATACGGTGGATCAGGCCGTCGAGGTAGCGGCGCGCGACGTCACCGAGACGGTGACCGAGCTTCATATCGTCGGGGGCCTGCACCCGAAGCTGGGTGTCGACTACTACGAGGCGCTGTTCCGAGCCTTGAAGCTTCACTTCCCCTGGGTCCACATCAAAGCGCTCACGATGGTGGAGCTCGACTTCCTCGCGCAGCGCTCCAAGCTGTCTGTCGAGGAGATCGTCGGCCGTCTCACAGCGGCGGGTCTCGACTCGTGCCCGGGCGGAGGCGCCGAGATCTTTGCCGAGCGCGTGCGCGCCCAAATCTGTGACCACAAGACGTCGGGGGAGCGCTGGCTCGAGATCGCCCGCACCGTGCATCGCCTGGGTTTGCGGTCCAACTGTACGATGCTCTACGGCCACATCGAGACGCCTGAGGAGAGGGTCGATCACCTCATCCGACTGCGCGAATTACAGGACTCCACGGGTGGGTTCCAGTGCTTCATCCCCCTCGCTTTTCACCCCGCCAACACTCGCCTCGATCACCTCGCCCCGACGACGGGAAAGCTCGACCTCCAGACCATCGCGCTGTCGCGCCTGATGTTGGACAACATCCCGCACGTCAAGGCGTACTGGATCATGCTGGGCGCCAAGACGGCGCAGGTGGCGCTGCACTTTGGTGCCGACGACCTCGACGGCACAGTCGTGGACGAGCGCATCACTCGGGCGGCCGGCGGGGAGGCCGGTGCGGGCATGGCTCGCCGCGAACTCGAGCACCTGATCGGTGAGGCGCAGCGGGTGCCGGTCGAGCGGGACACTCTCTACCGCGAGCTCCCCACCCCGCCGGAGATCCGCCGCATCTCCCGGACAAATCCCTAGTCCAGATCCACCCAGTCGGGGAGGTTCTTGGTGGCCAGGAACGCCGCGAGGCCGCGGCGACAATCGGGGTGAGCGCGCTGGCGCGCGTTGGCCCGCGCGGCGTCGGCAAGATGTCGATCGAGCTGCGGGAGCGTCACATCGAGCAGCAGGCGCTTCGTCTCGGCCACCGCGCTGGGTGCGACCTTCCTGCACGCGTCGGTTGCGAGCCGCTCCGCGGTGACACGCGGGTCCGAAGCGATCTCGTCCACGAGGCCGACGTCGCGCGCACTCTCGGGCCCAAGCGGTTCCGGGTCGAGGAAGAGCTTGGCCAGGTGCGCCGGCGGGACCCTCCGCGGCAAGAAGACGGAGATCAGCGCGGGGACGAAGCCCAGACGCGCCTCGGAGAACTGGATCCTGACGTCCTGCCCGGCGATCACGAGATCGCAAGCGGCGGCGAGGCCCATCCCACCTCCGAATGCCGCCCCATGGACTGCAGCGACGGTGAGAAGAGGACAGCGCAGCACCGCGGCGTAGAGGCCGGCAAGGCGTTCCGCGTCGACGACGCGCTCCTCCTCCGGCGCATCCACGGTGGCGGCCAACTCTGCGAGGTCGGCGCCGGTGCAGAAGTGCCGGCCGGCGCCGGCGAGGACGACCGCGCGGGCGCCACCGGCGGGCGCCGCGCCAAACGCTGCGGTCAACTCGGTCACGAGGGCGCTGGAGAGCGCGTTGCCGCTCTCGGGGCGGGCGAGCTCGAGAATCACGAGCGGCCCGCACCGGGTCGTGTTCACCAGAGGCACCGGCAAATGCTACCACTCAAGGCGAATCCGCCCGCCCTCGGGGAGGATGCGCCAGCGGGCGAGCCGCACCTGCGCCACCAGCGGAGCCGCGCGTCGCAGCGCCGTTGCACGGGATTCGAACACCCACAGCCGCTCCAGCGCGTCAGCGGTGCGCAGGCACACCGCGGACAGCTCCGGCCCCCGAAGCATGCCCGACTCGCCGGCGTATGGAGGCGACGGGAGCGAAGCAAGCATGGTTGCGCGGGATCCGATCGTGAGGCCGGGCCCCGGCAGGGCCCAGACCTCGCCCAGCACGCCGCGCCAAGCCCGCGCCCCGGAAGGCGGCGATGCGGGCGTGTCCCCGCCCAGGGTCAGCATTCTCATGACCTCCGGCCCGAGAGGGGTGCCGGGAAGGGCGAGGGCCCACCCGTCGGCATCGAACGCCAGGCCGGCCGACGCCTGTGACAAGGCATTTGAGGACAGGGCGGGGCCGATGAGGCGGCCGATGTCGCCCGTGATGATGGTGCTGGGGCCCTCCCGTGCTGGCAGCTCGGGCGGCGTGCCGGCTACGAGATCGAGGCGGTCGCGCGTCGCTCGGATACGCCACCAACGCGCGCCGAGCCGGGCGATACCGGACAACCGCTCAGGACCGCCGAACCGCGGACCGGTTCCAGAAGGTCCTTCCAGCAGCGCCGAGTTGGAGGCGATTGAGACGACGGTTGCGTCGGCCACCGACGGAGCGCTGCGAGCCGGCACCGCCTCGAGTGCGGCGAGCGTCCGGAGTGCACGCGCCGCGCCGCCAGCGACACGCGCGGAGGCCGCCATTTCGGTGCCCCGCCACCAAACCGCCAGCGGGCCGTGCGCTTCCCTGGCCAGGGTCTCGAGGCTCCTCCTCAGGCGGGTGAGCGCTTCATCCGTCCGTGGTGCGGAGAGTTCCAGCAGAGCGACGGCCTGAGGCCTGCGCAGGAGCCAGTGGACGGCGCCGTTCGGTTGGGCGACGACCAGGAGGCCGTCGGCACCCGCCGGGATGGCAGCCGCAGCCTCCGCAAGGACGCTGACGTCGGCTCGCGGCGGCGCCGTCCACCACCACCAGGCGACGCCGAGGACAACGGCGCCGGTGATGGCTCCGACGAGGATGAGGGCGGTGCGCCTCATGACACGGTGTCGTAGTGTAACCTTTCATCGCGATGGCCCGGCGCCTGTACGTCACCTCCATCTTCTTCGTAAACCTGCTGCGCGACATCGTCGGCACCCTGTTTGCCCGTTTCCGCCGCCGCTACAGACGGGTCGTGCTTGGAGATGAGACGCTGGCCATTGGGGTCGACATCTTCCCGTTCTTCGAACGCATGAGTGGCGTCGGCTGGTACGAGTGGAACCTTCTGGCCCGGCTCCCCCAAGTGGACCCTGCGATCGAGCTTCGGCTTTACGCGCACACGTTCGCTGCTCCGGACGAGCCGCCGCCGCCTCTGCTGCCGACCTCGCTGCGAACCCGGTTTCGCTTCCACCACATCCCTGAGGGATTTCTGCTTCCCATCCGAGGCACGCTCAAGGCCCTGCGGGCGGTTGTCGAGCCCACCCTCCTTTTCCTGGACGGCAACGACGTCTTCTTCGCCCCGAACTTCGTCGTGCCGCGGCGGCACCTCGCCGCGGTCCGATCCCTCGTCCCCACCGTCCACGACCTTGCGTTCCTGCGTCGTCCGGACACGGTCCAGCGCGAGACCCTGGAGAACCTCCGCGACCGTCTTCCGAGCGTCCTGCACGCCGCGGACGCGCTCATCGCGGTCTCGGGAGCGACGGCGGACGACCTTGCCGCGCTCGCCGGGGTCACGCCCCGGCGGATCCACGTGATTCATGAGGGCGTGGACCCTGCGTTCGCGGCGGGAGAAACAGCCGTTCCTGACGTCCTGCCCGCTCGCTACCTGCTGTTCGTCTCGACCCTCGAGCCACGCAAGAACATCGTCAACCTGCTGGCGGCATTTGCGCTGGCGGCCGCCGGTGGCTATCCCGGCGATCTCGTGCTCGTGGGGAGGTGGGGCTGGCGGACCGAGGCGGCGCAGGAGGCGCTGGCGCGCTCGCCTGTACGAGACCGCATCGTTCACCTCGACTACCTGGATCGCGCGACGCTGGCCTCGGTAATGAGGCGCGCCGAGGCCTTGGTCTTCCCGTCGCTGCTCGAGGGGTTCGGGCTGCCGGTCGTTGAAGCGATGGCATGCGGTATCCCGGTGATCGTCTCCCGCGCCACCTCGCTGCCCGAGGTGGCAGGTGATGCGGCCCTCTACGTGGACCCCTCCAGCCCCGCCGACATCGCCGCCGCCGCGCTGCGCCTCGCGGGGGACCCCCTACTCGCGGCGTCACTCGCCGCGGCGGGCAGGAAGCGCGCTGCGCTGTTTTCGTGGGACGAAACGGCACGGGCCAGCGCGGCGGTGATGCGTCGCGCTGCCGGCCTTCCGGAACGGTTTCCCGATGCGTATCGCGTTTGACGCCCGGCCGCTCATCGGCCCACGTACCGGGGTGGGCGTGTGGCTCGAGGGGTTGATGCGCGGCCTGACTGCCGCAACGAACTGGCGGTTCGTTCTGTGTCTCCCCCGCCAAGTGGCGAACCTGGGCCTCAACGACCTGACGGATCGGTGCGAGGTTCTCGCACCTCCGTTTCCGCTGCCGGGTACGCTCTGGCTGCACACTATTGCATCCCCGTTGCTGGCCGGGCGTGCCGATGTCTTCGTGGCCACCCTCGGGGTGCTCCCACGCCGGGTCCCGGTGCCGAGCGTGCTCGTGGTCCACGACGTCACGCCTCGCACACGACCGGGAGCGCACACGCTCGCGAACCGCTTCTGTTTCAACGCGTACCATGAGGAGTCGCTCGCACGGGCGGACGTGATCGTCTGCGTGTCGGAGGCGACGCGCACGGCAGTGGGACACCTCCAGCCGAGGGCCGGCCGCCGCGCGCTGGTCATCGGCGAGGGGGTCGACCCACTCTTCTCACCGGCCGGGGAGGGCGAGACCGGAGAGGACGTTCGCCGGACCTTCGCGGATGGCAGGAAATTCATCGTGCAACTCGGCACGGTGGAGCCGCGCAAGGGGGTCGCGACGCTGCTCGCCGCTCACGCCTCACTTCTCGCGGGGCGCGCCGGTGCGCCCGACCTCGTGCTGGCCGGCGGGCGCGGCTGGGGTGGGGGGTGGCTTGGGGCGGCCCTGGCCCATCATCCCGACGCGTCTCGCGTCCATTTGCCCGGATACGTGAGCCGCACCGATGCCCGCGATCTGCTGCGATACGCGGAGATCGTCGTTCTCGCCTCGGAGGAGGAGGGGTTCGGGCTGCCCCTCGCCGAGGCGCTCGCGTGCGGCGCGGCGTGCGTCACCACCGACGCGCCGGCACTCCTTGAGATCGCGGGGGGCGCGGCCCGCCACGTCCCCCGCGGTGACGTTCCAGCGCTGACCAACGCGCTGGGGGTGGCCCTCGGGCCCGAGGTACAGAGCGCGCTGCGCGCCGCGGCTCGTGAACGAGCAGGGGCGCTCACCTGGAAGCGGCCGCTCGCCGAGTGGCGCGAGCTGCTGGTCGAAGCGGCACATGAGCAAACCGAGACCTCCGGCCTTAGAATGCCGAGCGATGCGTCGGCTCGGCATAGACGCCCGTAAGCTCGCGGACTACGGAATCGGCTCATACCTACAGGGGCTGCTGGGAGAGTATGCGCGGATCGATCCGCCTGGGGGGATGATCGTCCTGATCGACAGCGAGAATCGTGACCTCCTCCCCGATCTCCCCGAGAGCTGGCGCCTGGTCGAGGTGGATGCCCCGGGCTACTCGATCTGGGAGCAGGCCGCGGTACTGGCCGCCGCGTTGCGGGCCGGAGTGGGTGTCCTGCACGTGCCTCACTACGTTCTTCCGTGGCTGCTCCCGCGACGGATGGTGGTGACGATCCACGACATCATCCACGTGTTGTTCCCCGAGTTTCTCCCAAGTTCGCTTGGTTTCGCATTTGCACGCATATCGATCCGCGCGGCCGTCCGCCGCGCGCGGCGGGTGATCGCTGTCTCGCGCACGACCGCCGACGACCTCCGCCGGCTCTTCGGAGCGACCGAGGACCGGCTTCGAGTGATTCCTTCCGGTGTGCACGCTGAGTTCCTCGCCCCCGGCGACCCGCTGGAGGACGAGAGGCTTCGTCAGCGGCTTGGCGTCTCGCCGCCCTATCTCCTGCACGTGGGCAACCACAAGCCCCACAAGAACGCCGAGGGGCTCCTCAAGGCGTACCAACTCCTGGCCCACGACCGGCGCGGTCCGGCGCCGCCGCTATACATGGTGGGTGGCTTTCTGCCTGACGGGGAACTGGCGCGCCGAGCGAGCGCCATGGGACTCACAGCCCAGGTGCACTGCTTGGGGCACGTCGAGCGGGCCGAGTTGGCGGCGCTGTTCCGCGGCGCAACGGCGTTCGTCTACCCAACCCTCTACGAGGGGTTCGGCCTGCCGGTCCTTGAGGCGATGGCGTGCGGCGTGCCAGTCGTCGCGGGGGACATACCGGCGGTCCGTGAAGTGGCGGGGGATGCGGTGCTGAGGGTCAACCCCCGGGACATCGTCGAGCTCACCGGTGCCGTGCGGCGTCTCCTGACGCAGGCCGACCTCTGCCAGGAGCTGCGCGCCCGTGGCCGAGCCCGGGCGAGCGAGTTCCAGTGGCGGAAGGCGGCGGAGGCGACGCTGGCGGTGTACCGTTCGGTTCGGGAGGAATCGTGATGCGGGTGGCCCTTGTGCACGATTGGCTCACCGGGATGCGAGGCGGTGAGGCGGTACTCGCCGAGATCGCGAGCTTCTTCCCGGATGCTCCCATATTCACCCTCTTCCACCGAGAGGGAGCGGTTGAGGGCGAGGTGGCGTCGCACCCGATCCGTACGTCTTCACTGCAGCGCCCATCGCTCGGCGGCAGGCTGTACCGCCCCCTGCTGCCGCTCATGCCACAGGCGGTGGCCGGTTTTCAGCTCGACGGCTACGACCTCATCGTGTCGTCCAGTCACTGCGTGGCCAAGGGCGTGATACCTCCCCCCGGCGCCGTGCACGTCTGTTACTGCCACACCCCGATGCGCTACGTGTGGGATCAGCGAGACGACTACCTGCGCCAAGTGACGCCCATTCTGCGTCCGCTGGTGCGGGCCAGGCTCGAGCGCCTCCGAACCTGGGACGTGGTCTCGGCGGCCCGTGTCGACCACTTCGTGGCCAACTCGCGCCTAGTCGCGCGACGGATCGAGCGCTACTGGCGGCGCGAGGCCGAGGTGATCCCTCCGCCCGTGGATGTCGAGTTTTTCACACCGGGCGGCGAGCGCGCCTCCTACGCTCTGACGGTCGCGGCGCTGGTTCCGTACAAGAGAGTGGAGGTCGCCATCGCGGTTGCCAAGGAGCTCGGGTTGGCGCTCCACATCATCGGCGAGGGCCCGATGCGCCGGACGCTCGCCAGACACGCGCCCGACGGCGTGAGCTTCCTCGGGCGTGTGACTCGTGAGCGCCTCCGCGACGAGTTTCGCTCGGCCGCATTTCTTCTGGTGCCGAACGTCGAGGACTTCGGAATGGTCACAGTCGAAGCGCTCGGCTGCGGCACTCCCGTTGTCGGCCTGGAGGGAAGCGGGACCGCCGACGTCGTCGTGAGCGGCCAGCACGGCCAACTCGCGGCCGAAGGCTCGGTGGCCGCGCTGGCGGACGCCTGCCGGACGGTGATGGCGCGCAGCTTCAGTCCGTCCGAGCTGCGCGCACGCGCCGAAAGCTTCTCCCGCCAGCGTTTCCGTCGCCGATTCGCATACCTTCTGGAGCGCGTCCTGCCGGCGCGCCAAGGGACATGATCGGCGAAAAGCTCCGAATCAACCGCACCGGCCTGGTGGCGGTGGATCTGGCGGCTACCTACCTGGCGCTCTTCCTCTCCTATCACCTTCGTTTCAACGTCGAGGTCTTTCCGATCACCAAAGGTGTTCCGCCGTTCGCCCCGTACGTTGCGCTGTTCCCGATCGTCACGCTGATCTGGCCCGTCGTGTTCTACTTCCGGAACCTCCTGCAAGGCCGACCGCAGCGATCCCGGGTCGAGGAGGTCTTCTCGGTCACGATCGCGGTTGCGCTCGCCATGGTCGTGCTCAACGCCGGCCTCGCCTTCTACCGCGATTTCACCTACTCCCGTCTCGTGCTCGGTATCTTCGCCGTTCTGGACATCGTCCTTGTGGCCGTCGGGCGGCTCATCTACTGGAACGTCATGGCCAAGGTCTGGGCCTCCTCGCGCCATCGCCGTCGCGCACTCGTTGCCGGCGCCGGGGAGTTGGGGCGGACGGTCGCCGAGAAGCTCGCGCAGCACCGCGAACTTGGCCTCGACGTGGTGGGCTTCCTCGACGACGATCCGGGCAAGGTCAATGCGAAGTTCGAGGGCCTGCCCGTCCTGGGCGCCAACGACCAACTCGAACGAGTGGTTCAGGAGAACCGGGTGGACCTCCTGTACGTGGCGCTCCCCATCGCCGCCCAGCACAAGACCGTTCGCCTGCTCAAACTCGCCGAACCGTTGCTCCTGGCTGTGCGAGTCGTGCCGGACCTTCTGCAGTACTACACGCTCCACGCCGGCGTTGAGGACCTCGACGGGATCCCTGTCATCAACTTGACGCAGATTCCGCTCGCGGGCTGGAACACCTTCATCAAGCGTCTTATGGACCTCGTCCTGGGCTCGCTCGCTCTGGTGGTTGCGGCGCCTCTCCTGGCAGGGATCGCGCTCGTCGTGTGGCTCGAGGATCGTGGCCCGGTCGTCTACCGGCAGCTGCGCATGGGGCTCGACGGGAAGCCCTTCAGGATCGTCAAGTTCCGGACGATGATCCCGAACGCGGAGCAGGAGACCGGCCCGCGCTTCGCGATTCCTCACGACCCGCGCATCACCCGGGCGGGAGTGTGGCTGCGGCGTTTCTCACTCGATGAGCTGCCCCAACTCATCAACGTGGTGCGCGGGGAGATGTCGCTCGTGGGTCCGCGCCCCGAACGGCCGGAGTTCGTGGCGCGCTTCCGCAAGCGATACCCCGAGTACATGTCGCGCCATCGCGTGCGCGCCGGCATCACCGGCTGGGCGCAGGTGCACGACCTGCGCGGTCAGAGTTCGATCCGCAAGCGGATCGCGTATGACCTGTACTACATCGACAACTGGTCGCTCGCTCTGGACTTCAAGATCATGGGTCTCACGGCGTTGCGATTCTGGCGCCACCGCCACGCCTACTAGGCGCCTCCGGCGGGCGCCGCCGGCGTCGGACCTCTGGCTGCGTTGCACTCGGCGGATCGCATGCTCACGTACCCTCCGGGTACGCTCCGCTGCTCCCGCCTCGTGCGCCTTGCCATAGGCCCAACGGCGGCGGCGCGCTTCACGCGTCAGTCCTCCGCTCTGCCTGCTTGCCTTGTCTCTCCGGACCACTGACCACGGGCCACTGACCACGGTCTCTCTCAGCGGCGCGGGTACACGCCGTCAGCGGTCGCCCTGCCTTCGGTCTCGTGTCGTTGTCGTTCTCGGACCCCGAAGCCCGGTGCCCTGAGCCCTGTCTCACGCCTCCCCTCTTCCCTTCGGCGAACCGCCGCTGCTAGAGTGGCGGGGCGTTGTGGCTCGCTGCACAAACTCGGTGAGGAGGCGTCGATGGGTCTCTCGCTCCTGCGCACCAAGCCTCTGGCAACCCTTCTTCAGGACACGACCAGCGAGAAGCATCGGCTGCGGCGCGCGCTCGGGCCCTGGGACCTCACCGCCCTCGGAATCGGCTGCATCATCGGCGTCGGGATCTTCGTTCTCCCCGGGGTCCAGGCCGCCAAGAACGCGGGCCCCGGGATCATCCTCTCGTTCGCCATCGCCGCCGCGGCGTGCGCCTGCTCGGCCCTCTGCTACGCCGAGCTCGCGGCGATGATCCCGGTCGCCGGCTCGGCCTACACCTACGGCTACGCCACGCTCGGCGAGCTTCCGGCGTGGATCATCGGCTGGGACCTGATCCTCGAGTACATGGTGGCCGCGGTGCTGGTTTCGACGGGGTGGTCCGCCTACCTCGTGAACCTGCTGCACCAGGCGGGCTTCGATCTTCCGCACGCGATCTGCGCGTCGCCGTGGGACACGCCCCCCGGCAGCTTCAACCTGCCCGCCGTCGTGATCGTGGTCCTGCTGAGCGCGCTCCTGATCCGCGGTATCAGGGAGAGCTCGCGGGTGAACTTCGTGATCGTGGTCGTGAAGCTCGCCGTGGTCGTGTTCTTCATCGCGCTTGCCGGACGCCACGTCGATCCCAAGAACTGGACGCCGTTCATGCCGTTCGGCTTCAAGGGCGTGATGACCGCGGCGGCGATCGTGTTCCTCGCGTACGTCGGGTTCGACGCCGTTTCCACGGCCGCTGAGGAGGCGCGCAACCCGCAGAGGGACATGCCGATCGGAATCATGGGGTCGCTCGCCGTGGCGACCGTTCTCTACATCGTGGTTGCGGCGATCATGACGGGAGTGGTCCCGTACACGCGCCTCGGGGTCGCCGACCCCGTGGCTCTGGTCCTCAACGAGCTCGGCATGCGCTGGCCGTCGGCGATCATCAGCGTAGGGGCGATCGGCGGGATCACGAGCGTCCTGCTGGTGTTGCTCCTGGGGCAGCCCCGCATCCTGTTCTCGATGTCGCGCGACGGGCTGCTGCCTTCATTTCTGTCCACGGTCCACCCGCGATTCCGGACCCCGTACCTGACGACCATCGCGACGGGCACGATCGTGGCGGTCGCCGCGGCGTTCACTCCGATCGACGTGTCCTCGGCGCTCTGCTCGATCGGCACGCTCTTCGCGTTCCTCATCGTGTGCGCGGGTGTGATCGTCCTGCGGCGCTCCCGCCCGGAGCTCCACCGCCCCTTCCGTGTTCCGCTGTTTCCCGTCCTGCCCGCCCTCGGGGTCGTCCTGTGTGCGTACCTGATGGCGAGTCTGCCCGGGTCGGCGTGGGTCCGCTTCGCCGTGTGGCTGGTGATCGGCCTGTTCATTTACGTGGGGTACGGCTACCGTCGCAGCAAGATCGCCTGAGAAGCCGTGGTCAGTGGACCGTGGTCCGTGGTCCGAAGAGACGACGGAATGTGGCCCGCTAGTTCTTGACGCTGAGGACGACCACGCGGTCGAACTTGTCGGACAGGGGCTTCTGCGTCCGGGCGCCGGCGAACAGGCGATTAAGGCGCTGGACGTCGCCCGGGCGGATCACGCACAGCACCTTGTCACGGCCGTCGAAGAAGGCGCGGATCTGCTCGTCCTGCCAGAGCACCTCGATCGGGTGGGGGCTCCAGAACGGGTTGGGCCGGGTGTCCATCACGGCGATCGGGTTGCCGGAATGGAAGTGGACGCCGCGGGCGTAGAGCTTGCTCGCCACGACGGTCTGACCGGACAGACCGTTGGCCGCCGCGATCGCTGAGATGTCGGCGTCGGTGAACCCGGCCACGGCGCTCGCCGGGAGCGACAATGCGCCGGCCAGGATGACGCCGAGGAACCCAGCCGCGTTGAGCACGATCACCGGCCCGAGCCGACGCAGCGCGAGCAGAGCGCCGCAGGCGATCTGCACGACGCCGAAGGCGGCGATCACGAGGAGCACGGGCCGCAACTCGGCCGCGAGAGGGCCCTTCGCCAGGAACGGCGCGGCGACGAGGCCGGCGCCGAACAGCACGAAGAGTACCGCAGCGGCGACAACGCGTCGGCGCGTCCTCGCGAAAGACTGGAGCGAGATCGCCATCGCGATCGCAATCGCCGGGAACAGCGGCAGGATGTAGCTCGCAAGCTTGGAGTGCGCGATCGCGAAGATGACGTACACGGCGAGGAACCACATCGCGAGGAACGTCGCCAGCTCGCGGTGCTTCCTCCACCCCGTTCCGAGGAACGCGAGCAGCGGGGTCCACGGGAACATGCCGACAATGATCACGGCAGGGTAGAAGTACTGGTTGTCGAAGTTGCTGTGCTCGGCCGCCAGGATGCGGTGCCAGTTATCGTGGACGAGGAACTCCCAGGTGAAGGCACGGCCGTAGGTCAGCGTTGCGTAGAGGTACCAGGGCGCCGCCACGATCAGGAAGGCCAGCCACCAGGGGTGAAGCAGGAACGACCTGAGCGCGTCGCGGCTCTTAGCCACGATCAGGAAAGCCACGATCGCGAGCAGTTGGACGACGATACCGACGGGACCCTTGACAAGCATCGCGAGGGCGGCCGCCACGGCGAAGAGGTAGAGAAAGCTGTCCCGCCGCTCCGTGAACCACAGATAGAAGCCCCACATGCTCACGACGATCAGCGAGGTAAACACCATGTCGGTGAGGAGCGCGATCGACTGCCCGAGGTAGACCATCGTGCTGGCCTGGATCAACGCGGCGACCGCTGCGGTGCTCTCGGACAACACACGCCGGCCGAACCAGTATGTGGCGAGCACTCCCAGCAGGCCGAAGAGCGCCGGAATCAACCGGGCGGCCCACGGTGTGACCCCGAACGCCTCGAACGATGCCATCAGGCACCAGTAGGTGAGCGGCGGCTTCTCGAACTGGGGCTGGCCGAACATCAGCGGCGTCAGGACGCTGTGGTGCTCCAGCATCTCGCGCGCCGTCTGCGCGTAGAACACCTCGTCCGGGTCGGAGAGCGGCAGCGCGTTGAGGCCGGCGAAGTAAGTGATGCCGGCGAGCGCCACGAGGGCCAGGAAGATGCCGGGCTTGTGCGGAAGGGAGAGCGACGCGGCCGGCTCAGAAGGATGAGTCGAGACGGGGTCAGGCATCAGCGGACCCTAGCAGATTGAGCGTCCGGCCGCCAAGCAGCCGGGGCGCCGGAACGCAGGCTGCCTAAAGGACGACCACTTCGGCAGCCGGCTCTTGCGGCGCAGTTGCTAGGCGGCTCTTGGTCACCCACGCGTGCCCGCGATGGCCCGCGCGGACCCCGAGGTGAAGTTGCGGGTCGAGGCCGCACCTCGACCACAGGTGCACCGGCAGCAGGGAGCGCTTCATGCAGCATCCCATCCCCCACGAAGGCAGGATCGGCTCGAGCCGCCCGACCACTCGGGCATGCACGACCGGGTCCGCGAGCATCCGGGGCAGTCGGCGTGCCTGCCGCAGGCGGGTCACCGACCGGTCGAACCGGATCCGCACCTCCGGTCGCCAGATCTTCAGCCAGGCTGCCGTCGCAAGCGCCACGGCGCACGAGGAAGCGACGAGCCAACGGAGCGCACTCACGCCTTTCGCCTCCGCGCAACCTCCTCGAGAACGCCGGCGTGCTCGCAGGCCCACGTCGAAAGTCCGTAGAGATCGCCGTCCTCGACCAGCGCCTGAGCGTGACAGCGCGCGCAGTAGGCCAGCTTCGAACAGGTGTCGCATGCGATCAGGTCGCGCCGCCGGATGGCGCGGATCCGTCGCATGACCGGCGAGTCTTCCCAGATCTCCCGGAAACTCTGCTGGCAAATGTTGCCGGCTGGCATCGGGAGGATGACGCACGGGAGGACGTCGCCCGCCGCGGTGATGTTGGCGGACCGGCTGGCGGCGGCGCAGAGCGGGCCGTCGTCGCGCCGGTCGGGAACGCACTCGGTCGGTACGGTGGAACCGGCGAAGGGACCGGCGTAGTAAGGCAGCAGGAGCGCCTCCGGCACCCGTTGCGACAGTGGGCCCGTGGTGCCGTCCTTGCGGGGCATGATGCCGGGGGAGGAAATACAGTCCGCCCCGATGCTCGCAGCGAACGCATGGACGTCCGCGACCCTCGCGTGGGTGTGAATCGTCATCGTGGCCTTAAGCAACACCGGAATGTCCCGTTCGCGGAGCAACTCAATGCCGCGCATGGTCCGGTCGAACGACCCTGGAGTCCGCGTGACCCGCTCGAATGTCTCCCGGTCAAGGCTGTACAGACTGACCTCGACCGCGGCGTGGAGGGGTGCGATCGCATCGGCGATTGGCCCGGTGACCGTGGAGCCGTTGCTGAATAAGCGCAGCTCGAAGCCCAGTCGGCGCGCCCGCGTTGCGATGGCAAGCCAATCCGGCCGCAGAAAAAGCTCGCCGCCCGACAGAGCGAGCCGCAAGGTCCCCATCTCCGCGAGTTCGTCCAGCAGCCGGAGGACGCGACTCGTCGTGAGAAGCTCGGGGGCGTGGAAGTCCGGGATGTAGCAGTGCCGGCAACGGAAGGTGCAGCGATGGGTGAGCTCGACCATGATATCGAGAGGTATCGCCTGCCGTGCCGCATCGGCGTACAACTGCATGTAGGGCGTGCGGGCCGACACGGCTCACGCCTCTCGCATGATGAGATCGGCCACCTCGGGGCGAGGCGCAAACGCCAACTCCCAGGTCGGGACGCGCACGACGATCTCCGCCAGCGCCGCGAAGGAGCGGGCCATTGCTTCCTCGGAGAGGGTCGGCCAGACCATCTGCCCGACGAGCGCCATCATGGCGGCCTCGCGGGCCACGGGCGTGCGGTGGTGCTCCGGTCCGTGGCGGAGCAGGTAGATGCCGGCGAGGCGTGCGGCGCCAGGCCTTCCCTCCCAGTAAGGGAGAGCGCGCGCTTCGACCTTGTCGCCGGTGAGAACGAGCGCCGCCATCTCGTCACACAGCGCGTGCGGTGCGAGCAGACGTGCCAGGGTTGTCTTGCCGCAGCCGGACGGTCCCGTGCATGCCCACGCGCGGCGGGCGTCGGTGACGACGGCGGTGTGCATCACGACGCCGTCGCCGAGGAGGAGAGGCAGGAGCTGTCGCAGCACCATGTTCACGGGATAGACGTGTCTGGGGCCGCGGATCGTTACGATCGCCGCGGCGAGGTTGGCGGTCGCCGTGAACGCCGGTCCCGCAAGCTCGATGGTGTCCCGGTTTCCGGGCCCATGGGTTGTTACCCGGAGCGCCGGGAAGGGGCTCTCCAGCGGCGGCGCGGCGTCCTCAACGGCCAGGTAGCGAATCGTTAGCACCGGCGCGGCGTCGGTGGCGAAACCCTCGAACCGCTGCGACAGCGACGCCAGCCAGCGTTCGTCGGAGCACTCAAATGCGATGCGGATTCCCGCGAAGTCGAAGCAGGACGCGCGTGTGAGCGGCGCCGGAAGCCCGCCAGCCACAGCGCCTCGCAAAGGTCCGGAAGCTTCTGCGCCCACGGTCAGCTCGTCGGGTTGTTGTCGCAGCCCCCTCCACCTGGAAAGAAGTTGCAGCTGCCGCCGAATGCGCGGACCTCGTCCGTCCAGGTTATTGCGGGAGCGCCCGCCGGGATGGGCGCCTCGAGGTGCGGCTGGCCGGACGCTACGCCGCTATCGGTGGTGTCGCTGGCAACGAGCCCGAGACCCGTGAGCTCGCCAAGGAAGGTCCGAACCGCATCCTCTCTCCGGCCGGGATCGGGCATCGCGCCGTCACCCACAGCCAGGAGGGCGGAGAGGGCGCCAGCGTCGGCAAACTCCTCGAGCGCGTGCCACACCACGCCGGCCGGCTCGTTGAGTCCGTAGACCCGCCTGCCTCGGAGGTCAATAACGACGGTTTCCTTGCCCACCTTCCGCCACGCCACGTGGGCCACGCGGCGATATCTCATACCTCCTCCAGGGGAGCGATGCCCCGGTGACGGCATCATGGTTTGATCCCGAATGAAGCCGCCGGGCCGCAGGGCTGGTCGGATCCGTTCAGGTACGCCTGCACTTTCCAAGTTCCGTAGAGCGAGGTGGCCGCGATGTCGGTCCCCCCGACAGGGAAGGGAACGTCGACTCGCCAGTAGGTCGTTCCCTGAAGCACGACCTTGGAGCCGGCCTTGACGGTGACCGGGTGGGGATAGCCGGCGAGTTTCCGTTGCTGAGTGCCAGAGCCGACTTGCGCGAGGACCGCAGGCACCTTCATAGATCGGTACAGGAAACCCCGAGGCGTGAACACGCGAAACTCAAGTAGGTGCTCGCCCGAGGCGCTGCTCAAGAAGAGCGCCATGAAGGTGAGGTCCGTGGTTTTGGCGGCAGAAAACGTCGAGCCCCACCCTCCTCGTGGCGTCTCCTCCGCAGATGAGATCTGAATCGCGACGCAGGGGGAGCTCGCGGGAGATGCCGCAAGCACAGCAGTGGCGAACACCATGGTGGCTGCGAGCGGGACAACCTGGCGAACCGCGTGCCTCATCATTTCACCCCCCTTAGAGAAGCGACCGGTCGATCGCGTAGATGATCCCTGCCTCGGTGCCGACCAGGACCACATTGTTGACGTTGTCGTACGAGGGAGCGCCTGCCGCTGCGCCTCCCACCCCAAGCGGCACGCTCGTGGGTGGAAGTGGGTTGCCGGTGATGTCGTACTGGTAGAGTTGCCCGTCGCTCGCGCCCACCAGGAGCCTGTTGAGGCTCCCCAGCACGAGCGCGATCGAGGGTGTGGCGGCACCGGGCAGCGTCACACCCCAGGTCTGCGTGGGCGAGCCGCCGTCGTCCGCCACCTGCCAGATCTTCGTGTTGGTCGAGAAGAACAGAAGGTTGGAGCCGAACTTCGGCGTCACGAAGCCCTTGATGCTGCCGTCGCCGAGGGGGGTGCTCCAAATGGTCCCGCCGCTGGTCGGGTCCAGAGCGACGAGGCTGCCGGAGTTGGTGCCGACGTAGAGCCTCGCCGAGGCCGCCGTTGTCGGCTTGAAGAGGATCGGCCCCGCGTCGATGTCGCCGATCGCCGTTGGGTTGAACCCTGTGAGGAGTGTCGCCGATGTGTCGGTGAAGGTCAGGCACCAGACGGTGGTCGCGCTGCCTCCGCCGCGGGCGCGGCTCGTGAAGTAGAGACGGAGGTTGGCATAGTCCACCGTTGGCTGGCTCGAGATGATCCCGATTCCGGTGCCCCCGCCGCTGTTGTCGAACGTCCACTTGATCGCGCCCGTGGTCAGGTCGAGTGCGTAGACCCTGTTGTCGGTGGTGGCGTTGCGGGTGCAGGCGAAGATCAGGTTGTAGAGGCCTCCGTACGCCGTGAAGATCGCGGCCGGCGCCCCCTGCACGATGTCGCCGAGCAGGGGGCTGGTCCAAAGGAGGGCGCCGGTGTCGGCGTTGACGCAATACACGTGGCCGTCCTGGGACGCGACGAAGACCTCGCGGCTCGCCCCGCCTACCATCCACGGCCTGGCCTGCGAGGGCCCGTTCATTGCGAGCGGTTTCCAGTTGGTTGGCCAGTCGCCGCCGGTGGCGGTGGTGTTCATCGCGTGCAGCACGCGGTCGTTGGAGACGCCGAGCACCGCTCCGGTTCCGATCGCCCCGGGCCAGATCCCCGGTGGTGTGAGCGCGGAGGCGCCCGTGCTGTACGCCCACTTCACGGCGCCGCTCGTGTCGAACGGGCGTGCCGAGACGGTATCGCCGCTCGAGTAGATCCCCGAGCCGTTGTTCACGAACGCGGCGTAGTAGTACGTCGTTCCATTGGTCACGCCGGTCGTGTGCATGCACAAGTCCTTCGCACCCGCGGTGCCGGTCTTGGTGCACACCGGCGCGCCGTCGGCTGCGCTCGTGGGGAAGGTGCCGTCGGTCCGGAAACGGACCGTCGTCGAACTGTACGGGGCGGCCGGGTTCACCCACTGCAGCTCCACGCTTGCGTTCGTTGCGGTTGCCGTCAACGCCTGCACGGGGTTTGGGGTCGCAGAGCAACTCTGGGGAACGTCGGCTGTCACGGTGACGTCGTCCAGAAACCACCCATCGAGGTTAGTGGCTGCACTCGCGTACACCACGAAGCCGATGTAGACGGTCCTCCCGCTACAGCCTCCTGAGCCTCCGGTCACTGCATTACAGGCGGCGTCGAGATCCACCACCGAGCTCGTGAAGGAGTTTGGATACCCTGTCGAGGTTCCGGTCCAGCCGCTGTACGTGCTGAAGGTTCCGTTGTAGGTACCCGATAGGATCGCAGCGGAGGGCACCACGAAGAAGTTGCTGCCGTCGAGCGAGATGCGCATGTATGCGCCGTCTGTGTTGGTCTGGAACTGCCATCTGTGCCAGAACGACAACTGTGTGGTCTGGGACCCCACCGCGATCGAGAGCGCCGGCGGAAAAGCATACGCATGCCTGTTGTTCGCGTAGTTGTTGGCGCAGGCGGCTGCCCCGTAGCGGAAGATCCCCGTGCCGCTGTGGGCCGTGCAGGTCCTGACGCCGCGCCAGTCAGCGGAGGATCCTGTGTAGAAGCGGTATGTCCACCCCGCGTTGTTGCCGTTTGCGAGCGCGTCGAAGTTCTGGCTGTACAGGGTCGTGTTAACCAGCGCCCCGATCGGTGTTCCTGAGCGCTGCACGGAGTTCGTGTCCTCCACGCCGTTGCTCGTGTCGGTCGCGCGGACCACGTAGTAGTACGTCGTGCCCGAGGCAAGCCCGCTGGTGTCGGAATACTCTGTCCCGCTGATCCCCGTCGCGATCCGATTGGCTGTCCCGGGGGGGAACCCCGAGACCGTGGAGCGGTACACGGCATACGTCACCGAGCCGCCGCCGGAGCACTGCCGCGTGGCCGCACTCCACGCCAGGTTCAGCGTGCATGTCGCGTTGGTGGGTGCAACGACGGACGTGAGACCGGCAAACAGCGGCGGCAGGTTGCACGCCCCGACGGCGGTTGCCGAGGCCTGCGGCGAGTTGGCGGACTCGAAGGCGCATGTTCCTCCGGCGGCGCGCACGACGTAGTAGTAGGTGACGCCTCCGTTGGCGGACGCGTCGGAGTAACTGGTCGTCGGAGCGGCAATCGTCGCGATCTGTGTGTATGGGCCGCCCGAGGTGGTCGCCCTGTACACGCGGTACTGGGCCGCCCCGCTGACGGTGGCCCAGCCGAGGTCGATGCGGTTGTTGCCGTTCGCCGTCGCGGAGAGACTCGCCGGGGGCGGCGTCGTGCACGTGATGCCAGAAATGACGAGGGCGTACGGCTGGGTCGTCGTTCCAGCCTGGCCGTTGCCTGCGACGTTCGTCCCTCTCACGCGGATCGACCACGTCCCGACCGCCGGAGTGGTGACGTAAACCTGCTCCACGTTGTTGACGGTGTCGGTGACGGACGTCGTGGTCTGGTCCTTGCGGTTCGGCACGTAGTACTGAGTGGTCGCGCCGGGCGCCTTGACTTCGAGATCGAGGTTGTTGACAAGCTCCGTCGCGGCCACCGTCGCCCCGTAGGGATCGGTCCATACGAGGGTCACGATCAGGGGGTTGGCGTTGTCGGAGAGGTTGAACGTGTAGGCGTCGTTGACGCCGGTGGTGAGCCCGGGCGAAACGTCGTGGACCTCGAGGACCCGGCCGGCGGTTGCGCCGTAGCCGAGGTTCGGGAAGAGCGAGTGGTACAGATCCACACGGCCGTATCCCTCGACGTTGTTCGGCAGGTCATGACCCGTGGTCACATCCCAACCCGGTGGGATCTCCTTCGTCGCGCCGGTGCCGTACTGGCCTGGGGTCATGTCCCAGGCGCCGTTGATCAGCGTGGCCTTCACGAGCGCGGCGCTGGGGTCGAAACCGTCGGGTGCGTTCGCCGAGGAGTTAGTGACGAAGGAACCGTTCGGATGCCACCCCGTCACGTAGTACTGGCGCACGAGCACCGCCGAGCCCGCGGTGAGCGGGTTGGCCATCGAGGTGCCGCCCATGGACATGTAGTAGGTTCGCTGGCCCGCCGCGATGTTGCACACTCCCCACTGCTCGTAGGCTTGGTTCAGGTCGGTGCGCGTCGAGATGATTGCGATGCCGGGCGCGACGAGGTCAGGTTTGTTGCGCCCGTCGGCGCATGGACCCCGCGACGAGAACCCCCCCATTCCGTTGGCGTTGTCCGCCATCAGGTCGGTGCTGACGGGGGTGGCGCTGAAGCTGCAAAAGTTGAACCAATTCCACGTCGGGTTGGAGTTGCATGTCCCGGACGGGTACTCGTACTGGTAATCGGGCCGGTAGTTCTCCGAGGCGCCGGCAGTGATGCAGTTCTTCGCCGTCGCCGGTGTTCCGATGGAGTTGGTGTCTATGATCCCGTCGGGCGAGCACGCGCCGGGGTGCCGGCAGGTGGTCGTGATGTACCAGCAGTCCACTCCCTCGTTGCCAGCCGAGAACGTGATCACCATGTCCTTGTTGTTCCAGACGAACGTGTCCACCTTCTGCGAGTCCGTGTTGTAGGCGCCGGTGCTTGGCGCGCCCCACGAGTTGGAGTGCACCCTGACGCCGTCGTCGTACGGGGTCTGGAACAGCGTGGTGAGATCCGCGGGGATGCCGCCGAGGTTGCCGGTGGAGTCCATCACCGATTGGATCTCGAACTGCGCCTGGGGTGCGATCCCGGCGTAGCAGGTGGTTGGGAAGGTGTTGGTGCTCGGCGTCGAACCGGAGCGGTACCCATTGCCTACAATCGAGCCGGCCGTGTGGGTGCCGTGGCCGCCGCCCGTGGTCTGGTTGTCGTCCCAGGTCGCTCGCCCTAGGGCGTACCCCCGGAGCACACGCATCGGGTTGCTCGAGTCGCCCTGGTGCCCGAAGTCCTGGTGCAGCGTACCCAGGTTTCCGGTGGAGAGGCCTGTGTCGGCCGTGGCCGCGATCTGCCCCTCGCCGCGGATCCCCTTGGCCCAGACGTTCTCGACGTCCATGATCGGTCCGGTGGTGCTACCCCGTCCCGTGGGAACCGACGTGGAAGTGCGCGCGATGTTGTTGTGCAGCTGGAATTCCACGAACCGCTCGACCCAGAGGCAACCGGGCAGGACAGCGAGCATGTAGGCGTCCACTGCGCGCCCCTGCAATCGCACCGACCAGTACCCGTCCATGCGGGTGACGTCGAGCACCGTGAGGGGCGTCCCCTGCAGGGTGGCGGTCAGTGTCTGCGCGTCCGGGTACTCCTCGAGCGCGAAGTTGGCGCGCAGCTTGAGCTGGAGCGACGGGTCTTGCAGGATCACATACTCCAGCTTCGGCTCCAGCATGAACACCGGCTGAAACAGGCCGACCCAGAAGACCTCGGTCCGTTGTTGGACCGTCGAGAGCTGCGTCTGGTTCAGACGAACGAGGTACGCGAGGTCCGGGATGTAGTCCAGGATTCCTATGCGGCTCGCTGCGAGCCAGGTCCGCAGTGTCGTCTGGTCGGCAGGTGAGTTTGCCTGCACGATGAAGAGGTCGCTGTTGCCGACGGCGAAGGCGTTCCGGATGAGCTGCTGCACGAACGACGAAAGGTTGGGGAGGGAGAAGGTGCGCTTGCCGAACCGGTCCTTGGTGACCAACTGGTCGGTCAGGAACTGGATTGCAGCAAGCTTGATGGAATGCCCGCCGCCGTTCTGCAGAGCTTGACCGGTCACGAAACGCTCGGTGAACGGATGAGTCAGCTTCCAATCCGGGGGGATGACGATGATGGGGCCCCCGTCAGTCTGGTCGCCAGCAACCTGGACGTGCGTTCCAGGGCCGTGCTCCGCAACCGCCAGCGCACCGCTCGGGTGCGCAAGGCTGGCGGCGAGTGACAGCATGATGACTGCCGACAACCTCTCCATCGCCGTCCACGAGGTCATGGCCACCCCCGTCGCTCGGCAGAGGCACGGCCCGAGCGAACACTCGAACGATAGCACTGACGTAAGCGGCGCAAACCATAGCGTGAACTGGGTCTCAGTGGCTCTGGCCGGACCCTTCGTCCCGACCTCGCCAGGCGGGAGACTCCTGGCCGCAGGCGGCTATACTGCCGGCGTGAATACAACCGGGACCCTCTTTTCGCACCGCACGTTCTCCGAGTTCGCCCTTCCCCCGCCAGTTCAGCAAGGTCTCGACGACGCAGGGTTCACGCAGTGCACACTCGTCCAGGCCGAGGTGCTGCCTCTCACGCTGACGGGTCGCGACGTTGCGGCCCAGGCCCAGACGGGCACCGGCAAGACCGCCGCGTACCTGGTCACGATCTTCACGAAGCTACTGGCCAAACCCACCCCTGAGCCGCGCGTGCCGAGGGCTCTGATCGTGGCGCCGACCAGGGAGCTGGTCGTACAGGTCGCGGCCGATGCCGAGAAGCTCGGCGCGCACACCGGCCTCGTGACGGAGGCGGTCTTCGGCGGGATGGAGTACCGGGAGCAGCGGAACGAGCTCCGGCGCGGCGTGGACATCCTGGTCGGGACCCCCGGCCGTCTCCTGGACTACCTCCGGCAGGGGGTGACCACGCTGCGTCAGGTCGACGTGTTCGTGGTGGACGAGGCGGACCGTATGTTCGACATGGGGTTCGTGGACGACCTGCGCGAGATCACCCGGCGCCTGCCTCCGCCGAGCAGGCGCCAGACGATGTTCTACACGGCGACGCTCTCCCCCCGGGTGCTGGCGTTGGGCTACAACGAGATGCGCGACCCAGCCGAGATCGTCGTCAACCCGGAGGAGATCACTCCCGACCGGCTCGAGCAAGTGCTGTACCACGTCGGGGCGCGGGAGAAATTCTCGCTGCTGCTTGGCCTGCTCGCACGCGAGGGCTGCGACCGAACGATGCTTTTCGTCAACACGCGCGAGGAGGCGCGCCGCCTGGTGGAGAGGCTTGACCGCCACGGGTACCACGCGCGCGGGCTCACCGGCTCGGTGATACAAACCCGCCGGCTGAAAGTGCTCAACGACTTCAAGGAGGGGAAGCTCCCGATCCTGGTGGCCACCGACGTCGCCTCGCGCGGCCTCCACATCGAGGGCGTCTCACACGTGATCAACTACGACCTGCCGCAGGATCCCGAAGACTACATCCACAGGGTCGGCAGGACCGCCCGTGTGGGGGCCGAGGGCAAAGCGATCTCCCTGGCGTGCGAGAACTTCGTTTACTCGTTGCCGGCGATCGAAAAGCTCCTCGGTGCGACCATCCCGGTGGGTTTCGCGGACGACGCGCTGTTCCTCCCGGTCCAGCCGCGCCCACGGCTGACCTCCCGCATTTCGACCTCCCCGGCGCCGACCGCCGCGCCAGCTCCCGCCACGGAGGACGCGGCGCCTGCAAAGAAGCGCCGGCGCCGGCGCAGCCGTCGCCGCGGTCCGGGCACGCCACCGGTCGGGGGAGCCACCACGAACAATCAAGACTAGACGCGGCGGGGACCCGCAAGGACACGGGCTGGGAGCATGACGATCGCCTTGAAGAGACCGAGCACGCCCTCGACGGCGATGCCCAGGAGGCGGAACGGCAGGAGAAAAAGCCAGACGAACGGGTAGAGCAGGAGCGCCAGCAGCGCCAATGGCCAGCACAGCACCAGCAGGATCAGCCAGAGGAGAAGCCTGACCATCGTCCACCTCCAGGGCTCGCGCCAAGCTTCAATACGTGGCGATGGCGGCAGGGTTTCCGCACGGCACGGCCCTTGACACCTAACCGGCGGGGGTGTACCCAGTGATGAGGTTCCTATCGCAGGACGAGGCCGGCCGCACGGCCGTGGGGAGGCGTCACGATGCCCGAGATCCGCTCCAACCCGGTCACAGGCGATTGGGTCATCATCGCTACGGAGCGTGCTCGACGCCCCGAGGAATTCACTCAGAAGAGACACAAGGCCGTGCTTCCGCCCTTGGCGCCCGAGTGCCCATTCTGTCCGGGCAACGAGGCCCAGACGCCGGCGGAACAGTTCCGGGTGGCCGCCCCGGGCGGAGGGTGGCTGGTCCGGTCGGTGCCCAACCGGTATGCCGCCCTGACGCCCGAGGGAACCGTCGAGCGCCACGTGAACGGCTTTCGAACCTGCCTCGACGGCATAGGCCTCCACGAGGTCATCCTGGAGACGCCGGCGCACAACCTGACGATGGCCCTGTTGCCCCTCTCCCAGCTGGAGCAGGTCCTGCAGACGTATCGGCACCGGTTCCGTGCGTTCTACAAGGACCGCCGCATCGAGCACGTGATCCTCTTCAAGAACTACGGCGAGGCTGCCGGCACCTCGCTCATCCACCCGCACTCCCAGATCGTCGGGATGCCCGTGCTGCCCAGCCAGCTCCGCGCCCGCCTGGAGGAGGCACTGCGGCACTGGGGCAACGTGGGGGAGTGTCTGTACTGCCGTACGCTCGACGAGGAGTTGCGCGACGGCACGCGGGTGATCGCCCAGAACGCCTCGTTCGCCGCGTTCGTGCCCTACGCGGCACTCTCTCCGTTCCACATCTGGTTCTTCCCGAAGCGCCACAGCGCGGATTTCGGCGATGTGACCGACAACCAGCTTGCCGATCTCGCTGCCGTGCTGCGCGAGGTGCTGCTGCGGCTCTACGTCGGCCTCGAGGATCCCGACTACAACTTCGTGATCCGCTCGCTGTCCCCGCAAGAAGGCGCGGTGAAGTACTTCCACTGGTACATCTCACTCATTCCGCGGGTGACGAAATCCGCCGGCTTCGAGCTCGGCACCGGCATGTTCATCAACACCGCGCTGCCCGAGAGGAGCGCTGAGTTCCTCAGGGGTGTGGCGCTCCCCGCCTGAGCAGGGCTGCGAGAGGCGTGGTCACCGGGTCCGGGCGGCGCCTGAGGGCAGGCCCCTCGACCCGCATGTCTCCTGTCAGAAGCCGGTGACACGCGTGCGCGATCCCGCCACCGGAGTCACTGCCTCGAGATCACAACGGTTACGAACGGCTTCTCGTTGGGAGCCGCGTGGAGGATCTTTGCAAGCTTCTCTTCGTCCGAATCCGGCACGATGGCCGTGCCCAGGCCGAGCGCGACCGCCTCGAGCACGAGGTTTTGCGAGGCGGCACCTGCCTCGATCGCCACGGTGTGGTGCGCCATCGGTCCGGCCGGGACGATCGTCGCCATGCGCGACTCGACCCCGGTAATCACCACGATTGCGGGTGCCTTTTCGATTCCCCTGAACTTGCATACCTCACCGAGGTCGCCACGTCGGTCCCCCTCAACGAGGCGCTCGAGTTCGTTGGACGCGGGATAGTACCGGTACACGCCGGCGGGGAGGCCGGTGACGTCGCCGGCCACCAGAAGCACCTCGAGAGGGTACGCACCACCGGCCGAGGGGGCCGCGCGGCGGCCATATTCACCGGTAAGCCCCTGCGCCGCCCACATCAGCTGGCCGATGTCTTCCAGCGTGATCTGACCTGCTGTGACGGAACGTAGCGACCGTCGGCCCCACAAGGCCTGCTCGACCGATGTCTCGCTCTTGGCCTTGGGTGCGGCCAGCTTGACGGCCGGCCCGGTCGGAGTCCGCGGTGTCGCGCGGGGAGCCCCGTTTCGCCGGCTCCTTCCCTCACGGCCCTGCCGGGGGTAGCCCTGCCCGGGGGGGAACTGTCCTGGCGGCGCTTGAGCCGGCTCGGCCAGGGCGGTCGGCACCGGGGCAGGTGGAACCTGTTCCTGCGCGCAGACCACACCCGCAGACAACGTGACCGCGATAGCGACGGCGGCGACCGGCCCCGAAAGATATCTGAAGTTCATCCGTCTTCCCTCCCTGCGGGGAACGAGTCTACCTGACCGCCCGCTCCATCTGAAGGCCCCGCGTGAGTCGCGGACGACGTGGCTGCTCCCCGGCTCCGCGCCGACCGACCGGAGGGACGATCACCTCGACGACGATCTTCCAGGCGCAACCACTGGCCCTGCCAGCCCGGATTGTCCACGGGGGTTCTGCTGCGAACGCGGATCTGGCCGGTCTGGCGGGCGTACTCGGGGTTCGGAGCCTGCGACGTATCGCAGGGGATACGACTCGGGTCCCGACCAGAGAACGAGCGAGGCTTGGCCTCGCGAGTTCGGGGGTGCGGTGGGCACAAGGCGACGCGAACGCGGCGCCGGTCCCCCCGCATCGGACGGTCGCCCACCGTCCCAGCCAGCTGCGCGTTCTCGCGACGAACCCCCACGAACAAATCCAGGCTAGAATCCCGCCGCTGCTGGGGCAAACGAAGGGGGCTGTATGAGCAAGAGGCTGATGGGAGCGTGGGAGCGGCCCTTCTGCGGCAGCCTGCGGGCCGCCGACATCGGCCGGCGGGTTGAGTTGGTCGGATGGGTGCGCCGTCGTCGCAACCTGGGCGGGATCGTGTTCGTGGACGTGCGCGACCGGGAGGGGTGGGCGCAGGTGTTGCTGCGCGACGAACTCCGCGAGGCGGGCGAGAAGCTCTCACAGGAGGACGTGATCCGGGTGATCGGCACCGTTGCGGCACGCGCCACCGAAACCGTCAACCCCGAGATGCCGACGGGCGAGATCGAAGTCCTCGCGGAAGAAGTGGAGATTCTCACGGCGGCGGAGACGCCACCGTTCGTCGTCGAGGATCGGGTGAACGCCTCCGAGGAGCTGCGCCTGCGCTACCGCTACCTCGACCTGCGCCGCCCCGAGATGATGGCGGCCGTCGTACTGCGAGACCGCATTACCTTCGCCATCCGCGAGTACTTCCACGACAAGGGTTTTGTGGAGGTCGAGACCCCGATCCTGACTCGCTCGACGCCGGAAGGGGCGCGCGACTTTCTGGTGCCATCTCGGATGTCGCGCGGAACGTTCTACGCGCTGCCGCAATCGCCGCAGCTGTTCAAGCAGTTGCTACAGGTCGCGGGGCTCGGTCGCTACGTGCAGATCGCCCGCTGCTTCCGGGACGAGGCTCTGCGCGCGGAGCGCCAGCTCGAGTTCACCCAGGTGGACATCGAGGCCTCGTTCGTCGAGGAGGAAGACATCTACGCACTGATCGAGGGGCTTTTCGCCAAGATCTTCCCGATCGTCGGGATCGAGCCGCCCACTCGCTTCCCCAGGCTCTCATGGCCCGATGCCACGGAACGGTTCGGCAGCGACAAGCCCGACATGCGCTTCGGCATGGAGCTCGTGGAGCTCGGCGAGGTGGCCAAGGAGTGTGGCCTCGAGATCCTCCGGAGCGCGGCCGCCACAGGGCGCGTCAAAGGACTCGTAGTCCCCGGCGGCGCCTCGTTCTCGAGGAAGCAGCTCGACGAGCTGTCCGAGTTCGTGAAACCGTTCGGCGCCCCTGGTGTGCTGTGGCTCCGCAAGACGGCCGAGGGGTACGGCTCGCCGGCGAAGAAGGCACTCGGCGACGCGGGAATCGCGAGGTTCCTGGCTGCCGGCTCGGTGGGGGAGGGCGACCTGCTGGTCGTCGTTGGAGGCGCGCCCAAGGTCGTGTTCGCCGCGCTCGGCGCGCTGCGGGTTGAGCTGGCCCGCCGCATGGGCCTCATCGCGGAAGGCAACCACGCCTTCCTCTGGGTGACCGACTTTCCCCTCTTCGAGTGGGACGACGAGACGAAGCGCTTCTACTCGGTGAACCACCCGTTCACCTCTCCAAGGGCCGAGGACGTCCCGCTCCTGGAGACCGATCCCGGTGCGGTGCGGGCGCGCGCTTACGACGTCGTGATGGACGGCGTGGAGCTCGGCGGCGGATCGATCAGGATCCACGATCCCGGCCTCCAGCGGCGCGCGTTCGCGGTGCTCGGCATCGACGAGGCTCAGGCCAAGCACAGGTTCGGTTTCCTGCTCGATGCGTTCCGCTATGGCGCTCCGCCCCACGGGGGCCTCGCCCTCGGACTCGACCGCCTGGTCATGCTGATGGCGGGGCGCGATTCGATCCGCGATGTCATCGCGTTTCCCAAGACTACGGCCGGCAACTGCCTCCTGACGGAGGCGCCCAACACGGTCGATGAGACGCAGCTGAAAGAGCTCGGCCTTCGCGTCAATGGCGCCGTTTCAGGTCTCCAAGGCGTTCGGGACGACGGCTCGATCGTCTGATTCTCCGCGCGGGCGGTGGCTGGTTCTGATGGGGTGGGACGGCGGGCAGCCGAACGCACCGTTTCTGGTATCGTGGCCGGAAGAACCCCTGGGTCATCGGGAGGCCGACTGCGATGAGTGGGAGCCACACTGAAGTCCGCCACGACGTGAGCCGACTGTCCGACGACGATCTGTTTCTGTTCAACGAAGGGAGTCACTTCGCCCTATGGGAGAAGCTCGGGGCTCACCCGGCGACGGTGGACGGCCAGGGCGGGACCTGCTTCGCGGTGTGGGCGCCGGACGCCGAAGGCGTGAGCGTCTCCGGCGACTTCAACGGCTGGAACGAGGACCGCCATCCCCTCGCGCCCCGCGGCGGGTCCGGCATCTGGGAGGGGTTCATCGCCGGGATCGGCAAGGGAGCGCTCTACAAGTATCACGTGCGCTCGCGGTTCCACGGCTACCGGGTGGACAAGGCGGACCCCTTTGGGTTCCACCACGAGACGCCGCCCAAGACCGGCTCGGTGGTGTGGGACCTGGAGTACGAGTGGGGGGACGCGGACTGGATGAAGGGGCGAGGCGCGCGCGCCAAGCTCGATGCTCCGATGTCGATCTACGAGGTGCACCTGGGCTCGTGGATGCACGTGCCCGAGGACGGCAACCGCTGGCTGTCCTACCGTGAACTGGGCCCCAAACTGGCGGAGTACGTCACCGGGATGGGTTTCACCCACGTCGAGTTCATGCCGATCATGGAACACCCGTTCTACGGCTCGTGGGGGTACCAGATCACCGGCTTCTTCGCGCCCACCAGCCGCTACGGCACGCCGCAGGACTTCATGTTCCTCGTCGACACGCTGCACCAGTCCGGCATCGGCGTGATCCTGGACTGGGTGCCGTCGCACTTTCCGTCCGATGAGCACGGCCCCGCGTACTTCGACGGTACCCACCTGTACGAGCACGCCGACCCGCGCCAGGGATATCACCCCGACTGGGGCAGCTACATCTTCAACTACGGCCGCAACGAGGTTCGGAGCTTCCTGACGTCCAACGCGCTGTTCTGGCTCGGGACCTACCACACCGACGGTCTTCGGGTGGACGCCGTGGCCTCGATGCTGTACCTCGATTACTCCCGGAAGGAAGGGGAGTGGATCCCGAACCAGTACGGTGGCCGCGAGAATCTCGATGCGATCTCGTTCCTGCGCCGCACCAACGAGGAGGTCTACCACCGCCACCCCGACGTGCAGAGCATCGCGGAGGAGTCCACGGCGTGGCCGATGGTCTCCCGGCCGACGTACGTCGGCGGTCTCGGCTTTGGGCTCAAGTGGGACATGGGTTGGATGCACGACACCCTCGAGTACATGCGCCGCGACCCGATCCACCGCAAGCACCACCATGACCAGTTGACCTTCCGGCAGCTCTACGCGTTCCACGAGAACTTCGTGCTGCCGCTGTCCCACGACGAGGTCGTGCACGGCAAGGGCTCGTTGCTCGACAAGATGCCCGGCGACGAATGGCAGCGCTTCGCGAACCTCCGCCTGTTGCTGGCGTACATGTGGGGGCAGCCGGGCAAGAAGCTGCTCTTCATGGGGGGTGAGATCGCCCAGTGGCGCGAGTGGCGCCACGACGAGAGCCTGGATTGGCACCTCCTGCAGTACGCGCCCCACGAGGGCGTGCGCCGTCTCGTCGCCGATCTCAACCGCCTGTACCGCGCCGAGCCGGCGCTGCACGAAAACGACTGCGATTCCGCCGGGTTCGAGTGGGTGGACTGCGCCGACTGGCAGGGGAGCATCCTCTCCTTCCTGCGTAAGGGGAAGAAGGGAACGGCGTTCCTGGTCGCCTGCAACTTCACGCCGGTCCCACGCCTCGGGTACAGGATCGGCGTGCCTTCTGGGGGAGTATGGCGCGAGGTGTTCAACAGCGACGCGGCGGAGTACGGCGGCGGCGGGATGGGCAACCTTGGCGCGGTGCAGGCCGAGGCCGTACCGAGGCACGGCCGCGCCTCCTCGTTGTCCCTGCTCCTTCCACCTCTGGCTGCCGTCTTCCTCAAGGGGGAATAGGCGGGGCGTGAGCAGCATCACGTCGGGGGGTTTGCGCGCACGGCCGAGTTGCGTCAAGATAGAGACTCATTGGAGGCGGCAACGATGATGTACATCGACGATATAGGGACGGCTGCAGGCGCAATCTGGGGCTTCCTGGTCGAGCACGGCAAGGTGAGCCTCTCCTCGCTCGAGAAGGGTGTTGATGCACCGCGCAACCTGGTCTACATGGCGATCGGTTGGCTCGCCCGCGAGGGCAAGGTGGGGATCAAGCGCGAGGAGCGCAGCATCCAGATCTGGCTGACCTGATCGGCCGCAGAGGAGCGGAGGGACGGAGGAGCAGAGGGGAAAGGCCGAGGCAAGACCGGTTTCGTTTCTTGCTCCTCTGCTCCCCAGCACCTCTGCTTGTCTCTTCGGACCACGGGCCACGGACTTCGGAATCCGGTTCCCGGACCCCAGTCTCCCCGCGTTACTACTGGAGCTCGATCGGGAGGCCCTCCGACACCCTGAGTACGACGGTCCGATCGCTGCTGCGGACGGTTACCATCGTCGCCCGCCCGTCGTCGCCGGGCTTTGTATCTGCCACGGTCCACCCCGAACTGCCGTTGAGCCCGGACTCGGAGACGAACTTCAGGTAGCGGTCGTAGTAGAAAGACATCGTTTCGCGGTCGAGCACGACCTTGTTGAGAGCCCAGAGGCAGAGCGCCGTCTGCTCGTCCTTCTCCGCCATGGCCCGCAGCATCGCTTCGACCCGCCCTCTGTTCGCGTCGACCGTCCGAATCTTGTCGTAGTACTTGAACGCGTAGATGGCCGCGAAAATCAAGACGATCGCAACGATGATCTTCTTCATGCCGCACCTCCCCGGGCTGAACCGAACCCATCCCGCGGCGTGACCGCGTGGCGTGGTGACACCATGGTAAACCAAGCGGTCGTCTCGGGGCCGCCGGTTCCGGCGTCGCGGGGGGGAGAGGCGTGTTTTTCCTGCTATCCTGCCCGGCGGCGCCCGATCGGCGCCGACACCCCTTGGGAGGGGAAACCATGAAGCCAAGCGCGTCCGTCACCGTCGGCCTGCTGACCCTGCTGGCTCTTGCTCCACGGTCCGTGAATGGGTGTACCAACCTGATCATCACCAAGGGAGCGTCCGCCGACGGGTCGACGTTCATCAGCTATATCGCCGACTCGCACGACCTCTACGGCGAGCTGTACCTGCAGCCGGGCGGGGCCTTTGCAGCCGGGGCGACGCGCGAAATCCTCGAGTGGGACACCGGCAAGTTCCTCGGCCGCATCCCCCAGGTCCCCGTGACCTACTGGCGCGTTGGCAACATCAACGAGCACCAGGTGTCGGTCGGTGAGACGACGTTCGGCGGGCGGGACGAGCTGGCCAAGCCTGAGAAGAAGGCGGTGGTGGACTACGGCTCGTTGATGTACATCGCGCTGGAGCGGGCGCGCACGGCGCGCGAGGCGATCAAGGTGATGACTGACCTCGCGACAGAGTACGGCTACGCGTCCGAGGGCGAGTCGTTCTCGGTCGCGGACCCGAACGAGGCGTGGATCCTCGAGATGATCGGCAAAGGCGAGGACGGCCTAGGCGCACTGTGGGTGGCGCAGCGGATCCCCGACGGCACGATCTCGGGGCACGCCAACCAGTCGCGCATCCACCGCTTCCCGCTCAACGATCCCGCCAACTGTCTCTACGGGAAGGACGTCATCTCGTTCGCGCGCGAGAAGGGGTGGTTCAAGGGAAAGGACGAGGAGTTTTCCTTCGCCGACATCTACGCGCCGGCCGACTTCGGCTCGCTGCGCGCGTGCGAGGCGCGCGTATGGAGCATGTTCCGGCGTGCGGCTCCATCGGCGAACCTGCCGTTCGACGAGGCCAAGGGCGTGCCGGCGCCGGTGCCACTGGCGATCAAGCCCGACAGGAAGCTCACCGTCGGCGACGCGATGGCGCTCATGCGCGACCACTTCGAGGGGACCCCGCTCGACATGACCAAGGACATCGGCGCCGGGCCGTTCGCGTGCCCCTACCGATGGCGCCCGATGGAGTGGGAGGTGGACGGGGTCAAGTACGTGAGCGAGCGGGCCGCCTCGACGCAGCAGACCGGATTCTCGTTCATCGCCCAGATGCGGTCCACGCTCCCCGACCCGATCGGGGGGGTGCTGTGGTTCGGCGTGGACGACACCTACTCGACCGTGTGGACGCCGATGTACTGCGGCATCCGCGAGGTGCCGCACCCGTTCGCGGTCGGGACCGCGGACTTCCACCATTTCTCCTGGGACTCGATGTTCTGGGTGTTCAACTGGGTCTCCAACTACGCCTACTCGCGCTACTCGGACATGATCGTGGACATCCAACAGGTACAGCGTGAGCTCGAGGGGCGGTTCCTCGCGGATCAGCCCGAGATCGAGAAGGCGGCGCTCTCGCTCTACAACCAGGCGCCGGCGCTCGCCCGCGACTACCTGACGAGGTACTCCGTCGCGCAGGGTGAGATGGTGCACAAGCGCTGGCGGAAGCTGGGCGAGGACCTGCTCGTCAAGTACATGGACGGCAACGTCAAGGACAGTCAGGGAAACGTGACGCACCCAAAGTACCCGGATGCGTGGTACCGGCGCATCGTCCAGGATCACGGCCCGGTGATCAAGGTGCCTCCGACACCCGCGCCAACTCCGACACCGACGGCCGCGCCGACCCACTGAGCCGGGTTCTTCGCGACCCGCCGCACAACGGTCTGCTTTCTTTCAGGTGGTCATCCCGAGGGAGCGCCGCGGCCGAGGGATATGGGCAGGAGGCTGTTGTCTCGTTGTTCCACTCGCGTGAAGGCTGATCTTTGTTGCCCTGCGGGCACGGCTTCGTTCTTGCCGGTGCTGCGGTGGCGCTCGCACCGTCTCCGCTCGTGAAAGGTCGGCAAGAAACGTCCGTCCCGACAAGCCTCTCCGTCCGGCGACAATCGGCGCATCACGATGCCGGGCGGTCCAGGCTTGCGAGGCCCTGGCGCGCGGAGGGGCTGGCGGGATCGACCTCGAGCGCCTTGCGGTAGGCGGTGCGAGCACCGTCGCGGTCGCCGGCCGCAAGCAACCCCTCGGCGAGGGAGTCGTAGGTGTTGGCGGAGGCCGGAAACGCCGCGGTCGCCAGGCGGAAGACCTTGACGGCGTCGGCCGGCTTTCCGGCGCTGAGGAGCTCGTAACCGCGCCGATTGAGCTCCTGCTCGGAGACGAGCACGGCAGCGGGGTCGGCGCGGCGGGCGGCGCGGAGCGCCTCGGCCGCGGCGTCGGGTCCCTGGTTGGCAAGGGCCGTGAGGAACGCACGGTCCTGCAGGTGGGTGAGGGCCTGCAGCTCCAGCACGTCGGGGCGCTCGACGGGGACGCCGTGACCGGAGTGCGGGACGATGACTCGCCGCGCGTCGCGAACGCCGACCTGGATCACGCCGGCGGCGGCGTGGACATCGCCGATGTCGTGCTCGCCGACGAGGACGAGCGTGGGGACGCGGATCTCCCCGAGGCGCGGCAGAGCCGGCGGCGGCTCCTGCTCCAGCCCGTCACGCGAGAAGTCGAGGTTGTGCGGGTTGGCCTCGAGGATGGCAGCGACGCGCTTGCGCGCTTCCGTGCTCTCGGGCGCAAGGTAGAAGGGGTCGGTCGTTGTCCAGTATTTCCGGAAGCGCTCCGGGTCTTGATAGATCTCGACGGTGAGACGCCCGCCCCGGTTGGTGAGGTGCCTCGTGAAGCTCATCCCTGTGACCACCGGGCCGACGAGAGTGAGCGAGAGGACCTGCTCCGGGTGGGCGAGGGCGTAGTCAATGCACAGCCCGCCGCCCGCGGACGAGCCGACGAGGTTAACGCGCTCGACGCCGAAGTGGTTGAGCACGTCCGCGAGGTCGGCGACCTGCGAGTAGGGAGCGGAGGGCCTGTCGGAGTGGCCGTAGCCGCGCCGGTCGTAGCGAATCACGGTGTACTGCGTCGCCCACAGCGGCGCGACATCGTCCCACAGAGGCGAGTGGACGATACCGTCGTGGACGAGGAGCACCGCCTCGCCCTCGCCTTGGCGCTCGGCCCAGAGGCGGCCACCGGGGACATCGACGAAGGTCTGCTCGACCTCCGGTCGCGCGGGGGCGGTGCGCGCCGCCACGGGGGCGCGGAGGAAGTCGACGATGAGCCGGCTGACCTCGGCGGGCGCTTCCAGCCCGGCCAGGTGTGCGACACCGGGGATGACGACCCTTCGTGTTCCGGCGACGCGACGCTCGATCAGACGGCCGATGAGATGGATGTCCTCGCAGTCGAGCGCACCCTCGATGACGAGCGTCGGCGCCTTGACCTCGGCGAGGCGGCCAACCGCGGGCGGATCGAGCTCCGGACCGTCGATCTGATGCAGGGCGTTGGGCAGTGCCATCAGGAGGGCCTTCTCCCAGATCGCCTTGTCGACCTGCGCCGGCGTGCGGTGCGGCCCGGCCACCCACGAGCGCATGAAGTACTCCGAGGCGCGGGCGGCGTTCCCAGCACGCTGCGCGGCGGCCATGGTCGCGGAGCTCTGGAGGAAGTCCCGCCCGGTGAAGGGGAAGCCGGACATCCCCGGGCTGATAAGGACGAGCGCGTCGACGAGCTCGGGGTCAGCGATGGCGAGGTCGATGGCGATGCGGGCGCCCATCGAGTGGCCGACGATCGCCGCGTGCCGGATGCCGAGCTGGGTGAGGAGCGCTCGGAGATGCTCATACGTCTTCCACGGCTTGTCGGGTACGGGCGACTGACCGTGCCCGGCCGCGTCGTAGCGGACGACGCGGTGGCCGCGGGTGAGGGCGGCGATCTGCGGGTCCCAGGCACGGTGGTCGAGCATGCCACCGTGGATGAGGACGACCGCGGGGCCCTTTCCCAGGACCTCGTAGAAGAGCTTGCCGCCCTCGACGGGAGCAAAGCCGGTGACGGCGGGGCCGGCCAGCGCGGGGACGGCAAGCACCAGGGTCAGCATCACTGCCACGAGCGCGGTATGTCGCATGGTCGGCTCCTTTGCACGGGCTTTCTACGCGCTCCGAGTGCGTCGGTTGCAGGAAGTCGGGCGCACGGCGCTCCGAGGAGCGGGCTAGAGCCCGCACGACGACAGACGGATCGTGGGAAGGTGGGTCAACCGAAGGTCCTGGAGGTGCCGGGCACCGATTGACTTGGGACCGACCCTAACGCCGAATCATGACGGGGTCAGGCTTGCAGAGTTGCATGGTTTGCTCGGGTCGGCGCGTGCATAGGTGCCATGACCGGAGTTATGGACGTTGTTCGACGCCGCGTGCGGACAGAGAAAGAAGGCCATGCCCGCAGGGCTGCAAACCGAGCCTCCACGCAGTGGAAGAGGATCGAGTTCGTGGTGGCTCGGGGAGGTTCTTCGCTCGCTGCGCACGCTCGGGATGACACCATGACGGCAAGGCACAGCCCGTCTGGAACCTTTGCTGCGCTCGCTCAGAATGAAAGCGTGGCAGGCGGGTCAAGGCCCGCCTAGGGCCTTCGCTCGACCTCGCCGGTCATTGGCACAAAACGGACCGGGATCACATCCCGCTCGGGGAAGTCGGCGGCGCCTCGGCGCGTGATGACCTTGAGTTGCTGGTAGAAGGAGCCGACCGGGATCACCATGTGGCCGGCAATACGGAGCTGGTCCAGAAGCGGCTGGGGGATGTGCTCTGGGGCGGCCGTGACGATGACGCCGGCGAACGGCGCGGCCTCCGGCCAGCCGGCATAGCCGTCGCTCGCCCGCACGTGAACGTGCTTGACGCCCATGGAAGCCAGACGTCTCTCCGCTTCGTGCGCGAGGGCAGGGCGGATCTCCATCGTGTAGACCTCGCACCCCATCGAAGCCAGGACGGCCGCCTGATACCCGGAGCCTGTGCCGACCTCGAGCACCTTGTCGCCGGCCTTGACCTCCAGGAGCTCGGTCATCAGGCCGACGATGTACGGCTGGGAGATGGTCTGGCCCTCGCCGATCGGCAGCGGGTGGTCGGCATACGCTTCGGCCCGCACGTCCGCTGGAACGAAAAGATGCCGCGGCACGGTGCGCAAAGCGGCGAGGACGGTCCCGTCCCGGACGCCACGAGCGGCGATCTGGGTCGTGACCATCTCCTGGCGCAGCGTCGCCCACCTCGCCTCATCAGTGGCCGTGCCGTCCCCTCCGCATCCCCACGGCCAACCTCCGGCGAGCGTGAACATGATCAGCACCCCGCGCATCCTCACGTTCCGCTCCCCGCCACAAAGACATCACGCCCTGCGATTACAGTGCGCAGGACTCTTAATTGCAAGATTGTTGCCGGATCACCCCCTCCCGGGTCGCGATCGAACACGGTCAGGTCGGCGGCGTACCCGGGTGCGCAGGCGCCGCGCCAGTCTTCCTCGAACGCGGCGACCGCTGCCCAGGTCGTGTAGCCTGCCACAGCCTCGCCGGACGTGAGGGCCTCGGCAGGGTTCCAACCGGCTTGGGGCGTCCCCTGGGGGGTACGCCGTGTCACCGCTGCCCACATCCCGAGACGAGGATCCGGGCTCTCCACCGGGACGTCGGAGCCAAGGCAGAGCCTCGTCCTCTCTGCAAGCAGCGAACGCCAGCGGTACGCCCAGGCAACGCGCTCTTCACCGAGGCGCGACGGGACCCACGGCATGTCGGAGGTGCAGTGCGTGGGCTGCACAGAGGCGATCGCTCCGAGGGCGGCGAAGCGGGCCACATCCTGGGGGCGCACGATCTGGGCGTGCTCGACCCTCGGGCGCAGCAGGTCGCTGCGGGCGCCGAGCTCCCGCTCGTAGATGTCGAGCACGCGCGTCACAGCGGCGTCGCCGATGGCGTGGATGCAGGGTTGGAACCCTGCCTTGCCGGCGCGCCGCACGACATCGGCGAGGCGCACCTCGGGCGTGACCTCCAGGCCGAAGGTCGACGGCTCGTCGGCGTACGGCGCCGACAGCAGGGCACCGCGCGAGCCGAGGGCGCCGTCCGCGTACAGCTTGACGGCGCGCACCGCCAGCATCCCGTCCTTGCGGACCCGGGGACCGGCGGCGAACTCGTCGGCTAGCAGGCTGTCGTCGCTGCCGTCCAACATCACGTACACCCTCAGCGGCAGCCGACCGCTCTGGGCAAGGGCGCGCAGCACGGCCAGCTCGGCACGGGTCGTGCCGGCGTCGTGGATCTCCGTTACACCGAATGCGGCCAGCCGGCGCGCGGCGGCCAGCACGCGCCGTTCGATGTCGGCGCCGGTGGCGGCTGGCAGGGCGCGGTCGAGCAGTTCCTCGGCAGTGTCCACCACGACGCCGGTGGGATTTCCGGCGGCATCCCTGAGGACTCGACCGCCGGGCGGGTCCTTTGTCGACGCCGTGATCCCGGCTCTGCGAAGAGCCTGGGCGTTCGTGAGCGCGGCGTGGCCATCCACGCGGCGCAGCAGAACCGGATGATCCGGCACGGCCGCAGAGAGTTTCTCGTTCGTCGGAAAGTGCTTATCGGGCCACAGGTTCTGATCCCAGCCGCGGCCAAGAACCCAGGTGCCGGGTGCGAACCCGGCCGCAGCTCGCTGCACGCGGGACACAACCTCGTCAAAGGTGGCCGCGTCGCGCAGATCGACCTGCTCGAGGGCAGCGCCATAACCGACGAGGTGCCCGTGGCTCTCGGTGAAACCCGCGAACACATGGGCGCCCGCGAGATCCACCACCTCGGAGGCGGACCGCCTCCAGGCGGGCGCCTCTTGGGGGGGCACGAGCGCAACGATGCGTCCCTCCTTGATGGCTACCTCCAGGCGCTGCGGCCCCGTTGGGGTGTGGACGATAGCTCCGACGACGACGCGGTCGCACCGAGGGGCGGCCGAGCAGGCGACGCCGGCACCGACTACGATGGAGATGACCGCGATGAGGTGTTGCACACGAATACTGTAACCGCGCGGCGGCGCACCGGCAACGGGGAAGGCTATCCTTGCGCCCTCGGGAAGGAGAACTCTGCATGACCGACAAGACGATCACCCGCCGAGAGCTGATCGCGACGACCGCCAAGGTCGCCGCGGTCGCCGCAACGGTTGGCCCGGCGGTCGCCCAGACCGCGAAGCCGGCCGGCACTCTGGTCCGCCCGGTCGCGGTCTCCTCGATGAACGGTCTCGCGGCCGTCAAAGTGGCGGTGGAGAAGATGGCTGCGGGAGTGCCGCCGGTGGATGCCGCCGTGGCCGGGGTCGCGCTCCCTGAAGCCGACCCGGACGACGTGACCGTCGGGTACGGCGGCCTCCCAAACGAGGAGGGCGTCGTGCAGCTCGACGCTGCGGTGATGGACGGCGGCACCATGCGCGCCGGCGCGGTCGCGGCGCTCGAGCGGATCAAGCACCCGGCGCAGGTGGCGCTTGACGTCATGCGCCGAACAAACCGCGTGCTGCTGGTTGGGGAGGGCGCGCTCAGGTTCGCGCGGACGCACGGGTTCGTTGAAGAGAACCTACTCACCGATCGATCGCGGAAGATCTGGCTCTACTGGAAGGAGAACGCCTCGCAGAGGGATGACTGGTTGCCCGATCCCAGGGAGGTGGACGACCCCGACATCCAGTGGTTCATCAAGAAATACGGCGACGCGATCTTGCGGCCAAGCGGCACGATCCACCTTTCGGCGTGCGGGCCGGGCGGGCAACTGGGTTGCTGCACGACCACCTCGGGGCTGGCGTTCAAGATCCCGGGACGGGTCGGCGACTCACCACTGATCGGCTGCGGCTTGTACTGCGACGGAGAAGTGGGGTCGGCCGGCGGCACTGGGCACGGAGAGAGCAACATCGTGTCGGTCGGAGCCCACACCGTGGTTGAGTTCATGCGGCAGGGGAAGACCCCGGAAGCCGCCTGCCTCGCCGCTCTGGAGCGCGTCGTCCGCAACACGAAGCTCGATTACCTCAGGGACGAGAAGGGTCGCCCGAAGAACAACCTCCTGCTGTACGCAGTCAGCCACGCCGGTGAGGTGGGGAGCGCCGCGATCTGGTCGGGCGAGAGGGTCAAGTACGCGATGTGCCGTGCCGGGTCGGAGCCGCAGCTGCTGGACTCCGCCTACCTCTTCCATCGGGACAAGGCGTGAGGGTCAGAGGTGAGCTAGGGCGCGGAGGCGCGCCTCAACTTCGTCGATCACATAGTCCGGCGTGGACGCCCCGGCGGTGAGACCCACACAGTCGACGCCCTGGAACCAGGCGGCGTCGATGTCGCCGGCATCCTGGACGAGGTAGCTCGGTTTGGAGCGGGCGCAGATGTCGTGGAGATGCCGCGTGTTGGCGGAGTGCTTGCCGCCGACCACGAGCACGATGTCGATCTCGGGGTCGGAGGCGAGCACCCGTGCCGCGTCCTGGTTCTCCTTGGTTGCGTAACAGATCGTGTCGGCGCGAGCCGTGTTCGCGTTCGCCTGCTCGATGACGCGTACGACGTCCTCGTACTCGTCGGCGTTGAGCGTCGTCTGGTAGAGGATTCGGATCGCGGGGTACGCCGACCAGTCGATGGCCGTCGCCTCCTCGACCGTGTGGACGATGTGGAAGAGCGCCCCATCGAGGTCGTGGGTGTAGCCGATCACCTCTCGATGATTCGGGTCGCCGATGAAGACCAGGTGGGCGCCGTCCGCCAGGGCGCGCTGTGACTCGTGGTGGATGTCGTAGACGAACCTGCAGGTGGTGTCCAGCACCTCGAGCCCGCGCCGCCGGGCCGCCTCGTGATACGACGGCGGCACCCCATGAGCGGAGAAGACGATCACATCGTCGTTGACCTCGTCCATGGATTTGACGGTCTTGACCCCGAGGCGAGCCATCTCGTCCACGACACGTTCGTTGTGAACGACCTGGCCGAGGATCGCGCCGCGTCCGCCTCCCTTGGCGAAGCGCTTCACCTTGATGTCCGCGACCCGGACGCCGGAGCAGAAACCGTACTTCGCAGCGCGCTTGACTCTCATCACACACCAACCGTCAGGGTGCAACAAACCCCGCGGGACGCAGCTTCCCGAGGCGGCGCCGGAAGGCACGCAACGCCGCCAGCGTGTCTCCGATCGAGTCGCCCCCGAACTTCGCGAGCAGGGCCCTCGTCAGCACGAACGCCACCGCGGCCTCGGCGATCACCCCACAGGCCGGCACCGCCGTCACGTCGGAGCGCTCATACGCTGCGGTCGTTGCCTTCCCTGTGGCGAGATCCACCGAGGGCAGCGGCTCGCGCAGGGTTGAGATGGGTTTCATGAAACCGCGCACGACGATCTCCTCACCGTTCGAGACCCCGCCCTCAATACCGCCGGCGCGGTTCGAGCCGCGTCGAAGCCCAGCGGCTCCTGGGAGGATCGCATCGTGGGCCGCGGAACCGGGAAGGGAGGGCGTCTCGATACCGGCGCCGATGGCGACGGCCTTCACGGCCTGCACTGCCATGACCACCTGTGCGATCTGCCCGTCGAGGCGGTCCTCCCAGCGTGCGTACGACCCGAGGCCGGGCGGCACGCCGCGCGCAACCACGCCGACCACACCACCCAGCGTCTCGCCATCGTGCTTCGCGCGGTCGACGAGGGCCACCAACTCGGCCTCACGCGCGGGCGCCACGGTGCGCAGCGGCGAGCGGTCGTTCACCTTCATCAGGTCGGCAAAGGAGGGAGGGCCGTCGAGAAGCGTCACGCCGCCGAGCGCGAGCACCCCCGACCGAACCTGGACCCCACAACGGGCCAGGAGCTGCTTGCAGACCGCACCCGCGGCGACGCGCGCAGCCGTCTCTCGGGCCGAGGCGCGCTCGAGCACGTTGCGGAGGTCGCTCGTGTGGTCGTACTTCCATGCGCCCGCGAGATCGGCGTGACCTGGCCGTGGCGAAGTGAGCCGGCGCCTGGCGGCCGCCTCCTCCTCCACGGCCCAGGGGTCCATCACCCTCGACCAGTTCTCCCAGTCGCGGTTGGCAATGGCCAGCACGAGCGGAGAGCCGAGCGTGACGCCGTCGCGGAGCCCGGCGCGAAGATCGACTCGATCCTGCTCGATCTTCTGCCTGCCGCCTCGGCCGTGCCCGTGCTGACGCCGGGAGAGCTCGTGATCGATAGCCTCGCGATCGAGGCGCAGCCCCGCGGGGACGCCGGAGAGGACCGCGACCATCTCGCGGCCGTGCGACTCGCCGGCCGTGACGAGTTCGAGAGCCACCTACCTGCCTCCGCTCGATCCCGCCTCGAGCGTGACCTCGATCTCGATCGCCGAGGCCCCGCGCTTGACGAGGAGCTTCACGACATCGCCCGCCTTGTGGTCGCCGAGCGCATACATATAGTCGTAGATGTTGCGAATCTCGCGGTCCCCGAAGCGCAGCACGATGTCCCCGGCCTTGAGGCCTGCCTTGTCGGCGGGGGACCCGCCGCGGGCTCCGGAGAGCTTCACACCGGGGCCTTCGAACCCGTATTCGGGGATCGCGCCGGTGCGCACCTTGAAGCCGCGACGTTCCCCCGCTCCCTCGTCCGCAACCTTCTGGAACGTGGGGCGCTCCGGGAGGTCGGCGACCCGTCTGGTGAGATCGGCGCCGAACGCGACGACGCTCTCCATGCCTGGGTAGTCGAGGCGGTCCGCGGTGTCGGACGGCTTGTGATAGTCCTCGTGCGCGCCAGTGAACAGGAAGAGCACAGGGATTTCGGCGGCGTAGAACGAGGAGTGGTCGGACGCCCCGAAGCCGCCTTTATTGCTGGTGAGCTTGAGGTGGTGGTTCGAGTTGAGCTTCTCGATCGTCTCTGGCCACTCCTTGGCGGTGCCGTAGCCGCCGACCGTGAGCGCGGGGCCGGGCTTCGGGCGCCCCACCATGTCGAGGTTCACCATCGCAACGATGCGATCCTTGGCGATCGGGAGGTTCTGGACCAAGTGGCTCGAGCCGAGGAGCCCCTCCTCTTCGCCGGAGAACGCCACGAACAGCACGGTCCTTGCCGGAGGCCGGGCTGCCAGGCCGCGGGCGATCTCCATCATTCCGGCGGTGCCGGAGGCGTTATCGTCCGCGCCGTGGTGGATGGCGTGGGCATCCGGGGTCAGCGAACCGCTCCCCTCGCCGCCGTAGCCTAGATGATCGACGTGGGCGCCCACCACGACGACCTGGTCGCGGAGCGCCCGGTCGTTTCCCGGGAGGAACGCGAGCACGTTGAGGGCGTCCGCCCGCTCCTGCACCACGTCGGCGTTGAGCGTGGCCTTCACGCCGAGAGGTCGGGACGCCGGCTCCTTGCGCTCGTTCATGCGGTTTTGTAGGTCGGCGAGCGAGAAGCCATGCCCCGCGAAGAGCGCCTCGGCGAGCGGGGTCGAAACGCCAAGCACCGGCAGGCCCGAGTCCGCAAAGGAGGCATCGAAGGAGATCCTGACGGGGGTGGTTTCCTTCGCGCCTACCGGCCCGGTCGCGACCAGGAGCGCGGCTGCACCGAGAGCGCGCGCCTCGGAGGCCTTTCTGCGCAGCGCCATGTGCGGCTGGAAGCGGGACGCCGGGTCGTCGCCCTCCGGTGAGTACCGCAAAACGAGAACGATCTTGCCCTTGACGTCGAGGCCGGCGTAGTCGTCGTAGCTCAGGTCTGGGGCGTGGATGCCGTAGCCGGCAAACACGATCTCCCCCGTGGCGCTTCCCGAGGCAGAGAACGAAAGCGGCCGGAAGTCATCCTCCAGCTTTGCCGTGCGTCTGCCATCCGGCAGGTCGAGCGCGAGAGAGTTGGCTGGACCGGGGTGGACCTTGGCGATGAACGAGAAGTGTTGGAAGAACGTGCCGCTGTCGCCGGCAGGCGCCAGCCCCAGCGACCTGAACCGGTCGGCGACGAACTCCGCCGCGACTTTCGCGCCTTCGGAACCGGAGAATCGGCCCTCGAGGGCGTCGGAGGCGAGGAAGTGAACGTCATACGAGAGGCGCGCGCGGGCATCGTCCGGGGGAGCGGCACAGACCGCCGAGAGCGGGACGACCAGGACCGCGGTGAGAAGCAGCAGCGTCGAGAACCTTCGTGGCACCAATCCTCCAATTTCGCCCTCTGCGGCTGGACCGCACAGATTAGGGGGATCGCATACGGCAGCCACCTGCCCGTTCCGGACCGCCTCTAGGGAGGCGTCTGACGCACTGACTGCCGCGTAACCCTCTGCCGCTTCAACACCTCGGAGATGGTAGCATAGGAACAATCGTGACATCTTGCGCGCGCGCGGAAGGCGGCCTATCCTGAGGAATGATGCGCCCGGCCGTGATCCTTCTCGTAGCACTGGCAGCCTGTGGACTGGCGAGTGCGGACGAGTTCTTTGTGCCCATGGTCGGGCAGAGGCAGGGCCAGGACGGGGCGTGGTGGAACACCGAGGTCTGGATCAGCAACACCGGGACGATCACCGGTGGTTACGCGGTCGTGTTCTTGCCGGCAGGTCAGCCGAACCCGGACGGCCTGCGCGCAGAGCCGGTGCTGGAGGATCTCGCGGCAGGCGAGACCGTCTACCGCAACGACCTCGTCCCGGAAGGCGGCGTGGGCGTGCTGCGGTTCGTCACGACCTCGGGGGTCATCGTGTTCACGCGCGTCTTCAACGCCGCCGGCAAGGGATCGTTCGGCCAGGGCATGCCTGCCCTCCCCCGGAGCGCCGCCGCGCGGCCGGGTGAGGTCGTACAGCTGCTGGGGCTGCGGCGAACGCCCGGGTTCAGGACCAACATCGCTCTCTTCAACCCCTCGACCGACAACGGCGTGGTGCACGTTCGAATGTACCTGCAGCACGGGGATGTGGCCGGGGAGGAATCGTACCGCCTGGCCCCCGGGGGTTACCTCCAGCTCGACGACGCGCTGCACTCGTTCGGAGTTGCACGTGGCGAGCACGTGCGCGCCGAGGTGAGCGGCACGGTGCCGTTGTTTGCCTTTGCGTCCGTGATCGATGCACGCTCCGGCGCTCCGACCCTCGTTCCTGCAATGCACTGAGGATCCCCACCTCCTCACCCGTTTCACCGGCAAGGGAAGAGCACCGGCGCCTTTGACTCGATCTGAGACGCACTCTTGACACCGGGCCGACCGGTGGATAGCGTGATCGGGCAATGGAGCTCACCGGCAGATCGCGTTCGACACCGACAATCCCGCAATCTGGAGAGCCCGAACAACCCACGGTCCGCGAGGGATCTGTCGTCAGTACCTGCCCGAACTGTGGCGAGCAGCTCCTGCAACGGTCCTGCAAGCTCCTCTGCCCGAGCCTTGGGTGCGGGTACTTCCTCTCCTGTTCGGACTACCTTTGAGGCGTCGGGCGGGCCCCGATGCGCGGGGCGTGAGGCGGCGGCAACCACCGAGCGCCGCTGCGCATTGTCGGCTCGTCGTTCCTCGGGAGCGGCGAGAGGCAACGGTCAGAAGTTCACACCGACACCGACGTACGGCCCGGCGTTCTTGATCTTCGCAAAGTCCGGAGTGTCCTTCGCCTCGAGGTCGAAATACCGGTACCCCCCGGAGATCGAGACGTTGCGGACGGGTGCCAGCTTGAGCCCAGCCTCGGCATCGACACCACGCCCGTATGTGCCCGCCGAGACTCCGGATGCCTCAACGTAGATGTCGACCGTGTGCGAAGGCCTCACGTCGAGCACGAGCCCGACACTCGGCAGCGTGGAGCTGAACTTCCTCGCGTTCAGCGCCGGTGGTATCAGATCGGGTGCCGAGACGGATGCATCCGCGGAGATCGTCTTGGCCTCGAGGAGAGATCCGACCTGCACTGCGTCCGAGGACGTTCCGGCAAAGTACCAGATCCAGCCGAGGCGCCAGTAGTCGAGCCCGAGTTTGGTGATGACCCGGGTGCCGACGGTGTAGGTCGTGCCGTTGAAGACCACGGTGCGCTGCACGGCCTGGTCCGCCCTGTAGTCCATCTTCACGTAGCCCAAACGCAGTTTGCTGTGAGGGCCGGTGCACAGGGTCAGGCGCCAGTCGGAGAGGTTCTTGTCCTTCAAACCGAGATCGTCCTTCAGGTTGATGGTTGTGAGACTGGGCGGAATGTCGGGGTGGCCTCCGGTCACGTTGACCTGCGCGGTCAGCGTGGCCGGCCAGTATCTGCCCTCGAGTTCGAGGGTCTGCGCCGCTGCGGGAACAGTCACGAGCGTCAGAGCTCCGAGAAGCACCCCTCCGGCCCTTGCCATGGTTGTCGCCTTTCCGTCCGTCGGGCTGGCCCAGCCGGCCGCCCGCCTCGGACTGCCGGGATCGCAGGTTCAGGCTAGTGGAACGCCCTCGCCAGTCAAGGCGCAACGTGTGAACCCGGTCACAAAAATCTGCGCCTGGGTCGTACGTATCGCCGCGCCTATACTCACGGCATGGAGCGCTCGGGTAACGGGCGGAGCCTGGGAGGCCTGCATCGCTCGGTGCGGCGTCAGCTGAGGCGGCTCCGCTACGCAGTCCGCCCGCCAAAGGTCCGGTTCATCTACGACCCCGCCTATGAACGGCACACCATGGGTGTGCCCCTCGATCCGCTGCGAGCCGACCGCATCCTGGCGTTCCTAGCAAACGAGAGGCTGATCCGCCGCGAGGAGATCTCCGTGCCGCGGCCGGCGGCACTGAAGAACATCTTGCTGGCGCATTCTCCCGAGTATCTCGAAACCCTGCAGCGAGCCGAAACACTCACGGGAATCCTCGGGACTCCGGTCGGCGACGACGAGCTCGAGCAGGTCCTCGACCTGCAGCGTCTCGTGTGCGGCGGCACCATCCAGGCGACCCGTTGGTCGCTCGCTACGCGGTGCGTTGCGGTCAACCTTGGCGGAGGCTTTCATCATGCAGGGCGGCGGAGGGGCATGGGGTTCTGCGTATTCAACGATGTCGCTGTGGCGGTGGCGCGTCTCCGGCGACTCGGCTTCCTGGAACGCGTGCTGGTGGTGGACCTCGACCTTCACGACGGCAACGGCACCCGTGACATCTTCTCGGACGACCCATCCGTATACACCTTCTCCATCCACAACGAGCACTGGGGGGACACCAACACCGCGACCGCCGCCACCAGCATCGCGCTCGGCGCCGCGGTGGGGGACGAGGTCTACCTCGACTCCCTGCTCAAGGCGCTCCCGCTCGTCTTCGAGGCTGTCCGGCCCGGTCTCGTGTTCTACCTCGCGGGGTGCGACGGGGCGGCCGACGATGCGATCGGCAACTGGGAGCTAACGGCCGAAGGGCTGCTGGCGCGCGACAAGTTCGTGGTCGAGTTGGTGCGACGTCACGCTGCCAGGCTCGTGGTCGTCCTCGCAGGGGGGTACGGCGACGCGGCCTGGCGCTACTCGGCGCGATTCTTCGCGTGGTTGCTCGCGGGCAGCGAGATCGAACCGCCCGACAACCAGGCGCTCACCCTCATGCGCTTCCGCCAGATCAAAGCCTCCCTCGATCCCACCCACCTGACGTCGGTCACCGGGCACGGAGGGTGGGGCCTCACCGAGGAGGACCTCGTGGGCATCCTACCTGGGGTTCCCCGGCAGACGCGCTTCCTGGAGTACTTCTCGAAGGTCGGGATCGAGCTCCTGCTGGAGCGGTTCGGCATCTTGCAGCAACTCCGAGCCCGGGGTTTCAAATCGCCGGTCGTGCACCTTGAGCTCGAGCATCCACTCGGCCAGACCCTGAAGATCTTCGGCGATCCCGAACAACGGGAGTTGCTCGTGGAGCTGCGCGTCCACCGCTCCACCCGCGCGGTCCCCGGGTGTGACGTGCTCGAGATCGAGTGGCTCCTGCTCCAGAACCCACGCGAGGCCTTCTCCGCGGAGAGGAGAGCCCTGCCCGGCCAGCAGCACCCCGGGCTCGGGATGCTCGGGGAGTTCTTCGGCTGGCTCGTCGTGCTGAGCGAGACCCTCGCGCTCGACGGCATGCTCTTCCGTCCGAGCCACTACCACCTGGCCGCGGTGTCTCGAAGGCACATGCGGTTTCTCGATCCGGCCGCCGAAGCACTCATGCGCTCTCTCGAAGACGTGCTCTCCGGAATGCCCCTGGACCAGGCCTCACGGGCCGTCGAGGAAGGGCACATCGTCAACGCGGCGAGCGGTGAGACGGTGCGTTGGGCGGCCTCGCCGATGGTGCTGCCGGCGACGCAGCGCCTGCGTGCCCGCACCGAGGGCGAGGACGTGGAGGCCGCCATCCGCGAAGCGCGGCGCAGACTCGACCTTCGCTTGCTCGCGCCGCAGCCGTCGACGTAACCAGAGTCGAAAGTCTGAAGTTCAAAGTTGAGAGTCAAGACCCCCTTGAAGCGATGGAGTGCCGGCACCACGCTGTGGACCTTCGACTTTTGACCTTCGACTTCTGAGCCGCGCGCGGGCAATCGCGAGCCGCTGATGGCTCCTATGTCAGGACCGCAGGCAGAATCCCGCCGCGGTGGCGCTCTCCCTGACCCTTCGATCGCCTCTTCTCGTCGTACATGCGATCGTCCGCCTCGCGGAGGGCGAGGTCGGGTTCGCCGTGGGGCGCGAGGGCCGCGATCCCAACCGAAATCCGACACGGCGGGACGGAGCCCTTGGCCTCGGCGAGCTCCGCACGCAGATGCTCGACGCGTTCGCGGACCGCGTCGGGGTCGAGTCCGGGTGCGACGACAAGGAACTCGTCGCCACCGAGGCGAAAGAGAGCGTCATCACTCCGGAAAATCCTGGCCAGGGCAGATGCGACGCGCAACAGGCACGCGTCACCCGCGATGTGTCCCCAGAGGTCGTTGATTTCCTTGAAGTTGTCCAGGTCGAGGAAGATCACCGCAGCGCCGGAGGCCCGCACCCGGTCCATCTCGGCCCGGAGCTTCCGGCGGTTGGCGAGTGAGGTGAGCGGGTCGAGATCCACGAGCTGGCGGAGCCGCTCCTGCGAGGCGAGGAGCTCCTGGTTGAGGTGTTCCAGGTGGTCCGATGACGAGCGTTCGATCACGACCAGGATCGTCAGCGCAAGAAAGAGCTCGGCGCCGGTGTCGAGGAACGACGAATACCGGGTATACCCGGCCAGCGCCTCGGAGCCCCATAGGGTCGGAAGCAGGAGCGGGACATAGTGCAGGAAGAGAAGTCCCTCCGCGAACATGGCGATGCCGAGCCAGCGTGACCGGGGGACCCGCGGGCGGGTCAGTACCCAGACGGCGCCCGTGGTGAGGAGGACCCCGATCATCAGCGAGACCGACACCTGGACGAACTTCAGCCCTGGCGAGAGGAACCCGAGCAGGAAACTCCACGCTGCCACCGCAACTGCCAGAATCGGCGGTTTCAGGGGCTCGCTGGCACCTGGCTGCAAGTGGCTGTGCGCCCCCGTTACCACCAGCAAGGCGTAAGCCGTCTTGCCGGCAACGTAGAGGGCGACGGCTGATCGAAGGACAATCGGCGGCAAAGCCAGGAACGCTCCCAGGAAGGCCGACGCGATGGCGAGTGCATCCGCGACCCATGCGACTGCCCAGACCCGAACCTCCTGGCGCCTGATGGTGCGGGTCAGCGCCACGAAGAACACGGCCAGCAGTGTTACCGTCGCCAGCTGTACGCCGACCGACCAGCGGCCCAGAGCCTCGACTTCAGGATGCACTGCGTCCCCCCGCGGACATCCTACGACAACCCCGTTCCTTCGCCGGTGATTTCTCGCACCGTGCACGCGAGGCACCGCGAGCGAAGACCGCCGGGCCTCGGGACGCCGCCGCCCTCACACGGTGATGCCGGGACGATCCTTCATCTGCTCGAGCGTCGTTATCGCGTGCCGCAAATGTGGGATGACGATGGACCCGCCGACCACCAGGCCGACGTTGAGCGCATCGACGATCTCGGCCGGGCTCCAGCCGGCCCGAACGCACTGAATCAAGTGGTAGTCCACGCAGTCGTTGCAGCGCAGGACCAGCGAGGATGCCAGGCCGAGAAGCTCCTTGATCTTGCCGGGCAGCGCGGCGTCGCGGTAGGCCGCTTCGTCGAGGGCAAAGAACCGCTTGATCCCGAGATGATCGTGTGCGAGGACCGCCGCGTTGGCTTCTCTTCTCGTTGCGATGTACTCGTCGATGTCACTCATGGTGCCTCCGGGCCGCGGACAACGCTAACCCAGGTTGCTCTTCGTTGCCAAGCACGAGACGCCGGAATCCCGCTGTGACCCGGGCGACGACGCAGCGGCCGCCGGTCGGGTACAATGCCCGGCTGTGAAGCGGAGCGTTGCCCTCCTCGTCGGCTGCATGCTGGCCGTCTCGGTGCTCTCGGACGGCGCACAGACGGCGTCGCGCCGTCGGCGTGTCAACAAGCCTGTAGCGCTCGTCTGGGATGTGGAAACGCTCGACGGCCAGGTGAGGGAGTCGAATCTGGCGGACGACGTCATAAACCCCGCGTCTGTCGTGAAGGTGGCCACCTCTCTCTGGGCGCTCGAACGTCTCGGGCCCGAATTTCGATTCGAGACGCGCTTCATAGCCCGTGGCACCGTGGATGTTGCACGGCACGTCCTGCAGGGCGATCTCGTCGTTCAGGGCTCGGGCGACCCCGACTTCCATGCCGAAAACGCCTTCCTCGTCGCCCGGGCGCTCAACGACCTTCAGATTGAGCGGGTGACCGGCGCCATCGTCGTGAACCAGCGCTTCTGGATGGGGTGGGAGAACGGCTCCGCGGGACGCGAGTCGGACCCGATGAAGCGCGGCATCCTAATGGCGACCCGTTTGCGCCAGGCATTCAACCCCAAGCGCTGGGACGGATTGATCAAGAGGACCTGGCGGGAGTTCGCACTGCGGCGGGGTCTCGACGCGAGACAGCCGCCTCAGGTCGTCGTTGCGGGTGGGGTCGGCGCGGACGGCGAGGTCGAGCAGGGTGAGATGCTGGTGGTGCACCGCTCTGGGTCGCTCGCCGACACCTTGCGCCGTTTCAACTGTTACTCGAACAACGATATCGAGCGCATCGGCTCGAACCTCGGTTCGACCGACGAGTTTGCCGCCTTCGTGGCCGGCCGCTGCGGGGTGCCTCGGGAGGCAGTCCAGTTCGAAACCACGTCAGGTCTCGGCACGAACCGTCTCACGCCCCGCGTCATCGTGCGCCTGCTGCGGGAGTTCGGCCAGACGTGCGAGAGACTGGCAGTTCCGATGGAATCCCTGCTGCCTGTGGCCGGGTGTGAGCCCAGCACCGTGACGCACCAGTTTCCAGTGCTCGCCGACGGGCCGAGCAGTTCGTCGGTCGTGGGCAAGACCGGGACGCTCACGAACACCGATGGTGGCGTGGCCGTGCTCGCGGGGTTCGCCCGGACAGGCCAGGGTGAGTTCATCTTCTGCGTCGCGGCGCCGCGCGCCGCTGGGAAGCTCAAGGGTTCACGCCACGCCGAAGAAAAGTGGTTGCTGGAATTCATCGAAGGCCACGGTGGTCCGCAGCCGCGGCAGTGCGCGCCCGAGCTGCCGACTCCGGACGCCGGGGCGAGCGTTATGCTGCTCGGCGACCGTGTGATCCCGCCCCCGGGCGGCCCGTCCCCGAGCACGCCCCCGTCTTCATCCGCCGCCCCGCGGTCCGCCGACTGAAGCAGTGAGGAGTTGCGAGTCAAGAGTGAAGAGTTGAAAGACAGAGGACCCGCGCGGCGCCGGCCATCCCGGTCTCTGAACTCTCAACTCTTCACTCTCGACTCTCAACTCGAGTCCAGCCCCTCGAGCTTGCGAACGCGGGAAGCGTTACATCTCTGGTCTGCCGGGGGTGGTGGCCGGAAGTGCGCGGGTGCGGGCCCACGAGCGGATCGCCTTGATCTGCTCGGACATCGTGGTGGATAGCGGCACGGTCTGGCCCATCGAGGTGAGCAGGTCGCGCTCCTCGACCGGGCGCCTGTCAGCGTTGCAGGCGATGCGCGCCGAGATCACTGCTTGCTCGATCTCGGCGCCGTTCCAGCCCCGAGCGGCGGAGGCGAGCAACACGAGGTCGTACTTGCCAGGGTCGAGTGCCTGGGAGCGGAGGTGAATGCTGAGGATTTCCTTGCGCTCCTCCTCGTTTGGGAGCTCCACGAAGAACACCTGGTCGAAGCGCCCCTTGCGCAGGATCTCCGCCGGGAGCAGGGCGATGCGGTTGGCGGTGGCGGCGACGAAAACGTCGGCGCGGTGCTCCTGCATCCATGTCAGGAACGTCGAGAAGATCCTGGTCATGGAGCCGGTCTGGCCCTCCGAATAGCCAGCGACGCCCATCTCGATCTCATCGATCCAGAGCACCGCCGGCGCGACCGCCTCCACTGCCTCGAGCGCACGGTGGAACACCCACTCCGGCGAGCCATGGACGCCCGCGAACACCAGGTTCATGTCGAGGCGGAACAGCGGCAGCCTCCATTCGGTGGCGATGACCTTCACCGCGAGCGACTTGCCGCACCCCGACATGCCCATCAACAGCACGCCTTTCGGACGGGGGAGTCCTTGGGCAAGCGCCTGCGGCGTGAACAGGTTGGCACGTTGGCGCACCCATGTCTTGAGCTGGTCGAGACCGCCGAGGTCGCCGATCGAGCGGTCGGGGGGGACGAACTCCAGGATCCCCTCCTTCCGCATCACCTGCTCCTTCTCGGCCAGCACCTCGGCCATGAACGCTTCATCCAGCTCCGGGTGACGGGCGAGCAGGCGGCGTAGGAGGCTCTCGACCTCGAGTAGCGACATGCCGCGCAGCGCGCCGATAAGAATCCCGAGCCAGTCGGGGTCGGCCGTGCGGCCGGCCTGCTGCAGCACGGCCGCCACGATCGCGCCGACCTCGCTCTCGTCGGGGAACAGCGAGGTCACGACATAGGTCAGCGGCTTGAGCTCGTACGGCACCTCCCCCTCAGGGGCGAGCGTGAAGAGATAGCGACCCGAGTTGCGGATCGCGGCCGCGGTGTCGCGCAGGCGCCGCAGCAACTGGCGGTTCCCCGGCAGCAGGGCGTGCAGATCCTTGAAGATGTAGAAGCCGCGCGGAGCCTCCGTCGCGAGCCAGCGGAGCGCGTCGATGGGGTTCTCGGTGCCGGCCTGGCCGGAGAGGCCGTCGAGACAGTTCCAGCCGGCGACCGGAAGCGGCTGGGGCTTCGCGCCCGCGGCGAAGCGCTGGATCAACCGCTCGATTCGGTCCTCCTCGTTCGACAGGACCATGATGAGGGGGTAGGCGCTGGCGAGCGCCGTGTGGATCTGCTCGACGGTCGTGGCCATGCCGGCATTGTAGAAGAAGATGCCCCGCCTGGCGCCGGCCAGCGGGCGCCGCGGGCGTCGGACCAGGGAAGACGGAAACCTGGGACGACCCTCGTCTTCCCTCTGCCAGCTACTCTCTGCCCACTCCTCAAGGCGCGCGCACCCCGCGTACTGCCAACGTCCGGAAGTCTCGTCTCTTCGAAACACGGGTCACTGGCCACGGACCACGGCTCTTCCTTTTGCTACACTCCGCTGGCCTTGCTGGCCTTCTCGAGACCAGCCGGAGTGGCGGAATGGCAGACGCGCGACTCAAGACCCCAGCCCTCAGGCGCCCCCACCCGCCCAAACGACACGAAGGAGTTCCCCGCTTCGACCGGTGCCCCCCGTGTTGCCTGCCGAGCGTCGAGCACCGTCGGCCTTTGGTACACTCCCCGCGCGCTTCTGCTCAGGCCTCGGGATGCCGGAGTGGCGGAATGGCAGACGCGCGGGACTCAAAATCCCGTGTCCGCAAGGGCGTGAGGGTTCGACTCCCTCCTCCGGCACCAACAACTCAGCTCGAGCACGGAACCTCGACGCGAACCTCGGTGCAACGCGGGTACAACTGACGAAGCCGGGTTTTCCTAGCGTTGCATGGACACCGTGGTCGGGTCGTTGGTCGATCCGTCGACCACGGACGCAAACCCGAATACCCCCGACCCCGTCTGCACTGTGATCTTCGCGTACCCGCGGTCCATCGCCGTCTGCCCCGCTTTGGAGAAGAAAGGCTGCGTCTCCTGCTTCCAGTCCCCCGGGTTCAGCGTCACCGTGTAGTCCGTCAGCTTCGTCCCCGCCCCGTTGAACAGCTCCACCAGCACCGACGCGCTCTCGCTCCCCGTGTTGACGACCCCGATGTTGCACCGGTACGTGGGGTTCTCGCTCAATCCTCCCAGGTACGCGCTCTCGGTCGCGGACAGGCCGTCGCTGGTGACCACTGCCGGGTAGTCCTGCCCCTGCGTTCCGTTGGGGTAACAGCCTGCCGTGGACGAAACCAGGTTGTAGCTCCGGGCCGTCACCTTCAACGGTTGGTCCGAGAGAATCTCCAACGCCCCCGAGTTACTCGCCGGGATCTGGTTGACGACGTCCACGAGAATCGACTGGGACTTCGGTGGCACGTAGGTCGTGTTGCTCACGACACTGCCCGTGCCGTAGAACTCGATTTGCACGTTGGCCTGCGACGTGCCGGTGTTGAGCAGGCCGAGGTCGCTCCGCCACTGGCTGTTGCCCTTGCCGGGGTTGTGACTCGCCACCGGCACCCAGACGACAAAGGTGGCGGCCGAGAACACCCACGCCGCGCCGGCATTGGAGTTGTCGTGATGTCCTCCGACGATAGCGGTCTTCCCATCCGCGGAGATCGCCACCCTGCTGCCCTGAAAGGCGGCCCCGGTGGCGCCGGTACCGACGAGCTTGCTCCCCTGTTGCGACCACACTCCCCCGCTGCGCGTGAACACCCACGTGGCGCCGGCATCGGAGTTGTCGCCAAACCCGCCGACGATGGCGATGTTTCCATCGTCGGAGATCGCCAGCGACCAACCTTGATTGGCAGCCCCGACGGCGCCAGTGCCGACGAGCTTGCTCCCCTGTTGCGACCACACCCCACCGCTGCGCGTGAACACCCACGTGGCGCCGTTCCCGGAGTTGTCCTGGTATCCGCCGACGATGGCGGTGTTCCCGTTCCCGGAGATCGCGACCGAGCTGCCCTGGGACGCAGCCCCGGCGGCGCCAGTGCCCACCAGCTTGCTGCCCTGCTGCGACCACACCCCCCCGCTGCGCGTGAACACCCATGCCGCGCCGGCACGGGAGTTGTCAAACGGCCCGCCGACGATGGCAGTGTTCCCGTCCGACGAGATCGCTACCGAGGTGCCCTGCTCGGGAGTTCCGACCACACCCGTGCCCACCAGCTTGCTGCCCTGCTGCGACCACACACTCCCGCTGCGCGTGAACACCCACGCGGCGCCGACATTCGAACTGTCGGTGTACCCGCCGACGATCCCTGTCTTGCCGTCCGCCGAGATCGCCGCCGACCAGCCCTGCCGGGCTGCCCCAACGGCGCCCGTGCCCACCAACTTGCTCCCCTGCTGCGACCACACACCCCCGGTGCGCGTGTACACCCACGCGGCGCCGGCATGGGAGTCATCGTCGAACCCGCACGCGATCGCGGTGTTCCCATCGGCGGAGAGGGCAGCCGAGATGCCCTGCCAGGCAGCGCCGACGGCGCCCATCCCGACCAGCTTGGTCCCCTGCTGCGACCACACACCCCCGCTGCGCGTGTACACCCAGGCGGCGCCCGCATTCGAATCGTCGCTGTACCCGCCGACGATCGCGGTGTTCCCGTCCGCCGAGATCGCCACTGCTCCACCCTGATTGGCGGGGTCGACGGCGCCCGTGCCGACCAACTTACCTCCTTGCTGTGCGAACTGCGCCGCCGCTGCATGGGCGAGGAATAGCATCCCGACGATCGCAGCTGCATGCCGAGCCATTGTGTCCTCCTCTCAAGACGCACCAGCGAAGTAGCTGGTACAAAACTGGGACCCGCCCCGAGACTTGTCAAGAATTCGTGGACAAGATCCCGGCTGCGCAAGGGCGGGAGGGTTCGAATCCCTCCTCGGGTACCAGAATGCCGAGACCTTACCCAACCGGAAAACCGCTGCAGGCCATGAGTGCCTGCAGATCTCCTCGCCCGAGGGGTAACATGGCAGTCAGATCCGAGGGTGGGAGCGCGTCGGATGGACAACAAGGTGGTGGCGCATCTCCGCGACGGGCGCCTGATCAAGGGCACCACTGCGAACTTCTCGCCGACGAGGGAAGTGTTCCATGTCACGCTGCTCGACGGGGAGACCGTCGAGGTCTTTCTCGACCAAGTGAAGGCGGTCTTCTTCGTGAAGCGGCTGGAGGGCGACCGCTCGTATCGCGAGAAGAAGAGCTTCGAAGGGGCGCGCGGCGTCGGTCGGAAGGTACGCTGCGAGTTCTCCGACGGGGAGGTCCTCACCGGTTTCGTTGCGGCGTACTACCCCACGCGAGCCGGGGTCTTCATCACACCCGGTGATCCGAAGAGCAACAACGAGCGGATCTTCGTTGTGAAGGCTGCGACCAAGAGCATTTCCTTCGTTTAGTGAGTCGGCCGAAACGCGAAGGGGGGCGGCGCAGGCTCGCGGTGTTTCGCCAGTGCGAGGAACCCTGAACGCCTCAGGTCGTCGGGGAGGTCAACCGCTCGCTGAGGAGCGCCGCGAGGGCCTCGTGATCCTCGGCCGCTACCCGAAGGAACTCGACACCGACCTGGAACCTGGCGCTGCGCAGGGGCAACTCATAGATCACCCGGCCGAGCGCCCGAATGGACCGATCGCCAGCCGAGATCACGAGCTCAACATTGGAACCGACACCGATCGAAGTGTCGTGTACGAGCTTGCAACCCCCGGCACTGAGTTCGAGCGTCCGCGCAGGTGCGGCGAGTCCGTCGTCGCCGACCTTCTTGAGGAGCAGTGCGTGGTCCGAGGGGAACCTCGGGAAGCGGCGTCTCTCTGGCTGTGACCGGGGCATCGACGGTCCCTCCGTGGCTGTGCCGGTTTCTATGGTAATGCTTCCGCGGCGAACCTGCCGATCGAAGCCCGTCGTCGCGGGCCGGTTTCGTGGGAGAGCAGCCGAAGGAGCGTTCGAAGGGACCGGACGCGTCTTTCCCGGAATGGACTCGTGAGGCGTGCACAGGACGGTACGGCCGCGATTCGTGCCTGAGTTTTGGTAACATAACAAAAGTGGCAAGACAATGTCCAGGCGTTCCAACCCCCGTTCGAGGGGAGCGTCCGAGTTCGCAGGGGAGGACAACCGATGAAGATCGACAGGCTTCTCCGCAGGCGCAAGGCAGAGGGTAGTAAGCAGCCTTCGACCGGGACGCAAGCCCACCTCCCGATCTCAGTGGACGAGCTCACGGAGCGGCTGGAAACCATCGAACGCGAGCTCAAGGCCCTGCGCGCCGAGACGAAGCTGGCGACCCAACTCGCCTACACGGTGGAGGAAGCGGCTCAAATCACGCGCATCGGGATCAACGAGCTTCGGGAGCGTTGCGCGATGGCCGCCGGCGAGTCGCTCCACATCAAAGCCGTGCACATCGGCCGACGCATCGTGATCCCTCGAGGCGAGCTGCTGCGCCATCTCGACGGTCAGGCGCGCTGATCATCGAGTCGCGGCATCGGTCACGTCGAGGCGATCGCTTCGACGAGGGACGAAAGCCTACCCTCGAATCCTCCCGCAGCAACGCCCCGCGAGGAGCGGACGCCGAGGTCGGTCACGGCGACTTCTTGCACCGGAACTTCGTCGCCATCCCGTCGAGGTCCTTGAGGATCGGCTCGATCTTGCCCTTGAGACTCTCGGCCGCGACCGTCGCATCGAAGAACTCGTGCCTCTGGAACCTGGCGTCGAGGTCCCCGACCTGACCCGCCATCACCTCCAGCGTGCCGCCGAGCCGCTGGACGTACCTCCTGATGGCGATCTCCCGCATGGCCCGTGGGCAGTGGCTGACCCTCGCCAGGCCCGAGTTGGCCCTTTCGAGGCTAGCCTTTGCGGCATCGATGGCGTCGTGGGTCCGCTCCTCCATGTCGACCGAACCGGAAGTGGCCGGCGTCTCCGGCGGGGTCATCCCCAGCTGCTGCTCAGTGGCACCACTCCGTGCGAGGGCCGCCTCCGACAGGGTCTTCGCCTCCCCGGCGAGGGCGATCGCGTTCGTCAGAAGCTCGTGGACTCTCGGGTACGACCGGAAGAGCACGAAGCGCTCCTGTTGGCGGCGCAGTTCGACCATCGCCTGGTCCATGGCCTCCGCCGCCTTCTGCCAGCTTTCGGGTGCGACCTCGCGGGCGTGGGCATCGCGCGCCGCTTCGAACACCGAGGCCGCGGCCTCGAGGTCGGCCCGCGTGCGTCGGTGCTCGATCGCCTGCCAGGCGGACGCCATACCGACGGCCACAAGGAGAACGGCCGCCACCGCCGCGAGCCGCCAGCGTCTGCCGCCGGGTTGCGGGGTGGGGTCTGCGTCGGGCCAGTCGTCTTGGCCGACGCCAGGCTGGCTTGGAGGCTGATCCGTCACCGGTTTCGTCCGATTCGCTGATTTTGCAAAAGCCGCAAGCCAGCTTTCGCAAGTTGTCGCCATTCTACTCCTGTCGTCCGCAGCGATCCCTGTGGCTCGTTCTCAGGCAATGTGCCAAAGGGAGTCGGCACCGAGCGCGACCTCACCCTCGGAACGTTCGGCCAGACCGTTCAGAGAAGCCGGCGATGGTCGCCCAGCTGTCGCTTTTGAGGTCAAACCCGGGCTCCAATGATACCTGTGGCCGCCGGTGCCGTATGATTCCACTATGCTGCGGTGCCAGAAGACGCCTGGCGGTTGACGGGGAAAGAATGGTCGGCGAACCGGAGGGACGCCCATGAAGCGGATCGAAAGAGCGACGACTGTCGTGCTTCTTCTCGTGTCGGTTGCAGGCGTGGCCGCCGCGCAGGATGCGCGGAACGCCTCGGACGTCGAGGTTACGAACCGACTCGCGTACATCCAGGGGTCCCTCGACGGAGGGCGAAAGGCCGCCAATCTCTGGCGGAACGGATGGCTCGTCGGGTACAGCGCGGCGACCTTCGGGCAAATCGCCGCACAAACCGGGTCGCATAGCGACAAGCAGAAGCAGGACCTGCTCGTCGGCGCGGCTACGACGGGCCTCGGGGCAATCGGCCAGCTGGCCTTTCCGCTTGACGCCGGCTTCCTGGCGGACCAGCTGAGGGCGATGCCGGGCGACACGCCCGAGGCGCGGCGGGTCAAGCTGGCATCGGCCGAGAGCCTCCTGCGGCGGAGCGCGGCACAGGAGGAACTCGGGCGGTCGTGGAAGACCCACGCGATCGCGGGCGTCGTGAACGTGGCGGCCGGCCTCGTCATCTGGCGGCACTACGACCGCCCGGCCCGCGACGGGCTTCTCACCTTCGCCCTCGGCCAGTTCGTTTCGGAGGTGCAGATCTTCACACAGCCGACAAGGGCGGTCCGCGACCTCCGCGCCTACGAGCGCAGGTCCGACTTCGAGCACGCGGCCGCGGCAACCGGGCCGCAGCGCACGTGGTACGTGAGCGCCTGGCCCGGCGGCGTCGCGGTGGGTTGCAGGTTCTGAAGCCGCTCGCGAATCGAGCTGCAAGGGCGACGCGGCCCACGAGGAGAGGTAGTCGTGCCTCAGGCTCATCTCGTGTCCGGTCCGTCTCGAGCGTTGCCGAGAGGTCGGCGGGCGAGGTGCCCGTGCGGTACAATGTCTGCCAGGTTCCCTGCGCGGTTTCATAGAGGAGGATAAGACGATGTTCCATCTTCTCTGGTCGATCGTCGTGGGTTTCGTGGTCGGGCTGATCGCCCGGGCGATCATGCCCGGAGTCCAGCACATGGGGCTCATCGCCACGACGCTGGTCGGGATCGTAGGGTCGTTGCTCGGGGGCGTGATCGGGGGCGTGATCTGGAGGCCCAAGGAAGGCGCGAAGTTCCATCCGGCCGGTTTCTTCCTCTCGCTGGTCGGGGCGGTCATCGTTCTCTTCCTCTGGCAGCACTTCGTCCACTGATCGCGGGTCCCGCGGCCTCCGGGGATCCGGCGGTTCGGAACGGGGCTATCCTGTTCGCGTGAACCCCCGAAAGGACGCGTCGCTCGGCCAGTTCGTGACGCTCGCCCTGATCGCCGCCGGGCTCGACGCCGCACTCCTGTGGGCCGTGTTCGGATGGGCGGCCGGCCTCGGGCACGAGTCCAGTTTTCCCATCTCTTTCTGGCTCCTCACGGCCGCGGCGATGGCGCTCAGCGCATTCGCGGTCGTGCTGCCCGCCGTCGCGATGGCCTCCGCTAACCGATCCTTGACTGAAGTTGCGCGCTGCTGGGCGGCCGGGGATCTCGCGCGCCGCGCGGACCCGGTCCGGGTGGCTGGTCTTTCCGGGCTCGCAGACACGCTCAACCAGATGGCCGCGTCGTTGCAGCGCCGCGAGGAGACGAGCCGTCTGCGTGAGGAAGAGCTCGTAGGGCAGACGGAACGGCTGGCCACGACGGCGAGGCTGGCGGCCGGCGTCGCACACGAGCTTAACAACCCGCTCGGCGGGATCCTGCTCTACAGCAACCTGTTGCTCGAGAGCACGCCGCCGGACGATTCCCGCCACGAGAACATGGCTCGGATCGCCACTCAGGCCACGCGGGCGCGCGACATCGTGCGCGGCCTGCTCGACTTTGCGCGCGAGAGCCCGGCGGAGGTGACCGTTTTCGACCTCAACCAGCTCGTTCGTGACACGCTCAAGTTGCTCGAGAGACAGACGCAGGCGATCCAGGTGCGCAGTGAGCTCTCCACCGTGGAGCTCTGGGTGCGGGGCGACCTCGGCCGGCTGCAGCAGGTCCTCGTCAACATCACCGTCAACGCCCTCGATGCGATGAGGGAGGGCGGATCGCTGACGGTTCGCACCGGATACTCCGAGAAGCCCGGCTTCTGCCGCGTCGCGATCAGCGACACCGGGAACGGAATCCGGGAGGACCAGTTGCCGCACATCTTCGAGCCGTTCTACACCACCAAGGAGGTCGGCCGCGGCGTCGGGCTGGGGCTCGCGATCTCGTACGGGATCGTGCGCCAGCACGGCGGCGACATCGAGGTCCAGAGCCAGGTCGGTGCCGGAACCACCTTTCGGGTCATGCTCCCGGCCGTCGAGGAGGCGTGATGGACGCCGTGCCCGTGATTGTGGTCGTGGACGACGACGAGGCGATCCGCGACTCCTGCCGGCAGACGCTGGAGCGCAGCGGCTACCGGGTAGCGACGGCGACGGACGCGTTCTCCGCCGTCAAGGTCATCCGTCTCCAGCTGCCGGACCTCGTGATCCTCGACCTCAAGATGCCCGGTGTGGCCGACACCGAGTTGCTCCGGAAGCTCAAGGCGGAGCACCCCGGCCTTGACGTCGTCGTGATCACCGGCTATTCGAGCGTGGGCTCTGCGGTCGAATGCATGCGGTTGGGAGCGTACGACTACCTTCCCAAGCCGTTCGATACCGAGAGTCTCAGGCTCGTGGTTCGGCGGGCGCTCGAGAAGCGGCGCCTCGCCGTCGAGAACGAGGCGCTGCGTCGCACTCTCGCGGGTGCTTCCGCGGGTGAGGCCTTGCTGGGTGAGAGCGCTGCCATGCGCAGGGTGCGGGAGCTCGTCGAGCGGGTGGCGGTCACTGACAGCACAGTCCTGATCGCCGGCGAGAGCGGGACGGGCAAGGAGCTCGTGGCACGCGCCATCCACACGGGAAGCTCGCGCCGCGAACGGCCGTTCGTGGCGCTGGACTGTGCAGCGCTCGTCGAGTCGCTGTGCGAGAGCGAGCTCTTTGGGCACGTCAAAGGCGCTTTCACGGGTGCCACGGGGAGCCGTCCGGGCCGCTTCGAGCTCGCGGACGGCGGCACCGTCTTCCTGGACGAGATCGCCAACGTCGGACCGGCCATTCAGGCGAAGCTCCTGCGCGTCCTGCAGGAGAGGGAGATCACCCGGGTGGGCGATGGCCGGCCGATCTCGGTGGACGTCCGCGTCGTGGCTGCCACCAACCGGGACCTTGCGGCAGAGATCAAGGACGGCCATTTTCGCGAGGATCTCTTCTATCGCCTGAGCGTCGTGACGATAGACCTGCCCCCCCTCAGGGCGCGGAGAGAAGACATCTCGCTCCTCGCGGAGGGCCTGCTGCAGCGCATCCAAGCGCGCCGGGCGCTGCCGCCGCGGCCGCTGTCGGCGGCGGCGCTCGCGACTCTCCAGGGACACGACTGGCCCGGCAACGTTCGCGAGCTCGAGAACACGCTTGAACGCGCGCTCGTGCTCGCGCAGGGCGCCGAGATCGCACCGGAGGACCTCGGCCTGGCGGCTTTGGCGGTCGTGAGGTCCGAGATCGGCCACGTGGGTCGGGACCTCAGCCTGGCCTCGGCCGAGGTGGACCAGATCCGCAAGGTCCTCGACCTCACGGGCCGGCATCTTGGCCAGGCGGCGGCCTTGCTGGGCATCGACCGCAAGACGCTCTGGCGGAAGATCCGAAGCTACAACATTCGGTAGCCGTTCCAATACGCCTGGGGCAGAACGCCACGAATGGGGCGACTTGACCCAATGTGCCACGGTCTGGAATGCGGTCAAGCAATAGATTGTGAATGGGATAACAAAGTACAAGCGTTTTGGCATGGCGTGTGCTTCGAGGGAGGACGTGACCCAGTGCGGCGAGTGGTCCCCCCCTGCCACACATCGGTGCGCCTGGCACCTCGTGCCCGGGCGCAGGCCTGATCTCTCGCCGCCCAGCATTCGCCAATCCAGAGGCGTGCAGCCCACCGCGGAGGCGCCATGATGACCCCGGCACCGGTCGCGCTTGGTTCGAAGGAGGCCGAGCTTCGGGCCGCCTTCTGGGACCAGGTCGCGACCTTCCCAAACGGTTCCAAGATCCGAGACTGCATCCAGTGCGGCACGTGCACGGGCTCATGCCCGGTCGCCCATGCGATGGACATCTCGCCGCGGGAGCTCGTGGCGCTGTTCCGGGCCGGCTTCCTCGAGGACATCCTCCGGAGTCGATCCATCTGGATCTGCGCCTCCTGCTACGCGTGCACGGTGCGCTGCCCTCAGGGCATCCGCGTCACCGACAGCGTGTACGCGCTCAAGCGGCTGGCCGCCAAGAAGGGGATCTTCCCGAAGACCTTCCCCGCCCACGCCCTATCTGAGGCGTTTGTCGGCAACATCCACTCGTTCGGGCGCAACTGGGAGCTCTGGCTCGGCCTCAAGTACTACCTCTCGACCCATCCGACCGGTCTGCTGTCGCCCAACGTCCAGAAGTTCGCCCTGCGCATGTTGAGGCGTGGGCGGCTCGCCATTCGCCCGACCCGCATCCGCGGGATGAAGGAGGTCAGGGCCATCATCAAGAAGGCACAGTCCATGGGAGGCTTGTGATGGAGTACGCCTACTACCCCGGGTGCAGCCTTGAGGCCACTGGGCGCCCCTATGACGTGTCCTTGCGCCTCGTCTTCCAGCGTCTTGGGATCGGCCTCAAGGAGATCGAGGACTGGAACTGCTGCGGCGCCACCTCCTACATCTCGATGAACAAGCTGACGGCGTATTCCCTTACCGCCCGCAACCTGGCCTACGCCGAGCGCATGGGCCTGGACGTCTGCGCGCCGTGCAGCTCGTGCTTCACGATCCTCTCCAAGGTCAACCGCCACATGCGTTGGGGTGAGGAGCACAAGGCCCACATCAACGAGGTGCTGGCAGCGGCCGGTCTCTCGTACTCGGCGAGCCTCGAGGTCCTCCATCCACTCGGGATCCTCGTGGATTTCTACGGGATCGAACGTATCCAGGAGCGCGTTGTGCGCAGGCTCGAGGGTCTCAAGGTGGCGCCGTACTACGGCTGCCAGATCGTTCGTCCCCAGGGTCGCTTCGACGATCGCGAAGACCCCCAGCAGCTCGACAACCTCTTCGCCGCACTGGGCGCCGACGTCGTCCCGTTCCCGATGAAGGTCCGGTGTTGCGGCGGGATGCTCATGACAAGCTACGAGGACGTGGCGCTGAAGCTGAACCGGGACATCCTGACCGCCGCCAGCGACGCAGGGGCCGATGTCGTCGTCACGACGTGCCCGCTGTGCCAGATCAACCTCGAGGCCTACCAGGACCGCATTAACAAGGTCTACGGCGAGCGGTTCCACATGCCGGTCATCTACTTCACCCAGCTCCTCGGACTCGCTCTCGGGCTGTCGCGGGAAGAGTTGAAGCTGGACGAGATGGTCGTGCCGCTGCCGACCACCGACCAGCGGCGGATCGAGGTGCACGCATGAGCGACGGCAAGCCCTCCAGCAACGGCGCACGCATCGGCGTCTACGTCTGCCACTGCGGCACCAACATCTCCAAGACCGTGGATGTGGCCGAAGTGGCGGCGGCGGCGGCCAAGCAGCCCGGTGTGGCTGTCGCGCGGCACTACCGGTTCATGTGCTCCGATCCCGGCCAGGAGCTCATTCAGAAGGACATCCGCGAGCAGGGCCTCACGCGAGTCGTCGTGGCGGCGTGCAGCCCCCTCATGCACGAGCCGACGTTCCGTAAGGCGGTGGAGCGCGCCGGCATGAACCGCTACCTCTTCCACATGGCCAACATCCGTGAGCAGGTGTCGTGGGTCACGCTGGATCCGACCGCCGCCACCGGGAAGGCCAAGGCCCTCGTCAACGCCGCAGTGCGCCGAGTGGCCCTTCAACAACCGCTCGAGATCCGAAGGGTGGAGATCAAGCGGCGTGTCCTGGTGGTCGGAGGCGGGATCGCCGGCATCGAGGCGGCCTTGCAGATGGCCGACGCCGGTTTCGAGGTCGTCCTGGTCGAACGTGAGCCCTCGATCGGCGGGCACATGGCCAACTTCGACAAGACGTTCCCCACGCTCGACTGCGCCGCCTGCATCCTCACGCCCAAGATGGTGGCCATCGCTCAGCACCCCAACATCCGCCTGCTCACCTACACCGAGGTCGACAAGGTCGAGGGGTTCGTGGGGAACTTCAAGGTCACGATGCGCCGCAAGCCCCGTTTCGTGGACGTGAGCAAGTGCAACGGCTGCGGTACCTGCTATGAGGCGTGCCCGTCCCGCCCATACCCGACTCGCCGCCGCATGATCCTCGCCGGCCGGGTCTACAAGGAAGGGACGCCCCGTCTTCTCGCGCCGGCCGACAAACACGTCCACCGCGTGAGCCGAACGGGGGTCCCCGAGAGTGGAGGCGTTTCCTGATGAGCCAAAACACCCCCATGCCGGAACGGGTAGATCAGATCGTCGCCTCGTACCAGGCCAGGTCCACCGCGCTCATCATGGTCCTGCAAGAGGTGCAGCAGGAGTACTCCTACCTGCCGCCGGAAGCGCTGCAACGGATCAGCGAGCGCATGGACCTCGCCTTGTCTCAGATCTACGGCGTGGCGACGTTCTACAAGGCGTTCAGCCTGGAGCCGCGCGGCAAGCACCTGGTCTCCGTATGCACAGGCACCGCCTGCCACGTGCGCAACTCGCAGAGCATTCTGGAGAGACTCGAGCGTGACCTTCACGTCGAGCGCGGCCAAACGTCGACCGACCGCGAGGTCACCCTCGAGACCGTCAACTGCGTCGGCGCGTGCGCGCTGGGGCCGGTGGTGCTGATCGACGGCAAGCACTACGGCCACCTCACGGTGGGCGAGGTCGAGAAGCTCGTCGAAGTGATCAGGCAGTGCCCGTGCTCGGTGCAGCACTAGGTCAGCCCGTGGTCTTCAGCGGCCCGAGGAGGAGAGGATGAGGCCGATCGCCAGTCCGAAGGAACTCAACGACCTGAGGGGCCGTTTGCGGGCCGCCCACGATCCCAACCACACCTGGGTCCAGCTCTGCGCCGGCACGGGGTGTCTCGCTTGCGGGTGCGAGCCCGTTGCCGACGCCTTCCGCCAGAAGATCCGTGGCGAGGGCCTGGAGGAGATCGTTCACCTCAAGCTCACCGGTTGCCACGGATTCTGCGAGCGCGGCCCGCTTGCGGTGATCCAGCCGCAGGGAGTCTTTTACCAGCGCATCACGCCGGACGACGTCGAGTCGATCGTGGACCAGACGATCAAGCACGGCAAGGTGGTGACCAAGCTCCTCTACCGGGACCCGGCGACCAAAACCCGGATCGAGAAGGCCGAGGACATCCCCTTCTACAAGAAACAGGTCCGCCTGGTCCTCCGGAGCAACGGCCACATCGACCCCAAGTCGATCGAGGACTACATCGCGTTCGGGGGGTACTCGGGGTTGGCCAAAGCGCTGACCACGATGGAGCCGGAACGGATCGTTGACGAGATCAAGAGGTCGCGGCTGCGGGGCCGGGGCGGCGGCGGGTTCCCGACCGGGGTCAAGTGGGAGACCTGCCGCAAGTCCAAGGAGGAGCCCAAGTACGTCATCTGCAACGCAGACGAGGGGGACCCGGGCGCATTCATGGACCGCTCGGTGCTCGAGGGGAACCCCCACTCGGTGATCGAGGGGATGATCATCGGCGCCTACGCCATCGGCTCGCACGAGGGTTACGTGTATGTCCGTCACGAGTACCCTCTGGCCGTCAAGCACCTCAACATCGCCCTCGGGCAGGCGCGTGAGCTGGGGCTCCTGGGTCCGAACATCCTGGGAACGGGTTTCGCATTCGACATCGGGGTGAGCCGTGGTGGCGGGGCGTTCGTGTGCGGCGAATCCACGGCGCTGATGGCGTCGCTCGAGGGCAAGGTTGGTGAGCCTCGAGCCAAGTACGTTCACACGGTCGAGCACGGCCTGTGGGACAAGCCCTCCAACCTCAACAACGTCGAGACCTGGGCCAACGTACCGTTGATTCTCGAGCACGGCGCCGACTGGTTCGCCTCGATCGGCACCGAGGGTTCCAAGGGGACCAAGGTGTTCGCGCTGACAGGCAAGATCTGCAACACGGGCCTGGTGGAAGTGCCGATGGGGATCACCCTGCGCGAGATCCTCCACGAGATCGGCGGCGGGGTGCCCGGGAAGAAAAAGTTCAAGGCGGTCCAGACCGGCGGCCCGTCGGGCGGGACGCTCATCGTCGAGACCCGCGACGCGAAGATCATGCACTCGATGGAAGAGGCCGGCGAGATCGCCCCGGGTGACGCCGTGACGAGCCTTCTCGACCTCCCGGTCGACTTCGACGAGCTGACGAAGGCCGGTTCGATGATGGGGTCGGGCGGCATGATCGTGATGGACCAGGATTCGTGCATGGTGGATGTCGCCAGGTACTTCATCCACTTCCTGATCGAAGAATCGTGCGGGAAGTGCCTCCCGTGCCGCGAAGGGCTGCGGAAGCTCCACGAGATCCTCGAACGCATCACCAAGGGCGGCGGCACGCCTGAAGACATCCAGACGCTGCAGGAGATCTCCGACACCCTGATCGATACGAGCCTGTGCCAGCTCGGCGGCAGCGCCCCCAACCCGGTGCTCTCCACGCTGCGGTACTTCCGCGACGAGTACGACGCCCACATCAGAGACAAGCGCTGCCCGGCAGGCGTGTGCAAGGATCTCGTCGGCTACGCCATCACCGCTGACTGCGTCGGCGACGCCAAGTGCGCGAAGGTGTGCCCGACCGAGGCCATCACCGGCGGGCCGCGGAACCTCCAGGTCATCGACCAGTCCAAGTGCATCCAGTGCGACGCCTGCTACCAGGTGTGCACGTTCAACGCCATCGTGCGGGTCAAGCGCGATCGGGCCGCCGAGGTTCAGGTGGCCGCCAGGCAGGCGTGGAAGCCGGTCAAGGAGCGCACCCAGGCCGAGGCCCGGGCCTAGGAGGAGAGATGCCAAAGGTCAACATCACGGTCGATGGCCGGCCGATCGAGGTCGAGGAGGGGTCGTACGTGCTCCAGGCCGCCGAGGCCCTGGGCATCGACATCCCCACCCTGTGCTTCTTCAAGTACGTCAAACCGTACGCGGCCTGCCGCATCTGCGTTGTGGAGGCGCGGGACAAGCGTGGGCGCACGCGGATGGTCACGGCGTGCAACTACCCCGCCTCCGAGGGCATCGAGATCCTGACCCGCACGCCGCGAGTCATGGCCGCACGCCGGCTCAACCTCGAGATGCTGATGAGCCGCTGCGCATCGATGCCGGTGCTCACCGCCCTCGCCGGCAAGCTCGGAATCGACCAGCCGCGCTGGGGTACCGGGACCGACACCTGCATCCTGTGCGGCCTTTGCGTGCGCGTGTGCGACGAGATCGTCGGCGCGCAGGCGCTCGGGTTCGCGTCGCGGGGTATTGACCGCTTCGTGACCACGCCGTTCGAGGTCGATTCGGACGCGTGCATCCTGTGCGGGGCCTGCGCGGCGCTGTGCCCCACAGGTCACATCCGAATGGAGGAGGCGGGGGGTCGGGACGTCGTGCACTCTGAGATCACGCTCGGGCCCAATGCGGCCATCGCGGTCCCCTTTCGACAGGCAGTGCCCAACGCGCCGCGCATCGACCCGGACTTCTGCGTCCACTTTCGCACGGGCGGCTGCAAAGTCTGCGCCGCGGTCTGCCCAAAGGAGTGCATCAGCCACGACGACGTCGAGCGCTTCGAGGATCTCGAGGTCGGAACCGTCGTGCTCGCCACCGGGTACCAGGACTTCGACCCCACCCCGATGAAGCAGTACGGCTACGGGCGGCTGCCGAACGTGATCACTTCCATGGAGTTCGAGCGCATGAACAACGCGGCCGGCTCGACGGGCGGAAAGATTCTCATGGAGAACGGCAAGGAGCCCGGGGCCATCGCCATCCTCCACTGCATCGGCAGCCGCGATCAGAACGCCCATCCCTACTGCAGCCGCGTCTGCTGCATGTACGCGTTGAAGTTCGCCCATCTGGTCAAGGAGAAGACGAGCGCCGAGGTCTATCAGCTCTATATCGACCTGCGCGCATTCGGGAAGGGGTACGAGGAGTTCTTCCACCGCATCCTCGAGGAGGGGGTCAACGTCATCCGCGGCAAAGGGGCGGAGATCGTCCGCGGCGGTAAGGAGTACCCGGAAGGCACGCTCCTCGTGCGGTGCGAGGACACCCTGGCCGCCAAGTTCCGTGAGATTCCGGTGGACATGGTGGTGCTGTGCACCGCCCTCGAGGCCAACCACGACGCCAAGGATGTGGCGCGCAGGTTCGGGATCTCGGTGGGTGCGGACGGTTGGTTCATCGAGCGGCATCCAAAGCTGGGGCCAGTCTCGACGACGACGGACGGGGTCTTCCTCGCAGGGGTCTGCCAGTCCCCCAAGGACATTCCAGATGCGGTTGCGCAGGGCAGCGGTGCCGCAGCCCAGGCAATGTCGCTCATGATCCGAGGTGAGGTCGAGATGGACGGCGCCTACGCCGTGATCGACGACGAGGTGTGCAGCGGCTGCCGCCTGTGCAACGACCTCTGCCCGTACAGCGCGATCGGCTTCGACGAGACGAAGAAGACCAGCAGCGTCAACCCGGCACTCTGCAAGGCCTGCGGCACGTGCGCCGCGGGTTGCCCGTCCGGGGCGATCCGCGCGCTGCACTTCGCCGACGAGCAGATCTACGCCGAAATCGAGGGGATCCTGTCATGAGCTTCGAGCCGAACCTCGTGGGCTTCCTCTGCAACTGGTGTTCGTACACCGGAGCCGATCTGGCGGGGACGGCGCGCGTCAAGTACCCGCCCAACCTGAAGGTGATTCGGGTGATGTGCTCGGGACGCGTGGACCCCAACTTCATCCTCGACGCCCTGGCGCGCGGGGCGGACGGAGTGCTCGTGTGCGGCTGCCATCCCGGCGACTGCCACTACGTCGAGGGCAACTACAAGTGCCAGCGCCGACTGCCGATTACGAGGATGCTCGTGGGCGAGATGGGGATCGACCCGCGCCGGGTCCGCCTCGAGTGGGTCTCGGCTTCGGAGGGCGTGCGCTTCGGTGAGGTGGTCAGCGAGTTCACGGAGGAGATCCGCTCGCTGGGCCCGCTCGCCCTGCAGGAGTGGGCGTTCGACCCGGCGGCTGCCGACGCGCAACTGGCGCACCAGGGAGGGGAGCATGCCTAAGCCCAAGCTCGGACTGTATTGGGCCGCCTCCTGCGGCGGGTGCGAGATCGCCGTCCTCGACACCGAGTTGAAGGTGCTCGAGATCGCCGACTTCTTCGACATCGTCTTCTGGCCGTGCGCGATGGATTTCAAGTACGACGACGTGCGCGCCCTCGCCGACGGTGAGATCACCCTGACGCTCTTCAATGGCGCGATCCGCAGCTCGGAGAACTACGAGATGGCCAAGCTGCTGCGCGCCAAGTCCACAGTTCTCTGCGCGTTCGGTTCGTGCGCCGCCGACGGGTGCATCCCGGGCCTCGCGAACTTCACGTCGCTCGAGGCGATCACACGTTACGTTTACGACGACTCTCCTTCGACGGTGAACCCGGAACACGTTCGGCCGCAACCCGTTTGGGACGTTCCTGAAGGAACGCTCCGCCTGCCGCAGCTGTGGAACACCGTTCGCACGCTGACGCAGGTGGTGGACGTCGACTACGTGATCCCAGGCTGCCCGCCACAGCCCGACCAGATCAAGGCGGTGGTCGACGCCGTCGTGGACATTCTGAAGAACGGCAAGCCACTGCCGCCGAAGGGGACGGTTCTCGGTGCGAACCCCCGCGCCTGCTGCGAGGAGTGCCCGCGCAAGCGCGACGTCAAGAAGATACGCGCGTTCGTCCGTCCCCACGAACTGATCCCCGACCCCGAGATCTGCCTCCTCGAGCAGGGCCTCATCTGCATGGGACCGGCCACGCGCGGTGGCTGCGGCGCGAAGTGCGTCAAGGCCGGCGTGCCGTGCCGCGGCTGCTACGGCCCGCCGACCGGCGTGCACGACCAGGGCGCGAAGATGGCGTCCGCCATCGGGGGGGTAATCGACTCGACTGATCCCGAGGAGATCGAGCGGATCATCGCCGGCATTCCCGACCTTGTCGGCACGTTCTACCGGTTCAGCCTCCCTGGTTCGACGCTGCGCAGAAGGCAGGTGTGACCATGAGGTCCATCACCATCGATCCGATCACCCGCCTCGAAGGGCACGGCAAGATCCACCTCTTCCTGGACGACGACGGTTGTCTGGCCAACGCCTACTTCCAGGTTCCAGAACTGCGCGGTTTCGAGGTCTTCTGCCGCAACCGGCCTGTCGAGGAGATGCCGCGCATTACGACGCGGATCTGCGGCGTCTGCCCCGAGGCGCACCACATGGCCTCGGTGAAGGCGGCCGACGCCGTCTACGGGGTCACCCCGCCGCCCGCGGCCCTCAAGCTGCGCGAGCTCCTCTACGACGGTTTCTACGCTGGCGACCACACCACGCACTTCTTCGCCCTCGGCGGCCCGGACTTCGTCCTCGGGCCCGACGCGCCGAAGGCACAGCGCAACATCCTCGGCGTGGTGGCGAAGGTCGGCCTCGAACTCGGCGCGGAGGTGATCCGCCAGCGTGCGCGCGGCCAGAGGGTCGTGCAGATCATCGGCGGCAAGGCGCTGCACCCGGTGACCGCGCTGCCGGGCGGGATGGCCAAGAGGGTCACCAAGGAGGAGCAGCAGGAGCTGATCGGAATCGGCCGCGAGATGGTGGAGTTCGCCAAGGTCGCCATCAAGGTGTTCGACGATGTCGTGTTGGCCAACCCCGCATACGTCGACCTCATCCTCTCCGAGGCGTTCTCCCACCGGACCTACTCGATCGGCCTCGTCGATGCCGACGGTCACGTCAACTTCTACGACGGCACGGTGCGGGTGACAAGCCCCGAAGGGAAGGAGCTGTGCCGCTACCAGCCGAAGGAGTACCTCGACCACATCGCCGAGGCGGTGATGCCTTTCTCCTACCTCAAGTATCCCTACCTGAAGGAGGTCGGGTGGAAGGGACTGGTCGACGGCACGGACTCGGGGGTGTACCGCGCTACACCGATGAGCCGACTCAATGTGTCAAGCGGGATGGCGACCCCGATGGCCCAGGCCGAGTACGAGCGTCTCTACTCCACTCTGACCGGGGACGCCAGCGGTTCCAAGCCGGTACACGCGACCCTCGCGATTCACTGGGCCCGCATCGTCGAGCTCGTGTTCGCGTGCGAGGAGACGCTCCGCCTCGCGCAGGACGAGGAGATCACCTCCGACGAGATCCGGACGATCCCGACGGGAATCGTTGGAGAAGGGGTGGGCACGGTCGAGGCGCCGCGCGGCCTGCTCACCCACCACTACAAGACCGACGAGAGGGGCTTCATCACCGAGGGCAACCTCATCGTCGGCACCACCAACAACAACGCCGCGATCTCGATGTCGATCAAGAAGGCAGCGCAGTCGCTGATCACGGGCGGGCAGGAAGTTCGGGAGGCCTCGCTCAACATGATCGAGATGGCGTTCCGCGCCTACGACCCGTGCTTCGGTTGCGCGACACATGCCGCGCTCGGCCGCATGCCGTTGCAGATCGAGATCCGTGAACCGGATGGCCGGACGCGCGAGACCATCCGCAGGTTCTGCTGAGGAGCAATGGCCCGGCCGGACGCGCTTGTGCTCGGGCTCGGCAACGACCTCGTCGCGGACGACGGCTTCGGGCCGGTCGTAGCGCGCGAGTGCAAGCGCGACCTCTGCCTCCGACCCGAGGTCGCGGTCGAAGAGGCCGCGGCGGCCGGTCTCCGGCTCCTCGACATGCTCGCCGGGTACTCTCGCGCACTGATCCTCGACGTTGTGCAGACGGGTCGCGTCCCGCCGGGCACGCTCCTCGACTGGCCGCTCCCGGCCTCTGCGGCGGGCTGGACGCTGGGCGGATCGCACCAGTGCGACCTGCTGACCGCTCTCGCCCTCGGGCGTGCCCTCGGGTTCAGCCTGCCCGAAGAGGTTTCGCTGCTCGTCGCCGAGGTCTCGGATCTGCAGACCATCCGGGAGGAACTGAGCCCGGAGGTGGCGGCCGCCGTGCCACGGGCGCGGGCGCTGGTCGCCGAATGGCTCGATTGCACCGGGGCCTATACTCCTGCCGGGGGGAGGAACCATGAAGAAGCCAGAGCCCTGTCCTGAGTGCCACGGCAAGGGGTGGCTCGAGGCGGCCCGTGGGGGAGAGGACGAAGCAAAGCTGTGCGGGTTGTGCAACGGGTCCGGAAGCACGCCCACTGGCCGGACCTGCGGCGGCTGCGGTGGGACCGGCCGCATCGAGGTCCGGACCGGCGAGCGACAGAAGTGCCTGAAATGCATGGGCACGGGTCGCTTTCCTCTGTCCGAGGACCTCTAGCCGTGGCCGGAGCGGGTTCGCCGGGGCGCCCTGCGCATCCTTCGCGCTCCAATCCACCGCCGGTCGCTCCGGCGACAAAACGTCACTCCAGTGAGTCGGGTCGGTCGCTGCTCTCGACGAGGGCTGGGAGGCCGGAGGCGACTCCGCTGGGTCGGGGAGTTTCGTTCTCGGGGCCATGACGTGCGTTAGGATTGAGTGGATGAAACCTCCTTCGGGATCACCCGGATATGGTGAGCGCCGGTGTGGGTCCGGGAATCGAGCTGATCTCGAGGGCCGCCATGGCTGAGGGCCCGGAGGACAGCACCATCGGGCTGCCGCTGCCGCGGGCGCAGGAGGTGGCAGCATCGAGTCGTTGGCTGGTGGCGATGCGGTGGCTGGCCGGGGGCGGGGTGGTGGTGGCGACCTGGGTGGTGCACCGTACGCTGCTCCCGAGGTTTGATCCCGATCTGATGTATGCGGTGGGGGTGGTGATCCTTGCCTCGAACGTGGTGTTTTGGGGCTGGCAGGGGCGGTTGAGACGAGGTGGGGTCGGGCCGGTGTGGGGGTATCGGCGCCTGACGCACCTGCAACTCGGACTGGACTGGGCGGCCATGGTTGTCCTGATCCACCTGACGGGTGGTGTGGAGAGCCCGCTGGTCTTCCTGTTCGTGTTTCACATCGTGGTGGCGTCGCTGGTCTTCGAGCGGTGGATCGCGTGCGCGTACACGGTGAGCGCGGTGGGGCTGACCGCGGGGTTGACGCTTGCGGAAACGTGGGGGTTGGTCGGGCACCGGCACGTGATCGGGTTCCTGCCAGGGGAGGTGTATGCCGAGCCGGCGTATGAGGTGGTGATCCTGGCCGCCCTGGCGTTGGTGAGTGCGGTCACGTGGGCGGTGACGTCCTCGGTGGCGGTGCGGGTGCGTCGGCGGGAGGACCAACTGGCGACTCTGTACGGGGTGGTGCGGGCGATCAACTCGACGTTGGAGCTACCTCAGGTGCTGGACCGATTGGTGCGGGCGACGGTGGAGGCGATGGGGGTCCAGGGCGCGTCGATCGGGCTGTTGGACACGACGGGGGCGCAGGTGGAGCTCGCGGCGTCCCACGGGCTGAGTGAGGCATACCTCAACAAGGGGCCGGTGCTTGTAAGCCAGAGCCCGGCGCACCAGAAGGCGCTCATCGGGGGCGTGCCGGCGATCATCCAGAACGAGGGGGATCGGGCGCGGCTGCAGTACCCCGCGGCTGCCGAAGCGGAGAACATTCGGTCGATGCTTTTCGTGCCGCTGCGAGGGAAGGGGCAGGCGCTGGGGGTGGTGCGGGCGTACAGCAGCCGGGAGGAGGCATTTGGGCCGGATGACGTGAAGTTCCTGGAGGCGATCGCGGCGCAGGGCGCGATCGCGATCGAGAACGCGATGGCCTACCAGGCGATGTGCAAGATGGACGAGCAGAAGTCGAAGTTCACGCGTACGGTGACGCACGAGTTGCGGGCGCCGGTGAGCGGCGCGCAGACGCTGGTGAGCCTGATCATCGACGGATACGCGGGGCCGCTTGAGGAGAAGCAGGCTGGGTTTCTGCTGCGGTTGAGGCGCCGGCTGGAGACCCTTCAGATGCTGATCGACGACCTGTTGAGCTTGGCGGCCGGGCGGACGGGTTTGGCGGCGGAGGAGGTCACGGAGGTCCCGGTTGGGGAGGTTATGGCGAAGGTCGTGGCGCAGGTCGAGCCGCAGGCGCAGGGGAAGCGGCAAACGCTGGAGTTCGAGCGGGAGGCCGAGCCGTTGGCCGTGGAGGCGACGGTCCAGGGGCTGGGACGGGTCTTCAGCAACCTCCTCGGCAACGCGGTGAAGTACACGCCGGAGGGAGGACGTGTCGCTGTGTCGGTGCGGCGGGTGGACCATCAGGCCGTCGTGCGGGTGGCGGACTCCGGGATCGGGATCCCCGCGCAGTCGCTACCTCGGCTGTTCACGGAGTTCTTCCGTGCGCCGAACGCGATGGCCGTGGAGACGGGGACGGGGTTGGGGCTGGTCATCGTCAAGGAGTTGGTGGAGCGGTTCCGAGGCCGGGTGGTGGTGGAGAGCCAGGAGGGGGTCGGGTCCACGTTCACCGTCTTTCTCCCTCTCGTCGGCCACTGATCCCTAGGCAGAGGGACAGAGGAGCAGGGGATCGACATCCGTTCGCCTGTTCACACGTTGGCCGACGGAGTGAACAGTTAAGGGTGAAGAGTTAGAGGACAAAGACGCCGGCTGGTGTGCGTTGCTTGTGTCTTCCAACTCTTCACTCCAAATTCTCAACTCTTCACCTCCCGCAGAACGTGCGGGCATGCGCCACCATGGCTCGACGTCTCAAGGAGGCTCCATGACAAGGCGCGTTCGTGCGCTGATGGCGGCGGCGGCGATCTTCTCGGCTGTTTCCTGTGTGACTTCCTCGATGGCGCAAGAGGAGGTTCAACTTCCTCCGGCGGCGGCCGTGGCCGCGGCGACCCCGACTCCGGCGCCCGCCGCAGTGCCGGCCGTGGTCGTGACCGACGACATGCGCGCCCATCAGCGCGTTGTCGACACGCTCTACTTCGCCGGTGCCGCCTACGGGCTCGTGGTGCTCATCGCGGTTCTGGCGCTACTCCCACCCGACGCGCGCGGAGCGGATCGTCTGCCGCACAACGTACAAACCGTGGGAGAAGGGCGAACCGAACCGCGCCTGACACCCGGGCGGGACGAGCTGAACACCGGCCTGGCTCGCACCTTCCGAGACGAGGCCAGGAGGAAGACCGCCGTCACTCCTTGGCCCCGGCCTGGTCGGCTGGGTGCCATAGGTTCTTGTCCTGCAGGGTCTGTTCGGCGGCCGCGATGCCGGCGCGGAACTCGTCCCAGAGCTCTGGGGTGATCGTCACTCCTTTCTTGGTCGGGGCCAGCTCGCCGTTGGCGTCTTCGTAGAAGAGGCGGATGTCGATGTATGTCTTGCCCTTGAAAACCGAGAGAGAGACGCGGACGGTCTCCTCGGCGTTGCGCTTGAACTCGTGTAGTACCGTACGGTCATCAGGCATCGGTTGCCTCCCAGAGGCGGGGAGTCTACCAGGGAAGGCAACCGGGGAGGATAGGGTGGGCGAGAACCGGAGATCGGCGGTTGTGACCCCGCCGCACAGTGTGATGGCGGCGCCTGTCAAGCGAGCCCGGGGCGCGCGCATGGCTATCCTGCTCGGGCCCGAGCAGGGCGCGCCCAACTTCATCACCCGCCGTTTCCTGCTTGCGGCGGGTGGGCGTATCCCCGCGCACCGACACCCCACCATCGAGCACGAGCAGGTGATGGTGCGAGGCGAGATGGTGCTGGGCACCGACGACGAGGTGCGTACCGTGCGCGCCGGGGACGCGATGTTCCTGCCCGCCGGGTGCGCGCACTGGTACGAGAACCGGACGGCCGAGGAGGTCGAGTTCCTTTGCATCATCCCGAACACCCCCGGCTACGAAACCGAGTGGCTCGAAGATCCGCCCGAGGGTGCGTTCCCGGGGTAGAGGATTGACTGGGGCGCCGCCTCGAACCCGCCGTGATCCGCCACTGACGAATGCCCGGCGGCGTGTATAGGCTAGTGGATCGGCTCGAAGATGCCCAGGGAGCGGTTCTTCTTGACGTTGTTCCACGCGAAGAAGCGTCCGTTCATCGCGATGTAGACGCCGTGGGGCAGGCACTGGGCGAGGGAGATCGCGCTCCCGAGGTTGAACAACCCGTCGGATGAGTGGAACGCGTACGGTATCATCGCGCCGGTCAGCACGACGGTCTTGTTCGTGAGGCCCTCGCCGAGCACCTTGGCTGTTTCCTCCATGGTGTCGGTGCCGTGGGTGACGACGATGCGCTCCTCGTGCGCCCGCCGGCAGTTCTCCAGGACGAGGTGGCGGTCCGCGTCCGTCATCTCCAGCGAGTCCACCATCATCAGCGTCCGGACCTTGACGTCGGCCCGGCAGCGGCCGAGGCGGAGCATCTCGTTCAGGTGGGTGTCCTTGAAGTACAGCTTGCCGTGAATCTCGTCGTACTCCTTGTCGAACGTCCCCCCGGTGATGAGCAGCCTGATGCTCATGGTCCCTCCGCCTGCGACGCCGCGCATTCTACGCGATCGAAGTGGCGCGAACGGTCGCCAGCGGGTCTACCCGACGACATGGCGGGGAGTTCCGGTGGCGGCACCTCTTCTTCGTCCCGGCGGCGGCATGGGAGTAGAATGGGTCTCAGATTCGTTTATCCGACGGGAAAGGGCGAAACGTCGGGCTGGCGGGACGCACGAGTCGGGGGGCTCATGAGTTTGCTCACAAAGTTCAACCTCGCGCTGGTATTGGTCTTTTCGCTGGCGCTGGTGCCGGTGGGGTGCATCTCCCATGCGCTGCTGCAGAGGAGCGCCCGGACCCAGGTGATCCAGAACGCGCGGATCATGATGGAAACCGCGATGGCGGTGCGCGGCTACACCATCAAGCAGGTCAAGCCGCTCCTGGACTCGAGGCTCGCCCAGCAATTCCTGCCTCAGACGGTTCCGGCCTACTCGGCCACCGAGATTTTCAACTACCTGCGGCAGAGCCACCCGGAGTACGAGTACAAGGAGGCCACGCTCAACCCGTCGAACCCGCGCGACCGCACCGTGGACTGGGAAGCGGATGTCGTCAACGAGTTCCGCCGCGACCCGAAAGAGTCCGAGATGATCGGCGAGCGCGAGACGACCGAGGGTCGCTCGCTCTTCCTCAGCCATCCCATCCAGATCAAGGACCCGAAGTGCCTCGCCTGCCACCTGACGCCCGAACAGGCGCCGGCCTCGCTGGTCAAGCAGTACGGGCCGAGCAACGGCTTCGGCTGGAAGCAGGACGAGATCGTCGGCGCGCAGATCGTGTCGGTACCGATGTCGATCCCGATCGAGATGGCCAACAGTGCCTTTCGGACACTGATCTTCGCCCTCTCGGGGGTGTTCGGGTTTACGCTTCTCGTGCTCAACCTCCTGCTTCGCTTCGCGGTCATCGCACCGCTCACCCGGCTCGCCGGGATGGCGGAGCAGGTGAGCCGCGGGAACATGGAGGTGCCTGATGTTGCTATCAAGGGAAAGGACGAGGTGGCGCTGCTTGCGGGCTCGTTCAACCGCATGCGGATCAGCCTCCAGAAGGCGCTCGCGATGCTCGATGAAGCCTGACGCGACCTTCAGTCCCTTGAGAGGGAGGTAACAAGCAGTGGCAGCGAAGCCGATGCCCGGAGCGGCCTTTGGCGATTACGAAATCCTGGGGGAGCTGGGAGCGGGGGGGATGGGCCGCGTCTTTCGCGCGCGCCACCTCACGCTGCAGCGCGACGTCGCGCTCAAGGTGCTCGGCGAACAGTTCGCGACTGACGAGTCCTATCGCCAACGGTTCGTCAAGGAGGCACGAGCGGCGGCCAAACTCAACCACCCGAACATCGTCCAGATCTACGACTTTGGGCAGGTCGAGGGGATCTTCTACCTGGCGATGGAGTTCGTCCTCGGCGAGTCCGTGGGCGACCGCATCAGGCGCAACGGGAAGTTCTCGGAGGCCGACGCGCTTGCAACGGTGCGCCAGGCGTGCACGGCGCTCCGCGTCGCTCACGGTGCCGGGATCGTGCACCGAGACGTGAAGCCTGACAACCTGATCCTGAGCGCGGACGGCGTCGTGAAGCTCGTGGATCTCGGACTCGCCAAGAGCATCGCCGACGACCAGAACATGACCCAGACCGGCGTCGTGGCCGGCACCCCGCACTACATCTCGCCCGAGCAGATCGCCGGCCTCAAGGACATTGACGGCCGCGCCGACATCTACTCGCTGGGGGCGACACTCTTCCACATGGTCACGGGGCATACCCCGTTCGAAGGCTCATCGCCCATGGTCATCGTCGCCAAGCACCTGCACGACGAGCCGGTGGACCCGCGCACCTTCGCCCCCACGCTGAGTCACGGCGTTTGCGCGGTCATCCGAAAGATGATGGCGCGGGACCGCGATGAGCGTTACCCCCATATGCCTGCGGTGCACGTCGACCTCCTCCTGCTGGAGGCCGGGAATCCTCCGGGCGCTCTCACCCCAGCACCGGAGGGGACCCTGATGCAGACGGCTGCCATGCCTTCCGCGAGCACGGAGCCGGTGCGCACAAACTTGGACCCTGCCCTGCTCGCCAGCGCGGAGGCGTGCCTGGCCGTCGCGATCGGCCCGATGGCGAGGGTCCTGGTCAGGCGGGAAGCTCAGAAGTCGTCCGATTTCCCCGCCCTTTGCACCGCGCTCTCGGCACACATTCCCTCGGATAAGGACCGCCGCGCATTTCTTGCCGCCGCCACAAAAGAGGCGGCCGCGGCACAGCAGCGCTCGTCGCTCCTGCTGGCGCACCCGGCGACGGGGAGCGATTCGCGTCTCGGGTCCCCAACACTTGGGCCCGATTCGTCGGGAGCGGTCACGTGGGACGCGGACGCGCTCCGTGCGGTGGAGCAGAGGCTGGCCGACGAGATCGGCCCGCTGGCGAAGGTGCTCGTCAAGAGGGCCGCGCGGGCCACGACGAACTGGGATGCCCTCGTCGCATCGCTCGCGTCCAACCTGTCCGGGAAGCAGGAAGCGGCCTTCCGCAGCGACGTCATCAAACTCGCACGCTGAGCGGGGGCCGGCCCTCTCGCGGGCCTGCCGCGCGTCGACGGGGGTTGTCATCGGTCCGGAACCCGGGTCCCGGACCCCGCCTCACTCCTTCTTCGGGACCTGCCGGACGACGTCGAGGATGGAACCGTCGTCGGCCTTTATGATCTCGACCACCTCGCCGGTGAGCTCGGGCTCGGGCATGAGCGGCCCGAGCTCCGTCGCCTTTGCCATCGCCTTGGCTGCAAGCGCCTCCATGGAGATCAGGCTGATCCCGGCCTTGCCCGCGTTTTCCTTGAGCGCGACGAGATACGACGAGGTCGATGCCGGGTTGATGACCGCGTCTTCCTCGGTGATCACGAGATCCACCAGCTCGCCCGGCATCGTGACCGTGTTGACGCGCTCCCGGATCGAGGGGTAGCTCTGGCCGCGGCGCTTGGAGAAGCCGGCAAGCGTCGTGAAGATGACCGTCAGCTTGGAGCGCCCCACGTTGGGGCCGCCGCCGATCCCGCCTACGAACCGGCCGTCGTACCCGGTCACGGTGTTCACGTTGAAGTCAGTGTCGATTTCGGCGCAGGAGAGCAGTGCGAAGTCGAGCAGAGGCGTAAGGGTCGCCTTGCAGGCGAGGTTCGCGTAGATCGAGGACGTGGCCTCCTGATGGCCCGGGTCGTTCTTCAGCGAGTCGAAGACCAGGTCTGTGGGCTGGAAGCACTGGCCGTGCAGGATCAGTTCGACCGCGCCGCGACGCAGCATCTCGACGTGGATCTGGGTGATCCCGCCAATCGTGAACGACGCCTTGAGACCGTTGGCGGCGAAGTGATCCGACAGGCGCTGCAGGACCGCGAGCGACGCGCCAGAGCCGGACTGGAACGCGACGCCGTCGCGCAAGAGGCCTGCCGCGCCGAGCAGCGACATCACGCGGTCGGCGACCGTGAGGTTGCCGCCGCTCATGATTCGGGCCAGATCCAGCGTGCCGGCCCCGATCCCGGCACCATCCCCCACGTTTGGGAACGGCACGACGAAGTCCACGTACTCCATCGAGATCGAGCGCTGCGTCAGGAAGCGGTCGAACACCGTCCCGGCGCAGACGCACGAGTAGTCGGCGTAACGGACGTCCGCGTCGAACAGGCCGAGCGGCCCGCAGAGCTCCTCGCGCTTGCCAAGCACGCCGGAGGCATTTCCCCACAGGTCGGCCGCGGGCGCGGGGAAGATCGCCAGGCGCACCGGCTCGATCCCGAGCATGAGGTCGCGCTGCCGGCCCCCGTGGGTGCAGCCGATGATCCGGACGGGCAGCAGGGCGCCGCCAGCGGTGGCCTTGGCCAACCCGCCGTACGGGTTGCCGTACAGATAGGCGATCGTGCCGTCCTTGACGGCCTCGACGAGGTAGTCGAGCTCGCCGAAGTATGCGTTTCCGATCAGCCTGATCCCTTTGAGGCCGCGCCGCTTCAGCTCCGCGACGACGGCACGCAGAAAGCGGTCGCCACCGGTGCGGTAGTAGTGCGGGAACGACACGGCGTCGCCATCGCGAACAACGTCGAAGGCCGCCTCGAACGTCGTGAGCTTGGACGCGCCGTCGAACGGCCGTCGCGGGACTCTCGCCGCATGGGTCGTCGTCTCCGGCATCTCGGCGAAACAGCCAGCGAACGGACGGAAGGCGCGGCCCGCGATCCGGGTCGGGATCTCGCGGCCGACGGCGTTCTCCGTCCACTCTTCGAGGATCATGCGGCACCTCCGGTCGGCGAGCGTAGAAGAAAAGGAAAAACTTCACAAGCGGCGACCGCACGTCGGACCCGGCAATTTTCCGTTCACAGCGGGACCGAATGAGTCGTCCGGGTTAAACTCCCGGCCGGAGAGAGAAACCGATGCCGATCGTTGCGGGCCTGCTCCTCGCTGCGGCGGGTGTCGTCGCCCCCCCGGCTGTGAAAACCGCCGCACCGTTGCGCCTTCAGGGCGTGACGGTTGCCGTGCGAAGCCGCGACGTCCTGCACGTCACCCTTCGCGCACCCGCACCGCCTGGCCCACCGGCCTCGGGGATGAACGCGCAACGCTTGACACTGGGCGCGGCGCAGATCCCTCTGCCCGAGGCGGTCGACGTGACGATCGGCGGCGGCGAGTCGCGCGCAGATTTTGACGTGCGTCTCGCCGACGTGCCGGAGGACGTGCTGACGGTCGATCCCAACCGCGCGCCGGTGGCGTGGGAAGGAGTCGGCCCGGGCGGCACCGCTGTGCTGGCCATGGCTGGGACCCTCGACTTCGGCGACCCGGGCGAGGTAGAGGTTCCAATCAAGGACGTGTATCGCGCCTACGTCACCTTCACCGACTTCACCATCAACCCGGGGCTGTCGGCGGTGAACGTGCACGGCCTCCTCGGCCTCTACAACCCGTTCGGCTTCGAGGTGGCCGCCACGAAGATCGAGCTGAAAGTCACGGCGGGGACCCACACGGTGATCGCGATGCAAAGGCCGGGGTTCAAGCTGCGTCCCAGACAGCGTAGCGACGTGCTCCTGGACCAGGACGTGCCGTTCGCCGATGCGGCCGGCGGCATGGCGGCGTTCCTGAAGGGCGAACCCGCGATGGTCGAAGGGGAGCTGGTGCTCCGCACCCCGCACGGCGATCGCGTCATCCCGCTCCAGCTGCGGGCGCAGCGCTGACCCCTGCTTCGGCATTCGCGCCACGCCCCGCGACCTTTATCTCCCGTCGGTATAATCGGCCCATGCGTAGCACCCTGGGGCGCATTGGGTTCGGGATCGGCGCGGCCTGCGCGTTCGGTGTCGGCTGCAACCCGGCCAGGGTGCCCCTGTGGCCCGACCAGGCGACCGTCTACCACGTCGGGACTCGGTGGCAGCGCGGCGTAGCGCCGAGCGGCCGACAACGGTTCGAAGCGAAGGGTAGCGGCTACGTGTTCCGCGCCTGTGCGCTGGCCCCCGCGACGCTCGCCGGTGAGGTGCGCCTCGAAGGAGCCCTGGGATCACAGACGTGGCGCCTTGCGCCGGGCGGCGCAGACGACCTCGAGTGGACGGTCCCGAGCGCAGGTACCTATTCCGTTATCGCCTCGCCCGGGGTGGTCCTCGGCGAGCCGCGCCTCGTCCGACCGCGTCGAACCGCACCGTTGATCGTCCTCGCGCTCGCCGACACCTTCCGCGCCGATCATCTCAACGAGACGCTCACGCCGCGTCTGGTCAGGGAGTTCCGGGACGGCGAGCGGTTCACCGACGCGGAATCCAACGCCCCGTGGACACTCCCGTCGGTGGCCAGCATCTTCACCTCGCGTCCCACCATCGAGCTCACATCGATGGATGGCGGCCTGGTGGCGATTCCTGTGGGTGTCCCTTCCTGGGCGGAGGCGCTTCGGGATCGGGGCTTCAGCGGCGGCGCTTTCGTGGCCAACTTCACGGTCACCGTCCCGAACGACTTCGGCAAGGGCTTCGACGCCTTCGTCGTGCCGGTCCGATACGGCCCGGAGGGGGCGCCTCTGGCCGAGCAGGTGATCGGCCAGGCGCGGTCCTGGGTGCACGCCCACCGAGGCGAACCCGGCTTCCTGTACCTCCACTTCATGGACCAGCACGAGCCGTACCACGACCACGAGGGCGGCATGCCACCGATGGCGCCGATCGTGCCCCTCGCCAGCAGGGCCCGAGAAGCGAGCCCTGAGGAGACGCGCCAACGCCTGGATGCGTATGCGGCCACGGTTCGCTACCTCGACCGCCAGCTTGGGCCTTTCTTTGCCGAGCTCCCGCGCCAGGCCGTCGTCGCGTTCACCTCGGATCACGGCGAGGCGTTCGGCGAGCACGGAGGCTGCTGGGGCCACGGCATGAACCTCTACCGGGAGGCGCTCCACGTCCCCCTGTTGCTGCGCGGCCCAGGGGTACACTCGGGGGTGGAGCGCAAGCCGGTGCAGCTGCTCGACCTCGTTCCCACGCTCCTCGACCTGGCGGGGTGCCCACCGCCCCCCGGGATGGTCGGGCGCTCGCTGCGACACGGCGGGTCGCCGGAGCCGGAGGTCGCCGTGACGTTCGGTGCCGGTCCACTGCGCTGGCGTTGGCGAGAAGGCGCGCGGGTGGTCCTCGTTCACACTCTCCCACAGCCCGGACTGAGCCCGGAGTCGGAAGTCAAGATGCAAGAGGTGCGGCCGCTGCCCGCCGGTGCATTTCTCTTCGACCTGACGCGGGATCCCGGGGAAGAGCAGCCTGGAGATCTTGGCGCGCCGGCGGCGCTGGCTGCGGCGGAGGTGTTCGCTGCGGGCGTCGGCAAGCTGGTGCCGGGTCTGCAGGTCATGGCGGCGGGCGAGCGCGGTCCGACCGTGGTCGCGTTCCAAACGCCCTCTCCTTTGCGGGTGGCGAAGGTCTTCAGCGTGACTGGGACCCGGATCACGGTAACCGGGGAACGGGTCGAGGTGCGGTGGGAGAGCGCGTTTCCGTTCGCTCTCGCGGCGTTTGCGGGTGGCGCATCGCTGCGACCGGCCCGGCCCGAGGGCGCCACCTGGGAGTGGGTGGATGGCTCGCAGCCGATCCGCGTCCGTGCGCCGGGCTCGTTCCTCTGGTGGGACGCCCGGGCAGCCGCGCTGCAGCGCGGCTACGAGGAGACCCTCGCGCGTCTCCGCAGCCTAGGATACGTCCAGTAAGCCGTTGCCTCGCCGCTGGTCGCAGAGTGCGATGCGGTGAAGGTCCGCACGCCGGTATGTTCGCACCTGCAGGGACGGCAGAGGGGCCGGGAATTCGGGGGATCGCGACCGGCGCGCTCAGCCAGCCGGCGGTCGGCCAAGAGAGCGCTTGAGGGAGCGGTGCTTCCGGACCTTGACCAGACTTCCGCACACAGCTTCCTCACACCAGCGGCGCGACCGGTTGCGGCTCTCGTCGAGGATCACCCACCTGCAGTCGGGGTTGGCGCAGACCTTGATCCGGGTCGGGTCTCCGTTCGCCAGCAGATCCGCAAAGGAGGCCGCCACCGTGCCCAGGACCCGCTCGATTCCAGTTCCAACCGGGGCCAGAACCAATGCCAACCGTGCATCGGCTTGACGTTCCAGGTGTCGGACCGCCGGACACGCGCCGAGGTTCCGGTTGAGTGCGGCGAGGTCCAGGTCGCCCGGCTCAGCGCCGGCGAGAAGAGCCTCGACCCCGCGCCGGAGCAGATCTCGCAGGGCGCGGAGCCTCTCCCGTGCCTCGGCACCCGGGAGCCGGCGTCGCCGCCACCCGGCGCGGTGCAGGAACCCCTCGAGCCAGCGGTCGTCATCGATCCGGTCCAAGCGCCGGCCCGTCCCGAGGTGATCGTGCCAGTCGGAGTTGATCAGCTGCGCCCAGAGCGGGTCCACGCCGGTTGCGCCCCTTCCGTCCCATCCCAAGCTCGCACAGCCGCCTGCTCGGCGCCTGTGTAATGGGCAAAACCTATTTTAGGTCGTTACGTAGTGTTCAGCAAGGGCGCCGCGTCGCGTCCAGGAGGCGGACATGGTGGGGCAACTCCGACGTTGGGCGGACGAGCGCGGCTACCGCGTCGCCTGGGGACCTGCCAGCGTGATCGAGGACGCACAACGCGAGATTCTCGAGCGGCGGACACTTGGAGAGGTGGATGCGGGCTTCTTCCGGGACGAACTGGAGTCACTTGCCGGCGGGCGGATCCAGGGCCCCGATACGACCGTGGTTGCGGTGGCCAAACCGGTCCCTGCCTATCTGGTCCACTTCCGGCTCGAAGGACGGATGATCGACGGGTTGATGCCGCCGACCTACGTGCGGCACTGCGCGACCTTCGAGGAGGTTCGCCAGGACCTCGCCCGCCACGGCCTGCCAGGCGCGCACCTCGACCACCTGGCCTGGCCGATCAAGGTGGTGGCGGCCCGACTCGGACTCGTCCGGTACGGCCGCAACAACGTCACCTACGCCCCGGGGCTTGGCAGCTACGTGCAGCTCTGCGGCTTCCTCACCGACGCCCGTCTCCCGGGCCTGGGCGAGGGTGTCGCGGCACTCGCCCTGTTGGACGAGTGCGAGGGGTGCGGGGCATGCGTCTCAGCGTGCCCCGTCGGCGCGATCGACGAGGACCGCGTGCTGTTGCACGCCGAGCGCTGCCTGGCCCGCGCCAACGAGAACACCGGCCCTTGGCCGGCGACGTTGCCCGCGTCGGCGCACCACTGCCTGCTCGGCTGTCTGCTCTGCCAGCGCGCGTGCCCGGTCAACGGGGAGTTGGAGGTTGTGGACTCCTGCGTCGACTTCTCCGAGGATGAAACCCACGCCTTGCTCGGGACGGGTTCCGGCGACAGAGGGCGGGCCGAGTCTGGGATCCGGTTCAAGCTTGCATGGCTCGGTCAGCCGTATGCGGAGCCAGTACTCGGTCGCAACCTGCGTGCGCTGCTCGACGCCTCGGCTGGAAGCAAGCAAAACGAGGGGAGACGGCGGAAGGAAGAGGAAAGACACTTTCGGGAGCTGGACCCGCCGTCCGTCCGTCTCTGGTAGCTCCTCTGCCTTCTTCCCTCTCACCCTGTTGAACCTTCGAACCTCCGAACACTCATTTCCTTCGCGGCTGGAACCGAATGCACTTGCCTCACGCCTTGGAGAGGGCTCGCACCGCGGCGAGCACGCGGGCCGCAGCGTCCGCGACGTGAGCCGTCGTCGTGAAGCGGCCGACCGAGAAGCGCACCGTGGCGAACGCCGTGGAGGCGTCGACGCCCATCGCGGTGAGCACCGATGAGGGGTGAACCGCACCCGTGTGGCACGCGGCCCCGGCAGAGGCGGCGACGTCGTCCGCGAGAGCCTCGAGGAGGGCGTTGGCATCAAGGCCAGGGAACGCCACGCTGGCCGTGTTGGGCAGCCGTCGCTCGGGGTGGCCGTGGTGCACGAGAGGAGGGAAACCGGCGATGAGTCGCGCCTCGAGGTCGTCCCGCAGGGCGGCGAGGCGGGGGGCCTCGGCGGCAAGCTCATGCTGGACGATCTCGCACGCGGCGCCGAGCCCGGCGATTCCCGCGACGTTCTCGGTGCCGGCTCGCATGCCGCGCTCGTGGCCCGCGCCGAAGACCAGAGGCTCGAGCGCCGTGCCCCGGCGCAGGAACAGCGCGCCTATTCCCTTGGGTGCGTATAGCTTGTGCCCTGCGACCGTGAGCATGTCAACGCCGAGCGCGCCGACGTCCACCGGGACCTTCCCGACCGCCTGTGCGGCGTCGGTGTGCACCAGCACGCCCCGGCGACGACACTCCGCCGCGATCTCGGCGACCGGCTCGAGGGTGCCGACCTCGTTGTTGGCGAGCATGACGGAGACGAGGACGGTGTCCGGCGCGAGGGCACGAACCACCTCGTCCCGGTCGACCAGGCCGAAGCGGTCCACCCCGACTACCGTGAGGCGGATCCGCCCGTCGCGCTCGAGGGCCCGCGCCGTCGAGAGCACGGCGGGGTGCTCCACGGCCGTCGTGACGACGTGGCTGCCACCCGTCCGGGGCAGCACCCCTCGGATCGCCCAGTTGTCGGACTCGGAGCCTCCACTCGTGAAGACGACCTCGTCGGTCGTTGCGCCGAGGCACGCCGCAACCTGGGCACGGGCGCCCTCGACGAGGTCGCGAGCCAGGCGCCCGGCGCGGTGGCCGGATGACGGGTTTCCCCAACCGTCCTGGAGAGCCCTCAAGACTACGGCTGTCACGCGGGGGTCCACCGGCGTGGTGGCGTTGTTGTCCAGGTAGATCAGGTCTTCGGCGGCCTTGGCCACGGCTCCATAGTACCCGTCCGATCCGTCCGGATGGCAACGGTGTGGCCGGCGGGGTACACTCAGGCGGATGGCGCCCCCCTCCCTGTGGATTTACCGCATCCTGTTGGCGGTGTCGCTCCCGGTCGCGGCGCCGTTCCTCCTGCTTGCTGACCGGCGGCGCGGCAAGAAACGCCCCCCGCTGGCTCAGAGGCTCGGGTGGAAACTGCCGACGATCCCGGTGGGGGGCGTCTGGGTGCAGGCCGTGTCGGTCGGTGAGGTGGCCGTTGCGCGGCCGTTGCTCGCCGAGTTGCGGCGGCGCCACCCCGGGCTTCCGTTGGTACTTTCCGCGACCACCGCTACCGGCCTCGCGATGGCAAGTGGCGTTCAGCTCGCGGACGTGGCGCTGCCGTTCCCGGTGGATCTTCCGGGTCCGGTCCGGCGCCTGATGGACGCCGCGCGGCCGCGGCTGGTCGTGCTTGTCGAGACCGAGCTGTGGCCGGAGTTGCTCGCGGCCTGCGGCTCGCGCGGCATCCCCGTGGCCCTCGTCAACGCCAGGGTGTCCGACAAGTCGTTCCGAGGCTACCAGGCGGTGCGGGCGCTGCTCCGGCCGCTGCTGGCGCCGATCAGTGTGGCGCTCGCCCAGGACGAGCAATCCGCGCGGCGCCTGGCCGCGATGGGAATCCCCTCGGAGCGCATCCAGATGACCGGCAACGTGAAGTTCGACGCGCGGTCACCTGGCACGCCCCCGCGGGTGATCGAGGAGCTGCGGCAGGTGGCGGGCGGCCGTCCGGTGCTCGTGGCGGGTTCGACGATGCCGGGCGAGGACGAAGAGCTCCTGGACTGTGTGCTGCGGCTCGCACCGCAGGAGCGTCCGTTCCTCCTGTTGGCGCCCCGCCACCCCGAGCGCGCGCCGCAGGTGATGCAGCTCGCGGCCGACCGCGGCTTTTCGGTGACGCGACGGACCTTGCTCCCCGAAGCCGCACCCGGGTGCGGGGTGGTGGTGCTCGACACCGTCGGCGAGCTCGCTGGCCTTTACCAGATCGCCGATGTCGCGTTTATCGGCGGCTCGCTCGTTCCGACCGGCGGCCACAACCCGATCGAGCCTGCGCGCTTCGGGGTGCCCGTTCTCACGGGACCGCACGTGCGGAACTTCGCCGTCGTCTACCGCAGCTTCGTTGCTGCCGGCGCTGCTCGGATCGTGCACTCGGAGGCGGAGCTCACGCGGGCGCTCACGGACTGGTTCGCGGACCGCGGCGCGGCCCGCGCAGCAGGGGAGGCCGGCCGCCGGCTCCTCGCCAGCAACACCGGCGCGACGGCCCGGATTGCGGACGCGTTGGAGAAGTTCCTGGCATGAAGCACTGGCCGCTCGCGTTGCTCGGCCTCACGGACATCGTGGAGGGGATCAACGCGATCGCACACGCCGCCTACCGGCACGGCCTGAGGAAGGTGCACCGGGCCGCCGTTCCTGTGATTTCGGTGGGGAACATCGCGTTTGGGGGAACGGGGAAGACGCCGCTCGTCGCGGCGCTTGCGCGCTCGCTGCTTGCCGCTGGCGCCCGCCCCGCCATCCTGACCCGGGGCTATCACCGGCGCGATAAGGCGCCCGTGATGGTCCTTGGCGCTCGGGACGCCTCCTGGGAGCACGTCGGCGATGAGCCCGCGTTCCTCGCCCGCGCCTTGCCGGAGGTCCCGATCGTCGTGGATCCCGACCGGGTCCGCGGGGCCGCCACGGCCGTCCGCGAGGCGGGCGCTACCCACCTCATCCTCGACGATGGTTTCCAGCACTGGCGCCTCGCCCGGGACCTCGAGGTCGTCGTGGTTGAGGCGAGCGACCCCTTCGGCGCACGGAAGCCGCGGCGCGAGCACCCAAACGCCCTCGCCCGCGCGGACGCAATCGTGCTGAGCCGTGCGGCCAACCTCACCGAAGCCCGCGCGGCAATGGCGGTTCTGGGCGCGTACGCGCCCAACGCGCTGTTCCTCGCCACGGCGCTCGCGGCTCGGGCCGTGTTTCGGGCTGGCGAGCGGCAGCCGCCCGAGGCTCTCAAAGGGGTGTCGGTGGTCGCGATGGCTGGGATCGCCGCGCCGGAGGGGTTCGTCAACACGCTCGGCGACATCGGCGCGCGGGTGGTCGAGATGAGGTTCTTCCCCGACCACCACCGCTACACCCGTATGGAGGTCGAATTGGTCATCGGCGAGGCCGAGGCGGGGGGTGCCCTGGTCGCCACAACGGGCAAGGACGCCGTCAAGCTGCCGCCCGATCTCCTCGCCCGGGTCGCGTGGGTCGACGTCGATGCCGTGCCGGTGATGGGAAGCTTCGAAGAGCTTCTCGCACCGGTGTTGGAGCAGTCCTCCCCCACTCCGCCGACCAGTTGACAGTCGACAGTTCACGGCCAGGGGCCAGCAGCGGCCCGTCAACGGTCTCCCTCCGCAGCTCGTATCCTCTTGGTAGGTGAGGGCTGTGGACTGTCGACTGGGAGGGCGGGTTGATGGAACTGTCAACTGTGAACTGGGTGGGGGGCAGGGTAGAATCGCACGAGTGACCGCACGGACCCGCCTCCACGATCTCGTCGAGCGCTTCGTGACCCGTCGCGTCGTGCTCTACGGCGACCTGGTGCTGGACCGTTTCGTGCTCGGTACCCCGAAACGCATCTCGCGTGAGGCGCCGGTCATCATCCTGCGCTTCGAGACCCAGCGCGACATCCCTGGCGGCGGCGCAAATGCCCTCGCCAACCTCGCGGCTCTCGGCGCCACCGTGCTGCCGGTAGGGGTCGTCGGCGACGACGAGGCCGGAGGGAGCCTGCTCGGGGCGCTCGAAGGTGCGGGCGTCGATACGACCGGCATCGTGCGGCTGCCCGGCTTCCACACCGTGACAAAGGTTCGCATCCTCGCCGGAGGCGCGGCGTCGCTCAAGCATCAGGTGGCACGCTATGACATCGAGGATTGTCTGCCGGACCACGACGGCTGGCGGGAAGCGCTCCTTAAACGGCTCGCTGCCGTTGCGCCGCGGGCGCACGCTGCGGCGGTTTCCGACTACGGGTACGGCGTCGTGTCCGCCGAGGGTGTGGCCCAGCTGCGCGCCGCGCTGCCGCAGGGGGCCCTGGCCGTCGCAGACTCTCGCTTCGGCCTCGAGTCGCTCGGGCGGGTGGACGGCGCCACCCCCAACCTCGAGGAGCTGGCTGCCACTGTCGGGACGGTTCCGCGGAGCGACGACGCGATCGCGATAGCGGCCGAGACGTTGCGCGAGAGGCTCGGCGCGCGGTTGATCGTGGCGACGCGCGGCAGCGAGGGGCTGACTCTCGTAGAAGAAGGCAAGGCCGCGCTCCACCTGCCCGTGTTCGGTACCGACCAGGTGGCCGACGTGACGGGCGCCGGCGACACCGTCCTGGCGACGCTGACGCTCGCACTTGCCGCAGGCGCGACGCCGGCAGACGCTGCAGTCATCGCCAACCTTGCGGGCGGGATCGTCGTGACCAAGCTCGGCACCGCGACGGTCTCCCGCGACGAGCTGCACCGCGCCATCGACCAGGCGCCGTTCGTCCATGACTGAGAGGAAAGGCAGGGGTCCGGGCTCAGGGGCCCGGGGTCAGGACCTTTGCAAGGCCGGTGCACGGAGGGGCGCGGCGTGAGTTCGTCCTCTCACCGAAAGATCATCCTGCTCGACGAGGCGAAGCTCATCGCGGAGGGTGCGCGCGCGGCGGGACGCCGGGTCGTCGTCGCGAACGGGGCGTTCGACCTCCTGCACGTCGGACATGTGCGCTACCTCGCGGCCGCGAGGGCCGCCGGCGACATGCTTTTCGTGGCGGTGAACTCCGACGTTTCCGTACACGCGATCAAGGGCCCGCAGCGTCCGGTCGTCCCCGAAGGCGAGCGGGCCGAGCTGCTCTCGCACCTCGACTGCGTGGACTGGATCGTGCTCTTCGACGAACCCACGGTGGTTGACGTCCTGCGCGCCCTCAGGCCCCACGTCCACGCCAAGGGCACCGACTACACGACCGACAGCGTCCCCGAGCGCGCGGTGGTCGCCGAGTGGGGTGGGGACACGATGATCTGCGGCGATCCGAAGGACCATGCGACCACCGATCTGGTGGCGGAAATCCTCAAGCGGTTCCGCTAATCTGCGCCGCCGGTCTCCGACCATCCGCGTTGTTGCGCTCCGCGGTCTCGCGTCCTCATGTAGCCTCCGGCTACACTCCGGCGCGGACCGCTCGCGCGCCTAGCGGCTGGCCGAACCCCGGCGGCGCGGCTGCACGCCGGGCTGGCGGGGCCTGCCTTCGATGGTGTCTCCCTGTCTCTCTCGGACTCCGGACCCCAGTCTCTCTAGACGGGATCGGTATGGCACCCGATATACTGCAATGTAGGGTCTCAGCGGCAGCCTCGCGCGTCGAAGCCACGTCTCACAGCTGCCGGCTGTCGGGCCGGGAACCATGGAGGGCTCATGCGGAAAGCAGGTCGCACGACTTCAGGGATCGTGCTCGCGCTGATGATCACCGCTGTTGCCGTCGCCGGCGAGGCTCCGATCACCAACGCCGACGTCGTGGGGATGGTCAACGCTGGCCTCGGGACCGCAACGATCATCGCAAAGATCAAGGCGTCTGCAACCGAGTTTCAGCTGGACACGACCTCGCTCGCGATCCTCACCCAACAGGGTGTGCCCGATCGCGTGATCAAGGCGATGATCGAGCGACAGTCGCCCGCGCGGCCGGATGTCACGGCGCAGGCCTGGCCCCGCGATAAGGCGCGCAGGGTCTGGAGCGACCTGACGCGTATCGCCGACCGGTGCCGCTCCCGCGGTGAGCTGATGCTGTTCGATGCCGGCGTTCAGTTCGCGCCGATCCAGGATTCTTCGGCCTGCGTCGATACCGACACGAGGTTCAGCGTGCTCTGGGATCAGATCGACACCATCTGCTTCAAGTACGTGCTTCTCGACAAGGCGACCGTCGGCGTGTTTCTGATGCGGACAAACGCCGCGAAGTCCTACCAGATCAGAGGGTCGCAACTGGTCATGCAGGCGGTGGAAAAGGAGTTCAGGTTCCAGCAGCCGCGGCTGAACTACCGCTGCGACTGAAATAGCGCCGCCGGCGACGAAGAACCGACCTCGAAGGGCTCATCAACTGTAGTCGGCCTGCCAAACGACAGTCTGCGTGAGGCCGTGATTGGCAGGGCGGTGGAGTGAGGCGTGTAGCCGCGCTGCCGCCGTTGGGCCCATGGCAAGGCGCGCGAGCCGGTCGCACCGGAGCGTAGCCGGAGGCTACGTGAGGATGCTAACCGACGAGCGCAACGCAGCCAGAGGTCCGACGCCGGCAGCGCCTAGAGGGAAGAGGTGAGGGTCTCGAGACAGGCCGGGCAGTACTCCGGGTGTTTGAGATCCACTCCCTCTGGCCACAGCGACCGGTGCATCGCGCACTCGGGCACGACGCAGTGGACCAGTCCGAGGCTGTGGCCGAGCTCGTGGACGACCTCGGTGGTGATGCGGCGGATGAGGATCGTCTGCGCGCTGGGGCCGGTTTCCTCTGGGTGCAGCCGGAACCAGGAGACGATCCCGCGCCGGCCACCGAGGTGCGAGATGCCGAAGACGTAGGTGAGAGCCGGCATGAAGAGATCGACGCCGGTGAGGCCCAGCAGGAGCCAACCAGGCCCGGGCTCGGGGATCTGCTCGATGAGACACGCCGCGTCCACCTGCGCGCGGGTTCTGTCGTAGCAACGGCCGAGGGCGATCTCCAACCGCCCGACCTCGCCGCCGGTGTAGGGGCGGGGAAGCCCGGCGAGCACCGCTTCGGCCAGCCTGGGCGGCACGTCCCCCAGCGCCAGCAACCTTGTTTTCACGGCCGCTCGATGCCGTACTTTTTCATTTTGTTGTAGAGGGTGACCCGGTCGATGTCGAGTTCGCGCGCGGCCTGGGCCACGTTGTGCGAGCAGGCCGCGAGGATCTGCCGGATGTGGGCCTCCTCGACGGCGGCGAGCGAGAGGTTGGCGGACGCGGGCGGACCGGCGAACGGGAAGTGATTTGCCTCGATGCGATCGCCCCGGCAGAGCACGACGGCGCGCTCGATGGCGTTGGCAAGCTCACGCACGTTCCCGGGCCAGGGGTAGGCCACCAGCGCCGCCATCGCGTCTGGCGAGAAGCCGGAGATGCGGCGGTTCATCTGGTTGGCGAACTGCTGGAGAAAGTGCTTCGCGAGTGCAGGTACGTCACCGGCCCGCTCGCGCAGCGGCGGCAACGGGATCTGAAACACGTTGATGCGGAAGTAGAAATCGTCCCGGAAGCGACCCGCCGCCACCTCGGCCTCGAGGTCGCGGTGGGTGGCGGTGACGAGCCTGAAGTCCACTTTGATCGCCTCGTTGCCGCCCACTCGCTTGAGCTCGTGCTCCTGCAGGACGCGGAGCAGGTCCACCTGCACCTTCGGCGGAACGTCGCCGATCTCGTCGAGGAAGAGGGTACCCTCGTTGGCCATCTCGATCTTGCCGCGGTGGCGGCCGACGGCCCCGGTGAAGGCGCCGCGCTCGTGCCCGAAGAGCTCGCTCTCCAGCACACCTTCCGCCAGTGCGCCGCAGTTCTCGACCACGAACGGACCGAACCGCCGCGTGCTCTTGGCGTGGACGAGGTGGGCGACGAGCTCCTTGCCGGTGCCGGACTCGCCGGTGATCAGCACGTTGGTGTCGGTGGGAGCCACCTGGTCCACGAGTTCCATCACCTTGGCCATGGCGGGCGAGCCGCTGGTGATCAGTGCCGGCGACGCACCGACGATGCGTTCCCGCAGCGCCCGGTTCTCGGCAAGCAGAGAGTAGCGCTCGGCGGCCTTGCGGACGAGCCGTGAAACGGCCTCGGGGTCGAACGGCTTGACGATGTAGTCGTACGCCCCCTCCTTCAGCGCCTCGACCGCCGTCTCGACCGAGGCGTACGCGGTCATGATGATGATCGTGGCGTCGGGGGCGAGCTCGCGGACCCTACGCTGGAGCTCGAGGCCGTCCATGCCGGGCATCTTGATGTCGACCAGCAGGATGTTGGTCCCTTCGCGAGCGACGGCGGCGAGGGCGTCCTTCCCGCTTGCCGCCACGCTGACGTCGTACCCCTCTTCGCGGAACCACGTCGCCAGCGAGTTGCGGATGTGCTGCTCGTCGTCGACGACCAAGATGCGTACGGGCATCGTCATGATGCGCTCCCCCCCCCGCCGGCCGCGGGCGCCGGCGGCAGGATCACGGTGAAGCGGGTGCCCTGACCCGGCGCGCTCGTGACGTCGATCGAACCATCGTGTCGCTGCACGATCCCGTAGACGACGGCCAGGCCGAGACCGAGGCCTTTGCCCTCGCCCTCGCCCTTCGTAGTGAAGAACGGCTCGAAGATGTGCGACCGAACCTCCTCGTCCATCCCAACGCCGTTGTCCTCTACGGCGACACGGACCCCGCCGGACTCGGTGGGACAGGTCTTGATGGTAAGCGTACCGCCCTGAGGCATTGCTTCCACGGCGTTGATGCAGAGTGCGAGCAGCGCCTGCTCGATCTGGGCCGGGTCGCACATGATGGACGGCAGGGGTGGCGAGAGGTCGAGGTCGGGTTGCACCTGTGCAAGGTCCATCTTGTGCTTGATGAGGAAGATCGAACGTTCGATGATCTGGTTGATGTTGGTTGGCTCCATGCGCGAGCCTGTGCGGCGCGCGAAGAGCAGCATGTTGGAGACGATCTCGCCGCAGCGGGCGGATTCGCTCGCGATGGCCTCCAGGATTCCGAGGCTCTCGCGCGTCTCCTCGGTCTCGTTCGCACGGCCCGTGTACCGCCGCAGCAGGACCTTTGAGTACGTCACGACGCTCGCGAGGGGATTGTTGATCTCGTGGGCCACCACGGCGGCGAGCTTGCCCAGCGACGCCATGCGCTCGACCCGAATCATCTGCTCCTGAGCCTGGCGCAACTCGGCAGTCTTCTCCTCGACTCTGCGTTCGAGGGTCTGCGCCCACTCGACGAGTTCGGCGTTGGCACGCTGCAGTTCCTTGGCCATTTGGTTGACGGATCCGCCGAGGTGGGCGAACTCGGAGATCTTGCTGTTCTCGTAGCGGGCCGAGTAGTCGCCCGTCCCGAGCGCCGAAAGCGTCCGGGTCAAAGCCCGGATCGGGCGGTGCACCGAGCTTCGCACCACGAAAAGCACGACGCCGACAACCAGGAGGAGGACTCCACCGGTAGCACCCACCATCAACAGGGCAGTCTCCCGCCGCGTCTCCTCGACGCGGGTCAGCAGCAAGGTGACGTCGAGGACGCCGAGGAGGCGCTTGCCGGCGGGGTGCGCATGGCAGGCGGCGGAGGCACATGTGGCTTCGTTCTCGATCGGGCGGATCGCACCCAGCGCCGGCACACCCCCGAGCGAGAACGACCGCGTCCGATCCCCTGGAGGGAGCTTCTCGATCGGGCGATCGGCCTGGTGGCACTTGAAGCACGCTTCCGAGCGAGGGTCGAGGCGGGTGCCGACCTCACGGCCCTCGGAGGAGAAGACGATCTCCCCCTCCTTGTTGAAGATCCGCACGCGCACATTGGGATCGTGCTCGGTGATGCTGCGCACCATGGCGTGCAGTCCCTCGCGGTCGTTGTGGAGCATGTGCGAGTGGAGCGCGCCAAACAGGGTCTCGGAGACGGCGAGACCGTTGATCCGTGCGGCCTCACGCGCGTAGCGTTCCTGCAGGCCCACCTGCACGACGGCAGTGAGGGCGAGCAGGAGCACCAACGCCACGATAAGTGTTCCGGTGAGGCGGAACGTCAGCGAATTGAGGCGCCAGCGCCACATGGCTGCGGGTCTCCTCCGATCACCCCGCACCCACGGTACCTGCTCTCCTAGGTGCGGTCAAAAGTCGTCACCGGGCGCGGTATCGGCACGACGGCGTTCACCTGCCGCGCCAACTCCGCCTGCCGGGCCGCCTCCTCGGCGGCCAAGGCGCCCTCCGGGAAGACGGGGAGGTAGCGGCAGGCCAGCAGGAAGATCGTCATCCCGCACGCGACCAAGCCCGCGGAAACGATGAACTCCATGATCGACGGCAGGTAGCTGCGCCCCGTGGCGGCCTCTATCGCGGTCACGGAAACGTTCAGGCGGTGGAAGATGAAGCCCAGCACGACCATTCCCTGCGCGATCGCGAGGCGCCTGGGCGACTGTCTGTAACGCTCGAAGGCGAGGAGAGCCATCGGCAGGGCGACGCCAAAGCCTATCTCGACGAGGAACATCACGGACACGAGGGTGAACGGGAAAATGGTGGAGAGGGCATCCCGGACAATGAGGTCTCGCACACGGAGCACCAGGTAGAGCGCGAGCACGACAACCGAGACGCGGGAGAGCCGCGACAGGAGGTGCGTCTCGATCGGCTTGCGGAACGCACGGCGTGAGAACCACGATTCCACGACTGTCATCGCAATGCCGGCGGCCAGGGCCGACACGAAGAAGAGCACCGGCAACATCGGGGTGTACCACAGCGGGTGCATCTTCTCCGGGAGGATCAGAAACAGGCTGCCGAGCGATGACTGGTGCAGCGTGGAGAGAATCACCCCCAGGATCACGAGGATCGGGGTGATAGGTTTCAAGAGCCGCAGCATCCAGTTGAGGTTGAAGCGCTCGAGCACCATCGGGGCGAACTCGAGGGAGAGCACGGTGGTGTAAAGCATCACGCACCAGCCAACCTCGAACATCACGGAGTGGGGGTTCCACATGATGATCGGGTGCCAGATGTTCCATGGCTTTCCGAGGTCGAACACCAGACCCGCGATCACGAGGAGGTAGCCGAGGAACGCAGTGAGCACGGTGGGTCGCACGATGGGTTTGAATTCGCCCAGGTGAAGGATGTGGACCGTGGCAGTCACGGCGAAGCCGCCGGCTGCGAGGCCGACGCCGCACAGCACGTCGAAGCCGATCCAGAGCCCCCACGGAAAAGAGTCGGACAGGTGGGTCACGGCGCCGAGGCCTCGAGTGAAGCGCAGGTATGCGATCCCGGTCATGAGGGCGATCAACACGACCGAGAGCGAGGTCCAGAAACCCAACCGCAACCGAGAGAAGCGTTCGCTAAGCATGGCGCCCTCCCCGGTTGGTGTCCTCGGCGCGGGCCACCTCCTCCTTGCGCTTGGTCAGCCAGAACAAACCACCCAGGAAGACGCCGCCGAACATCACGACGTCGGGGATGTGCTTGAGGGCGTTCCAGGTCAACTCGGGAAGCGCGCCGTCGGTCGTGACCTTGGGTAGGCCGAGAGCGGCGGATTCCTTCGGCCCGATGAAGAGGACATCGGTCCCGCCGGCCTCGGTCACGCCGTAGACCCGCTGGAAGTAGGTCTTCGGGTCGCTGACCACCCGAGTGCGCGCCTCGGCGAGCAGTTGCTCGCGGTCGCCCGTTATAGTCGCGCCCGTCGGACATGCCTGGGCGCACGCTGGCCCGGCGTCGCCGCGGTGTGTGCACATCTGACACTTGCGCACCCGCGGCGTCGCGGAGTGCCACTCGTAGGTCGGGACCCCGAACGGGCACGCCATCACGCAGTAGCGGCAGCCCATGCACTTGGCTGAGTCATAGGTGACCGGTCCGGCCGCGGTCTTCCTGAGCGCGCCTACGGGACAGACCGACGCGCAACTCGGGTTCTCGCAGTGCATGCACAGTCGGCGGACATAGACATCGTTGCCTCGGTCCATGAGGAATGTGAAGGTCTGCTCGTCGAACCCCTTTGCCTCGTGGGCGGGTTGTTCGTTCGACTTCTGGCAGGCCTGCACGCAGGAGCCGCAGCCGATGCACTTCGTCACGTCGACCAGGATTCCACGGTGAGCCATGGGTTACGCCTCCACCCCCGGTTGGGTAAGGAACTCTTTCTGGAAGGTTTCCCAACGGTCGTCGTCGACCGCCGGGAGCGCGCCCTTGCGCGGGACGCCGCCATCGGCAAGCAGCGGCACGGTCGCGAGCGTGCCGGTGGGCGTGAGGAAATCGGCCAGGCGCTGCATCTCCTGCCGCAGGAACGCCGTGGCCGCACTGCCGATGCGCAGCGGCTTGATCGCTTCGTGGTGGTCTCGGGTCCACAGCGCGACGACCCAGCCGACCCCGTACGGGTCACGGGCGACGGTCCAAGGCTGCGTGACCGCGTGTTCATTCACCGCCACCACCTCACCCGGTGCCGGGGCCGACACGACGAGGGAACGGCCGCCCGTCCTGAGCCTGAGAAGCGGGTCGCCGCGTTTTACCTGGGTGCCGCGCGGGGGAGCCTCGACGGCCTCGACCTCGCCCAGCGCCTCGGAGAGGAAGTCATCGATGCCCACCCTGAGGGTCCCATCGGTCGTGATGCGCACCCAGGCATGCCTGGGGTCGAGGAAGATCCCCTGCGGCGGCCTGGGCTCGAGCATCGGGCTGACGGGCAGCGCCGCCGGTACCGCGGCGCGACGACGGCGGAACGCCATGACGATCGCATCGATGCCGATAAAAGCCAGGATCGTGAGGATTACCAGAATCGCGGTCATTGTTGCCTCCCGCGGGAGCTTCGTGGCCCCCGCTCGCCGAAAGGGAGAGCAAACCCGCTGCCAACTCCTTGGCCTCTATGTAACTCACTCGGAATAGATAGGTTTTGCATTTCAACTCGGGGGTGGCCGTTCCCGGTTGTTGAATTGCTCAACATACGTTGGCCGACTTCACGCCCCTGCACACCGTATCACAAACGTCCTCTCCTGTGCTATAGCGCTGTCTTCTGCCCTTTTCGGGAGGTGATGAGAAAATCAACGCCTCGACTGGACGCCAAGTCGGTCGCAGAAAAGGCCCTGGAGCACCAGGGACCTGCCGTCCGCAGGCGTCGGGATCTCGGCTCGATCGCTCGTGGGGGTTCGTCGCGAGCGGGGGGAGGTTGTCAGCGGGTGGGAGGCGATCCGTCGCAGGGCCATTGCGCCGTTCAACCGGTGCAAGCGGTGCCTCCAACCTTGCGCCCCGGAGAACCGCAGCCACACGAGCCAGGTCCGCGTTCGCGGCAGGACCCGTGTGATCGGTCCGGCTCGGGAGAGACCCGTTAGAATTCCCGCGTGCGCGTTCTTCTCACCCGTCTCTCGGCCCTCGGCGACATCATCCACACCTGGCCGCTCGCGGAGGCGCTCGCTCGGGACGGGTCGCCGGTCGAGTTGGGCTGGGTCGTGGAAGAAGGGTTTCTGCCCTTGGTCGCCGGCCACCCGGCGGTGTCGCGAACGATCCCCATCGCGACCCGGCGCTGGCGCCGGCGGCCGCTGGCCGCCACGACGCGGCGCGAGATCTTCTCGACGCTGAGGTCGGTCCGCGAGTTCGCCCCCGAGTTGGCGCTTGATCCCCAGGGGCTCGTCAAGTCGGCGGTATGGGGGCTCCTTGCCGGAGCGCCGGCGAGGGTCGGGCTGGTGCGATCGTGCCGGCGCGAGCTTCTCGCCGGCGCGTTCTACACGTGCACGGTGACGCCGCCGTCGGAGGCGAAACACGTTGTGGACATCAACCTCTCGCTGCTGGCTGCGGTGGGCAGGACGGCGCAATTCGGCAAGGTGCCTGACGCCGGCTTCATGCTGTGTGGTGCGCCCGGCGGCACGCTCGGACCGCCGGAAGGAGCGGTGGCGTTGCTCCCCGGGACCGGCGGACGAGGAAAGGCCTGGCGACCGGAAAACTACGCGGCGCTCGCTCGGCGGATCACAGCCAAGGGAACGCCGGTCGTCGTGATGTGGGGTCCGGGCGAGCGGGATCTGGCGGAAGGCATCGCGGCCGCCGCGGGTGACGGGACAACGCTCGCCCCCCCGACGTCGATCCGGGAGCTCGCCGTGCTGATGTCGAAGTGCGCCGGTGTGGTCGGAGGGGACACCGGACCCATCCACCTCTCAGCAGCGTTGGGAGTCCCGACGGTGGCGGTCTTCGTTGCAACCGATCCCGAACGCAACGGACCACGCGGGGCACGGGTCAGGGTGGTGTCCGCGGCTGCCGGAGCCACGCAGCGCGGCAGCGCCCACAGCCGCTCGAACGGCGAGGTGGATGTGGCCGAGGTCTTCACCGTCCTCGGGGGAATCCTTGGTGGCAAGAGACTCGGCGCAAGGTAGAATGACGCTGCTGCTCTGAGGCCGCAGCGTTGGTCTCCGACCTCGGCCGAGCAACGGACAACGCACACTGTAGCGGTGGAACGCTCGGCTGGGGGGTGGTACACTTTTCGAGCGGATCGAAAGGAAACGGAAGGGACTCGCATGGCCCTGAAGCTCGGCGAGCTGCTCCTCAAAGCTCAGCTCATCAACCAGCCGCAATTGGACAAAGCGCTCGAGGAGCAGAAGACCACCGGCGGGAAGCTGGGTGAGATCCTGCAGCGGCTCGCTTTCGTTACCGAAGACGACATCATCGAGTGCCTCTCGCACCAGTTCGGAGTCCCATCGATCAATCTGCGCCACTTCGAGATCGACCCCAACGTGGCGAAGATCATCCCGGTGGACCTTGCCCGAAAGTACAACGTGATCCCTGTCAACAAGACCGGCGCCACCCTCACGCTGGCCATGACCGACCCAACCAACATCTTTGCCATGGACGAGATCACCTTCATGACCGGTTACCGGGTGGAGCCGGTGGTGGCCTCGGAAGAGGCGATCCGCGAGCGAATCGACAGGAACTTCGGCTCGTCCCGCGAGCTCGAGCTCAAGAAGGTCATGGAGGACCTCACCACCGTCGACGAGGCCGCCCTCGAGTTGATGGAGGAGGAAGAGGAAGTTGACGTCAGCAAGCTCGCCGAGGAGTCCCAGGAGGCACCCGTTGTCCGACTGGTGAACATCATGCTCACCGACGCGATCAAGCGGGGAGCGTCGGACATCCACGTCGAGCCGTACGAGAAGAGCTACCGGGTGCGGTACCGGATCGACGGGCTGCTGCGCGAGGTGATGACCCCGCCGCAGCGGCTGAAGGACGCGATCACCTCGCGAATCAAGGTGCTCGCGAAGCTCGACATCGCCGAGAAGCGGCTGCCGCAGGACGGCCGCATCAAGCTCAAGGCCAAGATCGAGGGGCGCATGCGGGAGCTCGACTTCCGCGTCTCTGTGATCCCCACTCTCCATGGCGAGAAGGTCGTGCTGCGACTGCTGGACAAGGAGAACCTGCGGCTCGACATGACGAAGCTCGGCTTCGAGAAGTCGAGCCTCAAGAAGTTCGAGGACAACATCCTCAAGCCGTATGGCATGGTGCTGGTCACCGGGCCCACCGGCTCGGGCAAAACGAACACCCTCTACTCTGCTCTCCAGCGGGTGAACGTGCCGGAGACCAACATCATGACTGCCGAGGACCCGGTGGAGTTCCAGCTTTCCGGCGTCAATCAGGTCCAGATGAAGGACTCGATCGGCTTGAACTTTGCGGCCGCGTTGCGCTCGTTCCTGCGCCAGGACCCCAACATCATCCTCGTAGGCGAGATCCGGGATTTCGAAACCGCCGAGATTGCCATCAAGGCGGCACTCACGGGCCACCTGGTGCTCTCGACCCTGCACACGAACGATGCGCCATCGACGATCTCGCGCCTCATGAACATGGGGATCGAGCCGTTCCTCGTGGCGACCTCCGTGAACGTGATCGCGGCGCAGCGGCTGATCCGGAAAGTGTGCCAGAGCTGCAAAGAGGAGATCGACACGCCGATCCAGGCCCTTCTCTCAGTCGGTTTCCAGGAGAGCGAGGCGCACAGCCTCAAGCTGGTGAAGGGCAGAGGCTGCGAGAAGTGTGCCAACACCGGCTACAAGGGCCGTCTCGGTCTCTTCGAGGTGATGGACATCACCGAGGACATGCGTGAATTGATCCTATCTGGGGCGACTGCGGTCGAGCTGCGCCGCAAAGCGATCGAGGAGGGGATGATCACGCTCCGCCAATCGGGGCTCCAGAAGATCCGCGAGGGGCTGACGACCATCGACGAGGTCGTACGGGAGACAGTTCTCTAGAGGAAGGTCACGGGACATGGCGATCACCCTTCATGAGCTTCTCAAGACCATGGTGGAGCGCGGTGCGACGGATCTGCACATCACCACGAACACACCCCCCATCATCCGCATCGATGGGGCACTCGAGCGCCTGACGCTACCGTCGCTCACAGCGCCTGAGACCAAGCGCCTCGCGTATTCGGTTCTCACTGACGCGCAAAAGCACAGACTCGAGGAGACTCTCGAACTGGATCTCTCGTTTGGGATCAAGGGGTTGGCGCGCTTCAGGGCGAACATCTTCTTTCAGCGCGGAGCCGTAGGCGGAGCGTTTCGTCGGATTCCGTATGAGATCCTCGGGTTCAAGGAGCTTGGCCTCCCGGGCGTTGTCGAAAGCCTCTGCGAAAAGCCCCGCGGCCTCGTGCTGGTGACCGGCCCGACCGGATGCGGCAAGTCGACGTCGCTGGCCGCGATGATCGACAAGGTCAACGCCGAGCACCCCCTCCACATCGTCACGATCGAAGACCCGATCGAGTACCTCCACAGTCACAAGAAGGCGATGGTCAACCAGCGGGAGCTCCACGCCGACACCCTGACGTACCCGAATGCGCTCCGGTCCGTGCTCCGCGAGGACCCCGACGTGGTCCTCATCGGAGAGATGCGCGACCTCGAGACCATCGAGGCCGCCCTGCAGATCGCGGAGACCGGCCACCTCACCTTCGCCACGCTGCACACCAACTCGGCGCCACAAACCATCAACCGGATCATCGACGTCTTCCCGGAGCACCAGCAGCCGCAAGTCCGCGCGCAGCTCTCGTTCGTTCTCGAGGGCATCATCTGTCAGGCGCTCTTGCCGCGCGCCGGCGGCAAGGGGCGCGTCCTGTGTTGCGAGGTGCTGATACCCAACGCCGCCATCCGTAACCTGATCCGCGAGGACAAGGTGCACCAGATCTACTCGACGATGCAGACGGGACAGCTCAAGTTCGGGATGCAGACGTTCAATCAGTCTCTGGCGACGCTCTACCAGCGGCGACTGATCACGCTTCAGATCGCGCTGTCGTACAGTTCCAATCCGGAGGAGTTGCAGGACATGATCAACCGTGGCACCGGGGTCGTCCAACCAGGAGCGTCGCCACGCGTATCCGGGAGGAGTTAGGCCATGCCGAGCTTCGAATGGAAAGGCCGTGATCGCGGGGGGCGTCCGCAGGGCGGCGTTCTCGTCGCGGACAACAAGGACGCCGTGCTGGCCGTACTACGGCGGCAGCAAATCGTTCCCATCACCGTCAAGGAGAAGGGGAAGGAAATCGCCCTGCCAAAGCTCCGCCGGGGGGTCGATGAAAAGACCCTCGCGGTCTTCACGCGCCAGTTCTCGGTGATGATCGACGCCGGTCTCCCGTTGGTCCAATGCCTGCAGATCCTCGGCGAGCAGCAGGAGCACAAGGCTTTCCAGCGCATCGTTCTCCAGGTCCGCGAGGACGTCGAGTCGGGCTCCTCTCTCGCCAACGCTATGAAGAAGCATCCCCAGGCGTTCAACGATCTGTTCGTCAACATGGTCGCAGCGGGCGAGGCGGGCGGTATCCTGGACACGATCCTGCAGCGCCTCGCGACGTACATCGAGAAGAACGCTCGTCTGAAGGCGCAGGTGAAGTCCGCTTTGATCTATCCGGTCGCGGTGATCAGCATCGCCGCCCTGGTGGTCTACGTCATCCTGTGGAAGGTGATTCCGGTGTTCGGGGCGCTATTCGTTTCCCTCGGTGCCGATCTACCGCTGCCGACCCGAATCGTCGTTGCCATGTCGAAGTTCGTAGGACGCTACTGGTGGCTGATTCTCGGAGTCATCGGTGCGGCGCTATACGCTCTGCGGCGGTACTACGCAACCGAGCAGGGGAAGCTGGTCATCGACGGGTTGCTCCTCAAGACGCCCATCCTGGGGCTTGTGCTTCGGAAGATCGCGGTGGCGCGCTTCTGCCGCACCCTCGGAACGCTGCTCTCGGCTGGTGTGCCGGTACTCGAGTCCCTGGAGATCACCGCGAGGACGTCCGGCAACGCGGTCATCGAGCGCGCCATCCTGGAAGTGCGGAAGCAGGTCGAGGAAGGGAAGTCGCTTGCCGAGCCGCTCAAGACCACGAAGCAGTTCCCGCCGATGGTGGTCCAGATGATCTCGGTCGGCGAAGCGACCGGCGCGATGGACACCATGCTCAACAAGATCGCCGAGTTCTACGAGGACGAGGTTGACACGGCGGTCGCCGGGATGATGAAACTGATCGAGCCGATCATGATCCTGTTCCTGGGCATCGTGGTCGGCGGCATCGTAATCGCGATGTACCTCCCGATGTTCTCCCTGATCTCGAAGATCGGGTGATGGGAGAGATGCCGCGCCGGGTCGTCTCCGGCGGCGGCCTCGAGCTCTCGGCTTTCCCGACCGAGCGGGTCGCAAAATGGCTGCTCGGCCTGCGTCTCGTTGCGGTCTCGGCGCTGCTGGTTGGCGCTCTCCTCGTGCAGAGCACGACCGAGGAGATCCTGCCAATCGCGCCGCTCGTGCACGTTGCCGGGTTGACCTATGCGATCTCTCTCCTATGGATCCTCCTGTGGGTTCTCCGGGTGCCGCCGCGGCTGCACGGCGCACTCCAGCTCACCGGTGACCTCGTCATCCTTGCCACGCTGGTGTACCTGACCGGCGGGCCGGCGTCGCCGTTCGTCTTCCTGTTTCTCATCTCGGTGGCGATCGGCGCTCTGATGTACGGCCTGAGGGGAGCCCTCACCGTGGCGGGCGGAGCGTTTGTGCTGTACGGCGCCATGGCCGAAGCAATCGGGTTCGGCCTGGTCAGGCCGTCAAGCTACGGTTCGGTCGTGCCCCCGCTCGGGCGCTCCGCCATGGTTTTCCAGATCTTCGTGACCGGCACCGGTTTCGCCATCGTCGCGATGCTCACTTCCTACCTCGCTCACTCGCTCCAGCGGGCGGAGTCAAGGCTGAAGGGCGAAAGGGAAGCCAGCGCTCGGCTGTTCGCAATCTCGGCCGACGTCCTGCGCTCGGTGGACTCGGGCGTTCTTGCCGCCGATGTCGAAGGCCGTGTAGTGCTGGCCAACCCGGCTGCCTACAGGATTCTCCGGGACGCCGGGCCGTTCGAGGGCAGACATCTGTCGACACTGTTGCCGCTGGAGAACGTCCAGTGGCCCAGGGTGCTCCAACGTCTCAAACTCGGCTCCCCCGTACGGCTCGAGGGTAGCGTGGTGGGAGGAAGCGTGCCCGTGGGTTGCACCGTCACCGCGCTCACGGATTCGGCCGGCACACTCGTGGGCCTTGTGGTCCACTTCCGTGACCTCACCGAGGTTCGGGAGACGACCAAACGCGAGCGCCTGAGGGAACGGATGGAGGCGGTGGGCGAGATGGCGGCCGGGATTGCTCACGAGATCCGCAACCCCCTCGCGTCGATATCCGGCTCGGCCCAGGTGCTCGGCAAAGTGCCGGCGTTGGGCCCCAAGGAGCACAAACTGTCCCGCATCATCGTCGAAGAGTCGCGGCGCCTCTCCGACATCATCGAGTCGTTCCTCGGCTTCGCGCGGCCGCCCGACCCACAGCGAGGCCCGTGCGACATCGCCCGCACCCTGGATGAGACACTCACCCTCTTCGCCAACTCTCCCGAAGTGACGGACAGACACCGGATCTCGGCCACGATCACTCCGCACGCAAAGCCCGTGCTCGCGGACGCTCAACAGCTGCGGCAGGCCTTCTACAACCTCGCCCGGAACGCCATTCAGGCCATGCCTTCGGGTGGTACGATGCGCGTCGAGGCAGGGCCCGAAGGCAACGACTATCTGATCCGGTGGAAGGACGAGGGAGTGGGCATGGAGCCTCAGCAGATTCAGGAGATATTCCAGCCGTTCAAGGCTTTTCGGAAGGGCGGAACGGGTCTCGGGCTCGCGGTCGTCTACTCGATCGTGAGCGACCACCGCGGGGACATTCTGGTGGAGAGCAAGATCGGCACGGGAACGACCTTCACCCTCCGACTTCCCCTGGAGGCGATTTGACAGGCCACCTCTTGGTCGTTGATGACGAGCCCAACATCCGCGAGGTGCTCCGGATCGTCCTCGAGGCGGAGGGCTACGACGTGCGGGAGGCAGAAACGTACGCCAAGGCGATGCAACTCCTCGGCAAGACCACGTTTGACCTCGTGATCTGCGACATCGTTCTGCCGGATGGCAACGGGCTCGACCTCGTGCGCTCCTACCACGCCGGCCATCCGGACACGAAGTTCGTGGTGGTCACGGCGCACAACACACCCGCGCAGGCGCTCACCGCGCTGCGCGAAGGTGCGGTGGAGTACCTTTCCAAACCCTTTGACATCGATGAGCTGAAACTCGTCATCGAGAAGCAGATGCAAACGCGTACGGCCGCGACCCCGGCCCCGGAGACGTTCGCCTTCATCGGGCGCTCGCGTGCGATGTGGCCGGTCCTGGAGCGCATCCCGCAGGTTGCGCGCAGCGACGCGACCGTCTTGATCACGGGTGAGTCGGGGACCGGCAAAGAGCTGCTCGCGCGTGCGATCCACACGGCCTCGCCGCGCGCGGGCAGACTTTTCGTGCCCGTCAACTGCGGGGCGCTGCCCGAAGGCCTTTTCGAGAGCGAGTTATTCGGCCACGTTCGTGGCTCGTTTACGGGAGCCGTGCGCGACAAGCAGGGCCTGATGCGCGAGGCGGACGGCGGCACGCTCTTCCTCGATGAGATCGGCGAACTCACCCCAAACACACAAGTGAAACTCTTGCGGGTCCTGCAGGACAGGAAGGTCCGGCCGGTTGGAGGCAACCGCGAGTTCGAGGTCGACGCGCGGGTGATCGCCGCGACAAACAGAGATCTGAGGATTCTGATCGAAGAGGCGAAATTCCGAGAGGATCTGTACTTCCGGATCGACGTGATCAATCTTCACGTTCCGCCGCTTCGCCAGCGCCGCGAGGACATTCCGGACCTCGTGCGGCACTTCGTGAAGCGTGCGGGCGACCATCTCGGAACGGAGCCCAAGGAGATCCACCGGGACGCGATGGCCGTGCTCGAGAACTATTCCTGGCCGGGGAACGTCCGGGAGCTCGAGAACGTCGTCGAGCGTACCGTGGCGACCGAGAGCTCGTATCTCATCACGGTCAGCTCCTTGCCGCCGAGCATCCTTGGGAGCAAGCCGGACGCGGGTCCCCTGCCCATCATGGCCGCTCTGCCGGAGGACGGTCTCGACATCGAGGTGCACCTCGATGGGATGCGACGGGAGCTGATGCGGCAGGCGCTCGAGCGATGTGGCGGCGTGCAGAAGGATGCCGCCCGTCTGCTCCATATGACCTATCGGGCATTTCGGTACCACGCAGAGAAGTACAACCTCACGACGGAGGACTAGACAGTGATCACCTTCGCCCTCGCGATCGCGGCGGCCCTGGCGCCCGTCCAACCGGTTTGCGTAGCGCCTGACGGGTTCCGGGTCAGCCTCGAGCTCGCGGTGACGGACCAGGAGCGGCAGAACGGCCTCATGTTCCGGGACAGCGTTCCTGCCGATCACGGAATGCTCTTTCTCTTCGACGTTGACAGCCGGGTGGCTTTTTGGATGAAGAACACCTTCATCCCGCTCGACATGATCTGGCTGTCCACCTCCGGGGAGGTGGTCGACGTGCACACGCACGTCCAGCCCTGCCGATTCGATCCTTGCCCGAACTACGAACCGTCCAGACCCGGGCGCGCCGTACTGGAGGTCAACGCCGGATTTGCCGATGCCCACGGTGTGCGTCCCGGTTCGCTACTGCAGTTCCGAGACGTCCCGGGCTATCCGGCAGCCGGAGGTAAGAAATGAACCTGCGCCGCGCGGTCTTCCCGGTTGCGGGGTACGGCACGCGTTTCCTGCCGGCCTCGAAAGCCATCCCGAAGGAGTTGCTCCCGATCGTGGACAAACCGGCCGTGCAGTATGTGGTCGAGGAGGCCGTGGCCGCGGGTGTCGAGACCGCGATCTTCGTCACCGCCGAAGGAAAGTCCGCGATCGAGGACCACTTCGACCGCAACCTCCGCCTCGAGGCGTTCCTGGCCGAGCGGGGCAAGCTCGATCTCCTGGAGACCGTCCGCAAGGTGGGCGCGATGGTTCAGGTCGTGGCGGTGCGGCAAAAGGAGGCGCTCGGGCTCGGGCACGCCGTGCTGCAGGCCGCGCCAGTGCTCGGAGACGAGCCCTTCGCTGTGCTGCTGGGCGACGACATCATCGTCGGCCAGCCGCCGGCGATCGGGCGTTTGGCAGAACTCGCACGGAAGACCGGCGCCCCGGTCATCGCGGTGATGGAGGTCCCACAGGCCGAGATTCGCCACTACGGCTGTGTCGCGGGTGACCTCGTCGAACCCGGGGTTTGGCGTGTGCGCGACCTGGTGGAGAAGCCGGAGCCGGCGAAGGCACCTTCGAACCTCGCAATCATCGGCCGCTACGTCCTCACCCATGACGTGCTGCGGACGCTGGCCGCGACGCCGCCCGACCGGGCCGGGGAGATTCAGCTGACGGAGGGACTGCGGAGATCGCTCGCCGCCGGGCCGCTCTACGCCTGCACATTCCCCGGCCGCCGGTTCGATGCGGGCAACAAGGCCGATTTCCTCCGTGCGACGGTCGAGATCGCCCTGCAGCACCCCGAGTTGGGAGCCGGTTTCCGCAAGGTGCTCGAAGAGCTTTTCGGGCAACCTCCCCGGACCTGACCGCTTCGCTCGCCGTCGATCGTCCCGCGACTTCTTCTTCCACTTGCGTGGAGGCGTTCTTTCTTGCCCCTGGGGTGTGGCGCCGCGTCCGCTGAACGAGGCTTCGCCTCACGCACCTCTCTGCCCCACCTGCTTTCCCAATCGAGCAAATTCAACATTGCCTCTTGGCACTTCGTGCCTGTTTTTCTTTGCCCCTCGGGCTCCGGCGCGTCAATCGGGCCGCGCATCGAGCGCGGCCCTCAGACACGGCACCGCATGCGACCGAGCAGGGACGCCCCGCGGTGGGGCCCCTTGCTGTTCCCCGCCCTCGTATGAGGCACGCTCGGTCGGGGCCAGCGACACCCCACCGCAGGGCGCCCGCTCGGTGCCCGCACGCGGCGTCGAAACTCGCCTCCGCCCCAGGGGCGGTCTTGGCCCCCACCCTCCCGCTCCGCGGAGGTCCTGCTGACTCTTCCTGTCAGTCCGATTCGGTGATCTAGCAGCAAAGACCTGCCAACTTGCGGGTGGGGGGTATTCAATGCGCCCCTGGGGTGTGGCGCCATTGGTCCGGCGACCGCGGGTCACCGCACGCGCGAGCCGGGACGGGGTGCCGGTGCCGCTGCTTCTCGCGGACACCGAGGGGCCCCGTCCCGGATCGCGCTTCTGCGGTCGCGGGCGCCGGACTCGAGGGCCGCGGCGAGCGGGGGCGAGCACGGCCCGAGCGGCGCCGCACCCCAGGGGCAAGAAAGAGAGCCTCCACGCAGTGGAAGACGATCGACGCCGCCAAGGTCCGAGGGACTTTGTGAAGACGGATTCGGATCAGGTCGTCTTGGGTGCGGTTTCGGAGGTCGCAGGCTTGGCGGCTGGCTTGTCCGCCGGCTTGGCCGCGGACGTGCTCTCGGACTTCGTCTCTGTCTTGGTGATTACCGAGGGGGGAGAGTCCTTGCTGTCGGCGCTCGCGCTGCGGTTGGCGTAGTCGGTCACGTACCAGCCCGTCCCCTTGAACTGCAGGGCGGGCACAGAGCTGAGCTTCTCGAGGGCTCCGCCGCAGCGCGCGCACTGCGAGGGCGGGGCGGCCCCAAGGCGCTGCAGAACCTCGGTGCGCTCCCCGCAGCTTGTGCAGCGGTACTCGTACAACGGCATGGCACGCCTCCGGGCGCGATCTGAGCACCCTGGACTGAGATTCTACATCAAGACGTCGGGTCTGTCGAGGGGACCTGGACGCGGATCCCGGCGGGGGCTTCCTTCTCTTTCTTGATCAGGCCCAGGCAGCTGAAGGCGTAGAGCACGCGGGCGTTCAGACCCGCCGAGAACGGCCCCCCATCGCAGAGCTCGAACAGCGTCCGACGACCGTCCACGAGGTTGAGCAGATCCTCCTCGCCTGCCTCGAGCTGAAAGTCTTTGAGGTGCTCGGCCATCGGTGGCCGTGAGAACAGCGACGTCTTCCCACCCAGCCTGGTCACCAACCGCTTGGCGTCGGCCATGGTCTTGCACCCATGCAGGACCGCCCGTGGCGTCGGGATGCGCAGCTTGTAGACCTCGTCCGCCCGGTCCTCGCCGAGCGTGAAGGCGACCAAACCCTCGGCGAGGTCGAAGAGGCTCCAGACGATCCGCTGTACCTGTTGGAGCACCGCCGCACGCATCTCCGCTTCGGTGAGCAACCCCATCTCCACCAGTACCTGCCCGTGCCTCTTGCCGGGACGGGCGAGCAACTTCAAGGCGGACTCGCGGTACTGCGTGACGGTGATCTGGCCGGAGGCCAGGAGGGAGTCACCCAACGACTCGCCGCGATTGGTCGAAGAAGCGAAGATGATGTCCCCACCGAGTATGAACACGCGCTTGCTGAAGTCGCCGAGCTGAACCTCCAGTACGCCTGGGACGCGATTGCGGTGAATTGTGGCAAGCATCTCCGGCATAGGCGTTTCGGCCAGATCGCCCACGAAGATATGGCGCGCTTCCTGTGTCACGGGGCCGATGGTACCACGCACGTGGACAGGGCCGGCTTGGAGGATCTGTGTTGGCGAGCTGAGAGAACACTGGTAGGGGAGCGGAGGAACCTAGAAGGGTTAAGAGTTGAGAGTTAGGAGTGAAGAGCTACGGCTTCGGAAGTAATGGCGAGCAGTTGCCGGTCTTGGGTGGCCGGCTGGAGATTCTCAATCCCCGGGAACGCTGCCCCGTCGTTCAACTCTCAACTTTTCACTCTGAACTCTTCGGTGTGTGCCTCGAACGGTTTCATCGTGTCCGTTCTGCCCCTCTGCGCCCGATCTTCTCTGCGGGTCGTCACGGTGAGTGCTTCGAAGCGACCTCGGGAAGGTGGCGGAAGCGCATGGGAATCGAACCCACCCTCCGTGCCGCGACGGCACGGAGCAACGGTTTTGAAGACCGCGAGAGCCACCAGGCCCCGTGCGCTTCCGGGCCGAGTCTAACACCGGCTCTGTCGCGGTCGCTGCGCTTAGCGGAGGAGGTTCGCAGAGACTCGAGAGGCGGGACGAGCAGCGGATGCTGGAGTCTCACGTGGCCGGGTGGGGGGCCGCAAAGCCCTCGGGCAGTCGCTCGCAAGGAGAAACCGAGCGGAGGCGAATTCACTTCGCCGGAGCGTGGGGGGTTCGGGGGGCACTTTTGCGGCGGGGAGAAGGGTGGGGAGCCGCAAAGCCCCCCGCAATAGATAGTGGTGGAGCCGACCAGGATCGAACTGGCGACCTCTTGAATGCCATTCAAGCGCTCTCCCAGCTGAGCTACGGCCCCACCGAGGACCGGAAACCTACCAAGAGATGGTCCGGGTGTCAACCGCTCTCACACGCCTCCTCTCTCCAGGAGCTATACTTCCGGCGCACCCAACGGTTGCGGGCGCGGGGCCGTATACGGTGCGGAGGTTGGAATTGGGATGGGGGTTCTGCGTCTGCTGGCCCGGGAGAAAGTGAGCGCCGAGCACGACGATCGGCAGTTGGCGGCGCTGGCGCGCGACGGGGATGAAGCCGCGTTCGCGCTGCTGGTCCGCCGCCACCAGGGCGGGGTGCGCCGGTGTGCCGCAAGGATCCTGGGCGACGACGAGGAGGCGCGCGACATCGCTCAGCTGGCGTTCGTGCGCGCCTGGGAGAACCTCTCGAAGTACGACGCGGCCTGGGCGTTCTCGACCTGGGTGTACCGGATTGCCTCGAACCTCGCGATTGACGTGCTGCGCTCCCGCGATAGTCGTGACCGCACCCACGCCGCTCACCTGCGGCTGGTCGGGGACTCTGTGACTCCCAGCGCCCACCAGGATCTTGCGGAGGGCGAGGTGCGCCGGATCTTTGCGGAGCTTGCAGAGCTCCTCACGCCGACGCAGCGCGCGGCGTTCGTGCTGCGCGAAGTGGAAGGCATGGCAACGAACGAGGTGGCCGGCGCGCTGGGCTGCAGCGAAGCGACCGTCCGCAATCACGTCTTCCAGGCTCGTGCGACGCTGCGCAAGGCGCTGGCCGCGCGCTATCCCGAATACCTCCCGAAGGGGGGTGGCCAATGATGAGCTGTCTCGAGGCGCGCCGGTTGGCGCCGAGGTTCGTCGCGCTCGAACTCGCACCGGAGCTCGAGCGCGAGCTGCGCGCGCACCTTGCAGGCTGTCTGGCGTGCCGCGACGTCGTGACGGCCCGCGATCCCGCGCTGACGTTCGCCTGGGCGGTAGCCACTAAGCCCGGCCCGCCGGATGACGAGCGCTTCGTGGGCGAGGTCATGGCGCAGATCCACCAGCGCCGACTTGAGCGGAAGATGGTCCGGGTCCGCTCCCGGCTTCTGGCGGCCGCTGCCGCACTGCTGGTGGCCTTTTTCGGCGGCGCGGTGGTTGTCCGGCAGCTGGTCAAGCCGGCCGCAACTGCTGATGTCCAGGCTTCCGCGGTGGCTTCACACACCCGCCCGGTCGCGGCCGATCCGGCCTTCGTCGAGGTGGACGGCGACGGGGTTTGGCTCTACGAGCTCACCCCGGCTTCTCAGTCGGGCGACGCGATCCAGGTGGCGTTCATCGTGGATCCGCATTTGGAGCTGTAGTTGGGCAGGGTATGGGTCGCTGTGGCCGTTCTGGCGGCAGCCAGTGTCGTTGCTGCCGATCAGAGCCTGCGCGTCTTCAAGTTGCACTTTCGACCGGCCCATGAAGCCGCGACGCTGGTCGAGCCGCTGCTCTCTCCCGAAGGCAGCGTGCTGCTGCAGCCCAGCTTGAACGCCATCACGGTTCGCGACACGCCAGAGGTCCTGAAGCAGGTCACTGAAGCGCTGGCGAGGTGGGACGTGACGCCGCAGGTGTACAAGGTGCGGGTCCGGGTGTTCCTCGCGTCCAGGGAGTCGGGACCGCCGGAGAAGCCAGCGCCCGCAATCCCGGAGCTGGGTGAGAGACTGCACCAGCTCTTTCCGTTCACGAACTATCAGGAGGTCGCTTCGGTGCAGGTGACAGCCGCGGACGGCAGCACCGTGGAGACGGCGGCCGGCGAGCACTACCAGTTGCGTTTCGTGGTGCGGAGCGTGCCGCAGGATGCGAAACGGGTGCAGCTCGCCCAGCTCGAGCTCACGCGTCGCGACCTGGACAAGGACAAAGCCGAGGTGCTTCGCCCGATGGTGCGCTCGACGGTCACACTTCTCATGAACCAGCACTCCGTGCTGGGCAGCGCACGCAGCGAGGACGCCCACAAAGCACTTTTCCTGATCCTGCTTGCGGAGCGGGCGGAGAGACAGTGACCGAGTACGTCGTGCGGGTAGGGACGGCCGAGGGCACGGTCCTGGAGCAGCGTCACCGTGCTCTGACCGAGGATGCGCTCCGGCGCGACCTGGAGGCCAAGGGGTTCGCCGTCTTCCGGATCCGGGAGCACCGTGGCCCGTTCCGGCTCCCTTTCTTCGGGCGCCGAGAACGCCTGGGCTCACTCCAGTTTCTGATCTTCAATCAACAGCTCGCCACCCTCCTCAAGGCCGGCATGCCGATCCTGCAGTCTCTGGAGCTGCTGCAGCGCTCACAGAGCGGCGCATACTTCCGTGAAGTGCTCACCCGCATCCTCGAGGACGTACGCAGTGGCGTCTCTCTCTCCGACGCCTTTTCAGCCCAAGGGGGAGTTTTTCCAAAGCTGTACTGCGCCACGGTCCTGGCCGGGGAACGCGCCGGCGAGCTCGTAAGCGTGCTGACGCGCTACATCCACCATCAGCAGATGCTCGAAGCAGTCTGGAGGAAGGTGAAGTCGGCGCTCACCTACCCAGTGGTGCTGCTCTCGCTTTCGACCGCACTCATCGTGTTGCTCGTGACGTACGTGATTCCGCGTTTTGCCGCGTTCTACACGGGGTTTTCCGCCCAACTCCCGCTCCCGACGAAGATCGTGCTCGGTGTCTCGGACTTCACCCAACACAACATCCTCTACATCCTGTGCGGGCTGGTGGTTGCCTACCTGCTTTCACGGCGCTGGTTCCGAACCGATGCTGGAATGATCGCGATCGACCGCGCAAAGCTCAAGATCCCATTCATCGGGCGGATCCTTCATCTTTTTGCGCTGTCCCAGTTCGTGCGTTCGCTCGGTACGCTCCTGAGTGGCGGCACGCCGCTCGTCAACTCTCTGGAGATCGCAAGCGGGACCGTGACGAACCGCGCCATAGGAGCGCCGCTGACCCGGGTCGCCCCCCGTGTGCGGGAGGGCCAGGCGCTGTGGACCTCGCTCGAGGCTACGGGTCTCTTCCCTGAGTTGTCGATCGCCATGGTGCAGGTTGGCGAGGCAACGGGGGCGCTCGAGGGCATGCTTATAAACGTGAGCCAGTTCTACGACGAGTCGATCGAGGTGCAGCTGGCGCGCGTGGTCACGCTGATCGAGCCGGCCGTGTTGGTGATCATGGGCGGCGTGGTCTCGATGCTGCTGCTGTCTGTGTACTATCCGATGTTCACGTTGATGCAAAAGGTTCAGTGAGGTCGCGTATGGCAGAAGACATCAGCACGGTGGCTCAAAAGTACTTCCGCGGACTCCCGCGGGACGAGGAGGATCGCAAGCGTGCGGCGGAGCTGGCCGATCGTGTCGGCCTTCCGTACGACGATCTCCTGGACTATCGGGGCGATCCCGAGCTGTTCCGCCAGATCCCGGTGGACGTGATGATCCGGTACCAGTTCGTGCCGGTTGAGCGGCAGGGAGACGTCGTTGTGGTCGTGATGGCCGATCCCTCCAACGTTCTGGCCGTGGACGAGGTCGAATTGGCGATCGGTGCGCCGGTTGAGGTGAAGGTGGGGCCGGCCGGCAAGATCGCTGAAATCCTGGAGAAGTCGGAATCGACTCAACGCGTCCTCGACGAGGCGACTGAGGACTTCAAGATCCAGCTCGTCCAGGAGCGGGAAAACGGAGAGGAAGCCCTCTCCATGGAGTCGATCACCGCCGACACGTCGCCGATCATCAAGCTGGTCGACACCATCGTGTTCAACGCAATTCAGCGGCGAGCCTCCGACATTCATGTGGAGACCCGCGAGAACGAAGTGATCGTCAAGTACCGCGTGGACGGCGTGCTCTATCAAGCGATGGAGCCGATCGACAAGCGCTACCACTCGACGATCATCTCCCGCATCAAGGTGATGTCCGAGCTGGATATCGCGGAGAAGCGCATCCCGCAGGACGGGCGGTTCAAGCTGCGCCTGAAGGGCCGCACGATCGACTTCCGAGTGTCGATCATGCCGACGGTCCATGGCGAGGACTGCGTCATCCGCATTCTCGACAAGGAGTCGGCCAACAAAGAGTTCCGGACCTTGAACCTGGATGTGGTCGGATTCGACGAGGACACCAAGCGCAAACTCCGCAAGTTCATCCGCGAGCCGTACGGGATGGTGCTCGTGACGGGGCCGACCGGCTCGGGCAAGACCACGACGCTGTACGCCTGCCTCTCGGAGATCGTCTCGGTGGAGGACAAGATCATCACCATCGAGGATCCGGTCGAGTACCAACTCCCCGGGGTCTCCCAGATTCCGGTCAACGAGAAGAAGGGCCTTACGTTCGCCCGCGGGCTGCGGTCCATCCTCCGCCACGATCCCGACAAGATCATGGTCGGCGAGATTCGTGACGAGGAGACGGCCGCGATCGCTGTCCAGTCGGCGCTCACCGGCCACCTGGTGTTCACCACGGTCCACGCCAACAACGTGGTCGACGTGCTTGGTCGCTTCCTCAACATGAACGTGGACCTGTACAACTTCGTCTCGGCGCTCAACTGCGTGCTGGCTCAACGCCTGGTCCGCCGCATCTGTCCACACTGCAGACGACCCGCGAAGATCTCGCCCCAGCTCCTGGAGGAGTCCGGGTTGTCGGCCGAGGCCGTTCGGGGCGTCACCTTCTTCGAGGGCGCCGGCTGCCTCGAATGCAACGGGACCGGTTTCCTGGGGCGGAGCGCGATCTGCGAACTGATGGATCTCTCCGACAACATCAGGGCCCTGATCCTCGAGAAGCGTCCGGCGGCCGAAATCAAGCGTGCGGCCAGGGCAGAGGGGATGAAGTTCCTCCGGGAATCGGCACTCGAGCGTGTCTTTGCTGGCGTGACGACCCTCAAGGAAGTCAACAAGGTGACCTTCGTCGAATGAACGTCCTGACGCTGTTGCGCACGCCCCCTCCCGTTCACGCCTTCGCGCCGGGCGATGATGAGCTCGTCTACGGGCGGCTGAACGGCCGGCGAAATGCGCTCGTGCGCGTGGAACGGGCACCGCTCCCCAGCGACTGGTTTCGGCTCGGCCCGATCGGTCTACTCCAGGTCGACCGGCAGGAACTCTCCGGTTCCCTCTCCGCCCTCACTCGGCGACTCGACAAGGTCCCCAAGCAGGCAGGTCTCGTGATCCCGAACGCCTGGATTCGCAGCGTCGTGCTGGAACCCGGCGAGCTGCCTCAACCGCGGGACGAGGCGGAGGAGGTGGTGCGTTGGCGTCTCAAGAAGCTGCTGCCGTGCAGACCGGAGGATGTCCGGCTTGACTTCATTCCCAGCGGTGAGGAGGGCCGTATCCTCGTGGTCCTCGCGCTCGAACGTCCCCTGGCGACGGTGGAGGAGGTGTTCACCGCGGCGGGCGTCCACATCGGGCGGATCGAGCCGGCGGCGGTGGCCCTCACGGCGCTGCTTCCGGCCTCGGCCACCCCGGTGGTGCTCGCCGTCGTGGAGGAGCGCGCGCTCGCTCTCGTGGTGCTGGCCGGGGGCAAACCGGTTCTCCTCCGGCACAAACCTCTGCCCGCCGATGCGCGGCGTGCGGAGTTGTTCATAACTCGTGAGCTCACTCGGACGCTCGCCCACGCTCGCGAGCAGGTGAAGCTCATCGGGCCTGTGGTGGTTTGGCTCGTCTCGGCCGATGGTGAGGCTGTCGCAGAGGTCGAGCGATGGGCGGACGGCGAGACCAACGTGGTAGTGAACAGGCTCGCTGTCGGGGCGGGGAGGGTGCCCGTAGAAGTCGGTAGCCGCGATGTCAGTCTGTGGTCGCTCCTGGGGACCGCGTGGGGTGGGGAGGCGCGATGAAGCGGCCGAACCTGGCGGCCAGCCCGTTCCTGGACGTACGGCCGGTGTGGGTGACCGGGGGTGCTCTGGCGGTGGTCGCTTTGACGCTCACGATCGTTAGCCTGGCGGATCTCATCGCGGTCCGTGGCAGGGAGAAGTCGGCCGCCGAGGCGCTCCGGCAGGCGCAGGCGAAACGAGCGGAGCTCGTAGCCCAGGTCCAATCGAGGGACAGACAACTCGCAGCCGTGGCGTGGAAGACGCTTCAGTTGGAAACCGGCTCCCTCCAAGTAGTCGTAGCTCGTCGGAGATTGGTCTGGAGCCAGCTGCTTGCCGACCTGGAGCGCGTGGTTCCGTGGGACATCCGCCTGGTACAGATCACCCCAAAGGTGGACAAGACCGGTGCCATTCAAGTCGACCTGGAGGGCCTGGCCACTGGACGTGAGGCGTGGCTTAGACTCCTGGCCGTGCTCTTCACCGATTCCAAGTTCTCCGATCCGCTGCCGAGGTACGAAGAGGCTCCCTCAGCCACGAACGGGAAGGGGTATCAGTTTGCCCTCACCGTTCGGTATTGGCCGGAGAAACGAACATGAACGGTCGCGGCGCCTGGTTCCGCCTTTGGTACCTGTGGACTCCTCCGGCCGCGGTCGTGGTGCTCAACGTTGTGTGGCTTGCCGGCCTGCGAGGGGCGTTGCTCGGGAGGGGCTCCGTGCTCACCCAGCAGGTCTCGGACGCCGGGGCGGCGGTGTCCAGACTGCAGAGCCAAGCAGGTCAGCTCGATCGCACCGAAAAGGCGCTCGCGGACCTCAAGGAGAACCTCGGCGCCCTGCGTCAGCAGGAGATGGCACCGATGAAGGAAAGGCTCGTGCCTTTCCTCACCGATGTTCTCAAGCGGACGCAGGATGCGGGTCTCAGGGTCGAGCACGTTGGCTACTTTGCTCACCGCGAGGAGAAGTCCGGCCTCGTCTACTTCACCGCGGGCTATGGGGTCAAAGGGAGTTACGAACAGATCCGCACTTGCGCCTTCCTGCTCGAGAGCTCCCCGCAGTTCGTACTGCTCGACGCATTGGCGTTGCGAGGAGATGCCAGCGCATCCTCCCTGGAGGTGGGTGTTCAGCTCGTGGTCGGAACCTACTTCTCCGATCTTGACGAGGGGCTCATGAAGCAACTCGGCGTCCACGAGGTGGCCGGTGGCCAATAACACCAATCCCAAGAACGTCGCCGCTCTCGCCCTGCTCCTGGTCGCGCTGGCCGTCGTGATTGCCGTCAGACTCCGTCCGGCACTCGTCCCGGCCAGCGCAGCCAGGGGTGGAAGGGCGATACAGGTCGGCAGCTACGCGGTGCCTGCCCTGGGATGGGACAGATCGAAGGAACGCGTGGTGCCGACGCCGGCATCCGGCAGGAACCTCTTCACGTTCGGCGCTCCACCGACGCCGACTCCCGATCACCGGCCCACCCCTACTCCGCTGCCGACACGGCCACCCCTCCCCACACCGACGCCGGAAGGGATCTATGTGAACGGCAAGTGGATCCTGCCTCCGCCCCCGAAGTTCCCGCTCAGCTACCTGGGATGGCTTGGCCCGGATCGCCTTCAGGTCGCGGTCTTCCGCGATGGTGAAGATGTGCTGGCTGTACCGATAGGAGAGAGTGTGAAGGGCAAGTTCATCGTTCGCGAGGTCAGCGCTACAGGCGTGACCATAGGCTTTGTGGGATACCCGGCGAACGTTACAAGCAAGGTTGCGCTTGCGAGGTGAGTGTGACGAAGAAGCTCCTTGGGTTCACGATGGTCCTCTTGGCTGCCGTGGGGACGATGTCGAGCTGCGCCACGTTTCGGTACGAACGGCGCGCGAGCGATGCCATAGTCTCCGAGAATTGGGATGCGGCGGTCTACTACTACCTGGAAGCGCTGGCTCGCGAACCCGGGAACGTGCACTTCAAGATGGCGCTCCAGAAGGCGCGCCTGAAGGCCGGCGAGGACCATTTCCGGCGTGGGATGCGCTTCAAGGAAGCAGGGGAGCTCGCCCGGGCCCAGACCGAGCTCGAACTCGCCGTGCAGCTCGACCCGACGCACCAGTACGCCGAGGTGGAGCTGGCCAAAGTGCGCAAGGATCTTGCCGTCCTGAATCAGGAGGGGGGAGCATCGAAACTGGCGGAGATCAAGAAGGCCGCGGCGGAGATGAAGGTCAAACCCCCGATCCTGAACCCGGCCTCCGACGAGCCCATGAGCCTGTCGTTCCCGAAAGAGACGAACCTGCGCGACATCTACAAGGCGATCGGCCAGGCGTTCGGAATCAACTTCCTCTTCGACCCCAAGATGAAGGACAGCAAGCTCACGATCGAGTTGCGGAACGTGACCGCACGGCAGGCTCTCGAGTCCGTGGTCGAGGCGGCCGGCCATTTCTACAAGGTGTTCGATGAGAAAACCGTGATCGTCGTGGAGGACACGCCGCAGAACCGGCGCGACTACGAGGACCTCGTGGTGAAGACATTCTTCCTCTCCAACGCCGACGTCAAGGACGTCAACAACATGCTGCGCGCGCTCATCGACGCGCGCAGGATCGCGACAAACGAGCAGCTCAACTCCCTGGTGATCCGCGACACCGCCGACAAGGTGGCGATCGCCGAACGCCTCATCAACGCCAACGACAAGGCCAAGGCCGAGGTCCTGGTAGACGTCGAGCTGCTGCAGGTGGACACCACGAAGCTTCGCGACATTGGCATGGGGCTCTCGACCTACACCTTCGGAACGGCACTCGACGCGACGAAGGTGGGAGGCACGGCCGCCACCTCTCCCATCTACCTCAACCGGATCGGGGACATCACCCGCTCGATGTGGACGACGACCGTTCCCTCGGTGACGATCAATCTGATCAAGTCGGCCGGCGAAGCCGAGACCCTCGCTCAGCCCCAACTCCGCATCACCGAGCGGGAGAAGGCGAATCTGGTCATCGGGGAGAAGGTCCCGATCCCGACAACGACCTTCAACACCACGCAGACGGTCGGCGGCAACATCGTGCCAATCACGGCGTTCAACTACCAGGACGTCGGCATCAAGCTCGACATCGAGCCGAAGGTGCACCACAACAACGAGGTCACCCTGAAGATGAAGGTCGAGGTCTCGGAGCTCGGAGCGCAGGTCTCGATCGGCTCGGGTCAGACGCAGCCAGCTATCAACACCCGCAACATCGACACGGTGATACGCCTCAAGGACGGCGAGACATCGCTTCTGGCGGGATTGACGAAGGTCTCGAAGACCTCGACGACGACCGGGTTTCCCTGGCTCTCCGATCTACCCGTGATCGGTACCCTTTTCGGCGACAGATACAAGAACACGACTCAGACGGACTTGGTGCTGACCCTCACACCTCATATCATCCGTTACCCCGACATCACCGAGGAGGACCTCGCCCCGCTCTGGGTCGGCACGGAGAATCGCGTCACGATCTTCGGGAACTCGCCTCGGATAAGGTCGGCGGCAGCGGGCTCCGCGGCCGACGTCAACGTCGGTGCGCCGCCTCCCCCGCCCCAAGAACCGCCGCAGCGACCGCAGGCGCAGCAAGGGGGCAGATCATCAACAACGGGTACGGGGTCCGATTCGGGCACACAGCCTAACGTATCGCGGAGGGGCCGGACACGCCAGCCGGGCGGAGGGACGAACCCTAACCCGCGAGGAGCTTCGGGACAGGGCGCCGCGGGGTCGTCGGCGACCATCCAGGACGCGGCCCCTGACACTTCGGTGTCCGCCGAGAGCGTGGCGTCCGTAGCTCCGGTGTCCGCCCAGAGCGTGGCACCCGACGTTGGTGTGGCGGACACGGGTGGCCTCGCGCTGCTGACCTTCGACCCGACGCCGCTCACCCTCGCGGTTGGGCAGGAGGGAGGGCTGCAGGTGGTTGTCGACCCCGGCAAGGTCGGGGTGAGCGGCCAGCTCCACCTGGCGTACGACCCTGCGCGGCTCGAGGTCACACGGGTCGAGGGAGGAGTACTGCAGGGCAGCGGGGGCGAGTTTCAGGTGAACGTCGGGCACACTCCGGCCATGGGGTGGATCACGGTCGATCTCAGCGATGTGCTCGTCGCGAAAGGCACGCTTGCGCGTCTTTCGGTGCGGCCGCGCGTGGCGGGTGAGCTGCCGGTCATCTTCGCCGGACCACTCGGTTCCCTCATCGGTCGCAACGGAACGGTGATCGCCGTCCCGGCTGGAGTCGGCAAGGTGTCACAGTGAGACGCACCGGCAGCGGCTTCACCGTGGCTGAGCTCGTGATGGTGACGGCGATCGTCGCCATCCTGGCGGCGGTCGCCCTGCCGACGGCACGTTTCACCATGAAACGGGAGCGGGAATCGGAGCTTCGGCTCGACCTGCGCCTGATGCGGAACGCCATCGACGACTACAAGCATCTCTCGGACCAAGGGATGATCCAGGTGGAGCTGGGCACCGAGGGGTATCCGAAGACGCTCGAAGACCTTGTCCAGGGGGTCAGCGTCGTAGGACAGTTGACCAAACGGAAATTCCTGCGGCGCATCCCGATCGACCCCATGACCGGCAAACCCGAGTGGGGTCTGCGCGCCTACCAAGATGAAATGGACGCCACCTCGTGGGGCGGGCAGAACGTCTACGACGTGTACTCGCTATCACAAGGCACTGCGCTCGACGGCACGAAGTACAAGGATTGGTGACCATGAGACAGGGCACGGGGCACAGGGCACAGGGCGCGGAGGGTCAAGAGCGTCCGGGTGGGGGGTGGAGCGGACGCGGGACCCCCCGCCAGAGTGGCTTCACGTTGATCGAGCTGATCATCGTGGTGGCGATCATCGGCATCCTGGCCACGATCGCGGTGCCTGCTATGAGGACCGCCCCGCAACGCGCCCGCGAGTCTGCCTTGAAAGAAGACCTCTACACGCTTCGGTCGTGTCTCGACCAGTTTCACGCCGACCGGGGGCGGTACCCCGCCTCCCTCGACGAAGTCGTCAGCATGGGGTATCTCCGCAGCGTGCCCGTGGATCCCGTGACCCGATCCAAGGATACCTGGGTGTTCATCTTCGAACAGGTGACACCGGATCAGCAGGACGAGCGGGATCAGCAGGCGGCTCCCGGAATCATCGACATCCATTCAGGCTCCGACCAGACGGCGCTCGACGGCACGAAGTATGCGGACTGGTGAGACCATGCCGACGGGCAGCGGAGACCCTGGCTCCGCGAGCCGGGATTCACTCCCGGCGAACGGGGGGGGCACGGGGGGTCGAGAGCGTCCGGGTGGGAGGGGGAGGGGACGCGGGACCCCCCGCCAGAGGGGTTTCACCCTCGCGGTCTTGGTTGTGATGATGGCGGTGATGGCGATCTTCCTCACGGTCGCGATCGAGACCGTGAGTTTCCAGCAGAGGAGGGAAAAGGAGGAAGAGCTGATCTTCCGAGGTAACCAGGTGGTCGAGGGGGTCCGGATCTTCCGCGCCCGTTTCGCTCGTTTCCCTGTGAAACTCGACGAACTCGCCAAGGCGAACCCACGCGTGCTCCGGAAGGTCTGGACCGATCCCATGACCGGGAAGGCGGACTGGTTGCCGGTCTTCCTGGGTGAGGATGGGACCACACTCAATCCGTCTCCGACCCCTGCGGCTACGCCCCAGCCGACCCCGCCTCCGGCTGGCGGCCACGGCGCCGTCGGACCGATCATTGGGGTGAGATCCAGGGTGTGCGACAACTCGATCAAGCTGTACTTGGGTCACACGCGCTACTGCGATTGGAAGTTCTTCTATGACCCAAGCAAACTCAAGCTTCCAGGTAGCCCGGCCGCCATCCCCACGCCCAAGCCCTGACGGCCTACCTCCGGGTTGGTACACTTAGGCGCCGATGGCAATGTCCCCGACAGTCTTCGTCCACGAAATGCCCGGCGCCGCGACCGCCGCAGTCGGAGCGTGGATTCGCACCGGGTCTGCACACGAAGAGTCCGAAGTGGCTGGGATCACGCACCTCCTGGAGCATCTGCTGCTGAGGCGCTGTGGTGACCGGACCCCTGAGGAGATCGCCGAACTCATCGACTCGCTGGGCGGTGTGGTCGACGCCTTCACCACGCGCGAGGTTTGCGCGGTGACCGCCCACGTCCCGGCGGAGCGCTTCGACGAGGCACTCGACCTGGTCCTAGATGCCGTGTTCCGCCCGAGATTGCTCTGTGAGGAGGTAGAGGTCGAACGCAAGGTGGTCGCAGCCGAGTTCGACCTGATCCAAGACTCGCCAGCCGAGATGGTCGCGGAGAGAGCTCTTGAGGCATGCTGGGGTGACCATCCGCTGGCGCGGCCGGTGCTCGGTCGGCGCGAGGTCGTGGAGCGGTTCAAGGCCTCGGACCTGGAACGCTTCCACCGCATCCGCTTCACGCCGGCGAACTTGCTCCTGGTCGCCGTCGGCCCCGTTGACAGAGGTGAGATCACCCTCAGGTTGGGGCGTTACCCGAGCCTCGCGACCTCCGCCGGAACGCTCACGCCCCCGACGTGGCGGGCCGGGGTGCTGGTCGAGGAGCGCGACGGCTTGGAGCAGCTCTACGCCAACCTCGTGCTGCCCGGCCTTCGCGCCGACGACCCCGAGATCTTCACACTCGGTGTCCTGCACCAACTGCTGGGCGGCGGCGCGTCGAGCCGGCTCTTCCGAGAGTTGCGGGACCGGCTCGGGCTGGTGTACGAGGTCGGGAGCTCCGTATACGCCACCGCCGTTGCCGGAGTGCTCGAGTTGACGTTCTCGGCTCCCGCGCGCCAGACGGAGGCGTGCTGGGATGCGGTCTTTCGCGTTCTCGGTGAGGTCGCTGGAGGCCGGATCACGGACGAGGAGGTGGATCTGGCGCGGCGGGCCCTGGCCTCAGGCGTCGTGCTCGGGGCAGAGGGCAGCGATGCGCTCATGGAGGCCCATGCCGGAGAGCTCCTCGCCCACGGCCAGCCGTTCGACGGAGCCACCACACGGCGCAGGCTCGATGAGGTGACACCGGATCGGGTGCGTGCGCTCGCCGCTCGGGTCATTCGTCTCGACGCAATCGCCGGCGCCGTGTGCGGGCCAGGTGCGGCGCTGCGTCTGCCGACCGTCCTGTCGCTGAGGGTGGCATGAGCGTCGTCGGGGTGGGGGTGCGGCGGCTCCCGCATGCGGAAGGGCTGCCGCTTCCGCGGTACTTGACGCCTGGGGCGGCCGGTGCGGACGTCGCCGCAGCGGTGACCTCCGATCTCGTGCTCGCGCCGTCGGAGCGGATTGCCGTCCCGACCGGCCTAGTGCTCGCAGTGCCGGCCGGGTACGAGGTTCAGGTTCGCCCGCGCTCCGGTCTCGCCCTGCGTCATGGCGTGTCGGTCGCAAACGCACCAGGCACCGTGGATAGCGACTACCGCGGCGAGCTGATGGTGATCCTCGTGAACCTCGGCCGCGAGAGCTACGTGATCCGGCGCGGGGAGCGGATCGCGCAGCTCGTCGTGGCCCCGGTGGTGCAGGCCGCCTTCTCCGAACGTGACGAGCTGCCGCCCTCGGACCGGGGCGCCGGCGGATTCGGTTCGACGGGCTCCTGAAATGAGAATCTCGGTCCTGGCGTCCGGCTCGGGCGGCAACGCGACGGTGGTGGAGGCAGGCGGCACCTGTGTTCTGGTCGACTGCGGAATCTCGTACCGGCAGCTCGTAACGCGGATGAAGCCGCTCGGCCTCGAGCCCGACCGCATCGGGGCCGTGCTGCTCACCCACGAGCACGACGACCACGTGAAAGGACTCGAGGTCTTTCTTCGCCGCCACCGCGTACCGGTCCTGGCCACTCCTGGCACTCTGGAGGCGATGCAGACGGCTCCTTCCGGTGCGGAACCGCTCGCATCGGGGCGCCAGGTGCGGGTCGGGGCCATCGCCGCACTTCCGGTGCAGACCAGCCACGACGCACGGGAGCCCGTCGGCTTCGTCTTGGAGTGCAAGGGCAGACGGTTGGGCCTCGTGACCGACACTGGAGTGTTCACGGAGCTCTTGACTGAGCGCCTCTCCGGCTGCCATGTGTTGCTGATCGAGTGCAACCATGATCGTGATTTGTTGCGCGTGGGGCCGTACCCATGGCCCCTCAAGCAACGCATCGCCTCCCGTACCGGGCACCTCTCCAACGAGCAGGCGTGCGCGGCCATCGAGCGGCTCGCTCACTCAAGGCTCGAGACGGTGGTGGGAATGCACCTCTCACAAACCAATAACCGTCCCGAGATGGTGGAACGCGAGCTCGCCGCCGTGCTGGTAGGCTCGGGCGTGCGCCTGACGGTGGCCTCACAGCACCGGGCTCTTGTCGTCGACGCAGGCGGTCCCACGTCCCGAACCGACGCGGGCTCTGATTGAGTGCAGGGACGGAGACCACCCCGGACCCTTCCGGGTGCGCCTCGTTCGCGGTACCCTTGGGCGCCGCGACGCTCGCGGGGCGGGGCAGGAGGTGCGGGATGGTGGTGGAGGTTCGCGTCAAGCTCAAGGAGCAGGTGTTGGATCCGCAGGGCGAGGCGATCCGGCGCGTCCTCGCTGGCCTCGGGTACGCGGAGATCGAGCAGGTGAGGGTCGGCAAACTGATGCTCCTCGAGGTTGCCGGAAAGGACGCAACGGCCGTCCGTTCTCGTGTGGAAGAAGCGTGCCGCGAGGTGCTCGCAAACCCGGTCATTGAGGAGTTTGAGGTTCGCCTGCCATGAGAGGACCGTGGTCCGTGGTCCGTGGTCCGTGGTCCGAGCTCAGCTTTGACAGACCTGGCGCGACGAGCGGGGGTGCGCCGCACCGGAGCGGCCTCGTGGGGGAGCAATGAGCGGGAAGAGTCGGCCGCGGGTGGCGGTGGTGATCTTCCCGGGGGCGAACTGTGACCGCGATGCGCTCGGGGCCGTCGAGTTGGTCGGAGGCGAGGCGGTCCCGGTCTGGCATCAGAGCGCCGACCTCGCGGGCTGCACGGCGGTGATCCTGCCGGGTGGCTTCTCGTACGGTGACTACCTGCGCGCCGGGGCGATCGCCGTCCACTCACCCGTGATGACTGCCGTTCGGCGCCACGCCGCCGAAGGCGGTCCTGTGCTGGGCATCTGCAACGGTTTCCAGATGCTCCTGGAGATCGGGCTACTGCCCGGCGCGATGCTGATGAACCGCACGCTGCGCTTCATCTGCCGCGACGTGCACCTGCGGGTCGAGAGGAACGACTCCCCCCTGCTCAAACACCTGCGGCTCGGCCAGGTCCTGCGGCTGCCGATCGCGCACAAGGAGGGGAACTGGTTCGCCGCGCCGGAGGTTGTACGCGATGTGGAAGCGGGAGGCGCGGTGGCGTTGCGCTACTGCACGCCGACAGGGGAGATCGACGATGGCGCCAACCCCAACGGTGCCCTGAACGCGGTCGCCGGCCTGGTCAACCTACAGGGGAACGTGCTCGGTATGATGCCCCACCCTGAACGCCGGATGCGGGCGCTGCTCGGCGGCGAAGACGGAGCCGCGCTTATCCGCGGGCTGGTGGAGGCGGCATGAAGTGGGATGCTCCTGCGACGGTTGAGCTGGCGCGAGAGCACGGGCTCTCGGAGGAAGAGTTCGAGCGCATCCTGTCGGACCTCGGGCGGGTGCCCAACCTGACGGAGCTCGGGATCTTCGCCGCACTCTGGTCGGAGCATTGCTCCTACAAGTCCTCCCGGGTCCACCTCAAGAAGTTCCCGACGCGCGGCCCGCGGGTGATCCAGGGACCCGGTGAGAACGCCGGCGTCGTTGACCTCGGCCAGGGTTGGGTCACCGTGTTCAAGATGGAATCCCACAACCACCCTTCCTTCATCGAGCCGTACCAGGGGGCGGCGACGGGTGTGGGCGGGATCCTTCGCGACGTCTTCACCATGGGTGCGCGCCCGGTGATGATCCTTGACTCATTGCGGTTCGGGTCGCTCGACGCGCCGCGAATGCCTCACCTGGTGGACGGTGTGGTGCGCGGCATCGGCGACTACGGCAACTGCGTCGGGGTGCCGACCGTGGGCGGTGAGGTGGACTTCCACCCGAGCTACAACGGCAACATCCTCGTGAACGCTATGTGCGTCGGCGTGGCTCGCGGCGACGGTATCTTCTACGGTCGCGCCTCCGGGCCTGGCAACCGCGTAGTGTACTTGGGCTCCAAGACCGGCCGCGACGGCATCCACGGGGCCACGATGGCTTCGGATGTCTTCGACGAGACCGCAAGCGCCAAACGTCCGACAGTCCAGGTTGGAGATCCCTTTACCGAGAAGCTGCTGATCGAGTGCTGCCTCGAGCTGATGGGTAAGGGGCTCGTCGTCGGGATCCAGGATATGGGCGCGGCCGGGCTGACCTCCTCGGCGTTCGAGATGGCGGCGCGGGCGGGATGTGGACTGACCCTCGACCTCTCCAGGGTGCCGGCGCGAGAGAGGGGGATGACCCCGTACGAGCTGATGCTCTCCGAGTCGCAGGAGCGCATGGTGCTGGTGGTAACGCCCGACAACGTCGCGCCGGTGCTCGAGGTGTGCGGGCGCTGGGGGCTCGACGCGGTGGAGGTCGGGACCGTGATCCCCGAGCCGGAGGTTGTGGCCAGGTTCGAGGGGCGGCAGGCGTTCCGACTGCCCCTGGCTCCTCTCGTGGACGACGCACCCCGGTACGACCGGCCGTGGGTCGAGCCTGCACCTGCCGCGGCGGTCACGTTGCCCAACCTGCGCGACCGTGAGTGGGCGGCCGATCTGCGCGAGATGCTGGCATCGCCGGTGTTTGCGAGCTCGAGGCCGGTCTGGCAGCAGTACGATCAATCGGTGGGCGCGAGCACGGTGATCGGACCGGGTGCCGACGCAGCGCTGCAGCTCATCGAAGGAACGAACATCGGCCTCGCGGCGACGACCGATTGCAACGCCCTCGCCTGCTCCCTCGACCCCTTCAACGGCGCGGCTCAGGCAGTCGCCGAGGCTGTACGCAACCTGGCGTGCGTGGGCGCCGAGCCGGTGGGCGTAACCGACTGCCTCAACTTCGGCTCACCCGAGAATCCGGGCGTGATGGGACAGTTCGTCGCCGCCGTGGACGGGCTGGCCGAGGCATGCCGGGCGTTCGAGGTTCCCGTCGTCTCCGGCAACGTGTCGTTCTACAACGAGACGTCGGGGACAGCGATCGTGCCCACGCCGACGGTCGGTATGGTCGGCATCGTGCCGGGGGTTCGCCATCGGCCGCGCTCGCATTGGCACTTGGGCGATGCCATCTACCTGCTTGGGCCGTTGGAAGGCGAGCTGGGCGGGTCGCGGTACCTGCAGATAGTGCTCGGCCTCGAGGCCGGGCCGGTGCCGGCTGTCGACTACGACGGCGAGCGGCGGATCGCAGCAGTCGCCCGAGACCTGGTCCGACTCGGCCTGGCCGCCGCCAAGGACCTCTCGGACGGAGGGCTGGCGGTCGCCGCGGTCGAAATGAGCGGTGGCACTGTGGGGTGCAAGCTGTCTTTGCCAGCCAGCACCTCCCCGGTGCGGGTTCTGTTCGGTGAGTGGCGCGTTGGCTTCGCGCTCGCGACTCCCGTGGCGATGGAGCCTGCGCTCGAGAGGGCCTGTGAAGGGCTCCCGTTGACGCGGCTGGGCGTCGCCGGCGGGACGAAGATGGTGGTCACACTCGGGCGCAAGACCGTGCTCGAGGCTTCGATTTCAGAGCTCGCGGCGCTGAGCGAGAAGGGTTTGGGATGGCTATCCGAGGCGTGAGTGGCGCGGACGACAAGTTCCACGACGAGTGCGGCGTGTGTGCCGTGCTCGGCTACCCGGACGCGGCCAACCTTGTCTACCTCGGCCTCTACGCCCTCCAGCATCGTGGGCAGGAATCTGCGGGGATCGCAGCCTTCGATGGGCGGGAGCTCCGCCACAGGAAGGCGATGGGATATGTGGCCGACATCTTCAACCGGGCGGTGATCGAGGAACTCCCCGGGAGCGCCGCCCTCGGCCACGTGCGGTACGCGACCGCCGGCAACTCGACGCTCGCGAACTCGCAGCCGGTCGTCGCCACGACCCACAGGGGATTGGTCGCGCTCGCTCACAACGGAAACCTCGTCAACGCGTTGCGGCTCCGTCGACAGCTCGAGCGTGAGGGGGCGATCTTCCAGTCGACCTCCGACAGCGAGGTGTTCCTGCACCTGCTGGCGCGTTCGAAGGCCCCGACCCTCGAAGCCGCGTTGCTCGAGACGTTGGATGCGGTCGTCGGAGCGTACTCGTTGGCGGTGCTGTGCGACGGGAGACTCTTCGCGGCGCGGGACCCCCATGGGTTCCGGCCGCTCGCCCTGGGACGGCTCGGGGAGGCATGGATTGTGGCGTCCGAGACCTGCGCCTTCGACCTGATCGAGGCGAGGCTCGTCCGTGAGGTCGGCCCGGGCGAAGTCGTCGAGTTGGTTGGTGAGGAGCCCCGTGTACTGCGGCCGCCGAGGCCGGGACCCTACGCCCACTGCGTCTTCGAGCACGTCTACTTTGCGCGCCCGGACTCCCGCGTCTTCGGCGAGGACGTCGGCCCGGCGCGCGAGCGGCTGGGGGAACGGTTGGCGCAGGAGCACCCGGCGCCGGCCGAAATCGTCGTCGCCGTCCCGGACTCGGGAGTGCCGGCGGCGCTCGGCTACGCCCGCGCCTCGGGCCTGCCGTTCGTGCTCGGTCTGGTCCGCAACCACTACGTCGGCCGGACTTTCATCGAGCCGCGCCAGTCGATCCGGCACTTCGGCGTCAAGGTCAAGTTGAACCCGGTTCGCGCAGCGGTCGCGGGCAAACGCATCGTGCTGGTCGATGACTCGATCGTACGCGGCACGACCTCGCGCAAGATCGTGATGATGCTAAAGGCCGCCGGCGCACGAGAGGTCCATCTCCGCATCTCGTCGCCGCCCACCATCGGGCCGTGCTTCTACGGAATCGACACGCCCCAGCGCCGTGAGCTGATCGCCTCGAGCCAGACCGTCGAGGAGATCCGGGGCTTCGTCGGAGCCGACTCGCTCGGTTACCTGTCGGAGGAGGGCATGCTTTCGTGCCTCGCGACTCCGCCGGCCAACTTTTGCACCGCGTGCTTCTCCGGTCGTTACCGCGTGCTCGACGAGGAGGACCACGCCGACATCGTCGCGAAGGAAGAACGCTAGGAGAGACCCTTAGGAGTTAAGAGTGAAGAGTTAAGAGTGGGAAGCGAATGGCTGAGACTCGGAGGGTAAGCCGGGCAGGAACGGCAGGCGCGCTGTCTTTCAACTCTTCGCTCCTAACTCTGAACTCTCAACTATCTTTTGCTACCCTTAGACCGTGGTCGACTCCACCCGTGACAGACGGCTGACGTACGAGAGCGCGGGCGTCTCGATCGACGCGCAGGACCGCGCGCTCGTCGAGGTCAGGCGCCTGGCCAAGACGACGTTCACAACCGGCGTACTCTCAGAAATCGGGAGCTTCGGTGGCCTCTTCACGCTCGAACCAGACAACCCCTCGGGGACGGTCCTCGTTGCATCGGCCGATGGAGTCGGCACCAAGCTCAAGGTCGCCCAGACGGCGGCCAGGCACGGGACCGTGGGCGAGGATCTCGTCAACCACTGCGTCAACGACATCCTCGTCCTGGGAGCGAGGCCACTGTTCTTCCTCGACTACTTCGCGTCCGGGCGGCTCGAGCCCGGCGTCGCCGTGGCGGTGATCGAGGGTCTCACCCGTGGATGCCGCGCCAACGGCTGCGCACTCCTCGGGGGCGAGACGGCCGAGATGCCCGGCTTCTACCAGCCGGGCGAGTACGACCTAGCGGGTTTCATCGTCGGGTCGTGCGTCCGCGATAGGCTACTGCGGGTGGAAACCGTTCGGACCGGCGACGCTCTGGTGGCGCTGCCCTCGACCGGCCTCCATACCAACGGTTACTCGCTCGCGCGCAAGGTGCTCATCGAGCTCCTGGGGCTCAAGGTCACCGATGAGGTGCCCGCGCTGGGCCGCAGCGTCGCCGACGCGCTGCTCGCGGTCCACAGGTCGTACCTCCCGGCGTTAGGCCCGTTGCTCGATGCGGGCTTCGTGAAGAGCGCCGCGCACATCACCGGCGGCGGAATCCCCGACAACCTGCCGCGGGCGCTACCGAGTGGGGTCGGCGCCGAGATCGATCTCGGCTCGTGGGACGAGCCGGCGCTGTTCCGTCTGATCCGGGAGGCCGGCCGGGTGCCGGAGGACGACATGCGGCGCACGTTCAACCTCGGCGTCGGCATGATCCTTGTGGTCGCGGAAGCGAGTGTCCCGGAAGTCCTCGAGGGCGTCAGCCAACACCCTGGCGGGTGGCTGATCGGGCGCACCGTCGCGGGCAAGGGCGTGCGCTTCGTCGGAGAGCGTCGTGCCTGACACGACCGTGGATCGAGGATCGTGGTTAGTGGTTCGAATGAGTGCGGGCCTCTCAGGCACCGGGTGTGCGGCCTCCGGACCGCCGCCGACCCACGACCCACGAGCCACGAACCACGGGGAGGGTGGGTGTCAGGGCTGACGCGGATCGCGGTGCTGCTGTCGGGGCGAGGCAGCAACTTCGTCGAGATCGCCGAGGCCTGCGCCCGCGGCGAGATCCCTGCGGAGGTTGTGCTCGTCGTGTCGAACAGGCCCGACGCGCCTGGCCTCGAGCGAGCCCGCGAGCGCGGTGTCCCGGCTGTCGTGATCGCGGGCAAGGGCATTTCGCGCGAGGAGCACGAGCGGCTCGTGATCGCGGCGGTCACCGAGGCGGGAGCTCGGTGGGTGTGCCTGGCCGGCTACATGCGGCTGCTCTCGCCCGCGTTCGTCGAGCGCTTTTCGCGGCGCATCGTGAACATCCACCCGGCGCTGCTTCCGTCGTTTCCCGGCCTGGAGGCGCAGCACCAAGCCTGGGAGTACGGGGTGAAGGTGTCGGGGTGCACCGTGCACCTGGTCGACGCCGACTGCGATAGCGGGCCTATCGTTTTGCAGCGCACCGTGCGGGTCCTCGACGACGACACGCCGGGCACGCTGGCTGAGAGGATCCTCGAGCAGGAGCACATCGCGTACCCGGCGGCCCTGCGGATGCTGCTGACGCGGCGGTGGCGGCTGGACGGCCGGCGGGTCGTTTTCGAGTGACGCGCCCGACGAGGGAAGAGGGGAGAAGGTAGACGGGAGAAGAACGACGAGGCAACCCCTGCCGACCGTCTTCCCTTTTCCTTATACCC
>JAIQFQ010000001.1:0-165000 GCA_020073245.1 Terriglobia bacterium | reverse complement strand
GAAGCCTAAGGTTTCCTGAGCAAGGTCAATCCGCTCAGGGTCAGTCGGTCCCTAAGGTGAGGCCGAACGGCGTAGCCGATGGGAAGCAGGTTAACATTCCTGCACCACTCTGTCTTCGTTATTACGATGGGGTGACGCAGAAGGATAGGTCAGACTGGCATTGGATGTCCAGTTTCAAGCGCGTAGGCGGGGGTGGTAGGCAAATCCGCCGCCCCGTTACCGCCGAGACGCGAGTACGAATGCCCGTATGGGTTCAAGTGACTGATTCCACGCTGCCGAGAAAAACCTCTAAGGAGAGGACAGGGTGACCGTACCGGAAACGGACACACGTAGGCAGGGAGAGAATCCCGAGGCGCTTGAGTGATCCCCCGTGAAGGAACTCGGCAAAATTACACCGTAACTTCGGGAGAAGGTGTGCCCTTTGCCGTGTAGACCCTCGCGGTCGAAGCGGCGGAGAGTCGCAGTGAAAAGGCCCAGGCGACTGTTTACTAAAAACACAGCACTCTGCAAACGTCACAAGCGGACGTATAGGGTGTGAAGCCTGCCCGGTGCCGGAAGGTTAAGGGGAGGGGTCAGCGCAAGCGAAGCTCTGAACTGAAGCCCCGGTAAACGGCGGCCGTAACTATAACGGTCCTAAGGTAGCGAAATTCCTTGTCGGGTAAGTTCCGACCTGCACGAAAGGCGAAACGATCTGGGCGCTGTCTCCGCGGGGGGCTCAGCGAATTTGAAGTACCGGTGAAGATGCCGGTTACCCGCACCAAGACGGAAAGACCCTGTGCACCTTTACTACAACTTGTCACTGGACCTTGGTGTTGTATGTGCAGAATAGGTGGGAGGCTGTGAAGCCGGGGCGTCAGCCTCGGTGGAGCCGTCGGTGAGATACCACCCTTACTGCTCTGAGGTTCTAACCTAGGGCCGTGAAGCCGGCCCGGGGACAATGGCAGGTGGGTAGTTTGACTGGGGCGGTCGCCTCACAAACTGTAACTGAGGCGCCCAAAGGTTCCCTCAGGCTGATTGGAAACCAGCCGCAGAGTGCAAAGGCACAAGGGAGCTTGACTGCGAGACCAACAAGTCGAGCAGGGACGAAAGTCGGGCTTAGTGATCCGGCGGTCCCGTATGGAAGGGCCGTCGCTCAACGGATAAAAGGTACGCCGGGGATAACAGGCTGATCCTGCCCAAGAGTTCACATCGACGGCGGGGTTTGGCACCTCGATGTCGGCTCATCGCATCCTGGGGCTGAAGCAGGTCCCAAGGGTTCGGCTGTTCGCCGATTAAAGCGGTACGTGAGCTGGGTTTAGAACGTCGCGAGACAGTTCGGTCCCTATCTGGTGTGGGCGTAGGACACTTGAGGAGAGATGTCCTTAGTACGAGAGGACCAGGACGTACGGACCTCCGGTGTACCAGTTGTCGCGCCAGCGGCAGCGCTGGGTAGCTGTGTCCGGAACGGATAACCGCTGAATGCATCTAAGCGGGAAGCCAACTCCAAGATAAGGTGTCCCGGGCGTAAGCCCCTAAAGGCCTCTGGTAGATGACCAGTTTGATAGGCGGGAGGTGGAAGCGCAGCGATGCGTGCAGCTGACCCGTACTAATCGGCCGTGCGGCTTGACCATACATACCCTTTCTTCTTGCGTAGAAGCTTTGGAAACCGATTGAGTTGTGAAAGTTGGTGAGTTTTTCCGGTGGCCATACCGAGAGGGAAACACCCGTTCCCATTCCGAACACGGAAGTTAAGCCTCTCTGGGCCGATGGTACTTGGTGGGTAACTGCCTGGGAGAGTAGGTCGCCGCCGGGAAGTATGAAGGCCCCATGCGCGAGCGTGGGGCCTTCGCTTTTCTGGGCGTGGCGAGAATGTCGAAAGCCCCACGTGTGACCGTGGGGCTTTCGTTTCTCTCTGACCGATGCGAGGAGCTCAGGTCTTCAGCAGCGTCTCGCCGCGGGCGTCGGCCGCGAGGAGGGCGGTGGCGGCCTCCGCGGGCACCGGCCGGGAGAAGAAGTACCCTTGGCCGTACTTGCACCGCAGAGCCATCAACAGCTCGCGCTGCTTCCCGCGCTCGATCCCTTCAGCGACCACATCCTTGCCGAGGTTGTTGCCGAGAGTGACGATTGTTCTGATGATCTCCCACGACTCCTCGTCGGTGTCGATGCGCGAGACGAAAGACATGTCCACCTTGAGGGTGTCGATCTCGAAACGGCGAAGGTACGAGAGCGACGAGTACCCGGTGCCGAAATCGTCGATCGACAGCTTGATGTCGAGGGTCTTGAGCTGCTGAAGCATGTCGGCTGCGTAGCGTGCGTGTTCCATGATCACGCTCTCGGTGATCTCGAGCTTGAGTGAGCGACCGTAGACGCCGTGGTTCCGCAGGGTGCGGTCGATCTCCACGATCATATCGGGCCGCATGAACTGCACGCCGGACACGTTTACGCTGACGGTGAGTGGCGTGTTCCGCCGGAACTGAGCGTTCCAAGCCCGGAGCTGCTTGCACACGTCGCGCACGACCCCACGGTCAATGGAGATGATCAGGCCGGTCTCCTCGGCAACCGCCAGGAACTCCTTTGGCAGCAGCAGCTCGCCGTCCGGGTGCTGCCAGCGGACAAGCGCCTCGAATCCCGTGATGCGGCCGGTGTCCAACTCCACGATCGGCTGGTAGTAGACGCGGAACTCCTCCCGCTGAACGGCCCGCCGCAGCTCGGTCTCGAGCTTCAGGAGCGAGACGGCTCGAGCGTGCATGCCGGAATCGAAGACCACATGGCCGGCCTTGCCCAGAGCCTTGGCACGGAACATTGCGGTGTCGGCGTCGCGCAGCAGGTCCTCCGCGCGCTGGTAGTCGGGAGTCCCGACCGCAATGCCGATGCTGGTGCTCGTGAAGACCTCATGCCCCTCGACGTCAAACGGCTCCTGCAGCGCATCCTGGATTCGTTTGGCGATGCGGACTGCGTCGTTGACGTCGTTGATCCCCTCGAGGAGGATCGCGAACTCGTCGCCACCCACGTGCGAGATCGTGGCGCGGACCGCGCCAGGCATGTCACCGTTCGGCAGACACGTACGCAGCCGGTCCGCGACGGCCTTCAGCATCTGGTCGCCGACGACGTGGCCGAGGCTGTAGTTGATGTTCTTGAAACGGTCCAGATCGAGGAAGAGCACCGCGGTCAGACGGCCGTCGCCAGCGCGGTTCCGTTCCAGAGCTCGGCCCAGACGATCCATGAGATTGTTGCGGTTCGGGAGGCCGGTAAGTGAGTCGAAGCCTCGGGTTCCAGCGACGTCGGCGTGCGAGCCGGCCACGCGGTGCGCGATGCCGGTCCCGTCGCGAGTCGCCACGCCACGGAAGACAACAAGCTCATAGGCCCCATCGCTGCGTGCGATTCTGTGTCGGTTCTCGATCGCCGGTGTCCCGCCCTCGAGGTGAGCGGCGATTGCGGCCTTGAGCTGGTCCAGGTCCTCCGGGTGGACCCGACCGAACCACTCATCGGGTGAGGTTCCCACCTCCCTCGGTCGGTAACCGAACAGGTCCTTCCACTCGCGGGAAAAATGGATTTCTCCGGTCTTGAGGTCCCACTCCAGGGTGGCGACTCTCTGGCCTTCCACTCCCGTCGGGGCATGCAACGGCACCGGGGCGCTGTCGTCGGGCTGGTTGGCGCCGCCCTCAGTTGGGGGTGATGGTAGCGTGGCGGCCGTAAGGGCAGCATCGCCCTCAACCGGCGCCTTAGCGCCGTCAGCGGGCGGACCGGGCTGCGCGTGCGTGGCTCCCTTTGCCCCAAACATCCGTCGGACCTTGCCCCGCAGACCGGTCGGCTCCTGGACGCCACCCACTGCTGCGGTCACGTCAGCGTTGTGCGGGAGGGTGGCAGGGGGCGTCGAGGTCGCTTTCTTCTGCTCCTTCTCCAACCTCTCTAGGAGGTGCGCCCGGTCAGCCTCGACCGCCGAGCGCTCGGCGCGCTCCCATGCTAGCCGCTCGGCAGTCGCCAGCCTCAGGCCGACGCTCTCGGCCTTGAACGGTCTGAACACGACGTCATCGGCGCTCTCGAGGAGGGGCAGCAGGTGCTGCGGTGCGTGACGACCGGCGATCGCGAGAAGGACCGACACCTTCCCCTGGGGAAGCGTGCGGATCTTCTTGAGGAACTCCCCGTTGGCCGTCGGGTTGGCCTGAACGTCGACGAGCACGAGCGGGTGGTGCTCCAGCTGATAGGCTTCCCACGCGGTCTCGGCATCCTCGCAGATCGTGATGGCGTGGCCACGAGCCCGTAGCGCCTCGACGATGATGCCCCTGACTCGGAGGTTCTCCTCGAGCAGGAGCGCCGGTAGATCGAGAGAAGGTGCTGGTCTCACGGCCGGATGCCTCCCCCTTGCAGAAGCGATCGATGGCGTGTGAGGGTGGCGGCCTTGGGCGCTAGCCCGGCTCCACGGTGGCTCGGCGCCTGCCAGGACACTGAACCGCGTCGCATGTTCGAATCATATCGCGACTGCAGCGGCTCGGCTATCCGGTGTCAACCTCAGGCTGCGGGTTGGCAGCGAGGGGAAGCTGCCGTGGACCGCCGGCTGCTGGCCGCGCCAGGGAGACTCTCTCGGGCGTCTACGGATGATCTGAGGCAGCACCCTGTCGGTCGACCTTGTGCGCGGCGATCAGCTTCTCGAGCAAGGTAACGGGGATCACGCTCGCCAGTGTGACCTGGGTCCCGATCGCCCGGACCTGGACATCGCGGAGAACGTTGACGAGTTCCGGCGCCCGGTCCTGAGACTGGAGGCGCGCGGCCGCCAGAACGCCTTTCGCCGCATCTCGCAGCAGGTCGGCGTTCTCCTCCGTATCCGCCACGGCCACGCCGGAAAGTCTCAGCGAGTCGTCGAGGAAAGCCTGGATCGCCACACGCTGGACCGCGCCCGAAGCCATGATGACCTGCCGCATCGGTTCCTCGGAGCTCCCTTGCGTCCTCTCGACCGCATCGGACACGTTGCGGCGGGCTTCGGAGGGGAGATTTGCGACGACCCAGAACGGCGCCCGGGGATCGACCTGGCCACTGGTGACCGCCGTCTCGATCAGTTGATTCTTCGCGCCCGTGGCCGACAAGGATTCTGTGACCGCCGCCTCGCTGCCGACAACGACCAGCTCGGGTGAGGGTTGGGCAAAGACAGCCGGAGCGCCGGCATGGTCATCCTCCGGGAGGCGGAGCCCTGAGATGTTGCCCAGCACCACGGGGCTCGCACCGCGTTTGGTGAGTGCGGCTGAGAGTGCCGCGGGGTCATAGCGGCCGGCAAAGAAGGCGATGGGGTTACCCTTTGACCCCTCGGAAACCACAGCTACAACCATCGCTGTCACGTCCCGCAAGGGGTCCAAGCCGGCATCGGCGAGGAAGCGCGCAGCCTCGGTGTCGGCGTTGCCCCAGTTGGCGTGATCCATGAGCCAGCTTTGCACTGCGGGATGGCTGCGGAGGGCAGCGGCATCCACGGCCACGACCACCCGCGCCTGTGCGGGCACAAGGCGCAGGAGCTCGGGCACCGTAGGTGGAGCGGCAAGGGCCATACCCGCCGCGAGGACGCCGAACAGGGCCGGGAACAGGGTTTTCTTCATCAGGACCTCCTAAAAGTTCTTGCGGTTGAATGCCACGACCGCGACTGCCAGGCAGGCCGCGCCGAACATCACAGTCGTCGCCAATGGTACGAATGCGGGGGTGGCCTTGCCGAGCACGTATGTCGTGAGGTCACGGCCGATCTCGGCGGTTTTCGGGAACACCCAGTACAGGGTGTGAATGGTGCTCGCCGCCAGCCGCGAATCCATCGCCGCGGCGACGCGGTCGTGGGCGGCCAGCGGCAAGGACAGCAGGTAGAGCGCATACGGCAGCATGATCGAGAGCGGCGTCGACGAGGTCAGCACTCCGATCAGGTACATGAACCCCAGGTAGGAGAGAAAGACCGTCAAGATCAGACCGCTCGCAGCGAGAAAGCGAGCGTTCCAGACGTGGGTCTTGAGGGAAATGACCACGAAGACACCGCCGCACAGGAAAAGTAGGTTCGCCGTGACGAGCGTCGCAGCGCCGAGAAACCGACCGAGGAGCAGGTGGGTACGGCCGATGGGCCGCGTCACGTACAAGTCCACCGTGCCGCGGTGCTGCAGGTTGGGGACCTGGGAGCCGGTTGCGAACACCGCCAGGAAGACACCGAGGACGTACAGCATCCCCGCAAAGACCGACTGCCCCGTCACGACAACGGTGTCGATCGCAGGGCCCTTCCCCGGGAGATCGAACGCCTTCCCGAAGAGCGTGCCCGCGGCGAGGGCCCCGTCCACGATGTCGAGGTTGAGGGCGAACGTCAGGATGAGGAGGAAGAGCGACGAGACCGCCAGGAACCCGAGCAGTGTGTAGCGTGCCAGGGCCTCGCGCCAGGTGTCCACGATCAGTGCCCAGGTCTTCATCGGTCGCCTCCCGGGCCGTGGACCCCGGTCCGTGATCCGTTCTCGAGAGACCCGGGGCTGTGCTCCTCCCCCTCGACCACCTCGATGAAGACATCCTCGAGGGCCGTGCGCACCGGACTGATCTCGGCGATGAGGCGCCGGTCCGCCCGGAGCCTGTCGACCAGCCGGTTCAGAGCCTCGAGGTCGGCAACCTCGATTTCCAGGTGCCCGTTGTTGGTGACCACACGCCACCCATCTTCGGCGAGCCTCTCCGGCAGCATGCTCTGGCCGTCGGCGAGTCGGAGGCGGAAGCGCCTGCTCGGCGCCGTGAGGTCCTGCACGGTGCCCTGACGAACGAGGCGCCCCTCGTGCAGGATGGCGACGCGGTCGCAGGTGCGTTCCACCTCGGACAGCAGGTGGGAGTTGATGAATATCGTCGTGCCGTGCTCGCGGGTCTGCAGCAGGATGTCGCGGATGTGCCTCCGCCCGACCGGATCCACTCCGTCGGTGGGCTCGTCGAGGAAGAGGAGATCCGGCTCGTCGAGAAGGGCGCAGGCGAGCCCCAGCCGCTGGGTCATGCCCTTGGAGTAGCGCCCCACGCGGTCCCGTCGGCGTTCGCCGAGCCCGACCAGCTCAAGCAACTCCGGGATCCGGGCGTCGAGGGCCTTCTCGGGGACCCCCGCGAGGCGACCGAACAGGCGCAGGGAGGCATCGCCCGTCAGGTAGCCGGGGAAGCGATGCCCCTCCGGGAGGTACCCGATGCGCCTGCGTGTGCCGGGCCGGCGGGGGCTCGAGCCTCGTACCAGCACGTCGCCAGCGGTGGGCCGTGCGAGGCCGAGGAGGATCTTTACCAGGGTCGTCTTCCCAGCTCCATTGGCGCCCAGCAGGCCGAAGACCTCGCCGCGATGCACCTCGAGATCCACGCGGTCCAGCGCCAGCAGCCGGCGACCCCAGTGCCGGAACTCCTTCGTGAGCCGCCTCACGGCGATAACGGTCGGCGGAATGTCCACGCTAGATATACGTCGGCGGCGACCGTCGTGTTCTCGGGTCCTGGCGGGGTGGCGGGAACGGTCCCCACAGAGTACGATCCACGCTGCGCGGCGTTTCCGCGCGCCACCGACCGGACCCCTGCGGCCCGGAGGCACCGAAGGAGGGTTACATGTCGCTGCCGCCTCATGACGTCCTTGATCTCGAACTCGCCGGACAGGGCGCGCGTCGAATCGCGTGGGCCGACCGCCACATGGCGGTGTTGGCGTCGATCCGGGAGCGCTTTGCCAAGGAGAAGCCTCTTGCCGGCCAACGGCTGGCGGCGTGCCTGCACGTGACCAGTGAGACGGCGAACCTCGTGCGGACGCTGGTGGCGGGCGGTGCCGAGGTGAGGCTGTGTGGCTCCAACCCGCTCTCGACCCAGGACGATGTGGCCGCAGCGCTCGTGGCCGAGCACGGCGTCGCCGTCTTCGCGGTCAAGGGGGAGGAGAACGCGCGGTACTACCGGCATATCCGCGCCTGTCTCGAGTTCTCACCGACGATCACGATGGACGACGGCGCCGACCTCGTTTCGTCGCTCCTGTTCGTGGCGCGCGGCGAGCTCGAGGGCGCTCACGCCGAGGTTCAGGCGTTTGCCCGCGAGTTGGGTTCCGACGGCAGCAAACGGCTCATCAGCGGTGTACTTGGCTCCACCGAGGAGACAACCACCGGCGTCATCCGGCTGCGCGCCATGGAGCGCGACGGCGTGCTGCGCTTTCCGGTCATCGCAGTGAACGACTCCGACACCAAGCACATGTTCGACAACCGCTACGGCACCGGCCAGTCGACCATCGACGGCATCCTGCGCGCGACCAACGTGCTCGTCTCGGGGATGACGTTCGTTGTGGCGGGGTACGGATGGACCGGCCGCGGTGTCGCCATGCGCGCCCACGGACACGGGGCGCGGGTCGTGGTCTGCGAGGTGAACCCCGTCCGGGCGCTGGAGGCCGCGATGGACGGCTACTCGGTGATGCCGATGGGTCGGGCCGCCGAGATCGGGGATGTCTTCGTCACCGTGACCGGGGACTGCAACGTGATCACGGCCGAGCACGCCGGCCGCATGAAGGATGGCGCGATCCTCGCGAACTCGGGGCACTTCGACGTCGAGATCGACCTGCGCGGCCTGCGGTCCCTTGCAAGCGAGGTGTTCGACGCGAGGCCGTCGGTGCAAGGTTACCGGCTGCGCAACGGCAAGACGATCTTCGTGCTGGCGGAAGGCCGGCTGGTCAACCTCGCCGCTGCAGAAGGGCACCCCGCAGCGGTGATGGACATGTCGTTCGCCAACCAGGCGCTAGCGGCCGAGCATCTCGTCTGCCACGGCAAGGAGCTGACGGCGAAGGTCCACCGCCTCCCGGAGGCGCTCGATCGCGAGATCGCCCGTCTCAAGCTCGCCACCATGGGTCTCGCAATCGACACGCTGAGTCCGGAGCAGGAGCGCTATCTCGCGAGCTGGCGCGAAGGAACCTGAGCGACGAGAGGGAAGACGGTAGACGGAAGACAGGTGGTCGTCGGTCGTTCTCCTACCTTCTACCGTCTCCCCTCTCCCGTTCAGTTCCGCCACTGACCGGCAGGCGGCCGCCGTTGGCCGGCACGACCCGAACTCGGCGCCCAGCCGGGCGTATCGTTGTGCATGACTGGGGCGCCGCGGTGTCGGTGCCGGTCGGGGAGGCGGAAATGGCAGACGAACGTTCGCGCCACAACGTTCCGAGGCTGGTCCTCGGGGTGCTGGTCATCGGCCTGGGGATCCTGTTCACCCTCGACAAGCTCGGGTACGTCGATGCCGGCTCGCTTTGGGAGTACTGGCCGATCGTGCTGATCGCAGTCGGGCTGGGGCGAGTCCTGCAGCCGCGCGGGTGGCACGGCCGGGGGTTCGGGCTGGTCCTGATCCTGGTGGGTGCGTGGGTTCTCCTCTACAACCTCGACGTCATTCACCAACGGGTGTGGGACTACTGGCCTATCCTGCTCGTGCTCCTCGGCATCTCAATGGTGTTTCGTGCGGTCGGACGGCCTGGGAGCGCGTCGCGCCGCTGGCGTGCGAGAGGGCTGGTGGTGGGACTCGATGAAGCCGCGGCACCGGGCGCGCCCGAGGTGACGACGGCGGGACAAGGGTCGGCAGGGACCGCTGCGGATGACGCCAGCGCGACCGTGGACTGCTTCGCGCTGCTCGGGGCGTCCCGCCGCCGCAGCGTGTCGCAGGATTTCCGCGGCGGGTCGCTCACGGCGATCATGGGAGGGTGCGAGCTCGACCTGCGCCAGGCCTCGATTCGGGGCGGCCAGGCGATCATCGACACGTTCGCGATGTGGGGCGGGATCGAGATTAAGGTGCCGCAGGACTGGACGGTCGCGGTGCACGGGACACCGATCCTAGGGGGGTTCGACGACAAGACGGCCCGGGTAGGCGGTGACGGCTCCAAGGTCCTCGTCGTGACCGGCGCAGCCATCATGGGTGGTGTGGAGATAAAGAACTAGGCCATGCACCCGATTCTGGCCTTCCGCGGGCGTCTCGGTCCGTACCTGGCGGCCTGGGTCCCTCTGGGAGGCCTGCTGGCCGGGCTCCTGAGGATCGGTGGCATGACGTGGGAGCAGGCGACCGTCCTCGCGCTGCCCCTCGCGGTGGTCTACGCCTTCATGTGTCTGGCCGCCTGGTACCCCTGTCGGAGCGCCCCGCTTCGAAAGGCCTCGTTCGCCAAGGTGGTCGTGACCCAACTGGCCGCCGCGGGGCTCTCGGCAATGCTCTGGCTCTTCCTGGCCGACACATGGCTGGTGTTCCTGGAACAGTTCCCGGAGTTCGCCGGTGTCGGCGAGCGCTTTCCCCGCATCGTGGCGGTGCTCCTGGCCGTAGGGGTCGTGCTGTACGCTCTTGCCGCCGCCCTTCACTACCTCCTGATCGGGTTTGAGGAGGCGCGGCGGGCGGAGAGAAACACCCTCGAGCTCGAGGTCCTTGCGCGAGAGGCGGAACTCCGGGCGCTGAGAGCCCAGATCGACCCTCACTTTCTGTTCAACGCCTTGAACGCCATCAGCTCATTGGTCGCCTCGGACCCGGCTTCGGCACGGACGATGTGCCTCGAGCTCGGTGAGTTCCTGCGGGAGAGCCTCCGTCTCGGCGGGGTCGTCACCATTCCGCTCGCCGAGGAGGTGCGGCTCGCAGAAAGGTACCTCGGTATCGAACGCGTGAGGTTCGGGCCGAGGCTCAGGGTGGAGCGGGACGTTGACGACGGAGCCGGCACGTGCGCCGTCCCCGCCTTGGTTTTGCAGCCGCTCGTGGAGAACGCGGTTCGGCATGGGATTGCGCAGCTCGTGGATGGGGGCGTCGTGCGGATCGCCGCGCGGTGCTCCGGTGGCCGTCTCTCGTTGATGGTCGAGAACCCCGTTTGCGCCGGGCCGACGACCCGCGGTGCCGGGCTGGGACTGGACAACGTGCGCAAACGGCTTGCGGCGCTGTACGGCCAGGACGGCAGCGTCAACGCCGGTTTGGCGGGAGCGACTTTTCGCGTGGAGCTCACGGTGCCGGCCTCGCCGCTGCCGGCGTGATTGGGTCTATCCTGGCGCAAGGCCAATGACGGTCGAAGCTGGTTCCGAGAAGCTTCGGGTCGCGATCGTGGACGACGAGGCGCCTGCGCGGTCGCTGCTGCGGGAATACCTGTCGGCCCTACCCGACGTCGAGATCGTGGCCGAGTGTGCCAATGGCTTCGAAGCCGTCAAGGCGGTCGAAGAGGCCGCTCCAGCCCTCCTCCTCCTCGACATCCAGATGCCCGGCCTCTCGGGGTTCGAGGTTTTGGACCTGTTGGGGTGCGACGTGGCGGTCGTGTTCGTGACCGCCTACGACGAATACGCCCTGCGGGCGTTCGAGGTCCACGCCGTGGACTACCTCCTGAAGCCCTTCTCGCCGGCCCGCCTCAAGGAGGCCCTGGGCCGGGCCAGGCAGCGGATCGGCCGGCCTCGCCAGGCAGGTCTTGAAAAGCTCGCAGCCTCCGCGCGGCCGCCGGGCGAGTGGCCGAACCGCCTGGTCGCCCGCGAGCGCGGGCGGGTGCATGTGATCCCCGTGGACGACCTGGATCTCGTCGAAGCGCGGGACGACTACGTTTGTCTGCGCTCCGGCGGCCGCGAGGTTCTCAAACAACAGACGCTCACTGAGCTCGCGGCACAGCTCGACCCGGCTCGTTTCATGCGGGTCCACCGCTCTTTCATCGTGAACGTCGCGAAGATCGCGCGCATCGAGCGCTACGCCAAGGACAGCCGACTCGCCGTCCTGCTGGACGGCACGAAGGTCCCGATCAGCCGGGCCGGGTATGCGAGCTTGCGGGATCACCTGGGATAGGCAGAGGTGGTGAGGAGCAAGCGACGAAGGATAGAAGGAAGACGGGAGAGGGAAGAAGGTAAACGGAAAAGGGTTGACCGAGACGAGCGGGCCACTGCCTGTTGCAGGTCCTTCCTCTCCCGTCTTCCCTCTTCCCTGGCGTGAACCTTCGAACCTGCAAACGGGCTTCTCAGCCGATAGCGGCCGGCCCAGCCTACACCCGTACCATCCAGCCGTGGTTGTCGGGTGCGGTGCCAAACTGGATGGCTGTAAGCGCCTCGTGCACCCTCTTGGCGACGGGTCCCTCGTCGCCAGTGCCGACCTTGTAAAGTGTCTCGCCATCAAGCAACTCGCCCACCGGCGAGACGACCGCGGCGGTGCCGCAGCCGAAGATCTCCGTGCAATCGCCCGAGGAAAGTCCGTGGAAGACCTCTTCGATGTGGATCGCGCGCTCGACGAACGGCAGGCCGAGCTCATGGCATAGGACTCCGATGCTCTCGCGGGTGATGCCGGCGAGGATCGTGCCCGACGTGGGCGCGGTGGTCACCACGCCGTCGAACACGAACATGAGGTTCATGGCACCGACCTCCTCGACGTGGCGCCGCTCGACCGCATCGAGCCAGAGGACCTGGTCGCACCCCTTCTGCTTGGCCACGGCGCCCGCCAGCAAGGAGGAGGCGTAGTTCCCGCCGGTCTTGGCCGTGCCGGTGCCGCCCGGTGCGGCGCGCACCCAATCGCGTGCCACCATGATGCGAACGGTGCTCTTGCCGCCCGAGAAGTAGGAACCGGTCGGTCCTGTGATGATGAAGTAGAGGAAACTCTTCGAGCTGTGGACGCCGAGCCCTTCCTCGGTGGCGATCATGGCGGGCCGGATATAGAGCGAGCCGGGGACAGGTGGGGCCCATTCCCTGTCGATCGCGATCAGCTTCTTCATCGCATCAAGCTGCAGCTCGACCGGAATCTCCGGCATGGACATGCGCCGCGCGGAGTTGTTGAGGCGCGCGGCGTTCCGGTCGGGGCGAAAGAGCCTGACCGAGCCGTCGGGGTGCCGAAACGCCTTCAGCCCCTCGAAGATCTCCTGGCCGTAGTGGAGCACCATGGCCGAGGGGGCGAGCGAGAGGGGGCCGTACGGCACGATTCGGGGATCGTGCCAACCCTTGCCCTCGTCCCAATCCACCTGGAACATGTTGGGCGAGAAGTTGCGGCCGAACGGGAGGTTCTTGGGGTCCAGGGGGGCCTTCGGGGCGCGGGCGACTGACCTGTCCACAATGTCCATGCCAACTCCTTTGCCGGTGGCGGCGCTCCGGCGTTGAGACTCACCGGTCGCGGCGCGCGCGGCTAAGGGTACCGCACCTTGTGCCACGCGGGAACTACCAATCTCGACGCCGGGCGGCCAGCCACCTTTCGGCCGTCCGGCACGATCGGACTCTCGGAGCCTTCTGGAGGATCGGCGCGGTCCAGGTGCGTCCGAAAGGCCCGTGGGCAGAGGAGCGGATCAGCAGAAGGGTAGAGGAGAAGGCAACAGCTTCGGGCCGAACTGCATTGTGCTCTTGTGCTCCCATGCTCCTCGGCTGGTGCAGACACGGACGGCCGGAGGTACGGGAGGAGCGTTTGCCTGAGCTGGCCGAGTCAGACGGGGTTCGGGAGGTCGAAGAACCGCACCTCGAGGTCGAAGCGCTTGGAGAGGAACTCGCCCAGCGAACGGATACCGAAACGCTCGGTGGCGTAGTGGCCTGCCGCGATGAAATGGACCCGCTCCTCTTCCGCGCGGTGCATCACCCACTCGCGGGCCTCGCCGGTGATGTAGGCGTCGAGACCAGCCGCCACCGCCTCGTCGAAACCCGTCGGTGCACCGCCGGTGACGATCCCCACCGAAGCAACCATCTCGGGGCCGCCGAGGAACACCTGAGGTTGCTGGCCGCAGACGGTCCGCACCCTGGCGAACAGCTCGTCGTCGGCGATGGGGGTGGGGAAGACCCCGGCGACGCCGAGCGCCACGCCGTCGAAAACCCCGAACGCCTCCAGGCCGTCCAGCCCGAGTTCCCGCGCCAGCACCGCCGCGTTACCGTGCGCGGGATGCCGATCGAGCGGGAGATGGTATGCGACGAGGTTCAGCTCGTTCTCGAGGAGGAGGCGGACGCGCTCGCGGAACGACCCCACCAGACGCTGCAGGTCGCCCCGCCACAGGAGGCCGTGGTGCACGAGCACCACGTCGGCCCCCCACTCCGCCGCCTGGGTGAACAGTTGCGCCGAGGCCGAGACGCCCGTCGCGATCCGTTCGATCTCAGGGCGCCCTGCGACCTGCAGACCGTTGAGCGCGATGTCCTGCACCTCATCCACCTCGAGCAGGTCGTCCAGGTACGCCACGAGCTGATCACGGTCCATGCCCACCATTTGAACCCACGTTCGGTGGCCACGCAAGTCCGCAGCAGCGGGTGAGAGGGAAGGGGGGAGACGGAAGAGGGCAGACCACGACCCGAATGCGCGCCTGCGGGGTGCTTTTTCCCTGCCTTCTCCCTTCTGCCCTCTACCTTCCAGTGAAGACCGTCGGACCTTCGGACTTTCGAACGCTCGAACCTTCCCTCCAAGCTACAATCCCGACATGAACACTCCGCGCCCGGCAGCGTTCGTAGCCGTCGGCTCGGAGCTCCTGCGCACCGAGCGGGTGGACACGAACTCGGTCCTGGCCGGCCGTCTCCTGGCCCCTTGTGGGTTCGCGTTCGTGGAGAAGCGCTGCGTCGAGGACAACATCGCAGCGATCGCGACGGCGATCGCTCAGCTGCTGCCGCGCGCCGAGCTCGTGCTCGTGAGCGGCGGGCTCGGACCCACGGCCGACGACGTGACCCGTGAGGCCGCGGCCCAGGCGCTGCGCGTCCCCGTGAAGCGCGACCCGCGCGTCGAGAAGGCTCTCGTCGAGCGCTACGAGCGCCGCGGCCGCAAGATGCCTGCGATCGCACTCCGGATGGCCGACGTGCTCGCCGGCGCGGAGGTACTGCCGAACCCCGTCGGGACCGCGCCGGGCCAGCTCCTCCGCGAGGGCGACCGAACGTTGGTCCTGCTCCCAGGGGTACCTGTCGAGTTCGAGCAGATCCTCACACGCCACCTCGTGCCGCGCTGGTCAGCCTCGGCCGGCACTCTGACCAGGACGCTCCGCTTGGCCGGCGTGTACGAGTCGCAGGTCGAGCAGCGTGTGTCACCCCTTTACGAGCGCTTCGGGCGTGAGCGCGTGACGATCCTGGCCGCGCGCGGCCAGGTACTGCTCGTCCTCTGGGCGGCGGGGGAGAACGCGCGGGCCGAGCTCGCCGAGATGGAGGCGACCTTCTCCGCCGCGGTAGGGGCCGACCTGTACGGTCGAGACGACGACACGCTGGCAGGCATCGTCCTCGCTCTGCTGGCGCGGCGTGGGTGGCGGTTGGCCACCGCGGAATCGTGTACCGGCGGGATGATCGGCGCCCAGGTCACCGCGGTGCCCGGATCGAGCGCGAGCTACGTGGGCGGAATCGTCGCGTACTCTAACGAGCTCAAGCGGCGCCTGCTGGGTGTTCCGGAGGAGGTTCTCGGGGCCCACGGCGCGGTTAGCCCCGAGACCGCCGCGGCGATGGCCGACGGCGCACGGACACTCGGAGCCGAGTGCGGGCTCGCCGTCACCGGAATCGCCGGGCCAGCGGGCGGGAGCGACGAAAAACCGGTGGGAACCGTTCACATTGCCGTGGCGAGTCCGGCCGGTGCGCGGCGTGCGCACCACCAGTTTCCGGGCGACCGCTCCATGGTCCGCGAGATCGCCGCGAACTTCGCGCTCGATCTCCTGCGGCGGGCGCTCGAGGAGGGAACGTGAGGCTCTTCATTGCCGTCGAGCTGCCGCAGGCCGTGCGGGAGGTGCTTATCGCAGGGTTAGGGCGGCTCAAGGGCGATCAGCCCCCGGCACGATGGGTGCGCGTGGAGGGGATGCACCTTACGCTCAAGTTCCTGGGCGAACAGCCCGAAGAGATTATCGAAGGCCTCGACAGGACCGTGCCACCCTCCCTCGCGCCGTTGGCACCGGTGGGCGTGAGGTTGGGCGGGGGCGGTTTCTTCCCCCACGACCGCCGACCTCGCGTGGCGTGGGTGGGGGGCGAGGCCGCGGGGCTCGAGAGCTTGGCGGGTGCGGTGGAGGAGGCAGCGGCCTCGCTGGGGGTGCCGCGGGAGCCGCGGCCGTTCTCTCTCCACCTGACGCTGGCACGGCTGGAGCATCCCTGGGGCGTGAAGGCGGTGGAGCACTTCCTGGTCCAGGTCGGAAAGTGGCGGTTTCCTGAGTTCACGGCACGCGAGGTCGTGCTTTTCCGGAGCGAGTTGGGACCGGCGGGCGCGACCTACGCCGCGCTGCGGCGGTGGCCGGCCGGTTCCCGAGCGGGGGGCGGCGATGGAACGTGAGCTGATGATCGCTGGCGCATATCTGCTGGGCTCAATCCCGTTCGCCTGGCTGTTCGTGAAGGCGGCCGGGCGAGGCGACGTGCGGCGGATCGGCTCTGGCAACGTCGGCGCCACCAACGCCATGCGCGCCGCGGGGTGGAAGATCGCGCTCCCGATCGCGCTGCTCGACGTCGGCAAGGGAGTCGCGGCGGTGCTGCTCATGCGCATCGTGACACCCGACCCTGCCTGGGTGGCTGCAGCCGGGCTCGCCGCCGTCGTGGGGCACTGCTTCCCGGTGTGGCTGGGATTCTCGGGTGGCAAGGGGGTGGCGACCGGGGCCGGCGTCTTCTTCACGCTGGCGTGGCCGACGATGGTGGTCGTGGCCGCCGTGTGGATCGTCGTGCTGGCGCTCCTCCGGACGGTCTCTCTCGCGAGCGTGATCGCCGCCGCGTCGTTCCCGGTGACTCTCTTCTTCCTCGCGCGCCCCACACCGCCGGTAACGGTCTGCGCGGTTCTCACGGCCGCCGTCATCATTTGGCGGCATCGCGGCAACCTGATGCGCTTGGTTCGCCGCGAGGAACCGCGGCTCGGGGAGAAGGGGCGATGAAGATCGCGGTGGTCGGTGCGGGGAGCTGGGGTACGGCCTTGGCGATCCACCTGTCGCGGGCGGGGTGCGAGGTGGCGCTGTGGGCGCGTGAGCGGGAGATCATCGAGGGGGTCCGGACGCGACGCCGCAACCCGCTGTTCTTGCCGGAGTTCGACCTCCCGGCCGGGGTGCTGGCGACCTCGGACGTCGCGGAGGCGGCAGCCGGCTCTGCGGCGGTCGTATTCGTCGTCCCCGTCCAGTTCGCCCGCGCCGTGCTGCGCGAACTGAGCCCGCACCTGCCGCAGGCTGTGCCGCTCGTCTCGGCGAGCAAGGGAATCGAGGTCGCGAGCCTGGCCCGCATGGACGAGGTGGTTACGGCCGAGCTCGGCCTTGCCCCGGAAAGGTTCGTCGCGCTGTCGGGGCCTTCCTTCGCCCGCGAGGTCGCGGAGGGCCGGCCGACCGCCGCAGTGCTGGCCGGGCGGGACGGGTCCACCCTGAGCGAGCTCCAGCGGTCGTTCTCGAACGGGATGTTCCGCTTCTACACTGCATCCGACGTCATCGGCGTCGAGCTCGCGGGCGCACTCAAGAACGTCGTCGCCATCGCGGCCGGTATCGCCGAGGGGTTGCGGCTCGGGCAAAACGCCACCGCGGCGCTGCTGACTCGCGGATTGCACGAGATCGCACGGCTCGGAGTGCGTCTCGGTGGGCGGGAAGAGACGTTCCGCGGTCTCGCCGGGATGGGGGACCTCGTGCTCACGTGCTCCCCCGGCAGCCTCTCGCGGAACCGAGGCGTGGGTGAGCGGCTCGGCCGTGGCGAAAAGCTCCCCGCTATTCTCTCCGGTCGCGAGGTCGCCGAGGGCGTTCCCACCACGCGCGCCGCGGCGGCCCTGGCCCGGCGGGAGGGAGTCGAGATGCCGATCACGTTTGCCGTCGAGGCGATCCTCGATGGGCGAATCGCCCCGCGCGAGGCCGTGATCGCGCTGATGACACGGTCGCTTAAGGAGGAATCGGCCCTTTAGGAGGGAAGAAGGGAAGATGGAAGAGGGTAGAAGGAAGACGGCGGACGTCACGTCGCTTGGTCGTCCCTCTACCTTCTTCCGTCTACCCTTTGCCGCCTGACCAATCCAGGCCGTGGGCTGCCAGGAAGGCGGCCATGTCGGAAGGCACAGGGGCCTCCAGGCGCAGGCGAGCGCCGTCCTTCGGGTGCGGGAGCGCCAGGCGCCAGGCGTGCAGGAAGGGGCGCGGAACCCCGCTCCCGCCGCCGTAGAGCGAGTCACCGGCCACGGGGAATCCCGCGTGCGCGAGGTGGACCCGCACCTGGTGGGTGCGGCCGGTGAGCGGGTGCACCTCGACCAGCGCCAACCCGCCCGCCGCCGCGAGCCGCCGCACCTCGGTTCGGGCAGCGCGCCCCCTGAGGCTGACCTGAAAGCGACCGGGCGTCACGCCGTCGCGGGCGATCGGTCCTGCGACGACCCGAAGCGTCTCGCCGGGGTCGCCGCGCACGACGGTCAGGTAGCGCTTGTCCGCGCCTCCCTCGGCCCATCCGCGGGAGAGCGCGCGTGCGGCCTCGCGCTGGCAGGCGAACAGCAGCACGCCGGTCGTGAGACGGTCGAGGCGGTGAAAGAGCAACGGCTCGAAACGCCGGCCGTCACGAGCCGCAAGCTGCAACGCCAGGCGCTCCTGAGCGGTGAGCTCCCCGGGCGCGCGTCTCCGCGGCGGCTGGGACGCGACACCCGCCGGCTTGTCGATGGCGACGAGCCATCCGTCCTCATGGAGGAGCCCAAGGGGGGGTGGCAGGTGCGCGGGCTCGGCCAGGGCCTCACTCTCGGCAACGACGTCCACAACATCGGCGACGTGTAGTTGCCGGGAGACGACACGGACAGCCTTCCCGTTGAGCCACAGACGCCCCTCGGCCGCGAGCGCCCGAACCCGACGGCGTGGCAGGCCCGTGAGCGCGGCGGTTCCCTGGTCAAGGCGCAGCCCGGCGTGGTCGGGGAAGACGATGAAACGGACGATGCCCGGCCGCGGTGTCGCCTCGGCAGAACGGCTCATGACCGGACGCCCGTGCGTCGTCGACCAGCAAGGGAACGGAGGAGCAGGGGGGCTGAGGCGTGCGGTCTTGTCTCCTCTGCACCTCTGCCCCTGAGCTCCTCCGCCGCCGTAGACGTGGTGCCCGCTCGCGTTCCCATCAGGGGTCGCACCCCGGGGCAGGAGGTTCCCAGGGAAGGACGAGGCGTGCAATCGTGCCACGGCTGCTGCTCTCGATCTCGAGGCGGCCGCCGTGGGCCTCCGCCATCTTGCGGGCGATCGCCAGACCGAGCCCCGGTGAGCCCGCCCGCCGGACGGTCATCGGCACGCTGAGCTTGGGCAACACCTCGGGGGGAATGCCCGGGCCGGCGTCCCTCACCTCGATGGCCACGTGATCCTCCTCGGAGCGCACCGAGACCACCGTCTCCGGCGCCGGCGTGGCGCTGTGGAGGGCGTTGTCGAGTAGCGCGCGCACGGCGTGGCCGAGCGCACTGGCATCCCAGGAGGCCTGGCGGGACAGCCCTGCGGTCTCGATGAGAATGTCGATCACGACCCCGGGTTCCTGGACGAACTGGAAGCGTCGCACCTGGTCCTGCACGAGGGCGACCGGATCCACCGTCGCGGGTACGAGCTTGACCGGGCGGCCGAACAGCAACAGCGCGTCCAGATAGCGACCGAGCGCATCCACCTGGTGGAGAATCGCCTCGAAGTGCGCTCTGATCTCCGGTAGGGCGGCACAACGGCGTTCGCCCATCTCGGCCTGCAACCCCATCGTGAAAGCGTGGTTGCGAACGTCATGGGCGATCTGGTTGACGAGGCTCTCGAACGACGCCCTGGCCTGGTCCGTCATCCTGTCATGCTAGCACCGACGTTACTTGACAAGGGTTTACCGCTCCATGAGACTGAGTGGGAATTCAGTCACCGCCGGGGGAAGCCGTTGGGTGCAGCATCGGCAGGCTGACGAAGTGGACAAAGCTGGTGACTGTGGGTGCGCCGAGCAAGAGCCATCGCCGAGCAGCCACGCGGAGGCCGGCGGTGACGAGGGAGCCGAACAGGCTGTGACTGCGGACGCCACTCCAGGTCTGGACTTCCGGGGTAAGGACGCGCCTGTCATGGCGACCGCCGAAGACGACGTCGAGGCGCTGCCGGCGTGCCCTGCGTGGGACATGAACCAAGTCACGGTCAGAACGTCGGCCCCGGTGAGCGCCGACGGGCGAGACTGGTGGGGGTGGGGATGAGCGAACCGCGTACGCTCCTGGACCTTTTCGCACTCTGGCGAGAGGCAAGCCAGACTCCGTCGCTCGTGGATGCGCGGGCGGGTGGCGACCGACGGGTGCCGGCACCCGAGGTTGTGCGCAGCGTCGCCGGCCTCGCTCGTGGCCTGTCGGCGCTCGGGATCGGAAGGGGCGACCGTGTCGCCCTGTTGTGCGGCGACCGCCCCGAGTGGCACATCGTTGACTTCGCGCTCCTTCACCTGGGCGCGCTCGACGTCCCGGTCTACCCGACGCTGCTCGCGGGCCAGGTGCGGCCGATCCTCGAAGACTCGGGGGCGCGTGCGATCGTCGTGGAGAACGGGGAGCAACTCGCCAAGGTCGAAGAGATCCGCGGCGGCTGCCCCGAGCTCAGGGACGTCATTCTCATCGATGGCAACCCTCCCAACGGCGTGCTGGCACTCGCCTCGTGCACGGAGGCGATGAGCGAGACGGACGCAGTCGGTTTCCTGGAAGCGTGCCGCCGGGGCGTCGGACCGGAGGACCTGGCGACCTTGCTGTACACCTCGGGAACCACCGCCGAGCCCAAGGGCGTCATGCTGACCCACGACAACTTCGTGTTCGACGTGGTATCCGCTTCCAGCGTGATGCCCTGGCCCGGTGGCGAGATCGGCTTCGCGTTTCTTCCCCTCTCGCACGTCCTCGAGAGGATGATCGACTACACGTACTTCATGAAGGGAATCACGATCGCGTACTCCGGGATCCTCGAGGCCGGCGAGGCGATGCGCCGGATACGTCCTCATACGTTCACCGCAGTCCCACGATTCTACGAGAAGGTCTATGACCGGATCTTCCACGAGATCTCGAAAGGCGGAGGGCTCAAGCGCTCGATTTTCCGGAGCGCGGTCCGCACGGGGCTCCTCAGCGTGAAGCATGGCCGCCGCGGGCCGAGCTGGTACCTGTTCGACCTTCTCGTGTACTCCAAGATCCGGGCCGCGCTGGGTGGAAAGGTGCGCTTCTGCATCTCTGGAGGCGCGCCCCTGCCGTTGTTCGTGGGGACGTTCTTCCACGCGATCGGCGTCAGGGTGCTCGAGGGGTACGGTCTCACGGAGACCTCTCCGGTGATCGCCGTGAATTGGTTCGACCGTGTCAAGCTCGGTACGGTTGGCCCGCCGATCCCCGGAGTCGAGGTTCGCATCGCCCCTGACGGCGAGGTGCTCACTCGAGGGCGGCACGTCATGAGGGGCTACTGGAACAAGCCGGAGAGGACCGCCGCGGTGCTGGGTTCTGATGGATGGTTCGCGACCGGGGACATCGGCGAGCTGGACGCCGACGGCTTCCTGCGGATCACAGACCGGAAGAAGGACGTGTTGGTCACCGCCGGCGGCAAGAACGTCGCCCCGCAACCGATCGAGGACAAGCTCCGCGCGTCCCCTCTGGTGGAGAACGCCGTGCTCTTCGGCGACCGCAAGCCGTACATCGTGGCGCTGATTGTGCCGAGCTTCGAGGGTCTTCAGGACTGGGCGACGAAGCACAACCTCCCGATCTCCGACCTGAAGGCGCTGCTCGACCGACCCGAGGTCATCGACGCATATCAAGACGTCGTGACCGAGGTCAACCGTGATCTCGCACGCTTCGAGACGATCAAGAAGTTCCGACTTGTACCCGACCCGTTCACGATCTCCGGAGGCGTGCTGACGCCAACCCTCAAGGTCAAGCGCCGCGTCGTGGAGATGCGCTACTCGGCGGTCCTGGCGACGATGTACGCGGAGGAAGCCTCGTTCGAGTCATGGGGGTGACCGCCGTGGGCAACGGCGCACAACTATGCGCGCCACGCGGGCCCCGCGAACGCCCAGTTTCCCGGTTTCGGAGCGGTAGATGGTGAGGCGCCAAACCCGCGACGTGCGCCCATGCATCGGCGAAGCCGTGCCTGCCTGGGTCGTCCCGATCGTCCTGCCGACGCCATACCCGATCGGACCTGTGACGGTCTACCTGCTCACCGGCGACCCGCTCACCCTGGTGGATACCGGTCCTGCAACGGGTGTGGCGTGGCGGGCGCTCAACGCGGCTCTGGCGGAGCGCTCGCTGCGACCGGTCGACGTGCGGCGCGTGCTCCTCACGCATGCCCATCACGACCACTTCGGTCTCGCAAGGCGATTCATACGGCTCGGTGCGTCACTGGCCGCACATCCGGGCGAGCGACGAAACCTGCGTCTCGACCGGGGCTGGGGTCTGCTCTGGTGTCAGCTCGGCCTTGCCGGCATGTCGGTCTCGCGGCGCCTCGCCCTGTTCGCTGGGCTGCGGGCCCTCGACCGCACCGCGCGGCGCGTTTCCTCGTTTGAGCCTCTCGTCCAGGGCCAGGAGCTGCCTCACGAGCACGGACCGATCCGCGTGCACCACCTGCCCGGCCATACGCCCGGGCACGTCGGCTTCGAGCTGGGCGGTGAGGGAGTTGCAATCACAGGCGACACAGTCCTCGACGGACGCGTCCCCAATGCCGTGGTCGACAGCGATCCCGACCGCCCGGGAGAGCCGTTCCAGGCACTCGCGGCGTACGCAGCGACGCTCGCCTACCTCGAGACGCTGCGACTCCGCCTCCTGATGCCGGCGCACGGCCCATGCATCGCTGACGTGGCAGGGCAGGTTGCGGCGCTGGGAGAGAGGCAGTCGCGGCGCTCCGCCCAGGTTCGGGAGGTGCTCGCGGGCGGCCCCGCCACGGTCTCTGATGTCATGACGCGACTCTTCCCCCGGGTGGCGCTTCTCGGCTCATTTCTTGCGTTCTCCGAGGTGCTCGGGCACATATTGGAGCTGGAGCGCAGGGGCGAGGTGCGGCGCCTCAGCGGACACCGGCGCGATCGCTGGGAGCTGGACGGCCGGGCAGTCCAGCGGCCCGGTTGAGGAGCTCTCCCACCGGGACGGGGCGCAGCCCGCGGATGTCCGTCTCATCGAGAACGATCGGCAGTGCCTCCAGGAGCGGCAGGTCGGGGCGGCTGGCACCGAGGTGCATCAGCACGATGCTGCCCGCGAGAGAGACGCCCGTCTTCCGCTCGAAGTTGAGCAACCGACGCGCCATGGCCTCTGGCCCAAGGTAGCGGCGAGTACCCGGCTCTTCGACCCAATCGAGAGCATCCAGGGAATCGTGATCGGCGTGAGTCCAGTCCACGTGGATGAGGCCCAGCTCCGCGGCCCAGCCGCGAAGGACGGCGTTGTGCTCGCCGTACGGCGCGCGCCAGAAGGGTGACGGCGGGTGGCCAATGGCCGCCTCGATCGCGGCGGCGGTGCGGCGCAGCTCGTCCTGCAGGCGACTGCGTGTGATTCCAGGCTGCGTGTCGTGGCGGTGGTTGCCGGCCCAGGTGGTGAGGTGGGGGTGGCTCCAGGTGTGGTTGCCGATCTCGTGGCCGTCGCGAGCGGCCTGGCGCAGCAGCTCCGGAAACGACTCGGCGAAACGCCCGGTGGCGAAGATCGTTGCGTGCACGCGCCGCTCTCGCAGCAGCGCCAGCAACTCCGCGGCACCCGCCGCCTCGACGTGGGCGTCGAACGTGAGGGCATAGAACGGACCCGCGCCCTGGACGGCGTTGATGTTCGTGGCCGCTGCCGGTTCGACCGCGACAACGAGCGCGCTCAGCAGAGATGCGAGTGCGGGCACCCCGCCATTGTACGCAGGTCAAGGCGCGCCAACGCGGCAGATGGCCCGCGCCGCCGCAGCCCTCCGGGCGCAGGCGGCGGGCCGAGGCTCTGCCTCGGCGAGCGTGGGGTGCTGGGGCCGGAGGCGCCGGGCGGGAGGTGGAGCGGCGCCGTGCCCCGCACCGGGTTCCGCGGGCGCTGCGGCGTTGCCCGTCGGCGACGTGGCTCCGGGATCGATCTCCTCGTCGCGCTTTGCCCGAGCCCCGCAGGCCCCCCGTGCGCGACTCGCCCCATTACGCGGACAGGCGCCTAGGCTACAATCCGAGCGGGACATGACACCCGGTGCTGTGGAACCTTCCCAATTCGCTGACCTTTCTGCGCATCCTCATGGTGCCGCTGCTCGTGGTGGTGCTCTTGACGCGTTTCTCCGGGAGCGAGTTCTGGGGGCTCGGGATCTTCCTCCTGGCCGCCCTGACCGATCTTGCCGACGGGATAATCGCGCGCCGCACCAAGGCGGTGACCGTGACCGGGACGTTGCTCGACCCGATCGCGGACAAGCTCCTGATATCGGCGGCGTTCATATCGCTGGTCGAGCTCGGCCTTGCTCCGGCCTGGATGGTGGTGGTCATCATCGGTCGTGAGTTCGCGGTTTCCGGGCTGCGGCACCTCGCCCACCAGCAGGGTGTCGTGATCGCGGCCAACTGGTGGGGGAAGCTCAAGACGTTCTCCCAGATCGTGGCGGTCTCTCTGCTGATCGTGAGCTATCAGCTGGGGCAGTGGGTGTTCCTCTCCAAAGCCGCTCTCTGGGTGGCGCTGGCGATGACGGTCGCTTCCCTGATCAGCTACTTCGGCGGCTTCTGGGAGCTTGTCGTGGGAGAGGAGCGATGAGCGTCCCACTATCCGGTGTGGTGCCCCGAGCGCTGGTGCGGTTCGGCCACCGTCACCCGTGGACGGTGCTGGCCGCGGCCGCCCTGGTGATGGTCGGCGGAGTCTTACTGGGTACCCGGCTGAAATTCGAGACCGACGTCCTGAACCTGATGCCGAAACGGGACGCGGTGGTGAGCGAATTCAGGCGAGTGCTCGAGGACTTCGGCTCGCTGGACACGGTTCTCGTGGCGGTCCCGGTTTCCGGCGACGATACCCTGGAGAGCAGTTTTGCGCTCGTCGACGCGCTCGAGACGGAGCTGAAAGCGAGTCCGTACCTCGTCCGTGTCGAGGCCCACATCGAGGATCCGGTCAAGCTCGCAGAGACGGTTCTGCGCCATGCGGTGCTCTTTCTCGACACGGAGGGGCTCGTCTCTTTGCAGGATCGCTTGAGCGACCGGGGTCTCGAGGCGCGGGCCGCCGACATCCGTGCTGCGCTCGACACGCCGCAGGGAATGGTGGCGAAGGAGTTCGCGCTGCGCGACCCGTTGGGTTTCCTGCCGCTTCTGCTCTCCCGGATCAACAAGACGCCGGCTTCGCTCAAAGTTGACTACGCGAGCGGCTACTACCTCTCCAGCGACCACAGCATGGTCCTGCTCCTCGCCAAAGCCAAAGGGCCCGCGCAGGACATCGACTTCGACCGGGCGCTGATCTCCGACGTGGAGGCACGCATCGCGAAGGTCCGCCGGGCGGCGGCGGAGGGCGACGACGTGGCGCTCGACGACGTGCCGGCGGTCGAGATCGGTGGGGGCCACCGCATCGCCCTCGAAGATGCGACCCTGATCAAAAAGGACATCGTCTCCAACTCGTTCTCGTCGGTGATCGGGGTGCTGCTGCTGTTCTTCCTGGCGTACCGCCGCTTCGCAACCGCGCACTACGCGTTCCTGCCGCTGGGGACGGGTCTCGCCCTCACATTCGTCTTCACGGCGCTGACGGTCGGCGAGCTCAACTCAGCGACGTCCGGGTTCTCGGCGCTACTTGTCGGGCTGGGGATCGACTTCACGATCGTGACGTACGGCCGCTACCTGGAGGGCCGTCTCGCTGGACTGTCGCCCGGGGAGGCTCTTGAGGCTATGGCAGCGCGTACCGGGCCGGCCGTCTTGCTCGGCTCCATCACGACTGTCGGCACGTTCTATGCCTTCCTTGCGACGCGTTTCACCGGGCTGCGGGAGTTCGGCCTCCTCACCGGAACGGGGATCGTGTTCATGATGCTGTCGGCGTTCCTGATTTTGCCGGCGCTCGTCACGCTTTTCGACCGGGGCGGGGAACCGGCACGTCCGTCCGCGTGGCTGAATCTCACGCCGATCCTCGCCTGGGCCGAGCGCCACACCCGGGCGGTCCTCGGAGTTGCCGGGTTGGCGACCGCGTGCGCCGTGGGAGCGCTCTTTTTCCTGCGCTTCGACGACGACGTGAGAAACTTACGCTCCCCCTCAAACCAGGGCGTGGCGGTCCAGGAGCGCGTCTCGAAATCGTTCGGGCTCTCGTTCAACGCGATGATGATCCGCCTGGAGGCGCCCGACGAGGGAGCCGCGCTCGAGAGGATCCAGCGGCTCGCTGCAGGACTCGACCGCCTGGTGGAACAGGGCGACGTCTCGTCATACGAGTCGGTCGGCAACCTCGTCCCGCCCCGGGTGGCACAGGAGCGCGCCCTCGCGTGGCTGGCGTCCAACCGGGACCTGACCGACCCGGCCCGGGTCAGGCGGGAACTGGACGCGGCGTTCGAGAAGGCGGGGCTGGTGCCGGCGGTCTTCGAGGCGGGGATGGACACCCTCGAGGAGGCGATGCGCCCGGCCGGACCGGTGTCACTCGACGTCTGGCGCGGGACGCCGGTTCAGCAGGTGGTTGAACGGTCGTTCCACCCTTCCGTGGCCGGGGTGACGGCCGTGATGAATGTCTTCACGCCGCCTGGGAAGTGGCGGCGTGAAGCGCCGCCGGAGCTCGAGGCGCTGGTGCGCGAAGTTCCCGGGGCCCACCTCACCGGCGTCAACCTGGTTTCCCAGCGACTGCGCCGCACGGTGTGGCAGGACGCAGCGCTCGCCGGAGGGCTCGGCCTCGTGCTCGTCCTCGGCCTCCTGCTCTGGGATTCGCACTCCCTGAAATCCGCGCTGATCTGCCTGCTGCCGGTCGGCACGGGCGTGCTGTGGGCGCTGGGCGTCATGGCGGCGGTCGGCTACCCGCTCAACCTGCTCAACGTGTTCGTGATCACCATGGTGATCGGAGTCGGGAGCGACTACGCGATCTACATGATCCACCGAGTGCGCGAGGGCGCCAGCATCCCGGAACTCGCCTCGACGGCGCGGGCCGTCGTGCTCTCGGCGCTGACGACCATCGTCGGGTTTGGGACGCTGATCATGACCCACTACCCCGGCCTGCAGAGCATGGGCTGGATGGCATCGCTCGGGGTCACCTTCGCGGTGGTGTCCGCGGTCGTCCTGGTCCCGCTGGTGGTGCGGAGAACCGTGCCGCCGCCAAGGCCTGTTTCCGGTGCCGCATCCCCCGCCGGACGTTGACCCCGGAAGTTGACAGTCGAAAGTCGAAAGTCGAAAGTAGGACGAGACCGGATCGGCGGCGGCGACGAGGCCGCCCTGCCCTGCTGGCGTTGCTCTTGACTTTCAACTCTTGACCGTCGACTGCCAGCTGGGAGGGAGGGGGTCGGAGATGACGCGAGAGCTCGGCAAGGATCAGCTCCGGTGGCGCTGCCCCGAAGAGTGGCTGCCCGCCGACACGACCGCGAAGATCGAGCCATCGAGCGGGATCATCGGCCAGGCCCGGGCCGTGCGCGCCCTCGAGTTCGGGCTCGCGGTCCAGTCCCTCGGCTTCAACGTGTTCGTGACGGGTCTCACCGGCACTGGCAGGATGACCGCGATCGAGCTGCACCTGCGGCCACTTGCCGACGACGGTCCGCCGCCGGATGACCTCGTGTTTGTCTACAACTTCGCCCGCCCGGAGCAACCGCGCCTTCTGCGGCTCGCCCCAGGGGGAGGCGTCGCGCTGCGCGACGGTCTCGACAAACTGTTACGCGACCTGTCGACCAACCTGCCCGGAATCTTCGAGGGGGAGGAGTTCCAGAAGCGGCTCGATCTCGCCCTCGAGGACCTGAAGGCCAAACAGCAGGAGCTCATCAAGGGGTTCGAGCACCGCGTGCGCGAGGCGGGGTTCACGCTCGTGCAGGTACAGGTCGGTTCGGTGACGCGGCCGGAAATCCTGCCGGTTGTCGAAGAAAGGCCCGTGACCCTCGACAAGCTGCAAAGCCTTGCCGAGGAAGGGAAGTTCGACCGCGACCGCGCGGCTGCGATCGAGCAGGCCCACGGAAAGCTCTCCGAGGAGCTACAACGCACGTTTCACGAGGTGATGGTAAGGCGCGAGGAGATGGTCGCGCGCGCCGAGGAACTCCGACGCAGCATGGTCGAGCCGGTCCTCAGGCAGGCGCTCGGCGCGGTCGCCCGGAGCGTCAAGGACGCCCGCGTCGCGCCGTTCCTGGAAGACCTCCTCGCGGACGTGCAGGGGCACCTGGATCTCTTCAGCGCCAAGGGAGGGGACGACGGCGACCCGCTCCTGCGATACCGGGTCAACGTGGTGGTGGACAGTAGCGGCGCAAAGGGTCGGCCGATCATCATCGAGACCGAGCCGTCGTACAACAACCTCTTCGGCACGGTCGAAGCGAAGGTCGGTCAGAACCTGCAGTCCACCTCCGACCACATGCGGATCCGCGCCGGCTCGCTGCTGCGCGCGAACGGCGGCTTCCTCGCGGTCAACGCGTTCGACGCGGTGTCGGAGCCCGGGGTGTGGCCGGCGCTGAAGCGCGCCCTGCGCTACCGGCGGGTCGTGATCCGCCCGCGCGACATCCTGTTCGCGATCTCCGGGCAGGCCCTTCAGCCCGAGCCGGTCGACATCGACGTCAAGGTCATCATGATCGGCGACCGGGCCCTCTACGACCTGCTGCACGAGCTCGACGAGGAGTTTCGCAAGATCTTCAAGGTGCTGGCCGACTTCGACAGCGAGATGCCGAACGGGCGCGTCCAGGTGGCCGACTTCCTCGCCCTCATGGCCAAAATCATCCGCGACGAGAAGCTGCTGCACCTCGATCGCGGAGGCATGACGGCTCTGGTCGAGGAAGCGGTGCGGCTCGCCCGCAACCGCCAGCGGATCTCAGCCCGCTTCTCGGACGTGGCGGACATCCTCCGCGAGGCGGCGTACCTGGCGCGGGGACAGAACAGGCGGGCCGTCCACGGCGAGGACATCCGCGCGGCAGTGCTGGAGCGCCGCGACCGCCACTCGCTCCCCGAGACGAAGCTCACCGAGATGATGCTCGACGACGTGCTGGTGGTGTCCACCTCGGGGGCGGTGGTCGGGCAGGTCAACGGCCTGGCGGTGTACGACCTCGGGTACCACGCATTCGGTCTGCCGGGACGGGTCACGGCGCGCGTCGCGCTCGGGCGCGAGGGGGTGGTCAACATCGAGCGGGAGGCGCACCTCTCCGGGCCGACGCACGACAAAGGCGTGTTGATCCTGTCGGGGTTCCTGCGGGGAACGTTCGCGGGGGAGATGCCGCTGTCGATGAGCGCCTCGATCGCGTTCGAGCAGTCGTACGGCGGTGTGGACGGCGACAGCGCGTCCTCCACCGAGGTCTACGCGATTCTTTCTGCGCTCTCGGGCGTGCCGATCCGACAGGACCTCGCCGTCACGGGGTCGGTGGACCAGAACGGCCGCGTGCAGGCGATCGGCGGGGTCAACGAGAAGGTCGAGGGGTTCTTCGCGCTGTGCGCGCAGAGAAGGCTGTCGGGCACGCAGGGCGTGCTCATCCCGGACGCGAACGTCGCCGACCTTCAGCTCGACCCCGAGGTCGTGACGGCGGTCGAGAAGGGGAGGTTCCACATCTACTCCGTCAGCTGCATCGAGGAGGGGATCGAGCTGCTCATGGGCACGCCGGCCGGCGCCCGCGGGCCGGACGGAGCCTATGCGCCGGACAGCGTGCTTGGCCGCTGCGCGGCGCGCCTGGCGGCGATGGCCGAGCAGCTCCGCCGCTACCGCGAGGTGTGATTGGCGTCGCCGCTAGACGCCGCCGAAGGTGTAGATGGAGGGGCAGAAAGGAGTGACCAGATGGCCAAGAGGCTCTACCTGATTCTCTCGGGAGCCGTATTCTTCCTCGTCGCGATGCTCCATTTGGTCAGGCTCGTGAACCACTGGCCGATCGTCGTCGGACCCAGGACGGTCCCGTTTGCCCTGTCGTACGTCGGCCTGCCCGTCTCGGCTGGTCTCTGCGTCTGGGCGTTCTGGCTGTTTCTTGGCCGCGGGAAGCGAGGCGGAAAGGACGGCGATGTCTGAAAACCCACTGGCGAAGAAGATGAAGCTGAAGGCCGGCGCGCAGGCGGCAGTGGTCAACGCGCCAGCTGGGTACCTGAGGGAACTCACGCCGCTGCCGGCAGGTGTTGAGGTTGCCCAGAAGCTCCAGGGCACGTTCGACTGGGTCCAGGTTTTCGTGGCGACGAGCGCGGAGCTAGAGGCGCTGATACCGAAGGTGGTCAAGGCGCTGGCGCCGGAGAGCCTGCTCTGGATCTCGTTCCCGAAGGGGACGTCCGGTATTCAGACCGACCTGACCCGCGACAAGGGCTGGGACGCGCTCAAGGATGTGGATCTCAAGTGGGTGACGTTGATCTCGGTGAACAAGACCTGGTCGGCGTTCGCTTTCCGACCCCACCGGCCCGGCGAGGTCAAACAGCGAGTTCGTCGCTGACGCATCGCAGCGCCGAGAGTTCCTAGCCTGGCAGGAACGCGTCCTTGGGCGCGCCGCAGACGGGGCAGACCCAGTCGCTGGGGAGGTCCTCGAAGCGGGTGCCGGGCGCGATGCCGTTCGCGGAGTCGCCGAGGGCGGGATCGTAGGTGTAACCGCACACGCCGCACGTCCAGGGGGACGCGACCGGAGCGACCGCGGGCGGCGGCGTGGGCGCCGCGGCGGCCTCACCACGGTATGTCGGGGCGTTCTTCGGGGCCTTGCCCTTGCGTGCGTGGTAGCCCGCGTACGTCAGCGGTGGGGCCCCTGACAGGACCTCGGCGCCGATGGCCTCGCCAACGAACACGGTGTGGCTGCCGGCGTCGGTCGCCTGGAGAACTCGCGCTTCCGTGACCGCGATGGCGTGATCAACGACCAGCGGCACGTGGAGGCCTTCGCGAACCGTGGCCTGGGCGAGTTTGTCGACGTCGCGCCCCGACTTGAAGCCGAACAGCCCGATGAACTCCATCGGGACGCTCTCGGCGAGCACGGAGAACGCGAACCACCCGCCGTCGCGGATCAGGTCGTGGGTGAAGTTCTCCTTGTTGATCGCGATCGCCACACGAGGCGGCTCTGCCGTGACCTGAAAGACGGCGTTGGCGATCTGGCCGTTGGCGCGCTCGCCGGCGCGCGCGGTCACGAGGTACATCCCATATGACATCGTCCACAGCGCCTTCGGGTCCATCGCCATTGCCGACCTCCCCGGCCGCGGTCGGCCCCGCGCCGGCCGTGCTCGTCTCAATTGTGCATCATATTTGTGTTTGTTCCACTCGCGTGGAGGTTGGTCTGTTCTGCCCTGCGGGCACGGCCTTTCTTTGTGCCCCTGGGGTGCGGCGCCGCTCGGGCCGTGCTCGCGCCCGCTCGCCGCGGCCCGAGAGTCCGGCGACCGCGACCGCAGGAGCGCGACCCGGGCCGGGGCCCCTCGGTGTCCGCGGGAAGCGGTGGCACCGACACCCCGTCCTGGTTCGCGCGTGCGGTGACCCGCGGCCGCCGGACACATGGCTGCCGCACCCCAGGGGCGGATTGAATACCCACCGCCCGTGATTTGGATCGTCACGGCAGTTGCGTCGAAGGGCGCGGGTGTGGGGGCGAAACCCGCCCCTCGGGCGCGAGGCGCATGGTGGCGCCGCGTGCGGGCACGGAGCGAACCGAGGGTCATCGGCGTGCAGTCCGACTCGTGGGTGGGGGGTATTCAACTCAGCCCCTCGGGTGAAGCGGCAGTTGATCCGAGGCCGCGGGGTCCCCACCGTGCGGATCCGGAACGGGGTGTCGGTGACGCGTCTCTTCCTTTGCGGACACCGAGGGGCCCCCGTTCCGGGACGCGCTGCTGGGTCGCGGCCGAGGATTCTCCGAGCGCCGCTCGCGGGGGCGAGCAAGCGAGGAGGGCCGCGATCCCGAGGGGCAAAAGAAAGCCGTGCCCGGAGGGCAAACAGAGTCGAGATGGTTGAGCAGGAGGGTCGGGGAGCGTAGACTCCACGCTCCCGGGGGAGGGGCATGCTCGAGGCGATCTCCGATCGGCTGCAAAAGGTGTTCAAGACGCTGCGCGGCGAGGGGCACCTCACCGAGAAGCACGTGGATGACGCACTGGCGGAGATCCGCCGCGCCCTTCTGGGGGCCGATGTGGCGCTGCCCGTCGTCAAGGAGTTCACGGGCAAGGTGCGGGAGCGCGCTCTCGGCAAGGACGTCCTCGCCTCGCTGAGCCCGGCCCAGCAGGTGTTAAAGATTGTGCACGAGGAGCTGACACACCTGCTCGGCGGCGAGGCGCGGCCGCTCAAGTTCAAGGGGTTCCCCGCCCCGCTCTTGCTCGTCGGGCTACAGGGCACCGGAAAGACGACGACGGCCGCCAAGCTCGCAGGCTTCATCAAGCGGACGCTTGGGAAGCACGTTCTGCTGGTTCCGGCGGACACGCAGCGGCCCGCCGCACGCGAGCAACTCGAGCAGCTCGGGGCGCAGTCCGGGATGCCGGTGCTCGACACTCGACCTTGGCCGACACCGGCCGAGATCGCCCGGGCGGCGCTCATCGAGGCGCGCCGCAAGGGGTTCGAGGTCATCCTGTTCGACACCGCCGGGCGCCTGCACGTGGACGAGGAGCTGATGGCGGAGCTGACCGAGCTCAACGAGGTCCTCAAGCCCTCCGAGGTGCTGTTCGTTGCCGATGCGATGACCGGGCAGGACGCCGTGCGGCAAGCCGAGGCGTTCTCGACGCGGCTCCCGCTGACGGGCGTGATCCTCACCAAGCTCGACGGTGACGCCCGCGGCGGCGCCGCGCTCTCGGTCGTGTCGGTCGCGGGCAAGCCGATCCGCCTCGTGGGGGTGGGCGAGCGCCTGGACGATCTCGAGCTTTTCCACCCGGACCGAATGGCAGCGCGCATCCTGGGCCTCGGCGACATGCAGACGTTCTTCGAGAAGGCGCAAGCAGTCGTGGACGAGAAGAAGGCCGTTGAAATGGAGAAGAAGCTCAAGAAGCAGGGCTTCGACCTCGACGACCTGCGCGATCAGCTGAAGCAGATGCGCGGCGGGGGCCTCCTCGACCAGCTCGTGGACCTTCTCCCCGGGGCGAAGGCGCTCAAGGGTGCGCCCCAGGTGGACGACAAGAAGCTGATCCGCTTCGAAGCGATCATCTCCTCGATGACGCCCGCCGAGCGCCGCCACCCTGAGATCATCAACGGCTCGCGTCGCAAGCGCGTTGCCCGCGGGGCCGGCACGACGGTCGAAGAGGTCAACCGGCTGCTTCGCCAATACGGCGAGATGAAGCGCATGGCGAAGAGACTTGCAGGCGCCGACCCGCGCCGCGCGCTGCGCGGAATGGGCTTCCAGTAGAGTGGATGGCAGCTCCTTTGGTATAATGATCGTTCGCGGCCTGGCCGCGAGAGATGAAGGCAAGGAGAGTGCTCGATGCTGATGATCCGACTGCGGCGAATGGGGTCCAACAAGCGCCCTGTGTACCGTGTGGTGGTCTCCGATCGCCGTAAGACGCCGACCGCCGCCGTGCTGGAAGAGGTTGGATTCTACAACCCGCGCAGCGAACCGGTGGACGTGCGCATCAACCGGGAGCGGGTGGAGTTCTGGATGGCGCGCGGAGCCCAGCTGTCCCCGACGGTGAAGGACTTGCTCGACAAGACCAAGAGCTGAATTCCGACTGCAGACCGCTCGAACGGAGGCGCGCATGAAGGACCTGGTGGAACAGATCGCAAAGGCGCTCGTCGACCAACCGGACAAGGTGCAGGTGCGTGAGGTGCAGGGAGAGCAGACCACGGTGCTCGAGTTGCGGGTCGCCACCGAGGATCTCGGCAAGGTGATCGGAAAGCAAGGCAAGACCGCCAGGGCCGTCCGGACTCTGCTGGCGGCGGCGGGCATGAAGGTGCGCAAACGCTTCGTGCTCGAGATCCTCGAGTAGATGGCCGCCAGCCCTGAAGCCACCTGGCTGGCAGTAGGGCGTGTGCGTCGTCCCCACGGCATTCACGGTGAAGCTACGGTCGAGATCCTGACCGACTTCCCCGAGCGTATGGCGGATGGGGTGGAAATCGGCCTCGGCCACGACGCTCCCGAGTTCACGAAGGTCGTCTACCACGTGCGCATCCACAAGGGGGACTGGCTCCTCAGCTTCGTGGACCTGCGCACCCGGGAGGAGATCGACGATTGGCGCGGTCTGTACGTCTTCCTCCCGGCCCAAGAGCGCAGCCAGCTCCCGCCCACCTACTACTACGAGCACGAGCTCGTCGGTTGCAGCTGCGTGCACGTCGACGGAACCGGCCTCGGCACGGTTGCCAAGTTGCAGGACGGCCCAGGTGGGTCGCTGCTCGTCGTGACCGCCGCGGCGGGTGAGGTGCTTGTGCCGTTCAAGTCCCCGACCGTCGTGCGGGTGGATCTCGCGGCGGGAACGGTCGTGCTCGATCCGCCGCGGGGGCTGTTCGACGGCGATGCGCTGTGACCTGCTGACGCTCTTCCCTTCGGCTGTGGAGCCCTACCTTACGGTCGGCGTTCTCGGCCGCGGAATCGCGGCCGGCGTGCTCGACGTGCGCGTGCACGACCTCAGGAAGTGGGCGGTCAATCGCTACGGTCAGGTCGACGACGAGCCATACGGCGGCGGGCCGGGTATGGTCCTCATGCCGTCCGCCGTGGTCCCGGCGGTGCGCGCCGTAGCCTCGGCCGCGGCGACAGCGCCGCACGTGGTGCTTCCGGACCCGCGCGGGCGGCGGTTCGACGATGAAGTCGCGCGCGAGCTTGCCTCGTACCCGAACCTGCTCTTCGTGTGCGGCCGGTACGAGGGGTTCGACGAGCGCGTCCACGAACTGCTCCGCGCCGACGAGATTTCGCTTGGGGACTTCGTGCTCTCGGGCGGGGAGCTTGCGGCGCTTTCCATGCTCGACGCTGCGGCCCGCCACGTTCCGGGAGTCGTGGGTGATCCGGCGTCGGTGGCGGCCGATTCCTTCACCTCGAGGCTCCTCGACCACCCCGTATACACGCGGCCGCGGTCGTTCGAGGGTCTGGACGTGCCGGAGGCGCTGCTCTCCGGAGACCACGAGGCGGCCAGGCGGTGGCGCCTGCGGCATGCCGTTCGCCTCACGCTGCTCCGGCGGCCGGACCTGCTGAGCGGCAGGTGGGGCGAGCTCCCCGAGGAGGTTCGCCGTCTCGCTGCTGCCGTCGCGAGCGAGGAAGGTCTGCCGTGGCCGCCAGCTGAACCCGCAGGGACCGGCACGCCTTCCCGTTGAGTCGCCGGGTGTGTATAATCACCGTTCCGCGCCACGTCCTTGTCGAGCGTGGTCAGGGCGGGAGGTTTGCGATGGATCTACGCGAGCTCGAGAAGGAGCAGATGCGCGACGATATCCCGGACTTTGGCCCGGGTGACACGGTGCGAGTCCATGTCAAGGTCCGTGAGGGCGAAAAAGAGCGCATTCAGGTGTTTGAGGGTGTGGTGATCGGCCGCAAGGGCGGCGGAGTGCGCGAGAGCTTCACGGTCCGCAAGGTTTCCTACAGCATCGGGGTCGAGCGTGTCTTCCCCGTGCACTCGCCCGGCATCGACCGCATCGAGGTGGTGCGTCACGGACGCGTGCGGCGCGCCAAGCTGTACTACCTGCGCACACTCAGGGGCAAGGCGGCTCGCCTCGAGGAAGAGTACGTCCGGAAGTGAAAGCCGCGCCGCCAGACGGTGCGCTTGACCACGAGCTTTCCCGACGGCACGGCCTGATCGCTGGTGTGGACGAAGTGGGGCGGGGTGCGCTCGCCGGCCCGGTCACGGTAGCCGCGGTGATCCTCAGCCCCAGGCGCAAGATCCCGGGCCTGGACGACTCGAAACGGCTCTCCGCGAAGACTCGAGAGCGCCTCGCGGCTGAGATCCGTGCCAAAGCCGTGTGCTGGGCTGTCGCGCACCGAAGCCCGGCCGAGATCGACACGCTCAACATCCTCCAAGCCACGCGTTCCGCCATGACGGAGGCGGTACTGGCTCTCGCCCGCGCCCCGGGACTGGTGGTGAGCGACGCAATGGCGCTGCCGGATCTCACGACTCGCGTGCTCGCCGAGACGCATGCCGATGCCCGCTACCTCTGCGTCGCGGCCGCCTCGATCCTGGCGAAGGTCGTGCGGGACCAGGTGATGGTGTCGCTCGCCCGTGACCACCCGGGGTACGGGTGGGAGTCGAACAAGGGCTACCCATCTCCGGGGCACCTGGCGGCGATCCGCCGCCTGGGGGCTTCGACGCAGCACCGGCGCACGTTTTCTCCGCTGCGTGTGCTAGCATAAACGCGGGGCCCTATACCTCTATATGGCTGCGACGAAGAGGGATCAGATCATCCAGGAGGCGGAGAAACTCGCCGCGCGTGGCAAGCTCGACGCTGCCATCAAGGAGTACAGGCGCGCCGTCGATCAGGCACCCGGCGATACCAACGCCTTGAACCGCCTGGGTGATCTGCTGGTTCGCGTCACACGCATCCCCGAGGCCATCGAGGTCTACCAGCGTATCGCGGAGCACTTCGCTCAGGACGGCTTTTTCCTGAAATCGATCGCAATCTACAAGAAGGTCAACCGGCTCGACCCTCGGCGAACGGAAACCTACGAACGGCTTGCGGACCTCTACTTCAAGCAGGGTCTGGTCGTCGAGGGGCGCCAGCAGCTGTTGACCCTGGCGGACTGGTTCATTCGCTCCAAGCAACCTCCCGAGGCCGCCCGCGTGTACCGCCGTCTCGTCGAGCTGGAGCCCTCGAACCTCCAGGCCCGGGCGAAGCTCGTGGACCTGTCTGTACAGCTGGGCGACGTGGCGACCGTCGCCGCGGAGATCGACACGCTCGGGCGCTCGCTCCTTTCCCGCGGCATGCTGGACGAGGCGCTCAAGCTGTACTACCGCGCGCTTGACCTCGGGCCCGAACAGGCGGATTTCGTCGCTCCCTGCATCGACGCGCTGCTGGGTGGCGGACGGCAATCCCAGGCCGCCGAGCTGGCCAAGAAGGCTCTCTCCGTCACCGAGGGTGGGATCGAACTGCAGCGCGCCGCGGCGCGGGCTCTCTCCGAGGCCGGTGAGGCCGGTGAGGCGCGCCGGCTGATCGAAGACCTCGTGGCGAAGGCTGGCGATCGGACCGACATCATTCAGCTCTACGGGGACGTGATGCTCCGGGCCGGGGATGCAGGGGAGGCCAGGGAACGGCTCCTCCCCACGATCGATCGCCTCTTGAAGGTCCGGGACGTGGCGCGGGCCGCGACCCTCGTCAAGAGGCTGATGACCAGCATCCCTGGCGACGCAGAGGTGTTGGAGCGGGCGCTCAGGGTCTTCGAGCAGCAGGACGACCCCGACATGATCGTGAGCATCGAGACCGCACTGGCCGACGCCTACCTGCGTGACGGACGACGCGCCGAGGCGATTCCCCTCTACCGTCGCTTGGCAGCTCAAGTGCCCTCGAACCCACTCTTCGGACAGCGCTTGGCGGAGCTCAAGGCTGCTGGTCCGGCGGCACCGGCCCCGGGTTCGGCGGCACCGGCTCCGGTGCCCGTCCCGACGGTTCCACCAACCCCGGCTGAGGAGGAGGTGGAATTTGTCGAGGTTGATTTCGACGCCGTCGCTCAACCACCCCAGCCTCCGAGTCCGGCCCCGCCGCTGGCAGGGCCGGCGCGTGTCCCGGCCGCAGAAGCGGAGCCGAAAAAAGACTCGGGGCTCACAGAGCCGTCACTCTCGCCCACCAACGCCGAGGAGCTCTATACCGAGGCGGTGGTATTCGCAAAGTACGGCCTCACGGACAAGGCCATCACCCACCTGCAACGTTTGCTGTCGCTCGACGCGACGCACGCACGCGGCCGTGAACTGCTGGCGTCCCTAGGTGGCGGTGAGCTGGTCGAGGTGGAAGCGCCGGAGCCCGAGCCCCCACCCCTTCCTGTGCTTGAAACAGGCCTCCCCGCCCCGGCGCCGCGTCAGGTCGCCAGCGAGGCCGCCGCCGACCAACGAGACACGTTCGGATCCTTCTCGGGCGTCATCCCACTGCCTTCGCCGGACGCTGTACCCCCGGCGCCTCTCTCCCAGCCGGCACAGGCGCCACCACTCCAGGTACCCGGGTTCGAACTCGGGACGCTCGGCCCTGCAGCCTCCGCGGCCTCGTCGCGTCCCGTGCCTGCTGCTCCTGCGGGTCCGGCCGCGCCGGCGCCTGTCAGCCCGGCGCCCGTTCCTCCGGTGCTCCCTGCGCCCAAAGCAGCGGAGCCCCTCCCTTCGTTTGACGGGCTGCTCGCCTCGTTGCCCCCGAAGCCGCCGCTGACCAGGGAAAGCCGCCGCCCACCGACGCGGCCGATTCGCCTCGACAACCTTGAGGCGATGCTCGGCCTTCATGGACCAGCGTCGGCTCCGGTAACGAGGCCCGGACCACCGCCCGCTGCCACGAATGCCTCGACGATGCCTCCGGCAATTCCCGTGGCGCGCCCAGTTTCGCGCGAGCCCGCGGTGATGCCTCCACCCGCACCCCAGCCGGCCGCTCCCGAACGCGCCGAGGTCCTGGACGAAGCCATGGAGCTCATCGAGGTCCAGGAAGTCCTCGCGGGGCCGAGCGAGGACCAGCTGCGAGAGCTGGATTTCTTTATACAGCAAGGGCTTCTGGACGATGCCGCCAAGTTGCTCAACAAGGTCCGAGAGGCCTTTCCCGATCACCCGGAAATCATGGCGCGCCAGGCGATGCTCAAGGCCCGGGGTTGGGACGATGAGCATCCGGAGCCGGTGGCCGCGACGGCAGCCGAGCTCTTCAGCGAGGAGGAGCAGTTCTTCGACCTTGCGGCGGTGTTGGAGAAGGAACTGGCCGATGAGGAACTCGTGGCCGAGGCCACCGGGGCCGGCAAGGGGACCGATGTCTCGATCGAAGAGCTGTTCAAGGAGTTTCAGCGTGGTGTGGCGGAGCAGGTCCAGGAGGAGGACTACGACACCCACTTCAACCTGGGCCTTGCCTACCGCGAGATGGGTCTCCTCGACGAGGCGATCGGCGAGTTCCAGCTGTCGGTCAAATCCCCTGACTACCTTGTTGAGAGCGCAAGCATGATCGGTGCGTGCTACATGGAGAAGGGGCTGCCGGAGCAGGGCGCCGAGTGGTACCAGCGCGCCCTCGCCGCGCCCCACCTCCCGCTCGATTCGGAACTCGGCCTGCGCTACGAGCTGGGGCGGGCGCACGAGCAGTGCGGCAACACCTCAGCGGCGCTTGCGTGCTTCAGCGAGGTCCTGGCGATCAACCCCACGTTCCGGGACGTCGTGGATCGCGTCTCGAAGCTTCGCTCCAACTGAAGGCAAACGTTAGAGGGTAGAGGGGAGGCGGACAGCAGGTCTGGCCTTGTCTTTCCTCTTCCGTCTACCTTCTTCCCTCTTCCTGTCTCTGGGCTATGTCTCGCTGGCAACCAGGATCGGCATTCCTGTACGCAGCAGGTGGTGAATCCGGCGGGCGTTCTCATCGGTCATCGCCAGGGTGATCGCGGGGATATGGTCCTCACCCTCCCCGAACACCCGTTGCCAACCGTCCTGAACCGCGGCAAGGAGGGTCTTCAGGCGGCTCTGGGGCGGAAGCGTGTCGGTCACCCAGAGGTCCCAGCCGTTGTCGAGACGGCTGCGGTACGAGGCCGGTGGCCCCACCGCTGGAGTCGGCGTCGGCGTGGGTGCCTGAGCTGCGCCCGACGCGGCGGGCGGAGCCTGATCTTCCTCTTCCTCCCCCATCTTCGGAGCAGGCTTCAGTTCGGTCGGGGCGATCACTTCGCGGTCGGAGTCACCGGCCCCCTGTTGGATGGTCCACACCGCAGGGAAAGGGGGGTGGGACAGGATGTCCCGGCGCATCACGGGCTGCTGGCTGACGACCTCGATCCCCGTCAGGGGCACCGTGTCCAGAACGGTGCCGCGCGACTTGATCTCGAGCACCCGCCGCTGCGGGTCGAGGAACAGGTAGATGAGTGGTTTTCTGGCGAGGCCAGCCTCCATCTCGAGGGCGGCGACGCGGGTCGGTTCGGGCGGGACGTCGCCCGCTCGTGCACAGACCGCCGCGAGGCTAATAGAGATAAACGCGAGTGCCGATCGGCGCATGGTGGTAGAGAAACTCCAGGTCTTCGTCGCCTAGCCTGATGCAGCCGTGAGTGACCCGCCGGCCGAGCAGGCTCTTGAAAAGCGTCCCGTGGATGATGAAACCGTCCCCGATGTAGAGCGCGTAGTCTCCCAGCGAATAGGCATCGAACCGTTCGTTGGGATCCTTCGGGGGAAGATAGCCGTCCTCGATGAACGCCCAGTCGGGCTTGGCCCATACCGGGTGCTGCCGCTTGGTCTCGACGACACGCTCGCCCATCGGGCTATCGAAAACCCACTGGCGCCCGTTGCGCGGATCCCTGAGTACCCGCCCGGTCCCGGTCGAGCAAACGGCGGAGCGGAGGAGCTTGCCATCCTCGTAGAGGTGGAGGCGGTTCCGGAACGTGTCGACGACAATGTACACGCCCTTCGGGTGGACCTTCTCGATGTCCTTGAAGGCTTGGCCCGCAATCTTGGTGAGGCGGCCCGCGTCCGTCACCTCCGGCGTGACCGATGGCGTTGCGTCGAACGGCGTTGAGACGAAAGGCCGTCCCAGGCGCGCGAGCACCGCTGCACCTCCGCACGTCAACAGAAGAGCTGCGGCGAGGCCGAGCCCGACGGCGAGCGGCCACCGTGAGCGGTGGCGCTCTTCGTCGGTCAACGGCGTTGCAACGGTCGGCTCAGTGCTCATACGTTCCCACGATCGTCACCGGCGTACCCACCTGGACGTGGGCGAACAGTCGGTCCATGTCCTCGTCGGTCAACGCAATGCACCCGTCGGTCCAGTCCCGTCCCTCGCCGCCATCGCCATGGATCTCGATCAGGCTCCCGATGCCGGCCCGTGTCGGGATGGTACCTCGGGTGCGGCCGAGAGCGAAACGCATCCGGTCCTCGTCGTTTGGGTAGTTGATCAGCAGCGCCTTGTTGTACCGCGAAGCCGGGGCTTGCTTTGCCTCGACGATGCGGTACCTGCCTTCGGGTGTGGCCCGGTCGCCGGAGTGCTCCTTGCGCCGCAGGCCGTTGGCGCCAAGCTCGGCGGGATAGCTCGCTGTCGCCCTGCCCGCGCGGTACAGGATGACCCTGCGGCGAAGCTTGTCCACGATGATCGCCGCCTCCGCGGTGCGCTGGGACTCCTCGATTGTCTGCTCGGCCCAGCCGCGCCATATCCGGAGGTTCGCAGGGTCGGAGAAGCGGGCGTGCAGCGCGCTCCATGCCCGATGCACGATCGTTGCGTTCTCGCGTACCTTGGCCAGCTCGTTATCGGCCTCCTCGTACCGCCCGGCGCCGGCCAGCTTTTCGCTGAGCTTGTAGCTGATGAGGACCTGCTGCATCGCGGCAGCCTCACGCCGGCCCATTCCGGCTTCGTTTATCTCCGCCTGAGCACGCGCAATCTCGTTCCGCCCTTCCGGTCGCTGGCTGGCAAGGCGGATCCGCCAGCTGTTCTGCCTGGCTCGTACCGAAGCCGTCGCCTCGTGCGCCGGACGTACGACCCGCAGCCATGCGGCCTCTGTGCGCCCAACCGAACCCTCCCACCAGGGGGTGTTCGCCTCCGCCGCTGTGGCGACCTCGGCGATCGAAACGAGCCGCTCGATCAACCTTGCCTTCGAGGGTGCGGTGGAACGAAGGATGAGGATTGCATGGTGGGCTGCCCGGCGGGCGCCGCTTGGGTCCGGTTGGGGCCGGTGCGAGCACCCGACGAGGACGAGCGTAGCCGCGCAAGCTAGGCGGAAAGCGGAACGGCGGCGGTTGCCCGCCGCCGTTCTGGGGTGAATCAACGCGACTGACCTTACTTGCACTTGAACTTGGTCTTGATGCCGTCGAGGTCCTTGGCGATCGGTTCAACAGCACCCTTGAGGGTGTCGGCCGCGGCCTTGGCGCCAAAGAAGTCTTCCTTGGCGAACTTGGCATCGAGATCAGCAGCCTGGTTCTTCATGGTATCCAGGTTGCCCTTGACGGTCTCGAGGTCCTTCTTCACTTCCTTGGCCCTCTTCGCGCGCGGGCACTTCTCGACCGCGGCGAACAGGTCCCCGGCGCTGGTGAGGGCAGCCTTCGCGGCGTCGATGGCGGCCTTGGCCTCGTTCTTCGCCTTCTCCTTGCCCGCAATGCCGGCTTCCTTGGCGGCGTTGGCAGCGTTGGAGGCGTCAGCGATCAGCTGCTTGGCCTTAGTGTAGGAGCGGAACAGGGCGAACTTCGCCTGCTGTGCCTCGAGCTCGGCGTTGACGGCGTTCATGCCCTGCTGGGCCTTGTCCCATGCCTCGGCGGCATACTTCGGGGCCTCAGCCTGCTCTGCGGCGGTCAACGCGGCCTTGGCGGCGTCGATCTCCTGCTGCGGCGGCTTGGCGCAGCCTACGACCAGAACGGCCGCAACCAACAGCAACACACCAACGAAAACCTGACTCTTGCGCATCTCAGCTCTCCTTTCCTCCTGGTAAGAGGTTCGCATCTCCACGATGCTTGTTCGAATCCTACGCTTCTGACGGACAACGTGCAACTTGTCACAAACGGGAGATCACCGGCTGCCCGAGCGCGGTGGGAGCCCGTAAGGTTCGCTCCTCTTTATCCTGTAGCGGCGGGCTTGCACCTCCGCGAAGGACCGTAATGATCCCTCTGAGGCGCGGTTTATAGATCGCTCAGGGCCAAATGTCAAGACGGAACCTGGGAAGTTGAGAACGGATCTTCAAGTGCCTCGCTGTCGAGAAAGACATTGCCGCCACTGACACGCACCGGAAGTTGGCGCAAGGCGGCACCCAGGCAGGGCCCGGCGACGCAGAGCCCGTCCTCCGGCCGGTACCGTGCGCCGTGCTCGCCGCAGACCAGCCAGCGCCCGTCGGCGGTTAGGAACCGGCCCGGGTCGGTGCGATCGAGCCGGACGTGCAGGTGCCGACAGACGTTACGGAACGCCAGCACGCCAGACGCGGTGCGAACCAGGATGCCGGCCTCGGTGGCTCCGCCGCGTCGGTAGGCAAAGCCAAGGCCTGCGTTGGGGATCGAGTCCACCGCCACAAGTAGCTGCCAGCGCTCATCTTCGTCCTTCACGACTCCTCCGCTTGGTCCGGCGCGACCGCGATCGCCGCCAGATTCCGGCGGAACCGCCGGAAGTCGAGGCGCCGCAACGGCGTGCCTGCCGCGAGGGCGGCCCATCCGGCATCGTCGAGGCCCTCAAGGGCCTCCCGGGTGAGGCAGCCGAGCTGCTGGCGCGTCGCGAGAGCCGGGTTGCACGATCGGGGCGCTCTCCCATTCCAGGGACAGACCGCTTGGCAGATGTCGCAGCCGAACAGGTGCGCCCCCAGGCTCGGGAGGAGGGCCTTTGGGAGCTCGCCGCGATGCTCGATCGTCGCATACGAGATGCAACGTCTGGCGTCGAGACATCCCGGGCCGTCGAAGGCGCGGGTTGGGCAGACGTCCAGACAGGCACGGCACGTACCGCAGTGGTCGGTTTCGGGCTCGTCGGGGGGCAGCGCCACGTCGGTGACAAGCTCGCCGAGGAGAAGCTCGCTTCCCAGCCTGCGGTTGATCAGACACGTGTTCTTCCCGATCCATCCCAGCCCGGCACGCTGGGCCAGCTCCTTCTCGAGCAGGGGCGCGGTGTCCACGGCTGGCCGCCACGATGCGCCCGGCACGCGGTCGGAGACAAGGCGTCCGAGCCGGACGAGGCGAGGCCGGATCGCCTTGTGGTAATCGCGACGGCGCGCGTAGCGGGCGACGACGGCTCTGGTGCCGACAGGGCCGCTTTCGCGCGGTTCGTTCGGCTCGTGGTAGCTCATCGCCACACAGATCACGCTCCGTGCCCCGGCCACGAAGAGGCGTGGATCAGCCCTCACCGCGGACGTCGAGGCCATGTACGCCATGTCGCCATGGGCTCGGCCCGCCACCCAGCGCGAAAGATGCTCCGCTCCGGGTAGCGGCTCGGCCGTGGTGATGCCCACAAGATCGAAGCCGAGTTCCCGAATGGCGAACGACTTGATGTCGGTGGCCAGGGTGGCGGACACGAGCCCAGTCTACCGGAGGCGGTACACTGCCCCGATGCCGGGCAGCGTCCTGCTCGTTGCGGTGGTCGCCGCGGTCCTGTGCCCCCACGAGGTCGTATTCGTGGACATCGCGAAGGGAGCCATCGTTCGCACCGTGGAGCTTCCCGGCGATGGCCTTGCCGTTTTTGCGGCCCCGGACGGGCGCGTGGTCGTGCCGCTTGCGGGCGATGACTCGACGTCGGTTGTGGCCGTTTCCGGCAAGATGGTGCACTGGCCCGGGCGTGTCTTCCCGATGTTCTTCGCCGATTTCGACCGCATGCACGCAGCCTTGCCGGGTATGCTCGCAACGCTCTCGTACCCGGAGCGCCTGCTGCTGGTTCAGACGCCTCTCGCGGGAGTCGTTGGCGTGCGTCGGGGGGCGTGCTCGGCAGATGGCCGACTGGTCGCACTGGTGCCCTCGGGCTCGGGCGAGCGCACGCTGTTGATCGTTGCGGCGATCGAGGGCGGCACCCTGAACCGCGTGAGGCTCGCCGAGGAAGCACGCACGGTTGCGGTGGCTCCGAAGGGGACCTTCGCCGTGGTTGCCTCGGCGTCCGGGGAGGTCGAAGTCGCCACAGCCAATCAAGAGCGCTCCCTGGGTGTCATTCACCTAGGCGGCACGGCGAACGCAGTCGTCACCACTCCGGACGGCCGAGGTGCGCTCGTGGGTCTGGCACGGGATCAAGGTGGTGAGGTTGTCGGCGTGCGAGTGGAGCTTTCCGCAAAACAGCCACTCAAGGAGCGGTTCCGCACCTCTCTCGCCGGCGCCGTGATTGCACTCGCGCTCACAGAGGACGAGGTGATCGCAGCGACGAACGGCGGCCTGGTGGTTCTCTCCGCGGGGGGCAAGAAGATACGGCGGGAGATCGTCTTGGCCGGTGCCCGCGACGTTGCAATCCTCTCCGACCGGCCGAAGTCGTCTGTGCCGGACTGGAGCGACGGCACCAAGCCGTGAGGTCTCGGGAAGAGCCCGACCAGAAACGAGACTACAATCTGCACCTTGGAGGTATGGGTGAGGCGAAGTCCAGGTTTCATTTTGGCAGCGTGGATCATCGCGGCGTCCGCCGCGTCGGCAAGTGAGCCGCCCCGATCGGATGAGGCGGTGGCTCCGCGGCCCGAGGCTTTGGCCCTGGTGGCGCAGGCCCAGATGCGCCTGGCGGCGGGCGAGTACGCGGACGGTCTCAAGCTCTTCCGGCGTGCCGTCGAGCTCGATCAGGCGAACCAGGAGCTCGCAGAGGAGTTCGGTCTGGCGCTTGCCGAGGCAGGCGTCAGCGACGAGGCGATCAGCCAGCTCCAGAAGGCGCGAGAGCTCTCCGCCGACGGTGAGGCGACGCTCGGAATCCTGCTCGCTCAGTCGTCCAAGGATCCCGAGGGTGCCGAAGCGGCGATTCCCCACCTCATGCGCGGGCTGGAGGCCGCTCCGCAGGGGCCTCAAGCGCGAATCGTTCTTGCCCAGCTACTGCTGCGGTTGGGCAAGGGTGTGGAGGCGTGGCCGCAGGTGCAGGCGCTGCTCGAAGATCGTCCCGACGACCCGCGCTTATGGCTGATGGCGGGCGAGTCGCTGCGCCTGACCGGCAAGTTCGACGACGCCGTTGGTTATCTCAAGCGTGCCGCGGCAATCCCGGAGCTGCGCCAGCGCGCGACACTGCAGCTGGTCGACACGCTGGCCAGCGCCCGCAAGTTCAAGGAGGCTGCCGAGGTACTCGGCAATTTCCTCAAGACGGAGGGGAGCACTCTGGCCGGCCTCACGCGCTGGGCAACGCTCCTCGCCCGCTCCGGGGATCGTGGCAAGGCGGGGGAGGTTCTGGACAAGGTCCTGGCCGGCGACCCCACCCAGCGGGACGCACTCCTGCTCAAGGCGCTCCTGGAGGCGGGCGACGGCCACCTGGATACCGCCGAGCAGCTGTACAGGCGCGCTCTCACCTCCTCTCCGGATGATCCGGATGCGTTGATCGGCCTTGCCCGACTGCTCATCGACAACCGGAAGTTGCCGGAAGCCCGAATGCTGCTCAACACGGTGTGGCAGCAGGTCGATGACAAGAAGATAGAGAGCGAGGACGGCGCTATCGAGGTGGCGCAGGAGCGCGCCACCCTCGAGTTGCTGGACCACAGGGCTGACGCCGCCCTGCCCTGGCTCAAGAGGTGCGGCACCGGCACCCTGGCTCGGCGCTCTCTCGCGCTGTGGGGCGAGTACTTTCGCCTCCGCGAGGCCTACACGGAGGGTGTGGCGTTCGTGCGCGGTGCCAAGACCGAGGACGACCCAGCAGCGCACCGTCTCCACAGCAGTCTTCTGGCAGAGTTCTCGCTCGCGACCGGCGACGAGACTGGCGGGGCGAAAGCCCTGGATGCGCTCATGGCTGGGGAAGCGGACGATGTCGTGGCGGCCCTCGGCGTCCTCGACCGACGCAAGAGGTACAGGGAAGCGGTGGGCCGAGCGCGCGATGCGCTCGTGCGCCTCGGCGATGCTCCTGAGGTGCAATTCACCTACGCTGCGGCGCTCGAACGCTCTGGAGCGTGGGACGAGTCGGTGAAGCAGTTCCGGAAGCTGCTGGCCAAGCAACCGGACAACCCGGCGGCGCTCAACTACCTCGGCTACATGTTCGCGGACAAGGGCGTTCACCTCGAGGAGGCGCGCGACATGCTGCTCAAGGCGGTGCAGACCGAGCCCGCCTCCGGCGCCTTCCAGGATTCGCTCGGGTGGGTGTACTTCCGTCTCGGGGAGTTGGACCGGGCCGAGAAATACCTCACCGATGCTGTCCGATTGGAGCCGTTCGATGCCACCGTTCAGGAGCACATCGGCGACCTCCTCCGTACTCGTGGTGACCTGACGAAGGCGGCTGCGGCCTATCGGCTGGCCCTGGCGAACAAGCCCGAGGAGGAAGGTCAAAAGGAGCGGATCGAGAAGAAGCTCGCCGAGGTCACGGGTGCTAAAGCGCCGTAGGGCGACCATTCTGGCGGTCGTGCTCGCGGCAGCCGCAGTGAGCTGCCGGCACGCTACGGCTCCCGAAATGCCGGTCCCGCAGGATTGGCGCTCGCTGATGCAACACCCCGGTCCGTTTGCGGCCCTGTACCGATTCTCGTGTTGCGGCCAGCGCAACCTGATCCTTGCGGTGCGCAGCGGAGCCGACCGCCTTTCCATCAGCGTGGCGGTCCCGCCCGGAGGCACCGCCATGTCGGCGTGGTTCGCGGGCGACGAGGGATGGGTCGAGCGGGTCAAGGAGCGCTGCCGGGAGCCTCTGCCGCATGGCATGTTCCCTCTCTCGAAGGATGCGGCGCTACCGCTCGATCCCGATCTGGCCGCGCTTGTCCTGTCCGGTTTGCTGCCGGAAGGTGCGCACGAGGTGCCGTTGACGCCGGGATGGGTCGAGGCCTCGAACGAGCGTCTCACATGGCGGGCCCGGATCGAAGGGCCGCCAACCCACTGCAGCCGCGTCCTCGTCCTCCGTCCGGGGGAGGAGCGGCCCCTGCTCGGGGCTGATTTGAAATCTCCGATCGGGCATGTGCCCGGCGCGCTCGTCCTGACCGCCGGTTCGAAGCGGGTCGAGATGGTCCTGGAGGAATGGCACGCCGCCGAACCGCCTCCGCCACCGGAGTGGCTCGCCGTCCCCGCCTGTGGAGCGATGCGTTGAGGCTGCGTGTCCGATGTCCAGCCAAGGTGAACCTGCACCTGGAGGTGCTCGGGAAGCGGAATGACGGCTACCACGAGCTGCGAACCGTCCTCGCGGCGGTCGGGATCTGGGACGACCTGCTATTCGAGACGGTACCGACGGGGACAGTCGAGCTGACGGTCGAGCCGACCGATGCGGCCCCGGCCGGTCCCGACAACCTGGTCGTCAAGGCGGCTCGCGCCCTTGCGTCGATGGGGGACCGGACGGGTGGAGCACACATCGTGTTGCGCAAGGCGATCCCGGTTGCGGGCGGCCTCGGCGGCGGCTCGGCCGACGCCGCAGCCACTCTCGTAGCTCTCGCCCGGCTCTGGAACCTTCGCCGGGAACCTCACGAACTGGTGTCCGTGGCTGCGGGCCTGGGCGCCGATGTGCCGTTCTTCCTGGTGGGTGGGGCGGGTTGGGGTGTGGGGCGTGGCTCCGAGGTCTCGCCATTGGCGGACCTCCCCGCATGGTGGGTCGTGCTGCTCCCCGGCCCTCAGCCGATCCCGACCGCGGACGTGTACCGCGCCCTCGACCCTCGCGCACTGGACGGCAAAGCCGATTGTGAGATATACCAATGGGTCGAGAAGGGCGGCGAGCTCCCTTTTGGGCGCTGCCGGAACGACTTGCAGCCGACAGTGGTGAAGCTCTGGCCGGAGGTCGGGGAGCGACTGGAGCGGGTGTCCGTCACGGAACCGCTCCTCGCCATGCTCTCCGGCAGCGGCGGGACGGTGTTCGGGCTCTACCGGGACGAGCGGGACGCGCGGCGAGCAGCGGCCATCCTAGCGGCATTCCGCCCGCTCGTGGCACCGTTGCTCTCCCGTGAGGCATCGCTCCTTCGGGTGTCGGCCGTGGAGGGGTAAGGATATGGAGATCAGCGAGGTCCGCATCAATCTGAACAAGGGCGGGAAGGTCAAGGCCTTCGCTCAGGTGGTTTTCGACGGTTGCTTCCTGGTCGGTGACATCCGTGTGCTCGAGGGCAAGGAAGGGACGATCTACGTGTCGATGCCGTCGCGGCGACTGCGCAACGGCTCGTTCCGGGACATCGCCCACCCGTTGAACACCGACACCCGGAAACGCCTGGACGAAGCGATCCTCTCGGAGTACGAGCGAACGCTTGCCGAACGGGGGACAAGTGGGGACACAGGCGGAGCGTCCCGCGCGCAGCAGATCACGAACCGTCTCCTGGGCGAGAAGTACTGGACGGACGAGGAGAGCGACGAAGAGCCACAGTGACGCCGCTGGACAGGTGGGAGGCGTCGCACTAGACTCGTGCCCCGACTGGGGCGTCGGCAAATGGGTAAGCCACGGGACTTGGTAGCCGAGAAACAGCAGGCCGGTGCAGCGTGCTCTGAGCTTCAGTGAAGAGTTGGCGAGCACCGGCTCCATCTGCCCGAAGATCAAGGCCAGGAGCTCGAATCCGTTCTGGATGTCATGCGAAGGGCGTTCTCTGCTTTCGGCGTGACGCAATCTGGCGAGGAGTCTTCCCCTGACGACACAGGCCTGTGGGTTGAGGTCTCGGATACTGCAGGCAAGCACCTTCCTCCCCTCAGCAGGAAGAGACTGGGGCAGTCGTTCCGGAGCGCCGTCGCGGCCGGGTCGGTCACTGGCGCTCAATTGGCGCTTGCAATGGTAGGTGCCAGAAGGCCCCTGTGTTTGTCATGGGAGGACTAAGATAGGAGCCGTAAGTGCAGCCAGAGGCTGGTCGGTCACGAAGCGGATGGCCGACGAGTCACGACCATCCGGCGGGAGAGATGGGACCATGGATAAGATGGGACGCATATCCACGACCATCACCGGTGGATCCACGGGCGTCGGGCCGAGAGACTGCCACGACGTGCCGGCGGGTGTCATGCCTCGACGGCGTCATAGTCTCCGAGTCGCGAGGATTGGGGGCTGGCTGCTCGCAGTGGCGGTTGGTCTCGCACGCGCGGCGCCGACGAGCGCGATCTCGATCCTGAAGGCCTTCCCCGGCGACCCGTCCGACGGCCGTGATTCGGCTGCCGCCCTGATCAGCGATGGCGCCGGAAACTTCTACGGCACGACCTACTACGGCGGTCCGTCCGACGTGGGCACGGTCTTCAAGGTCAGGAACGACGGGACCGGGTTCGCCCTGCTGTACAGCTTCGCGGGCGGCTCCTCCGACGGCGCCAACCCCTATGCGGGCCTCATCTTCGATGGCGCTGGCAACCTCTACGGCACAACCCACGAGGGCGGGGCGTCGAACGACGGCACGGTTTTCAGGGTCAAGACCGACGGGACCGGCTTTACCGTTCTGCACAGTTTCGCGGGCGGGGCCTCGGACGGCGCGTACCCCTACGCGGGCCTGATCCTCGACGGTGCCGACAACCTCTACGGCACGACCAACTCTGGCGGCGCCTCGGACAAGGGCACGGTCTTCAAGGTCAAGACCGACGGGACCGGCTTTACCGTTTTGCACAGTTTTGCGGGTGGCTCGTCCGACGGCGCCAACCCCTACGCCGGCCTCATCCTCGACGGCGCAGCGAACCTCTACGGGACGACCTACTACGGCGGCGCATCGGGCTACGGCACGGTCTTCAAAGTCAAGACCGACGGGAGTGCCTTTGCCATTCTGCACGGCTTCACGTGGGGTCCGGCCGACGGCGTCAACCCCTACGCCGGTCTCCTCCTCGACAACGCCAGCAACCTCTACGGCACGACCCACGAGGGCGGCGCGTCGAACGACGGCACGGTCTTCAAGGTCAAGACCAACGGGACGGGCTTTGCGGTTCTGCACGGTTTCACGGGCGCCGTGGACGGCGCTAGACCCGCCGCCTCTCTCATCCTCGACAGCGCCGGCAACCTCTACGGCACGACCTTCACAGGCGGCGCGTCGGACAACGGCGCGGTCTTCAAAGTCAAGAGCGACGGTAGCGGTTTTGCTGTCCTCCACAGTTTTGCGTGGGCCGCCTCGGATGGTGCCAATCCCGAGGCCGCCCTCATCCTCGACAGCGCCGGCAACCTCTACGGCACGACCCAGTACGGCGGTCCGTCGAACGACGGCACGGTCTTCAAGGTTAAGACCGACGGGACCAACTTTGCCATCTTGCACGGCTTCACCTGGGCTCCGGCCGAAGGCGCCTACCCCGACGCCCACCTGATCCTCGACGGCGCAGGGAACCTCTACGGCACGACCAAGCATGGCGGCGCGTCGGACAACGGCACGGTCTTCAAGGTCAAGACTGACGGGACCGGCTTCGCCGTTCTGCACAGCTTTGCAGGCACCACGCTCGGCGCGGGCCCCGAGGGTTCACTCATCCTCGACAGCGCTGGCGACCTTTATGGCACAACCTCCCGAGGTGGCGCGTCAGACGATGGCACGGTCTTCAAGGTCAATACCGACGGGACCACCCTCAGCATTCTGCACAGTTTCGCGGGCGGGGCATCCGACGGCGCCTTCCCGCACGCGGGCCTGATCCTCGACGGCGCAGGGAACCTCTACGGCACGACGGTCGTTGGCGGCGCGTCGGGAAACGGCACGGTCTTCAAGGTCAGGACCGACGGGACCGGCTTTGCCGTTCTGCACGGCTTCACGGGCGCCCTGGACGGCGCGGGCCCCGAGGGCTCACTCATCCTCGACGGTGCCGGCAACATCTATGGAACGACCTACTACGGCGGCGCATCAGACGACGGCACGATCTTCAAGGTCAAGACCGATGGGACCGGTTTTGGCGTCCTCCACCGTTTTGCGGGCGGCTTCTCCGACGGCGCGAGCCCGTTCGCTGGCCTTGTCCTCGACGGCGCAGGGAGCCTCTACGGCACGACCAACTCTGGTGGCTTGTCGGACAAGGGCACGGTCTTCAAGGTCAAGACTGACGGGACCGGTTTTGCTATCCTGCACAGCTTCGCGGGCGGGGCCTCCGACGGCGCCTTCCCCTATGCCGGCGTCGCCCTCGACGGCGCCGGCAACGTCTACGGCACGACCTACTTCGGCGGTGCATCGGACGACGGCACGGTCTTCAAGGTCAAGACCGACGGGAGCGGTTCGACCCTCCTGCACAGCTTCGTGGGCGGTGCTTCCGATGGCGTGTATTCATACGCCGGGGTCATTCTCGATAGCGCCGGCAACCTCTATGGGACCACCGAGCAGGGCGGTGCCTGGGATCTTGGTACCGTCTTCGCTCTTCCGTTTACCGTCTCGAGCCTCGCCATCACCACCACCTCGCCGCTGCCGGCGGGCACGGTCGGCGCGGCCTACTCGCAGCAGTTCGTCGCGACCGGCGGCACGGGCGGCTATAGCTGGAGTCTCACGAGCGGCTCCCCGCCGGGGAATGTCGCCCTGTCGAGCTCCGGTGTGCTGGCTGGCACGCCGGCCGCGGGTGGCGATTTCAGCTTCGCGGTCACGGTCACGGACAGCGCGGACAACACGGCCCAGGGGACCTTTGCCTTGCACGTCGGCGCGTGCACGTCGCCGTCGATCACTTTCCAGCCGCAGAGCCAGTCGATCGGGAGTGGTCAGACGGCCACCCTGTCGGTGACCGCGACGGGCACGACGCCGCTTTCCTACCAGTGGTACCAGGGGTCCTCCGGGACCACGTCGAATCCAGTCGGGACCAATGCGAGCGGTCTCACCACGTCGACCTTGACTGCTACCACGAGCTTCTGGGTGCGGGTCACCAATGCGTGCGGGCAGGCGGATTCAGCGGCCGCGACCGTGACCGTTGGAGCGGGTCCTCCCACCACATCCTTTGTCCAGGAAGGGCCGAAGCTGGTTGGAACCGGAGCAATGGGCAGTGCCTTTCAGGGATCGTCCGTCGCTCTTTCTTCCGACGGCAACACCGCGATCGTGGGCGGCCCGAGAGATACCTTTATTCATCCTGGCGACTACGCGGCCGGCGCGGCCTGGGTGTTCACGCGCACCGGCGTGGTCTGGACCCAGCAGGGGCCCAAGCTCGTCGGCGCGGGTGCGGTCGGGGATGCAGCCCAGGGCTGGTCGGTGGCGATCTCGGCAGACGGAAACACCGCGATCGTCGGCGGTCTCAATGACAACGACGGTGTGGGCGCGGCGTGGGTTTTCACACGAACGGGCGCCGTGTGGACGCAACAGGGCAGCAAACTCGTTGGAACCGGAGCGATCGGGCCTGCCGCGGAGGGCGGCTCGGTGGCGCTGTCGGCGGACGGCAATACCGCGATCGTCGGAGGGTCGAAGGACAACGGTGGCTCCGGTGCGGCCTGGGTCTTCACACGTTCGGGTGGGGAGTGGACGCAGCAGGGGAGCAAGCTCGTGGGCATCGGATCGACCGCGACCGCTCAGCAGGGTTTCTCCGTTTCACTCTCGGGCGACGGCAACTCTGTGATCTTCGGAGGGCCGTGGGACAGCGATAACGCCGGTGCGGCCTGGGTCTTCACACGTTCGGGTGGGGAGTGGACGCAGCAGGGGAGCAAACTCGTCGGCACGGGCGCGAATCGCGGTACCCACGATCGCGGTGCCTACCAGGGCGTCTCCGCTGCGCTCTCGGGGGACGGGTACACGGCCATCATCGGTGGACATGGAGACAACGACTTTGCCGGCGCCGCATGGGTCTTCACGTTCTCGAGCGGGGTGTGGACGCAGCAGGGGAGCAAGCTCGTCGGCGCCGGCGCGGTGGGGACGCCTGAGCTGGGTGTTTCCGTGGCGCTCTCGGGAGACGGGAACATGGCCATTGTGGGCGGGTTTGGGGACAACTTCAGCATGGGCGCCGCGTGGGTGTTCACCCGCTCCGGCGGGGTGTGGACACAGCAGGGGGCCAAGCTGGTCGGTACCGGCGCGGCCGAGGGTTGGTCTCAGCAGGGGTTCTCGGTGGATCTTTCGGCCGACGGCACCACCGCGATCGTTGGAGGGCGGGGAGACGGAGAAATGAACGGTGCAGCGTGGGTGTACACCAGCGCAGGTGGCGTGAGCAACGTCGTGTGGGTCCCGGTTGCGAGCCACAACCCCGGCAAGAACAACAGCCAGTGGCGGAGCGACCTTTGCGTGCTCAACACCGCTCCGGCCACGGCCAACGTGCAGCTCAAGTTCTTCGGCAGCGGGGGCGTGGCGACCAACACCACAAACGTCTCGGCAGGAACGCAGTTGATCCTGACCGACGTCGTCGGGCGGCTTGGTGTCATCAACGACTCGGGAGCGATCGAGATCCTCTCCGATCAGCCACTCAAGGTCACCGCGCGCAGCTACAACCTGGTTTCGTCCGCGGCGAACTGTTACGCCAACGGCACACAGGGGCAGGACTACCCGGCGGTGGTGGCGAGCAGCGGCCTCTCAGCGCTGCAGAGTGCGTACCTGGCGGGGCTGACCGAGAACGCGCAGTACCATACCAACGTCGGGCTGCTCAACACCGGCACGGTGAGCACGACCGTGCTGGTGGATCTCTACGATGGGACAGGGACCGGTCTCCACAGCTATCCGGTGTCGTTGCCGGCTGGGCGATGGGCGCAGGTGACGCAGCCGTTCCTGAACTACGCGGGGCAGACAGCGATGGACCGGGGCTACGCCAGGCTCACGGTGCAGACGGGTTCGGGGGTGTTCGGGTTCGCGTCCGTGGTGGACAACATCACCAACGATCCCACGACGGTCGCCATGCAACGGTGGGAGACCTCCTTCTACGGGGGGGTGCCTGTGGCGAGCCACAACCCCGGGAAGAACAACAGCCAGTGGCGGAGCGACCTCGGCCTGCTCAACCCGGGCACGGCGGAGGTCGACCTGGGGATCCGCTTCCACGGGAGCAGCGGCGATGTGAACGCTTCGAGATCCGTGCCGGCCGGGGCACAGCTGATCCTGACCGATGTGATCGGGCAGCTTGGCGGGAGCGGGTCCGGCGCGCTTCAGATCATCTCGGGTCTCCCGCTCCAGGTCACGGCACGCACCTACAACCAGGTCTCATCGGACGCGACCTGCTACCCCAACGGGACGCAGGGCCAGGACTACCCGCTGGTTTGGGCGCCCGAGGGCATCTCGATACGGCAGAGCGCGTACCTGGCGGGACTGACCGAGAACGCGCAGTACCATACCAACATCGGGCTGGTCAGCTTGATCCCCGCAACAGTGCTGGTTGAGCTCTACGACGGGGATGGGACCAAGCTCGCAAGGTACACGGTGTCGCTGCAGGGTTCTCAGTGGGTGCAGGCAACGCAGCCGTTCCTGAGCTACGCGGGGCAGACGGCGATGGACAGTGGGTACGCGAAGATCACGGTGCAGGCGGGACAGTGGGTGTTCGGGTTCGCCTCGGTCGTGGACAACATCACCAACGATCCCACGACGGTCGCCATGCAGCAGTAACTGCGGTCGGGCCGGTGGCCCGAGGGAGCTAATGCACAAAGGGGGAGGGTGGCCTCGGCCACTCCCCCAGGACACGATTTGAGACCACCGCGCTCGTGCAATTTCGCCGCACTGGCCCCACCGCCGTGGTTTTCCCGGCGAATGCCTTGCCCGCCGTTCGGCGGGGTCGCCGGTCCCGGGACGACCTCGAAGGTTCTTCGGCGTCGTTGCCGGTACGGGACGACGGCCGTGAGGTGGTTGACGCACGCCGGGGGGACGGTGCAGGATGTGCGGGTAGCCGGCGGGGCGACTGCGGAGGTTGCGCCGGGGTTGAACCGACCTAGGTCGAGAGTGCCGCAGGATTCGATGTCGTTTGAAGTGAATGCGTTGGGGCGTCGGCAAATGGGTAAGCCACGGGACTTTGGATCCCGCATGTGCAGGTTCGAGTCCTGCCGCCCCAGCCAGACCGACGGTTGCGAGGAAGGCATGCAAGACCAGAGTCCGTTGGTTGTGTTCTCCGGCAGGGCGCATCCTCAGCTGACCGACCGCATCTGCGACTACCTGCAGATCCACCGCGGTGAGGTTCGCCTCTACAACTTCTCGGACGGCGAGAACGGCTGCCAGATCGAGGAGAACGTGCGCGGCGGCGACGTCTACGTCGTGCAGCCGACGTGCCCGCCGGTGAACGACAACCTCGTGGAGCTCCTGATCCTGCTGGATGCGTGTCGGCGCTCGTCCGCCAGCCGGATGACCGCGGTGATCCCCTATTTCGGCTACGCCCGTCAGGATCGCAAGGACCGTCCGCGGGTACCGATCACCGCCAAGCTGGTGTGCGACCTGATCAGCTCCTCTGGGGTGTCGCGCATCCTCTCGATGGACCTCCACGCCGCGCAAATCCAAGGGTTCTTCAACATTCCGGTGGACCACCTGTTCGCCGCCCCGGTGCTGATCGAGGAACTGAGGCGTCTGCAGCTCCCGGACATCACGGTGGTCTCTCCCGACGCCGGGGGCGTCGAGCGTGCCCGGGCCTTCGCCAAGCGTTTGGAGGCAACCCTCGCGATCGTGGACAAGCGGCGCACCAGCCCCAACCAAGCCGACGTGATGCACGTGATCGGCGACGTCGCGGGCCGCACCTGCGTGATCGTGGACGATATCATCGACACCGCGGGGACCCTCGTGAAGACGGCCGAGGTGCTGGCCGAGCGGGGCGCGGCCAGGGTGCTGGCGGCCGGCGTGCACCCGGTGCTCTCCGGCCCTGCCGTACAACGCATCGAGGCGTCGGTTGTCGAGCAGGTGATCGTCACGGACACGGTCCCGCTCAACGGGGCGGCGAGTTCGTGCGCGAAGATCCGCCAGCTCTCCGTCGCGGAGTTGCTTGGCGAGGCGATCCGGCGCATCCACGAGGCCAAGTCCGTGTCCAGCCTGTTCGTCTAGGAAACAGGGCATAGGGCGCCGGGCACAGGCGGGCGTTCCATGGCCGATTGCTCTTTCCTTGTCGACTGTTGACGATCTCTGTGGTAAAGTACTCGCCCCTCACGGCGTGGCCGCGAGGTCGGAGGTAGGTGTCTATGGACGAGCTCGTGATCGAAGTGGAGCGTCGCAGCTCCACCGGCAAGGGTGCCAACCGCAAGCTCCGCGCGCAGGGGTTGATCCCGGCTGTCGTGTACGGCGGCGGCAAAGAGGCAGTACCGGTCGTGATCGACCGCCACACCGTGACCGAGCTCCTGAAGCAGGAGAAAGGCCGCAACACCGTCTTCCTGCTGAAAATGAAGGGCACGAAGCAGGAACGCCACGCCATGGTGCGCGACGCGCAGATCGACCCGCTCACCCGTCAGTACAAGCACCTCGACTTCATTCGCGTCATGAAGGGCCAGCGGCTCAAGGTCGAGGTTCCGGTCGTCCTCGAGGGCGAATCCGCCGGAGTCAAGATCGGGGGCTTCCTCGACTGGGTGGGTAGGTCGCTTCACGTCGAGTGCGCTGCCGAGGCCATCCCGCAGTCGTTCCACGTGGACGTCAGCAACCTCGAGCTCGGCGAGCACATCACGGCCGCCGAGATGGCTCTCCCCGAGGGCGTCAAGCTCCTCGACGATCCTCGCAAGATGATCGCGACGGTGAAGACTCGCGGCAAGGAAGCCGAGGAGGTCAAGCCGGAGGAAGCGGCCGTTGCCGAAGCCGAGGAGGCCGCCGAGCCGGAGGTCATCAAGCGCGGGAAGGCGGTCGAGGAGGAGCGCGAGGAAGCCGAGTAGTTCTGGCGCCTCGTTGTCATGCGCATCGCGGCGGTCGTCGGGTTGGGCAACCCCGGTGTGGAGTACGCGGACACCCGCCACAACCTTGGTTTTCAGGTGGTGGACGAGCTCGCGCGCAGGTGGCGGCTCAGATCATGGCGCAACCGCTACCATGCAAAGTTGGCCCGCCGAGCCGGTGGAAACTCCCTCATCCTGCTCAAGCCGCAGACCTACATGAACCTCTCGGGGGACTCCTTCACGCTGTTCTGCGAAGGCGAGGAGCTCGTCCCGGCGCAGTGCCTCGTGGTCGTTGACGACGTCGAGTTACCCCTGGGCCAGCTGCGCCTGCGGCCGACTGGCGGGCCCGGCACTCACAACGGCCTGCGCTCGATCGCGGCGGCAGTCGGGGAAGGGTTCCCGAGGTTGCGCCTCGGGATCCGCGGTGAGGATCCGTGGGACGACCTCGCGGAGTACGTGCTTGCCCCGTTCGAGGCCGATGAGTGCGAGATGGTCAGTTCGATGATCACCCGTGGTGCCGACTGCGTCGAGGCGACCATGCGACTCGGCGTGAGCCGGGCAGCCAACCAGTTCAATCAGGTCGCGAGCACCGTCGAGTCTTGAACTCCCGCACATTCCGGGCAGCACGTCCTGTGTGGGATACTCCCCGCAACGGGAGGCATCGACATGAGGCGGAGTATTCCCCTGGCTGCTGCATTTGTGCTCGCGCTCCTTTCGCCCGCCGGATTCGGAGAGGACCGTTTGCTGAAACTCAAATGCGTCAACAAGGTGGGTGACAACATGTACCGCGCCAAGAACAAGACGGTTGTTTGGACCGAGCACTGCAGCCACGAAGCCGCCTGCGCGGATGCCGAGGTTCGTCTCGGCAGCGATCCGCGCATCATCTGGCAGGACGGCACGTACTGCTGGGTGCTCAAGGTCGCCGAGCGCTGAGACGGTGGCGAGCGGCGAGGGCAGGCGGTGGACCCCCGCCTTCCGACGGGTCGACGGTCGAGGTTCGGTGTGACAACCTCGGCGACCGGAGGCACGGGCATGTGCGCCGAGGAAGGGCCGTCCCGCGAGGTGACGGGCGAGTTCCGCGAGTTGTTGAGGTACACGGTTCCGGGCTACCTCGGCGGGCTGCTGCTCGGCGTCGTGCTCGACAGGCTCGGGCTCCAGCGCAGCGGGATAGGCCAGTGGCTCGTCCGGACGCTCGCCGGCGAAGGCGAAAGCGTGCTCGAGGGGGTGTTCGCGGTGCGCCGACGCCTCACGCGCGCCCCGGAGTCGATGGCGGAAGCGTACGGCTGGGGGAAGCTCGCCGGGATGGCTGTGCCATGGGTGGTCGACTGGGTCAGCCGCCGACTCGGCGTCGAGATCGCCGGCGTTCAGGGGTTCTACATCCCGTACTTGTACGCCCTCTCCGACCAGATCGGCGCCAACGTGTCCGGGTTTGCGTACCTGCGGCGGAGGGAAGGTTCGTGGCCCAGTGCAGCGAGGTGCTACGTCCGCGATCCGGTCATGGTCGCGAGCCTCGCCGTGATTCTCGTCGTCCCTCTCGCTCTGTTGCTGGTCCGGGCCGCGGGCTTCAGCCCAACCACCCAGGTCCGTGCCGCGCTCGAGACCATCGCGGCCAACCTGTGCTGGGTGCCGCCCGTGGTTGGCTGGGTGACCGAGCAGCGGCGCGAGCGTCGTTCCGGGTAGCCCCTGCCCTGCGGCGAGGTTGCTTTTCCGCGCGTTCGGGGTACAATCTCTGTTCCGCCTGGCATGGCGGGTTCCTTGCTCCCGCCTCGATGCGGGGGCCGAAGGCCGAAAGGAGAGCCCATGCCGCTGTATGAACTCGGTGTCATCCTCGACCCAACTCTGGAAGACGAGCATCGCACGGTGTTCCTGGGGGAGCTCAAGGAGCTTCTCGCCAAGGAGGGTGCGACCATCGTCAAAGAAGACGTGTGGGGCAAGCGCACCCTCGCGTACCTGATCGACCACAAGCGCGAGGGGTACTACATCTTCTGGCAGTACGAGGCCCCCGGCACGGTGATCAAGCCGCTCGAATACCGCCTGCGGCTGTCGGACCAGGTGATGCGCTACCTCAACCTCAACCTCGACCGAGAGATGCAGCGCGCCCGCAAGATGGAGAAGGTGCGCGCCGCCCAGAAGGCCGCCAAACGAGCAGCCAAGGAGCGTGCCGAGGCCGCGGCCGGGGCGGCCCCCGCCGCTCATGCGGTCCGCGAGGAGGCGTGACATGTCGAAGAAGAAGTACTTCGTCAAGCGGAAGAAGACCTGCAAGTTCACCGCCGAGGGGATCGAGTACATCGACTACAAGAACATCGACCTCATCCGGCAGTACGTCCCTGTGTCGGGCAAGATCCTGCCACGCCGCGTCTCGGGCACCAACCCGATCTACCAGCGCAAGTTGACCCGGGCGATCAAGCGCGCCCGTCTCATGGCGCTCCTGCCTTTCCTGGGGGACTGAGAGATCTCTGGCAATGGCGTCGGCCTCGCCTCCCCCAACGCCGCCATCCCCGCGCTTCATCGGCCCCGGGATGGCGGGCTTGTTCTCGCTCTTGGTGTTCGCGAGCCTGGTCCTGCTGCCGATCGTCGGCGTCTTCCTGGCGTTGCTCGCCCCGCTGCCGTTGGTGCACGTGACGGCGACCGGCCGGCCGTCGTTCCTGGCTTGGGGTTGGGTGACGGTGGCGCTCGTGGGTGCGGTGCTCGTCTGGCATCAGCCGTGGATGGTTGCCTTGGCGACGGGGTACCTCCTGGTGGCCGTCTGGCCGGCCGTCTCCGTGGAGACCTGGGTGCGCCGGGAGTGGAGCACGGGCCGTTGGGCGGCGTTGGTGGCGTTGGTCGCGTTTGGGATCGCGGCGGGCGTGATGGCGGCGGTCTTCTACCCGGTCGTTCCTGCGGACGCATTGACAGAGATCCTTGCCCGTGGGAGCGAAACGAGCGAGCTGGTAAAGAGGCTGGGGGAAGCCTCGGGCGCGCAGGAGTTGGTGGCGCAGGCGATCCACATGGCCGCCTACCTCGCGCCCTCCGCTGTTGCGCTGTACGTGCTCTGGGCGGCATTCTGGCTGCGGCCGCGCCTGCCCCTGCTGGGGCTGCCCCGAGGCTCGGAACCGATTACCCGCTACGCGTCCGAGGACTGGCTTCCGGTTGGCTTCGCCCTCGGCGGTCTTGGCTGGGTGTTCGCGCCGGAACCGGTCAAGTGGTTGGCTGCGAACCTTTTGGTGACAGTTCTCGGGTTGTATTTCGTGCATGGGCTCGCTATCATTTTCTTCTACCTAGGGCACCGGTTCAGCGGAAACCGGTTGGTTCGGCTGGGCGTGCTTGTGTTCGCCCTGCAGGTTCCGGTCGCCCTGGTATTTTCTGCCCTTGGGCTAGCCGACAGCTTCTTCCGCTTGCGCCGGGGTGAAGCAGACGACGGAGGACTTGAAGCATGAAAGTGATCCTGAACGACCACGTGGAGCATCTGGGCGACCGCGGCGCCACCATCGACGTGAAGCCCGGCTTTGCGCGAAACTTCCTGATCCCGAAGGGGCTCGCATACCGGGCGACCCCTGCGAACCTCGCGCGCTTCAAGGAACAGACAAAGCGCTGGGAGCAGACGGAGGCCAAGAACAAGGGCGAGGCCGAGCACATCGCGGGGCAGCTCACCGGGATCGAGCTCACGTTCGTGCGGCGCTCCGGCGAGGGCGATGCCCTCTACGGCTCGGTAACGTCCACGGATGTGGCCGAGGCGCTGGCCGAGCGCGGACTGACGGTGGACCGCCGGAAGATCGAGCTGGAGCATATCAAGCGCCTCGGAACCTACACTGCGGCGATCAAGCTGCACCGGGACGTGCGGGTGCCGATCACGGTGCACGTGCAGCCCGAAGCCAAGGAGCAGGGAAGCGGGGCCTAGGCTGTTGTGAGCGACGGCCAACCCCCCTCGGACGCTGCCCGGACTCCCTCGCGGCCGGAGGCCAAGCCGCAAGGGTGGCTGGCGCGCCTGGTGCGGGGCGCGGCTTACTTCTTCCTGCGGCGCGACTTCCACCGGCTCGAGGCGGAAAACGCCGCTCTCGGACAGGCACTCGAGGGGCAGTCAGGGGAGCTGCAGGAGTTGCGCGAGCACCTCGAGACCCGTGCGAACGACTCGGCGGCAGCGCTCGACGATCTCCGGCAGGCGTACATCGCGACACGTACCGAGTTTGAGGAGGTGCGCGACCGCCTGGCGAGCATAGCCGGCGTCCTCCAGGGTGAGCTGGAGTCGCTCCGTGACACCCGCGTTCCGCGCGTCGAGGGTGACCTCAGCCTCCTGCAGAAAGCCGCCGGTGTCCTCGAGAGCGAGCTGGAGTCGCTCCGTGACACTCGCGTTCCGCGCGTCGAGAGGAATCTCGGCCTCATGCAGAAGAGCGCCGAGGCCCTACAGGCGGAGATTCTTTCGGTGCGTGACGTTCGCGTACCACGGGCGGAGGCCGACATCGCGAGCCTTCAGCGGGCGCTCGAAAGCGTTCAGGCGGTCGCGGAGGAGCTACGCGACGGTCGCCTCCCTGCTCTCTCGGGTCGTACCGACGCCCTCGTGGAGCGCCTCCACGAGGACCTCACCGAGGTGACCGGTCTCGTGGAACGGCTGGTGCAGCACGAGCCGCTGCGAATCGGGATCGCACAGGAGATCGAGGCTCGGATCCCGGAGGCAGTCGCCGCTGCGTCGACGCGCTTCGCGCAGACGTTCCGCGGCGATCGTGCCGAGATCCTTGGTCGCGCCGAGGAGCACGTCCGCGCGCTCGCGGGTAATTCGCCGGTGATGGATCTCGGCTGTGGGCGCGGCGAGCTTCTCGAGGCACTCCGCAACGCCGGCATTGAGGCGCGTGGGGTGGACAGCGATCCGGCGATGGTAGCCGGGTGCCGCCGGTTAGGTCTCGCGGTCGAGGAGCGTGACGCCGTCGGGGCGCTGCAGAGCTCGCAGCCGGGAAGCCTGGGCGGTGTGACCGCCATCCATCTCGTCGAGCACCTCCCGGCGGCCGGATGGATGACTCTGGTGGAGGCGGCTGCCGCTGCGCTTCGTCCCGGCGGTGTGCTGCTGGTCGAGAGCCCGAACCCAGAGTCGCTGAGGGTCGGCGCCGGGTTGTTCTGGACTGACCCGACTCACCGTGCGCCGATCCACCCGGACGCGATGGCGTTCGTCGCGAAGGCGGTCGGGCTCGAGGTCGTGGAGGTGAGGCGCGTGCACCCGTTTCCGCCTGAGCAGGCGCTGGTGCGGCCGGGCCAGCCCGAGCCCCTACGCGAGCTGGCGTCAAAGCTCGACGCGTGGCTGTCGGGACCGCGCGACTTCCTTCTCGTCGCCCGCAAACCCTAGACGTTTTCGCGGCCTGGAAACTCCTTTCTTACCCCTCGGGCTTGCGGCCTTGCGATGTGCCACACCGTGTCATTCTGAGCGAGCGCAGCGAGCGAAGAAGCTCCCCGAAAAGCAGCGCGTGCCTGTTCCACTGCGTGGAGGCTGTCTTCGTGTCCCCTGCGGGCACGGCTTTCTTTTTGCCGGTGCTGCGGTGGCCGTCCTCGGGCTTGGTCGCCCCCGCGACCTGCGCCCTCGGACTCCTCCGCCCGTCCGGTGCCCGCGGGCTGCGGAGGAATCGGCCACCCATAGCACCGGCGGATTGAATACCCCCCGCCCTCGGATTGGAGCGCGTACCGGTGATGGTCTGGCCGCTCGGTACGTGCACGCTCCGGCGAGGTATCTGCTCGGCCCGCAGGGCCGGCCTGTCCGGCACCGCCGTTTGCACGTGCTCCTAGGCCAGTTCCCCTATGGATGTGAGCCGTCCGTTGGGCAATGGGCCCTGCGCAGACGTGCCAAGCGCGGGATCGGTTATCGTGCGCGGAGGAGGACGGGATGCGGATCGAACCGTTCAGGCTGGAGCGGTACTTCGCGGCGCACGAGTTCAAGGTGCGGTACGTGCTCTCCGCTTCGGACTGCGAGAGCATGTCGCTCGCGGAGCTGCTGGAGATGGCGTCGCCGGAGGCGGCATTGCTCTGGCAGGGGCTACGCCTCGGCTACACCGAGAGCCAGGGACATCCGCGCCTCCGGGAGGAGATCGCCGCGGTGTACGAGAGCGTCGCGCCGGAGGGCGTGGTCGTGGCCGCTCCCGAGGAGGCGATCTTCATCGCGATGCACGCGCTGCTCGAGCCGGGCGACCATGTTGTCGTCCAGACGCCCGCGTACCAGTCGCTCCACGAGGTGCCGCGCGCGATCGGCTGCGAGCTGACGCTATGGCCGCTCGAGGCCGGCGCGCACGGGTGGAGGCTCGACCTTGGCCGCCTCGAGCACAGTCTCACCGAGCGCACCCGGATGGTGGTGGTCAACTTCCCGCACAACCCAAGCGGCGCGATGGCGACGCGTGGCGAGCTGGACGCGATCGTCGCACTCACCGCCTCGCGGGGGGCGTGGCTGTTCTCGGACGAAATGTACCGGCTGCTCGAGCACGATCCCGCTGACCGCCTGCTGGCGGTGGCGGACCTGTATGAGAAAGGGATTTCGCTGTCGGGGTTGTCGAAGGCGTTTGGCCTGCCCGGGCTGCGGATTGGCTGGCTCGCCGCGCGCGACCCGGCGCTGCCGGCGCGCTGGCTCGCGCTCAAGGACTACACGACAATCTGCAGCAGCGCACCCTCCGAGGTGCTGGCGATCGCTGCGCTCGGCACGCGCGATCGGATCCTGGCCCGCAACCTCGCGATCGTGAGGGCAAATGTGACCGAGGCCGAGAGCTTCTTTGCCGCGCACGCCGACCACTTCGACTGGCTTGCGCCGCGCGCCGGTTCGGTGGCGTTCCCGCGCTGGCGGGGAGAGGGCACGGCAGACCGGCTGTGTGCCGGGCTGCTCGATTCACGCGGCGTGTTGCTGATCCCGGGTTCCCTGTTCCAAGCCCCCGGCCATGTGCGGATCGGTCTCGGCCGCCGCGACCTCCCTGAGGGCCTGGCCCGGCTCGGCGAGTACCTTTCGTCAGCTTTTTGATGGACCAGCACGAGCCCTGAAGGGAAGAGGAAAGAGGCAAGAGGGGAGAGGGAACGCCGTAGACGGTTTCCGTCTCTCCTCTACGGTCTACCTTCTACCCTCTTGCCTTTTCGCTTGCTTCGCGGCGGTCGTACTCGTGCCTCTGCGGACCACTAACCACTGGCCACGGGCCCGGGTCGCTAGGGTCGCATGTGCTGGCGGAAGAGCTCCTTGAGCGCGAGCAGCACCTGCACGAAGTTGTGTTCCTTGAGAAAATCCTGTAGCTGCGTGCGGGAGGCGCCGGAGATCGTCTTCTCCTTGGCCGTGTCGAAGAGGCCGAAAAAGTCGGAGATTGGCTTGAGCCCAAGCTTGGCGAAGTGATCCCGGTACCACGGGGACTCGCGCACCTTTTCCCAGGCACGTGGCTGGAGAGTCGTCAGGGAGCCGTTCCAGAGGCCGTCGGCGAGCGACGTCACCTCCTGATAGAGCGCGGTGAGGATGATCTTGGTCTCGCCTCGCTTGGTGGCTGCGTCGAGGTCCTCAGGTCCGACCTGCGGCGCCGTGACCATCGACGGTGGAGCGGGTGGAGGCTCGGGGGTCACCGTGGCGGGAGGCACAGGTGTGGGTGGCGGCTCCGGAGGTTGGCCGGCAGGAGGAACGTCGGGGGGTGCAGGCGCGGGGCGCGGCGGTTCGACGTGGGCGGCCGCCTTTCCGCTGGGGGGAGTCGGTGCTGGAGGCACCGGCCGGCTCGGCGGGGCGGAGGGCGCGGGCTCGGGGGCCTGGTGTGATGTTCGGCCTGAACGGCCCCTCGGGGCAGGTGCCTCCTCGATAGCAGGCAAAGGTCCGGTGGTCATCTTCTTCATGCGGTCGTCGAAGGTCGCCAGAAGGCCGAGGTCCGCTTCCGAAATCGGCCGCGCGTAGGCGATCCGGTTGAGGATGGTGTCGAGCTCGAGGAACCGCATCCTCACGACGTCGGCGTCCGGTGCGAGGGTCGAGAACCGCTGGAGGAGTTCAGGCGTCGCGGCGATGATGTCGGAGAGGTTGAGGTAGCCGGCAAAATCCAGCGCATCGCAACTGTCGGAGAGGTTCCAGTTGATGCTGGCCTCCCTGGCCTGGCGCTGGATGAGGAACTCGTGGATGTCGGTGGGGATCCCTTCCTCTTCCCACGAGGTGCCGTAGGTCGCACGCAGCGTGTCGCGCACGATCTTGCGGAGCCGCGTGAGGACCTCGTTGGAGAGCCGGCACGCGTCGATGTTTGCTTCGAGTTTAGCCATAGGTATCCATCAGTTCCATGGAGTCGTCGTGCGCAGATGGGCCCAGGGGTGCAGGAAGCGTTCGCGCCGTTCGAGTTCGCGCAGGGCCAGGAGCAGGAGTCTGCCCCGCGTCAAGGGATCGGGAACGTTGAGGAAGCCCTGCTGCTGTTCCGCCGGCATACCGAGGTCGGCGGTAACCTTCCACGTGAGCGCCGTCAGGTCGCTGGACGTAACGGCGGCGGCTTCACGGCCGAGGCGAATCCGAAGCCGCTGGTAGCGGGTGTGCAGCAGGCGGGCCACCGTGGCCTGTCGTTGCTCGGCTGCCGGTCGCTCGGGGAAACGCTCGGCCCGAACCATCGCCACCTCCTCGCTCACGAGCGAAAGGAGGCGACAGCGGCTGACGCCGTAAAGAACCGTCTCGCCGTCAACATCGCCGGAGACGATCGCAGTGACACCGATCTCGTGGACCGACTCTCCGTCGGCCAGGGAAGCAACGACGGCACCGCCGAAGCCGCGGGCGCGCTCGACGATGACACCGGGCGACCTCCCGGCCTCGGCGAGACTGCATCGCTCACCAGGGAGCAGGACCGCGTCCTGCAGCGGGTACAGGGGAAGCACGAAAACACCTCGCATTGCTGGAACAGTATACCTGCAGTGCAGAGAGCCGGAAAGGCAGGGGGGCGGAGGAGCGCAGGACCGTTCGCAAGCTCACAGGTTCGCACGTTCGAAGGGGAAGAAACGAATGAAGAGTTAGGAGTGAAGAGTTAGAGACTCCAAGGGACAACGCGTTGCCCGCACGGCCCCCCGGGCCGGAGCGGCAGCAGGACTCGTTGTTTCTGACTCTTCACCCTTGACTCTGGACTCTTGACTTCGGCCCCATGCAATCAGCGCACGGCTAGCCGGCACTGCCGGAGGTCGGCGCGATCGCGGTCGAGAACTCCTCACCCCGCCGGACCACCGCCATGATGCCGCCGGCGAGCAGCACGACCAGGCCGCTCCAGAGAAGGCCGATCATCGGCTTCACCGTGACGTCGACCGAGAATTTCGCGGGCTCGCCGACGTCCGGCGCCGCGTCGGGGTCGAGTACCTGGATCTCCACCGTCTTCTCGTTCGGGTCCATCTTCCCCGTCCGAACCTTGACGCCGGGAAGCCCCGGCACTTCGGCGTCGTCGTGACGCTCGCCCCCCTCGCCGCCGTGGAAGAACGGTGTGATCTCGCCGGCCTTGGCGCCGCCGCTGACCTTGAGCACCGCGCCGATGTTGATCTTACCGGCCTGGGGGTCGAAGTCGGAGAGGTCAAAGTCATCGAAGGTGAGCGTGGCTCCTTTGTAGGCGAGCGTCTCACCTTTGTGAAGCACGGCGCGCTTTGCGACGCCGGCCCCGAAACCGGTGACCGAGAGACGGACGGTGCCGGTGTTTGCGTTCATGGCGCTCAGCGTGACCATGGCGCCCTTGAACCCCGGGATCGCGACGGGTTCGGCGGTGAACTCGCCGGCTCCGTTCGCCTTCATGTACGGAGTGACCTGCTGGCTCTGGCCGCCGCCCTTGATGGTCAGGCGGGCGCCGATCGCCGCGGACTGGCCGTCCGTGTGTGACCCGTTGAGATCGAAGCCGTCAAAGGTGACGGCGAGGGGTCCGGCGTTGCCCGTCTGACCCTTGGCCAGCTCGAACACGTCACCGTTCTCGGGCATGTGGCCGGGGTCGAACTCGATCGGTGAGACGTAGACGTCGTGGGTAAGCTGGACGTGCACGTCGGGGTTGGCGACGAGCTGGTTCGTCTTCTCGTTGCGGAACATGTGCGGGCGTGCGACGTACGCGACCCCGTCGCGGCTCTTCACCTCCACCAGCATCGCGTCGCGCGCCGTCGGCGAAGGCTTGTCGACCCCCTTAAAGGTGAGGGTGTAACCCATGACCTGCTTGCTCTCGTTGAGCGCGAGTGTGACCTTCTGGGAGCGGTCGTAGGCGGACGAAATGATGATGCCCGCGAGCATCAGGCCGAGGCCGACGTGGGCCAGGTAACCGCCTGCGGCTCGGAATCGCCGCTGTTTCGCCTCCTCGACCGTCTTGATGAGGTTGGAGAAGAACGCAAAGACCGAAACGAGCAGGAACGTCACGTAGAGGGCACCGCGAGCGCCGAGGGCGAGGCCGAGGACGGCCGCAGTGGCGGCGAGGCCGCCGGCAAGCAGCAGGCGGGTCCGGAAGCCCTTCGAGGTCCCCTTCCAGTGCAAGACAGGAACGGTGCCAAGGAGGGCGGCCAGCACGATGCCGACCGGGAGGACGACGCGGTTGTAGAACGCCGGGCTCACCTGAGAGGGCTTGGTCGCCAGGCGGGTGATCAGCGGCGCCGAGGTGCCGACGAGCACGATCAGCGCGGTGCCGAGCAAAGCGGAAATGGCGAGAACGAAGAACACGGTCCGCGAGAGGAAAGGCTCGTCGCCGGCCTGGGCGGGAATCTCACGCCAGCGCCACATCAGAGCGCCGAACCCGATCACCATGGCGCCGACCAGGTTGCCGACGAGCCAGCCCGTGATCCCGAGGTCGACGAACGAGTGAACGGAGAAGTCCGCGAGTACCCCGGACCGGGTGAGGAATGTCCCGTAGACGACCAGCACGTACGCCAGGATCGCGAGAGAGAAATTGAGCTTGCGGAAGCGTCCGCGCGCCCGCTGCAGGACCATCCCATGGACCAGGGCAGCCGATGCAAGCCACGGCACCAGAGAGGCGTTCTCGACCGGGTCCCAGCCCCAGTACCCGCCCCAGCCCAGCGTCACGTAGGCCCAGTAGCCGCCGAGGAGGATGGCACAGCCGAGCGTCACGACCGTGACGAGCGCCCACGGAAGCGACGCCTTGGTCCACTCGTCGTACCGCCGCCCCCACATCGCGGCGATCGCGAAAGCGAACGGCACCGCCGTGGCCGCGTAGCCGAGGAACATGATCGGCGGATGGATCGTCATCCAGGGATTCTGGAGCAGAGGGTTCAGGCCCTGGCCGTCGAAGGGAATCTGTCCCGGCTGGAGATCGGAGATGAAGCGGAACGGCGACTGGCGTAGGAGGATGACGAGGAGCGAGATCTGCGCCAGGTTGTACACCACCATGGTGCGTTCCTCGTAGTGTTGGGCGTAGCGGATCAGCGGCAGGCCCACCACCATCCCCCACATGAGCCACAGCAGGAAGCTGCCCTCCTGGCCGGCCCAGAGCGTCGCGACGAGGTAGCGGGTGGGCAGCGAACGGTCGGAGTACGAGAAGACGTAGTGGATGCGGAAATCGTGCGTAACGATCAGGTACACCAGCACGCCGGCGGCGATGAGAATGGCCATTGTGGCGAGCCCGTACGCCTGGCGGGCCCACGCCCGCGCTTCCTGCTGTCCGCGCAGGCTGCGCACGTAGAAGTACGTCGAGGCGGCCAAAGACAAGAACGCCACCCACAGAGCGATGGCACCTGGTAGAAACATTCTCCCCCCCTGGCTTTCAACGGCGCGCGGCGCCGGCTAGGTCACGTCGAACTGGTGCTCGCTTTCTGGTCAAGGCCCTGATACTTCGAGGGGCACTTCACCAGGAGCTTCTCCGCCTCGAGGGCGCCCCCATGGAAGCGCCCAATGGCGACAACCTGCGTCGCCTCCTTGAAGTTCCCCGGCTTGAGGCCCTTGTAGGTGACCTTCATCACATCGCCGTGGTCGTCCTTGAGGTCGAAACGGAGGACGGCGGCCTTCTCATCGAAGACGTCCGAGCCTTCGATCAGCTTGCCGGCGACCTGGACGGCATCCGAGGTCGCACGCGCCTGTTGGAAGCTGACGTATGGGGTGAGGTTGGACCTAAAGGCCCCGGCGCCGAAGGCGACGAAGCCGATGATGGCGGCGACCCCAAGAATGGTCCACAGGGTTCTTCGGTTCACTGCTCCTCCTCCAGTCGGCGCACGCGGCGGTCGAGGGCGAGGCAGTACACGAAGATCCCCAGCCAAATGACGACGGTGACTGCGGCAACCCATACGAGACTCTCACCAACTGGCATTGCCTAAGCCTCCTCGCGCCCCCGGCGGGCCAACCGCACCCGCGCCAACCGAACATCCAGAGTGTACAACCAAAAGAACAGTCCAGTAAATCCCGCTAACGAGCCGAAGAGCACCTGGAGCATGCGGGACTCCATCTGGAGCTTGAGCTTGCCGGTGGCCCCGATGATCGTGTCCGGGTGGAGCGACCAGTAGATGCGAGGCACCACGAAGACCAGGAACGGCATCGTCACGAACGCCAGCACGGCGTATGCCGCCGACAGGCTGGCGCGCCGCTCCTCGTCCGGGATTGCCTCCCGGAGTGCGAAATAGGCCGCGTAGATGAGCAGCAGGATCACGATCGAGACCTCGCGCGGGTCCCAGTTCCAGAAGGAGTTCCACATCACGTGCGCGAAGATCGAGCCCGTGACCGTCGCCAGCACGGAGAAGATGAGCCCGAGCCTGGCCGCGGCGGCGGCGCGCGCGTCGTCGAGGGCGTTGCGCTTGCGCAGGTAGCGGATCGACGCCACCAGGTTGACGCAGAACGCCAGCACGGCAACCCACGCCTGCGGCACATGGAAGAAGACGATGCGGGCCGACTCTCCCTTGAAGCCTGACGCCGACGGCGCGTAGAAGAATGCCGCCAGAATCACCAGGAGCACCCATCCGCCGAGCAACCAGTGCAGGAGCGCCCTTGTCCGGTTTTCAGTCATGCCACACCACCGGGAAGAGATACACAGACACGATCATCACTGCGCCTCCCAACGAACCAATCCCCTGGAGGGCCGGGAGGACCGCCGCCAGCTCGCTGCTGGCGGCCGCCGCTCGCGTCCCCTGGATCAACATCACCAGGAGCGGCAACACCAATGGCACAGAGAGGATAGCAAAAAGGGTCGTGGAACCCGAGGCTCGAGCGATGATCGCCGCCACGATCGTGGTGGTCGCCGCCAGGGCCACGGCTCCGGCCACCAGGACGAGAAGGAGCCCCACGACACCGCGAACGGCGTAACCCATCAGGGCGCAGTACAGTGGGACGATAAGAGCATAGAGGCCCACGAGCAAGATGAGGTTGAAGAGGTACTTGCCCCCGAGGATAGCGAGCGGCCTTGCCGCCAGCCGCAGGGTCTTCGCGGTGTGCGCGTCCTCCTCTTTGACGAACACACGGGAGAGGCCGGAGGTCGCAGCGAAGAAGAGGATGATCCAAAGCAGCGCGGAGAGCAGGTGCGGCCTGTCCGCCTCCCGGATCTGATACGGCCCGATCTGGTAGGCGACCGCGATCAGCGTGGTCAGTCCGAACAGCCCGATGGCGTTGAGCGCGACCCGGCTGCGCAACTCGGCCGTCAGCTCCTTGGCGAGCACCGCCAGAATCTCGGAGAGCAACGTCGATGAGCGCATCAGGTCACGCCGTCCCCTTGGCGTTCGTGTGTGCACTCGCGATGGCGGCGTGTCCACTGGGTCGGACCTCCGGCGCAACGCCCGCGTCGAGCCCGAGTGCGAAAAGGGCACGGACCTGCGCGAGGACGGGCCGGTTGCCGAAACGATTGCCGATGAACAGGAACTCGACTCGTGCCGCCCTCACGGCCGCGAAGTCTACCATCCTGAGACCGCTGTTACCTGGTCGTCTTCCATCCCGCTCCGTGTCTCGTAATCTATCCCAAATGGGGGCAGTACTTTGACACGACAATGAGGGGACGGTAGACTCCGGCTCGGATGGCGCGCGTCCTTTTCGTCCAAGATGCCTTGTTCGAATCGTTCGGGCCGCAGCTTCTCTCGGCCGTTCTCAAACGGGCCGGGCACGAATGCGACCTCCTCATCCTCGCCTGCGAGCGCAAGGGTGCTCTGGTCGAGAGGCTGCGGCGCCTCCGCCCGCACATCGCGGCGTTCTCCATCTCGTCGTTCGGCTTCTCCTGGTCGCTGGAAGCGGCACGAGCCGCGAAGAGCGAGGTGAACGCGGTCACCGTGTTCGGCGGCCCGCATCCGACCTTCGCCCCGCGGTTCGCGCTGGACCCGGCCGTAGACCTCGCGTGCCGCGGCGAGGGTGAAGGCGCGATGTTGGACCTGGCAAACGCGATCGACGCCGGCGGCGACGCTCGCAGCATTCCCAACCTGATGTTCCGGGGGGACGGCGAGCTGCGGCTCAACCCCCTGCGTCCCCTGATCGAGGAACTCGACGGCGTTCCCTTCGCCGATCGCAGCCTTCACTTCGCTTACAAGGCGCTGCGCGAGCTGCCGTACAAGCGGTTCTTGGTAGGGCGCGGCTGCCCCTATGCCTGTACCTACTGCTTCAACAAGGCCGCCCGAACGATGTACGCCGGATGTGGACGCTACGTCCGCCACCGCTCGGCGGAGAACATCGTCGCCGAGATCCTCGAGGTTCGCTCACGCTACGGCATCGGCACGGTCGGCTTCGCGGACGACTGCTTCACCACCAACAAGGCGTGGCTGCTGGGTTTCCTCGAGCTCTACCGGCAAGAGGTCGGACTTCCCTTCACCTGCCTGACACGAGCCAACGAGGTGGACGATGAGGTCGCCGAAGCCCTCGGGCGCTCCCGGTGTCGCTTCGCCTCCTTCGGCGTCGAGGTCGGCAACGAGCGGCTGCGCAACGCGATCCTCGACCGCCGGATGTCGAACGAACAGATCGCGACGGCCGCCGGGTTGCTCCACAAGAACGGAGTCAAGTTCCTTACCTACAACATGTTTGCGGTTCCAGGGGAGACGGCGGACGACGGCCTCGAGACGATTAGACTGAACGCGCAGATCGGCACCGACCTCTGCGGCACGAGCATCTTTCAACCGCTCGTCGGGACCGACTCCTACGAATACTGTCTGCGCGAGGGCTACCTGGATGAAAGCTACTCGGTCGAGGATTACGACCGGATCACCTTGGGCTCGCCGCTGGCCAAGATGCCCGATCGGGTGTTCCTCGAGCGGCTGCAGAAGCTGGCCTTCCTCGGAGTCCACTTTCCCCGCCTGATCCCGCTGGTTGCCCGGTTGGCCCGGTTGCCCCTCGACCCTCTTTACGCGCTGCTCTTCAAGATCTCGCTGGCCCTGCGCTTCAAGGTCCGCTTCCAGCTTTCGATGCGCGATGTGATCAGGCTCGGCCTGCACTCCCGCGGCCGTTTCGGGTAGCTGGCCGGGCCAACGCCCGGGCGCCGCGCGCGCCTCAGAGAGTAAGGTCGATGCGTGCGTCAGCCCAGGCCATCTCCCTCGGGTCGTTGGTCGCGACGGCGACGGCCGCGTGTCCGCGCAATCGGGCCACCAACGCAGCCACCGCGGCGTGCCCGGCCGCGTCCAGGTTGGAAGATGGCTCGTCAAGGAGCAGCACGTCCGGCGAGTGGAGCAACGCTTGCGCCAGCTTGACGCGCTGCTTCATCCCGGACGAATAGGTGCCGACGAAGCGCGAGTGCTCTCGCGACGGCAATCCGAGTTCCTCCAGGAGCTCGGAGAGCGTGGCATCCGGGAGGTGGAGGCCGCGCAGCCGGGCGAAGAAGCGCAGGTTCTCGATCGCGGAGAGCTCCTCGTACACGGCCATGTCGGGCGAGGCCATCCCGAGGTGCTCGAACCAGTCCGCCCGTGGGACGGCACCGTCGCTGCACCGGTACTCAACCTCGCCCCTCGAGGGCCGCAGCACCCCGGCCAGGATGTTCAGCAAGGTGGACTTGCCGGCGCCGTTCGGGCCGGCTACGACGAGCACCCGGCCGGCGCGCAGGGTGCCCGAGACGGCAGCCAGGACTGTGCGGTCTCCGAAGCGCTTGCCCACCCTCTGGAACTCGACCGAAATCCCTGGCATGGCGGCAGAGATTACCACGGGGACGCCACTGGGGAGCAGAGGAGCAGGAGATGGCTGTTCGAAGGTTCACTCGTTCGCAGGTTCGAAGGTTCAAGCGGGAGCGTGCGAGGTCAAACGTGAAACGGGGAACGCCAAAGGAAGAGCAGGAACGTTTGACGACCTCCGGGGCTGTGGGGTGTGTCTTCCATTTGACCTTTGACGTTTGACCTCTTACCTGTTCTCGTCGAACCTTCGAACCTTCGAACCTTCGAACCTTCGAACCGTGAGATGACCTCGCAGGCCATGCAGTCGCCGATGCTAGACTCCCGCCGTGGCGCTCGTCAGGGACAGGGTTCTGCTTCTGGCCGCACGCGTGTTTCCGTGGCCGCTGCTGCGGGTCGGCGGCGCAGGTGCCTCCGCAGCAGCGAGCGTCGCGGCGGTTGTCGCGATGCTGGCGTCGAGGTTGCTCCTGCTCCCGGCCGGCCCATGGGAGCAGGACGAAGCACTCATGGCGTGCGGCGTCATCGACTTCGACCCCGCGCGGCACATGCCGTTGCCGCCGGGGTTCCCCCTCTGGGTCGCAATCGGCAAGATCGTTCGCCTCGCCGGCGTCGCCGACCCCGTGCGGGCGCTCCAACTGGCGAGCGCGGTGCTGTCGGTTGCCACGATCTGGGCTCTTGTCGGGCTCTGGGGGGACCTCGCAGGACGGCGGGTGGCGCTCGCGGGTGCCGCGCTGGCGGCGTTCCTCCCCGGGGTGTGGTTTCACGCCGGCCGCGCCTTTTCGGAGACCCCTTCCGCTGCGTTGGCGGTCGTGGCCCTGGCCCTCTGGCTGCGCGGCGGGCGGAAAGGGTTCGCGCCGGGTGTGGTTGCGATGACCTGCGCGGCCTTGATCCGGCCGCCGCTCGCGCCGTTCTTCGCGCTCTCCGTGGTTCTGGCTGCGTGGTGGGTGCGCCACGAACCTCGCCGCCTCGCGGCCGGTGCCGCCGCGGGCGCCGCGGTGCTTGCCCTGGTAACAGTGCCGGCCGCGCTCGCGGCCGGTGGGTGGCGACTGCTGTTCGATGTCAGCGTGGTGCATGCCGGAGAGCATTTCGGGGCGCTCGGGACCGAGCCGTGGGCGTTCGCCGGCCTTGGATTCGTGCGGGGCCTCGCAACCGCACCCGCTGCCGCGGGGTTCGCGCTCCTGGCCGGCGTCGGATGGTTGAGGTGGGGTCGGACCCTCGGAGCTCGCTGGTGGGCCGGGACTCTTGCGGGGAGCGTGCTCCTGGTGCTGGTGCTCTTCATGGACAACCGTACCTTCCCGCGGTACTTCGTCCTCGTGTGGCTCCTGGCGGCCACGCCAGCGGTGGCAGGGCTGGCCTGGTTGGTGCGGTCGCGGACCGTCGCAGCCGCGATCGGGACCGCAGCTGCCGTTGGTGGCGGGTACTGGACGTGGCCGGCGATGCAGTTCGTCCATCGAAGCGAGCTTCCCGTGGAGTCGCTTCTCCGGACCGTTGCCGGAGAGGGGCGCGGGTTGCTGATGTTCGAGGACGGGCTCTTCTCGTTCCGCAACCTCGCCGAACTCTCGGGTTGGCTCCGGGTGGAATCGTTGCGCCTCACCGAGCTCCAGCGTGCGACAAAGGGCTTTTCGGGAGCTCCCACATGGCTGCTCGCCGAGGGTGTCGGGAACGACGTGAGCTGCTCGGCCTCCCGGGTGGTTGAGGCCGGTTGTTCCGAGCCACGAGTGTGGCGTCTTTCCCAGGAGCGCTTCCTGAACGTCCGGCTGGTGCGGAACCCTGTGCTCGTGGCACAGGGAGGGTCGTACCTGGAGTGGGAAGGCACCCACCGATTCGTGTGGTGTCAGGCTCGTTCGCGCCTGCTGGCGCCGCCCGTGCGTGACTCGGGCACGCTGGCGCTTTCGGTCGAGGTGCATCCTCGGCTCGGTGAGGTGGGGGTCGCGGCGCTCGTCAACGGGGTACGAACCTTCAACGGCCGGATGACGCCGGGGTTTCGCATCATTGCGATCCCGATCCCATTGCCGTCCGACGAGGAGAGCCCGCTGCGGATCGATCTCGAAACCGAGCGGGAGGTCCGCTCGACCCGGGACGGACGCCGGATGGCGGTCCGGATCTTCGGTGCGTCCCTCCAGGCTCCGCCGCACATCTTGCCGTCGTTATCGTTCTTCCCCGAGCGAGCGTCGCTTTTCGCCGCGTTCGCGGAAGCCGAGGGCACCTACACGCCAGAGATGCTCGGGGATCCGCCGAGGCCTGCCGCGTGGACCGGGGCTCGAGCGTCGTTCCGCTTTCCCGCGGGGACAGGTCTGGTGGGTGTGGACCTGCTCGCGCCGCGGTCGCAGCCAGCTGTCGTCGTCGTACGGCTCGGTGGCGGTGAAGCCCGGGTCACGGTCGGGCCGGATCCCACCGGCGTCGCGCTACCGGTGCCGCCGTCGCTCGCGCATGCGGGACGCGTTCAGCTCGACGTCGAGAGCTCGACGATGGTGCCCGGCGGCGGCGACACGAGGGCATTGGGCGTCGCGATCAGCCGGGTGTGGTACGTACCTGCCAACCCGGTTCCCCCGCTCGGCGGATGAGCGGGGCCGGAAGGATGCAGCCCGCGGCGTTGTTACCGCCCGGTGAGGTGTGGCAAAGTAGGTCCGCGGGGGTCGAATGAAACGAGCGTCGGTGTGGGGCGTGCTGGCGGTTCTGGCGTTGGTGGTCGCCGTGGTGGCGACGCACCACGGCGGAGGGCCAGGCACGGCAACGGGGGGTGGAACGGGAGCCCTCCCCTGGGAGCGGGACCTGCCAACGGCGCTGGCACGCGCCGGGAGCGAAAAGAAGCTCGTGATGGTGGATTTCTACACCGACTGGTGCGGGTGGTGCCGGCGCTTCGACCAGAACACGTTGTCCGACTCCAACGTGCAGAGGGCGCTCGAGCGAGTGGTCTCGGTACGGCTGAACGCCGAGAAGGACGGCCGCGAGGCCGCCCAGCGCTTCAACGTCGACGGGTATCCGACGATCCTCTTCCTCAACGCCAGGGGCGACGAGGTCGGCCGGATTCCGGGCTACCTGGAGCCCAGACCGTTCCTCGCGGAGATCGAGAACATCATGGAGAAGGTCTAGATTCTGCCTTCCACGGGCCGGCGCGGAACGATCGGTGATCCGCCCAGCTCCATGCCGTCCTTGGATCACCCTTGAACGGACCGGTTGCCGAGGCTGCTCACCTAGCGGCGTCCGCTTTCCGTCTCCCCCTGGAGCTTCTGTGCCGCCGCGGCGATCGCCTCGGGCGTGGTGGGCGGCTCGCCGGGGCGAGGGGCGTAGTAGCCGAGCTGCTGCAGCCATGGAAGCGCAGCGACGGCGTGGGCACGCGCATCGCATTCCGGAGGCTCATGGCCGGCGGGGACCGCTTCGAGGATCACCGCTTCGCCGCACTGCGGGGTCGCCCGGAGGCCGGTGTTCCTGTCCAAAGGGATAAGCGTGACCCCGGCTGGCACCGAAAAGTCCTCTTGGCGCACGGCATCGGTCTGCGCCTCGAGGTAGCGCTTCATGAAGCGGATCCAGGTCGGAAGCGCGGCCTCGGCGCCGGTCATGTGGGCGCCGATCGGCTCCTTCAGGTCGCGCCCGGCCCATACGGCGCACGTGATCCTGGGTGAGAAGCCGATGAACCACGCGTCGGTGTAGCGGTCGGTCGTCCCTGTCTTACCGGCGAGGTGGCCGGGGAGGTCGTTCGCGGTCACTCCGGTTCCGCGCTGGATCACGCCCTCCATGACGTGGGTCATGAGGTAGGCGACGTCCTCGCGCACCGCCTGACGGACCTTGGGTCTTGTTTCGAGGATCTGCTTTCCCTCTTCGTCCTTGACCCTGGCGATGAAGTATGGCTCCGCGATCTGCCCGCGGTTGGCAATCCCGCTGTACGCCGCTGCAAGCTCCACGAGGGGCAACTCGAACGTCCCGAGCGCGAGCGACGAGTACGGGGCGAGGGGTTCCTTGACGCCAAGGCGGTGGGCGACGTCGATGACGGCTTGGCCGGTCACCAGCTGCTGCACCTTCGCGGCCGATGCGTTGAGGGAGTGCTCGACGGCGTACCGGAAGGTCACCAGTCCTTCGTAGCGCCGGTAGTAGTTCAGCGGCACGTAGGTGAGCTCGCCCCTCTCGTCGGGGAGCAACGCAGGGCCGTCGAAGATCAGGTCGGCGGGGGAGAACCCGTGCTCCCACGCGGCCAGGTAGACGAACGGTTTGAAGGCGGAGCCGCACTGGCGTTTGGCTTGCATCGACCGGTCGAACTGCGACCGGTTGAAGTCGAAGCCGCCCACGAGGGCGAGGATCGCACCCGTCCGGTTGTCGAGCACGACGATCGCGCCCTCGACCTTGGGCTCCGGCGTGAGCTGAACCTTGACCGGCTGCGACTTGTCGGCGGGGATCTCGGCGAGGCGCACCAGCAGCACGTCGCCACGACGCGTGAGACGAAGCATGTTCGTGCGCCCGGTCCACCTGGCGCCCTCGATCGGCAGCACCGCTGTCCGTCCGGCGATCAGAAGGGAGGCGCTGGCCGACTGGACGTCGGTCGTGAGGGCGCAGACCAGCTCGTCCTTGCGCCAGCGAATGAACGGCCAGCTCTCGTCGTGGTAGTCCTTGAGGTCCTGGACCGATGTGAGGACGTTGCGGCGAGCGCCCGGCCATCCGAGCCGCTGCTGGAGCTCGACGAGGCCCTCTCGAAGGGAGTCCTCGGCGAGCGTTTGGAGCGTGTCGTCGAGCGTGGTCTCGACCTCGAGGCCGCCCTCGAGCATCCTCTTCGTGCCGAACCGTTCCTCGATCGAGCGGCGCACCTCCTCGACGAAATATGCTGCGGTCACGTCGCGGTCGTAGTGCGCCGACACATTGAGCGGCACCTGGCGCGCCGCCTCGTAGGCCGCTTTCGTGATGTACTTCTCCTCCAGCATCCGTGAGAGCACGTGGTTGCGGCGCTCCAGCGAGCGCTTCGGGAAGTCGATGGGCGAGAGCTCGCCGGGCCGCTGCGGCAGGCCAGCCAGCAGCGCGGCCTCCGGTAGCGTGAGGTCCTTGGCCGACTTGCCGAAGTAGAAGCGCGATGCGGCCTCGACGCCGTAGTTGCCGTGCCCGAAGTTAACCTGGTTGGCGTACAGCGTGAAGATCTGGTCCTTGGAGAGCCGCTGCTCGATCTCGATCGCGAACAGCATCTCCTTCACCTTGCGGGTGAACTTCTTCTCTCGGGAGAGCAGGCCGAGCGACCGCGGGAGCTGCTGAGTGATCGTGGAGGCGCCCTGCGACCAGCGCCCCGAGAGCAGGTTGCGGAGGGCGGCGCGAACGATCCCCTGCGGGTCCACGCCGGTATGGCGGTAGAAGTTCGCGTCCTCGACGGCGATCACGGCGTCGCGGAAGACCTTGGGGATCTCCTCGGCGCCGATCGGGTTTCGTCGCTCGCTGGCGAACGAGCCGAGGATCGCGCCGTCGCGGGCCAGCACCCTCGTGGCGGCGGCCGGGCGATACGTCATCAGCGACTCCACGGCGGGCAGATCGACGAAGCGCGAAAGCACGAGGCCGACCACGGCCCCGATCCCGACACCTACGAAGGCCCCGACCAGGAGCCAGCGCAGCAGGGTTTTGCCCATCGCGGGGAGATTGCTCGCCCGCCCCCTCGCATGTCAAGCCAAGATCGTCGCCGGCGTCCGGCGTCTATACGGGCGGGGGGTCCCGCGTCCGCTCCGCCCACCCGCCCGGACGCTCTCGACCCCCCGAGCCCCCCGCGAGCCGCGGCGGAGCCGCGTCCCGCCCGTTGCGTTGCGCTTCGCGGCCTCGCGTCCTCACCTGGCCTCCGGCTATCCGCTGGCGCGGACCGCTCGCGCACCTTGCGATAGGCCCAACGGCGGCGGCGCGGCTGCACGCCGTGCTTCAAAGATCTGCCCTTGATGGTGCGTTCTCGCTTTTCTCGGACCACGGACCACGGTCTTTCCGGCGGCGCGGCTACACGCCGTGGGTTGAAGATCTGCCTTGGGTGGCGTGCCGTTGGCGTTCTCGGACCACGGACCACGGTCTGTCGCCGGGCACGGGGTGCGTGCTAGCGTGTTGCGATGGAGTTTCGACTTCCGCAGGCGCCCTCGGGCGGATCGAAGCAGCCCCCGGGGTGGCTCCGGTGGGCCGGAATCGGCGGAGGCCTCGTGGTTGCTGCCCTGGTCCTCGTACTCGTCGCCGGGGTCTTCTCGGCGAGACGGATGCTCTCCTGGGGGTTGAGGCGGGTCACGGCGTCCGCGCTCGCCGCCGTGCCTCGCGAGGTGCCGACGGCGCGCCGCGAGGAGCTGCGCCGGAGGCTCGACTGCGTGGTGCGCTTGGCCGAGAGGGGCGGCGTGGACGAGCGGCGTCTCGGGGAGCTCGCGCGCGCGTGCTCCGACGCCGCAAAGGACCGGCGTGTGAGTCCGGGGGAGCTGGAACGCCTCGAAGTGCTGGCCGGGGGGCTGTGCGCCCTGGGCGGTGGGGAGCTCCCGAATTGAGTACGGCGTTCAAGCTCGCGGCGCCGTTCGAGCCGGCAGGGGACCAGGGCGTGGCCATCGAGCGCCTCGTCCGTGAGTTCGAGCAGGGCGTGTACGCGCAGACGTTGCTGGGCGTGACCGGCTCCGGGAAGACGTTCACGGTCGCCAAGGTCATCGAGCGGCTCAACCGGCCGACGCTGGTGCTGTCGCACAACAAGACGCTCGCGGCGCAGCTCTTCCAGGAGTTCAGGGGGTTCTTCCCGGAGAACGCCGTCGAGTACTTCGTCTCGTACTACGACTACTACCAGCCGGAGGCGTACGTCCCCGCGTCGGACACCTACATCGAAAAGGAGACGTCGATCAACGAGGAGATCGACAGGCTCCGGCTGTCCGCCACGCGCGCGCTGTTCGAGCGGCGCGACGTGCTGATCGTCGCCTCGGTGTCGTGCATCTACGGCCTCGGCGACCCGAACGCGTACTACGGCATGCTGCTGCTGCTCGAGCCGGGCACCGAGCCCGGGATGGACGCAGTGCTGCGGCAGCTCGTCGCGATGCAGTATGAGCGCACCATGCTCGACCTCGTGCCGGGCGCATTCCGCGTGCGCGGTGACGTGCTCGAGATCTTCCCGCCGTACGACGACCACGCCGTGAGGGTTGAGTTCTGGGACCGCGCGATCGAGCGCATACGCCGCATCGACCCGATCCGCGGCACGGTGCTCGAGGAGGTGGACTCGCGGCTGCCGGTGTATCCGGCCTCGCACTACGTGGTCACGCGGCGGGTCCTCGACGAGGCGCTCGTCGACATCCGGGCGGAGCTCGACGAGCGCACGAAGGAGCTGACTGCGGCGGGCAAGCTGCTCGAGGCGCAGCGCCTCTCGCAGCGCACGCTGTTCGACCTCGACATGCTGCAGGAGCTCGGCTACTGCTCGGGGATCGAGAACTACTCGCGCCACCTCACGCGGCGCAAGCCGGGCGAGCCCCCGCCGACGCTGCTCGACTACTTCCCCAAGGACTGGCTGCTGGTGGTGGACGAGTCCCATGTGTCGGTCCCGCAGGTGCGGGGGATGTACCACGGCGACCGCTCGCGTAAGGAGACGCTCGTCGAGTTCGGGTTCCGGCTTCCGTCGGCGCTCGACAACCGCCCGCTCACGTTCGAGGAGTTCGAGGGGCGCATCCACCAGGCGCTGTTCGTCTCCGCGACGCCGGGGCCGTACGAGCTGCAGCACACCGAGGGCGAGGTGGTCGAGCAGCTCATCCGGCCCACGGGCCTGCTGGACCCGCAGATCGTGGAGAAGCCTGCGCAGGGTCAGGTGGACGACCTGCTCGCGCGAATCCGAGAGCGTGTGGCGGCCGGCGAGCGGGTGCTCGTCACCACACTGACAAAGCGGATGGCCGAGGACCTCACACAGTACTTCGCGGAGCTCGGCGTGCGGGTGCGCTATCTGCACTCCGAGGTCGAGGTGCTCGAGCGCACGGCGATCCTGGCAGACCTGCGGCGCGGCACGTTCGACGTGCTGGTCGGGATCAACCTCCTGCGCGAGGGGCTTGACCTCCCCGAGGTCTCGCTGGTGGCCATCCTGGACGCCGACAAAGAGGGGTACCTCAGGAGCAGCACCTCGTTGATCCAGACGATCGGCCGCGCCGCCCGCAACGTCAACGGCACGGTGATCCTCTACGCGGACCGGATGACCGATTCGCTGAAGCAGGCGATCGGCGAGACGAACCGGCGGCGTGCGACGCAGGAGGCGTTCAACCGCGAGCACGGGATCGAGCCGGCCAGCATCATCAAGGATATCGCGAGCCCGCTGCTGCAGCTCTCGAACCTCGACTACCACGACGCGGCGTTTCTGCCGCCGAGGGTGGGGGAGGTGGACGTGACCGACCCGGCGTCCCTGGCCAAGGCGATCGGCGAGCTCGAGAAGCAGATGAAGGCGGCGGCAAAGAGGCTGGAGTTCGAGGAGGCGGCGCAGATCCGCGACCGGATCAAGGAGCTGCGCGCCCAGCAGATCTACAAGACGTAAGAGACAAGTGGCGATGGTCCGCGCGCCCCGATCGGACGGTCGCGGGTCGGTGTGGGGGCGTCGCCCTGACGGTCTCGCTCCTGATGTCGCGCCGGGTACTGGCGCCTGTTTACCGGCGCGACTACACTTCGTGCCGATGTTCAAGAAATACACTGGTGGCGATCGGGCGGTTGCCACGTTCTGGGCGCGCGCCGCTGTGCGGTTCCTTCTCCTAGTCACGGCGCTCGCGGCCCCGGTCGCACCCGGTGAGACTGCCGTGCTCGACCCCCTCGACGCCAGCACGTACGCCGTCCGGGTCTTCCGCGACAGCGACGGGCTGCCGCAGAACACCATTCAGGCCATCACGCTGGACGCCAAAGGCACCCTATGGATCGCGACCCAGGATGGCGCGGCTTCGTACGACGGGCAACGCTGGGTGGCGGTCGACATGCCCGATCACACCCGCTCGAACTTCGTGCGCGCGATCCAAGCGATGGCGGACGGAAGTCTCTGGTTCGGCACCCAGTCCGGTGGGCTCCACCGCCTCGCCGAGGGACGGTGGAGCACGCCGCTCGACCCCGCCAAGTACCCTGCCTTCACGAGAATCAACGCTCTCCTCTCGTTACCTGGGACCGGCGGTAGACCGGTGCTTTGGGCCGGGAGTCACGATGGCGGCATCGCGTGCCTCGAGGGAGACAGGGTGACGGTTCTCGATACCTCCGCCGGACTCCCCACCAACCGGATCTGGGGGTTGGCAACGACCACGGACGACGCGGGGCGGACGACAGTGTGGGCCGGCACCGAGAAGGGACTCGCGCGGCTGCTCCCCGGCGAGCGCCGCTTCTCGATGGCGCCAGGGTTCCCCACCGCATCGGTAAACTCGGTGCTCGGGACCCGGGACGCCTCGGGACGACCAACGCTGTGGGTCGGCACGTACGGTGCCGGGGTCGCCCGCCTCCGCGGGGGCGCGTGGGACCGACTCACGACCGCCACGGGCCTGCCCAACGACTTCATCACCAGCATGGTCGCCGGGACGTCGGACGGGCAGCCGGTGGTCTGGATCGGCACCGACGGCGGCGGTGTGGCGAGGATGTCGGAAACCCGCACCGCCGTGCTGGACATCCGCAGCGGCCTCCCTGCCAACGCCGTCTACTCCCTCCTGCTCACTCGCGCCAGCGAGGGCGTCGAGGCGTTGTGGATTGGCACCCGCAACGGCGGTCTGGCCAGGCTGCGCGAACGTCAGTGGCGCCGTCTCAACCCGATCCCGTATCCAGTCCCGCTGCCAGTCAACGCGTTCCTCGAGACCCGCGCCCGCGACGGCTCCCAAGTGTTGTGGTTCGGGACGGACGGCGGCGGGCTCGCCCGCTTTGCCCATAGCGCGTGGACGGTGTTCGATCGCGCTTCGGGCGCCCTGCCCAACGACATCGTCATGGCTCTTCTGGCGACGCGCGCTGCCGACGGCGAGGAGGCGATCTGGGTCGGCACCCGAAACGGTGGTCTCGCGAGGCTGGAAAGGGACCGATGGACGGTGTTCAACGCGGCGAACAAGGCGCTCCCGAACGACCTCGTTCAGGCTATCGCCGAGCACCACGAGGCGGACGGCGGCACGTCGATCTGGGTCGGTACCCGCGGCGGCGCCGCCCGGCTCGCCGGCGGACGGTGGACCACCTTCGACACTGGGTCGGGGCTGCCCCGCGCCTCGGTGCTCGCCCTCCTCGACACGCCGGCCTCCCGCGGCGGGACCGAGTTGTGGGCGGGCACAGTGGGGGGCCTCGCCCGCTTCGACGGCTCACGGTTCGTGCCGATCGATCTGGCGGCCGTGTTGCCCAACCCCAGCGTGCAGTGCCTCGCGCTGACTGAGACCCTCGAGGGGCATGCGGAGCTCTGGCTGGGGACGGACGGTGGCGGCGCCGCCCGCCGGGTGCTCTCGCCACCCGATGCACCGTGGCAGCGGTTCGACCAGGACAGCGCCCCCCCGCTCCCCAACAACACTGTGTACGCCATCGTCCAGGATCGCCAGCGTCGTCTCTACCTCACCACCAACCGGGGCGTCGTGCGGCTCACCCCGCGCGCCGGCGGCGGCAGCGAGCTCGACGCGTACGCCTTCACCGCCGACGACGGGCTCCCCCTCAACCAGTGCGTCCACGCCGCCGCGCTCGTTGATCGCCAGGGGAGAGTGTGGGTCGGCACGGTCGGAGGAGCGGCGGTGCTCGACACCAGCGGCGAGGCGCACGACGCAGCAGCCAAGAGGCTGGTCGTGGAGGGTCTGGTGTATGGAGAGGAACCGTTCCGTCTCGTCTCCGGCGCCGAGCTGTCGCACCGTGAGAACCACCTGGTGTTCCGCTTCACGCTGCTGAGCTTCTTCCGCGAGGCCGACACCCGATACTCGACGCAGCTCGTCGGGCTCGAACCTGCACGATCGCCGTGGGTGAGCGAAACCCGCCGCGAGTTCACCACGCTCCCCCACGGGGCCTACACCTTCAGGGCCTGGGGACAGGACTACGCGGGCAACGTGGCCGGCCCCGTGGAGGCGACTTTCATCGTCCGGGCCGCTCCCTGGCAAACTTGGTGGGCCCGGCTCCTCGGCGTGACCCTCGTCGGCCTCGCGGTGTGGGGCGGGGTCCGGGCTCGGCTACGGGCGCTGCACCATCGTCAGCGCGAGCTCCAAGGCCTGGTCGACGCCCGTACCCGTCAGCTCAGGGAAGCCAACGAGGTCCTCGTGACGCTGTCCTACGTCGATGCCCTGACCGGCGTGGCCAACCGACGCAGCTTCCAGGAGCGCCTCGAGGCGGAGTGGAAGCGCGGGCTGCGCTCCGGCACGCCGCTTGGGTTGGTGATGATCGACATCGACCACTTCAAGGCTTACAACGACCGCTGGGGCCACCAGCGGGGCGACGAGTGTCTCCGCGCCGTTGCGACCGCTCTGGCCGACGCCCTGCCGCGCTCGGGCGACACGGTCAGCCGGTACGGCGGCGAGGAGTTCGCGGTGATTCTGCCCTCCACTGATCTCGTCGGCGCGCGCAACGTCGCCGAGTCGCTCCGCACCCGCATCGAGGGGTTGCGGCTACCCAGCGCGGCCACCGCGACCGGGCCATGGGTCACGATCTCGTGTGGCGCCGCCAGCCTCGCTGCTTCGGTCGAGAACGAGCTTCAGGACCTCATCAAACGCGCCGACGAGGCGCTCTACCGCGCCAAATCCGGCGGCCGCAACCTGGTCGCGACGGTGGCGGCGCCCGAGACCGGCTGACACCGCGCCCGGCGGGCCCAGTAGATTTACGAGACGAAGTTGGCGGGCGAGAGTGGTCCAAGAGCCGCGATCATCAGGCCGCGTCGCGACCCTTCGGGCGGGTCGAAGCAAGCTCAGCTGGCGTCTGGTGGAGGGCCGGCGGCTGGCGCGTCGCCGCAGAGGCGTCGGATGAGGCTGCTGAGATCGGAAACCGGCTGTGCGACGGCCGCGGCATAGGCGTCGGCCGCGAGAGCCCCAATCTCCGCGAGGCAGCTTTCGTACAGCTCCACGTCGGGGCGAATCATGCGGGCGGCCGCGCGCGTCACCAGGGGCGCAACGGCAGCGAGGAGCTGCGCGGCGGCGCCAGGATCGCCGGCGAGGCGCCGGGTCTCGGCGAGGCCGACGAGGTACGAGGCCACGCGCTCGGCCTTCTCGGCCGAAGGCGGACGCACCGCGAGGGCCGCGAGGAACAGCGCGGAGGCTGCTGCGGGGTCCCCGCGCCGCAGGGCGACGTGTCCGAGGCCGGTCGCCGACCAGGCGGCGTCGGCGCGCGCCTCGCGCTCGAAGCGGCGGAGCGCCGACTCGTCGCGTGCGAGTTCGGGAGGAATGAACTTCAGGGCGACCCGGCGCCCGAGGCGAAGATCCTCCGCCTCGTACACGATCCCCATGCCGCCGTGCCCGAGGGCGGAGACCACGCGGTAGTGCGAGATCGTCATCCCCAACATGGTGATGTCGCGCGATTGTAGCTTCTGCTCACGCCGCCCCCGGTACCCAGGAGGACGCGGCTACTGGCGAGGTTGCGCCAGCATGACGGTCCGCGCACGACGTTGAACTCTAGCCCGGCGAGCTGGGCCGGCTGGAGAGGGAGGGCCGTGTGGCCCTCCCCTTCTGGACGCTCGCTTCCCGGACGAGGCGCGGCTGTCAGCACCGTCCGCTGTCCGGGCCAAGAGAACCGCGTTACGAGCTTCCCGTCCAGCCCACCCGCCACTGCCGCGAGATGCCCACGGCGTTGCAGGGCGCGAAGTCGCCGGTGCCGCCGTGCGTATTGCTCATCAGGGTCCCGCTCCAGGTGCCGTCGGGGTTGGGCGCTCCGGCGAGCGTCCAGTCGGTCGTGAAGGCGACGCTCGAGCCGTCGGAGTACGGGATACTGACGAGGGTCGAGAAGGTCCCGTCAGGGTTCAGCGGCACCGGGCCGGTGATGACGTCGGCGCTGAACTCGACGGTGAGGCTCGAGCTGCCGCAGGGGATGTCGGCAACTCCCCCGAAGGTCGTGAGGGCTCCGCTGCCCATGACAAGCTTGATCCCACCGTCGACGCCCGGGCCACTGCCGGTGAGGAGGAGCCCCTGGAACTGTCCGGAGAGGTGCGTCCCCGTCATCTCGACGGAGGAGGGGTCGCCGGTGGTGTTGTTGACACGGGAACCGGCGACGATGACCCTCCCGCTGCCGCCGGTGGCGCGTACCCGGATCCGCTGGTTGGAGCCGGGCGAGGCGACGATGGTCGTGAGGGCGTTGTTGATCTGCGCGGCCTCGAACCCGTCGAGATGGAAGGTCATGCTGCCGACGATCGCCCCTAGGCCATCAAGCCGTTGGAGGAGCAGGTCGACGGGAGCTCCCGTGGTTTCCACGAGCGCCAAGTTCGACCGCCAGGTTCCGGTGGTTCCGATTCCGTCCTGATCGAGCCCGATGACATCGGTTGAGTTGCCCGCGCCGACGGCGAAATCGGCAGGCGTGGCGGAGAAAAACTGACCCGCGGGCCCAACCCCCTTGTTGGCGACCGTCACGTTGGCGTCGTAGCTGACGCCGGTCACCACGATCGGAAGGGTTGACGTCAGGTGCAGGGCACCGAACGTGTTGTCCGCGCCGAACGTGCCGAGGACGATATCCGACAGATAGCGGGTCTCGCCCGGGCTGACGGCGATCGTGCGCACCAGCGGGGACGGGTTGGCCTGGTTTCGCAGCAGGAGGTAGATGCTGACGTTGGCCGTGTCGGCCATCGACGGGTTGAAGACCCAGATGTCGCCTCGCCACTGGGCGGCCACACCGTCGACCTGGGCGCCGGTGCCGTGGCCCAAGGTCGGGACGAAGAGGTTCGTGCCGGCCGTGAGTGCCAGGGCGGATGCGGCGGTGAGTGAGACGGCGAACGAGAAGATTGTCTTTTTCATGGTGGTCTCCTTTACGGCATCACGACCAGGGGTCGCATCATGTCGTGTTCCTCGTGCTCGAGGATGTGGCAGTGCCAGACGTACTCATGGCCGCCGGTCCGGGGGCTCGGCGGCACCGCGAACGGCACGGTCGGGAGGTCGAAGGTGACGGCGACGACCGTGACCTCACCGGGGTTCATGCGGACGGTTTCCTTCCAGCCCAACTCGTTCGGGTCCGGCGGACGGAGCGGCTCGATCGGCTCGAATTCAGGCGTGCTGGTGTCGAAGCGGGCGCGGCCGAGGACCTGGACGTTGAAGAGGTGGAAGTGGATCGGGTGGGTATCCCCGGTCAGGTTGAAGATGCGCCAGATCTCGTGATCACCCGCGTGCACGGTTTCCGTCGCGTCGTCGGCGTAATTTCTCGCCCAGGTAGGCAGACCCTGGTTGTTCTCGCCGTTCTGGGTCGTAGTCCCGATACGCTGGATCAGGCGCCCCCAGTCGTCGAAGTCCTCGTTGAGCGTCAGATCTCGCGTCCATCGGGACAACCTGTGCCCACGGATGGGCTGCACAGGAGAGAGTGCTCTGGTGAGGGTGACCATCGCTCGCGCGAGCGACTCCCGCGGTCCGATGGATCGGGCACGCGCGGCCCCGGACGTCGGCGCCACCACCCTGAACTGCATGATGCTTCGGGTGTCGGGGCTCGTCCCCACGGTCGCGTAGTCGTTGAGGGGATCCCCCGATGGGAACGGCGCGGGCGCGTCGTTGTAGAGAATGAGCATTGAACCGACGGGCACGTGGGAGAAGTCGATGAGCAGGTCCGCCCGTTCGGCCGGAGCGAGCAGCAGGTTGTAGCCGACGGGGTTGTCGGTCTCGGGGTCGACGACGAACGTCCTCGGACGGTCATTGAGTACCACAGGAGCGGGAAGGAACCCTCCCTCCGTCCCGATCTGCAGGAACGTCGGCCCCACGCGGGAGATATCGGCTACGGTGGGGGAGTCGGCGACCGCGTAGCAGAGCTGGAGGTTGTAGAAGCGGGCCTGGGACCCGTTGAGCACGCGGAACCGGTACCGCTTCGGTTCCACCTCCAGATACGGGTAGACGGCTCCGTTGACAACGACGGTGTCGCTGAAGTACTCGGGGACGCACGAGGCCAGCGGCAGGGTCGTGTGGCCGATCTCCGCGGGGATGTCCGCGTCCGGGCCGTAGTCCCAACGCCCTCCCTGCGCCGCCTTTTCGTAGACGCTCGGGTACCACAGGTCGCCCGGGCCTCCCCGGCCGCCCGGCTCCGGGTTGCCGGAGGCGGGAATGAAGCTCTTGTCCTGGATGACGAGCGGAATGCCGATGTCGGGCAGGACCCCGATCCTGATCAGCTCCTGCTCGTAGTCGTCCGTCAACACGTACCCTGACGCGATTCCGACGTAGGCGTTGAGGCGGGTGATACCGTGGGCGTGGTCGTGATACCACTCGAGCTTGGCGCCCTGTTGGTTGGGGTAATAGTGCTCGGCCTCGTTGGGCGCCGCGCCAGGGTTCATGAAGCTGGGTCCGTGGCTTCCGTCCGGTGCAAACCACGCGAAGGGGCCCCCGTCGCTGGTCCACGGCACGAACCCCCCGTGCAGGTGGACGGCGACCCTGTTCTCCGCTTCCTCTCCGGAGTTGAGCTGGGTAGTGTCGACGGGGAGGGGGTGGGTGAGCGGTCGCCCGGTACCGTCGACCAGGTCGTTGACGACCGTGATTCGCACGGGCCTGTCCTTCTGGGCGACGATCACGCCTCCCAGGTACCTGTGATTGGGCGCCTTTCCGTCCGTGACATCGGCGTAGCCCCAGAAGTGGGCGGGGCCAGGGAGGTCGGGGTGCAGTTGCTGCGTGTACGCCCCCACCCGGATGCGGTAGTAGTCGCTCCCCGGATACGTCGTGGTGTTGGGAACCGCGACCGGGATCCCGGTCGGGCCCAGGCCCGGGAGCGGCTGGATAAACTTGCGCAGATTGGTCGGACTCTGCAGGAACGCGAACGCCTTCCTGCGGACGAGCGCCCAACCGGCGGCAGCGAACGCGCCCGCCTTGACGAAACCTCGTCGAGTGATCACGTTTCCTCCTTCCGTCTTCTTGGAGACGATGATATTGAGGTCAAGTCCCGATTGCAACTGGCTCGGTCCGACGTCAACGGCCTCATCGTCGGTAAGAAGTCGGGCAGGGATGCGGGCGCTCGTGCGGCGAGGGGAGGCACGCGCCGGGATCAAGGTCCGCTGCCAAGGCGCGGATGCGGGCGTGGCGCGCACGGCGGTGCCGGGAGGAGAGGAGTGGTGCGTCCGGAGGCAGGCCGATGAGCAAGGCCCCCTTCGTTCATCGGCGACGTGAAGCGCGGCCGGGGCCGTTTTCTCTCCGCCACGAACCTCTTGGACCCGCTGCGGCTAAGCTGACTACGGCCACGATCGTCGCCGCAGGCATCTGGCAGCGCACCCTCGAGGTATTCGACCGACCGCCCTGGGAGCGGCCGCCCGGGCCTCGAGAGATATCCCCTGAAATGGGCGGCTGCGAAATGCGATTCTCGCGTTCGAGGGGGTTCGCATGCGAGGTCTTCCCGCCGTCGTGCTGATCGCCGCGGCTCTCACGTCTCCGTTTGCCGCGCTCGCCCAGAAGGCCGTCATCGTGGTCCGGCATGCCGAGAACGCCGGGGACAAGCTGACGGAGACAGGCCGCGCGCAGGCCGAGCGCCTTGCGGCGGCGCTCGGAGGCGCGGACATCGGCGCCGTCTACTCCACGGACAGCAAGCGCACGATCGGGACGGCCACGCCGCTGGCAGAGGCGCGAGGACTGAGGATCCAGCTGTACGATACGGCGGCAGGACCGGGCCGCTTCGATGCCCGCCCGTTCGCCGCGCAGCTTTCCAAGGACCATCCCGGCGACGTGGTCCTCGTGGTGGGCCACGTCACGACGATCCCTGACCTCCTGAAGGCGCTCGGCTGCCCGGGCGACGTCACGATCGCCCCGACGGACTACACCAACCTCTTCATCGTCGTGCCTGAAGCGCGGGGACCGGCGACGCTCGTGAGGGTGAAGTACTGACGACGAAAGCCGGCTGGTTGCCGCCGCGGCCAGACGTCGGGGGTGGGCGACGGATCCGCCGGAATGGTCCCCTCCGACAGTGAGTTAACGTAGAATGACGGACGTCAACCAAGGAGACGCCCATGATGCGAAAGATCCTGCTCATGGTGTTCGCTTTCGGTCTGTTGGCGTGGGCGGCGGCGCTGCGCGCCCAGGACATGCCGCCCGACGGACTGTTCTCGCCGGATCAGCTCGATAACCTCGTGGCGCCGATCGCGCTCTACCCCGATCCGCTGCTCGCTCAGGTGCTGCTCGCCGCCACCTTTCCCGACCAGATCGACGAGGCGGCCCGCTTCGTACGCACCTATTCCAACTCGGACGACATCGACGGCCAGTGGTGGGACGTCAGCGTCAAGTCTGTGGCGCACTATCCGACCGTCCTCGACATGATGGCCGACAAGCTCGACTGGACGACTTCGCTGGGGCAGGCCTACGCGTACCAGTCCACCGACGTGATGATGGCCGTGCAGCGGCTGCGGGTGCAGGCTCGCAACGCGGGTAACCTCGTCACGACTCCGGAGCTCGAGGTCGTGGAATCCGGTGGCGAGATCGAGCTGTGGCCGGCACAGCCTGAGTACCTCTACGTGCCACAGTACGACCCGGCGGTCATCTTCTTTTACCGTGCGCCCCTGTTCTTCGGCGCGCGCTTCTTTATCGGAGCATGGCTCAACTACGACTTCGACTGGCGCCTGCATCGTGTCTTCTATCACGGGTGGGAGGGAGACAGGGGATGGATCGGGCGAAGTCGCCGGTACGTCCACGTCACTGACGTCTACGTGAACAACACGTACCGGAACGTGGAGATCAACCGTTCCGTCATCGACCGACGGGTGAACTACGGCGAGCTGAACCGCTACGACACCGTGCACCGCCAGGTTACCTTCAACGACGTGCACAGGGACCGTCGCACAACCCCCACCGTGCCGTACCGGGGCGGCCCCGGAGTCGTGAGCACAACCCCGACGGTCAACAACAAGATCATTAACCGCAACATCAACACCGCCGACCCGAGGATCAACGAGTTCCGCGGGCACGTCCCGCATCCCCCGCAGCCGATCGAGCACACCAACTCGACCGGATTCACACCGGGCCACGGAAGCTTCGACACGCACACGGTCTCCGTGCGCGGACAGACGAGCCGCGCGCTGGTGGTGAAAGCTCCGCCGCCCCCGCCGCCGCCGCGACACGACGACAGGAAGAAGCACTGAGCCGGGCGGAGGGCACGACGATGACACCGCGATACGAGCACGCAAGTTTCTGGTCCTGGGCTGGGCGGGTGGGTGCGGGAGTGGCAGAACGGACCGCCGCGTCCGACATTCGCCCTCACCGGAAGGTCGCGCCGGTGCTGCTGGTGCTGCTCTCGATCGGCACGTTCGGCGTCGGGTCCGCCCTGGGCGCATCGGCGGGACCGCCGAAGCAGAGGCGCTTCGCGAATCCCGAGGAGGCGCTGCAGGCGCTCGGAAAGGCGGTCAGGGCGGCGGACCCGGCCGAGATGACGGCGATCTACGGACCGGACCGCGAGAAGCTGCTCTCCGGCGATCCGGTCGAGGACGCCAACGCGCTCAAGCGGTTCGCCGCCCACTTCGAGGAGTCCGCCACGCTCGAGAAGGTGAACGACGCGAAGTACGTTGTCCTAGTGGGCGAGGATCACTGGTCGTCGCCGATCCCGATCGTCAAGGACGGCAAGAAGTGGCGCTTCGACACCGCAGCCGGGATCGAAGAGCTTCTCGACCGGCGGATAGGGCACAACGAGCTTTCCGCAATCATGACCTGCCGCGCCTACGTGGTGGCGCAATGGGAGTACTTCACGGAGGCGAGAGACACCTCCAAGGACGGCCTCGCCGTCTACGCACAACGGTTCACCAGCACGCCGGGCCAGCGCGACGGCCTCTTTTGGGAAGCGCCCGAGGGCGCCAAGTTGAGTCCGATGGGGAGCCTGGTGGCGGAGGCGCGGGCGGAGGGCTACCCGCTGGGCATCCCGAGAACCGGTGATGCACCGAAGCGCTCCCCGTTTCACGGGTACTTCTTCAAGATCCTCAAGGCCCAGGGGCCTCACGCGCCTGGAGGAAAGTTCAGCTACGTCATCAACGACAACATGATTGCCGGCTACGCGCTGATCGCCTACCCCGACAAGTGGGGCAGCTCGGGGATCATGACGTTCATCGTCAGTCAGCAGGGGCGCGTCTACGAGAAGAACCTGGGCCCCGACACCGCCAAGCTCGCCGCCGCGATTACCGAGTACGATCCCGACCCGAGCTGGAAGCTGGCCGGGGAGCCGTAGGGACCGCTTCGATCGGTGGGCGGTGTGCCGCCGGCGCCGAGGAAGGTGGTAATCAACGTCGGCGCCCGGAGCCTATCAGGAGGCGGACACCTCCGTCCCCGGGAGAGTTCCTGACCCTGCAACAGGATCGCGGCAGGAAGGCCTGCATTTCGCTTCGGCCTTCCCCTCACCGCGCCGCAGTGACGGTTGCGCTCAAACTCCTGGCTGGGCTCTTTCCGATTCCTGCCTGCCCCTTCTTCTGCTCGCCCTCAGCGGTCTCGCCTCAGGAGATGATGTCGCTGACGCCGTGCCCTGGCGGCTGTTCTTCGCCTTGGCGGGCGTGCTTCTCGGCGGCCCAGGGGTGCTGGTGTTCCTCGTGGCCCGCCGGCGCGCCCCCGGGCAGAGGCACCGGGCCGATTGGGGTCGCAATCACGCACCCTGGCGTCCTCCGTCAGGCGGATCGCTATGGCGGCATGAAGAGAAGCGATGACCTATGGAGCAGCAGCTTCCAGCTTTCTGGAGCGTGCCCGCCGCCGAGTTTTTGGGGCAACTGCACCCATCCACACCCCATGGCGCGCTGCGGCTCGTACCGACCGCGTCTTTCTTCCCATCAAGCCCACGCGCCAATTCTGGTATTGAGACTAAGGCGTTTTCAGCATATCGGGCGATCAGACCAACGCGCTTCCAACGGGCTCCCAGGGCTTGCGCGCGGTGATAGGCTATATCTAGCTTCGTAGGGGGGAGGGTCATATGGACGTCACGAGACGGAGTTTCGTGAAGCTTTCGGCTTCCGCCGTGGGCGCCACGAGCCTCACGGCCCTCGGGTTCTCGGCGCGTGAGGCGCTCGCCGAGGTTCGAACCTTTAAGCTCGAGCACACGAGCGAGACCCGCAACACGTGCCCGTACTGCTCGGTCGGCTGTGGCGTGATCCTGTACGGCCTCGGCGACCGGGCGAAGAACGCGCGCACCGAGATCATCCATATCGAGGGCGACCCGGACCACCCGGTCAACCGTGGCACGCTGTGCCCGAAGGGCGCTTCTCTCCTCGACTTCGTCCACTCGCCCCAACGCCTGAAGTACCCGGAATGGCGCAGGCCGGGGAGCGACCACTTCGAGCGCGTCTCCTGGGACTTCGCCCTCGACCGGGTCGCACGTCTCATGAAGGACGACCGCGACAAGAATTTCACTGCGAAGAACGCGAAGGGGTTGACGGTCAACCGCTGGACCACCTTCGGGATGCTCGCCGCGTCGGCCTCCTCCAACGAGACCGGGTACGTGACGCACAAGTTCTTCCGCGCGCTCGGAGGTGCGTGCTTCGACAACCAGGCCCGTGTTTGACACGGCCCAACGGTGGCCGGTCTGGCCCCCTCATTCGGCCGTGGCGCAATGACAAACAACTGGGTCGACATCAAGAACGCCAACGTCATCCTCGTCATGGGCGGCAACCCGGCCGAGGCCCACCCCTGCGGGTTCAAGTGGGTGATCGAGGCCAAGGTCAAGAACAAGGCGAGGCTCGTCGTCGTGGATCCGCGCTTCACGCGTACCGCGGCGGTCGCCGACGTCTACGCCCCGATCCGGGCCGGCACCGACATCGCGTTCCTCGGCGGGGTCATCAACTACCTCCTCCAGCACGACGCAATCCAGCGCGAGTACGTGCGGGCGTACACCAACGCCCCCCTCATCGTCCGCGAGGACTACGCGTTTGAGGACGGCCTGTTCTCCGGCTACAACCGCGATAAGCATGCCTACGACAAGACGACGTGGGCCTACGAGCTGGACAAGGACGGGTACGCCAAGATCGATCCGACGCTCACCGACCCGCACTGCGTCTTTCAGCTCATGAAGAAGCACTACGAGCGGTACACGCCCGAGAAGGTCTCCGAAATCACCGGCACTCCGAGGGAGCTGTTCCTCGAGGTCTGCGCGGCGATCGCCTCGACCGCACCACCCGAGCGCACGATGACCAGCCTGTACGCGCTCGGCTGGACGCAGCACTCGGTCGGCTCGCAGAACATCCGCGCCATGGCGATGATCCAGCTCCTGCTCGGCAACATCGGGATGCCGGGCGGCGGTGTCAACGCCCTGCGCGGGCACTCGAACATCCAGGGCCTGACGGACCTCGGCCTGCTGTCGAACCTGCTCCCCGGCTACATGACCATGCCGATGGAGGACGACCCCGATCTCGCGACCTACCTCGCCAAGCGCACGCCGAAGGCGCTCAGGCCGGGGCAGATGAACTACTGGCAGAACTACCCCAAGTTTTTCGTCTCGCTGCAGAAGGCGTGGTACGGCGCGGCGGCGACCAAGGAGAACGACTGGGCCTACGATTTCCTCCCGAAGCTCGACAAGGTCTACGACGTTCTCGCCGTCTTCGAGTTGATGGCGCACGGAAAGATCAACGGCTACGTGTGCCAGGGCTTCAACCCGCTCGCGTCTTTCCCCGACAAGGCCAAGCTCATCCAGGGATTCTCCAAGCTCAAGTACCTGGTCGTGATCGATCCGCTCCAAACCGAGACCTCCACCTTCTGGCAGCACCGCGGCGATTTCAACGACGTGGACACGGCGAACATCCAGACAGAGGTCTTCCGCTTCCCTTCCACCTGTTTCGCCGAGGAAGACGGCTCGCTCGTCAACAGCGGGCGCTGGCTGCAGTGGCACTGGAAGGGGGCGGACCCGCCGGGCGAGGGCAAGGCCGACGCCGAGATCATCGGCGAGATGTTCCTCCGGCTCCGCGCGCTCTACCAGAAGGAGGGGGGCGCGTTCCCCGACCCGATCCTCAGGCTCACGTGGCCCTATAAGATCCCGCGGGCGCCCTCGCCGGAGGAGCTGGCGAAGGAGTACAACGGCTGGGCGCTCTCCGATGTGCCCGATCCCAAGCAGCCCGGAGCGTTCTTGGCACGAGAGGGAGAGCAGCTCCCAGGTTTCGCGGTCCTGCAGGCGGACGGATCAACCGCCTGCGGCTGCTGGATCTTCGCCGGCTCCTGGACCCAGGCCGGCAACCAGATGGCCCGTCGGGACCCGTCGGACCCGAGCGGTCTCGGCGCGACCCCAAGTTGGGCGTGGTCGTGGCCCGCGAACCGCCGCATCCTATACAACCGCGCCTCCTGCGACCCTGCGGGCAAACCGTGGGACCCCAATCGCCGCTACGTTTTCTGGAACGGCAAGAAGTGGGTGGGGGCCGACGTCCCCGACTACAAGGTCGATGCGGCACCCGACGAGGGCATGAGCCCGTTCATCATGAATCCCGAGGGCATGGCCCGGCTGTGGGCCCCACCCATGGTTGAGGGCCCGTTCCCCGAGCACTACGAGCCGTTCGAGACGCCGCTCGACACCAACCCCATGCACCCCCACGTCGTGTCCAACCCGGCCGCCCGCGTGTACCCGGGCGATCGGGAGCGCTTCGGCACCTCCAACGAGTTTCCGTACGTCGCGACCACCTACCGGCTCACCGAGCACTTCCACTTCTGGACCAAGCACACGGAGATCGCCGCTGTCCTTCAGCCCGAGGCGTTCGTGGAGATCTCTGAGAATCTCGCCTCAAAGAAGGGCATCAAGAACGGCGACCGGGTGGTGGTGAGCTCGAGGCGAGGCAAGATCGTGGTGAGGGCGATGGTCACCAAGCGCATCCCCACGCTCAAGGTGGCGGGCAAGGAGATCGAGACGGTCGGTATCCCGCTCCACTGGGGCTTTGAGGGAATGACGAAGCCGTCGTACCTCGTCAACACGCTCACGCCGTTCGTGGGCGATGCCAACGTCCAGACGCCGGAGTTCAAGGCGTTCCTCGTCAACATCGCGAAGGCTTGAGGGGGGCGCCATGGAAACCCAATCGTTCGACATCACGAGACGCTCCGCGGCAATGGCAAATCCCCCATCCGCACGCAGGACCGTCGAGGTGGGCAAGCTCATCGACGTGTCGCGCTGCATCGGGTGCAAGGCCTGCCAGGCCGCCTGCATGGAGTGGAACGACCTTCGCGACCAGGTCGGCGAGAACGAAGGCATCTACACTAACCCGCCCAACCTGTCCGATCAAAGCTGGTGTCTGATGCGGTTCACCGAGGTGGAGATCGACGGCCATCTCCGATGGCTCATCCTCAAGGACGGCTGCCTGCACTGCACCGACCCGGGCTGCCTGCGCGCCTGCCCCGCCCCAGGTGCCGTCGTCCAGTACTCGAGCGGTATCGTCGACTTCCAGGAGGAGAACTGCATCGGCTGCGGATACTGCATCTCGGGCTGCCCGTTCAACATCCCGCGGCTGAGGCGAAAGGACTCTCGCGTCTACAAGTGCACCCTGTGCTCCGACCGCGTGGCGGTCGGGCTCGAGCCTGCCTGCATCAAGACCTGCCCAACGCAGGCGCTCTCGTTCGGTTCGAAGGAGGACATGCTCGAGCTCGCCCATCACCGGCTCGAGGACCTGCACGAGCGCGGTTTCACGCACGCCGCCATCTATGACCCGCCGGGGGTTGATGGCACGCACGTGTTCTTCGTCTTGCCGCACGGCGACCGGCCGGAGGCCTACGGGCTCCCGAAGGACCCGCGGGTGAGCCCGGTCGTGGACCTCTGGCGAAGCGGCTTCGCCCGCAGCGTTGGGGTCGTCACGATGTTCTCTGTGCTCGTCGCAGGCATTCTGCACTACATGCGCCACGGCCCGCTCGATGTGCCCGATGAAAAGAAGGAGCAATAGCCATGGCCAACCCAAACGGTGACCTCATCCTGCGGTTTCGGGTCGGGGAGCGGATCACTCACTGGGCGATCGCTATCGCCTTCATCTTCCTCTTCCTCTCCGGCCTTGCGATGTTCCACCCGTTCTTCTTCTGGACCTCGGCCCTCTTCGGCGGGGGCCAGTTCATGCGCTTCATCCATCCCATCGCCGGGGTCGTGCTCGTGCTCCTCTTCTACCCGTACGCCGCCCAGGAGTGGCAGGACAACCTCTGGCTGCCAGTTGACACGGAGTGGGTGCGGAAGATGTGGTCATACATGCGCAAGGAGCACCCGGCGCTCGACAGTCACAAGTACAACGGCGGCGAGAAGCTCATGTTCTGGTCGATGGTACCGATCATCGCCGTGCTGTTCCTCACCGGCATCGTGATGTGGCAACCGTGGTTTGCCCCCGCATTCTCTCCCGCGTTCCGCCGAGTGACCGGCCTCATCCACGCCACGGCGGCCTTCATCATGTTCGTGGGGATCGGCATCCACTGGTACGCGGCGTACTGGACCAGGGGATCGGTGCGCGCCATGGTCCGCGGCACGGTGAGCCGGGCCTGGGCACGCTTCCACCACCCGGCTTGGTACCGCGAGGTCACGGCCAAGGAAGGGCCGTGAGCGATAGTCCGCGGCTGGTGGGTGGAGGAGAGCTCGGCGAGATTCCCTACCTGAGGCCGCATCCGGGGCCGGCGCTCTTCACCAGGCGCTCGGCGCGATTCGAGGCGCTCGCCGGAGGGCACACCCTGGGCGACTACCTTCAGTTCTGCGGGCGGCTCAGTGCGGCCCAGGCGGTCGCGTCCGCCGAACTCCCGCCACCGCCAGACGCCCGAAACCTGGCCGCCGTCCGGCCGCTGGACGCCTCGGTTTCGCATTCCGACGAGTGGACCGAGGCGCTGCAGCCGATCGTGCGCGAGCTCCTGCCTGCCCCCATGCCGGCGGCGGCCCGTGAGGGTCTCACCCGCCTCGCCAACCTGGGGAGGAAACCGCTTGCGGCGCTCGCCGCGAAGATCCTGTCGGGGGACTTTGAAGGGCTTGACCTCGCGGTCGCGCCGTTCGCGGCGGCGGCGTTGCAAGTTCAGTTCGTGACCCGGGCAGCGCGGATCCCGGTCGGGGCCGTGGCCCGCGCGGAGGGCGGCTGCCCGCTGTGCGGTTCGCGGCCGGTCGCGGGAGTGGTGCTCGGTGACGACAGGCTGCGCTACCTGGCCTGCGCGCTGTGCGGCTCGCAGTGGTACCTGACGCGGGTCAAGTGCTCGCGCTGCGGCTCCACCGCCGGCATCTCATACTTCTCCCTGGAGGGGGACTCCGGCGCGGTGAAGGCAGAGGCGTGCGACGGCTGCAGGAGCTACGTGAAGCTGTTTTACCTCGAGCGGCGGCCGGCGGCAGATCCCGAGGCCGATGACCTCGCCACCCTGGCCCTCGATACGCTCGTCTCGGAACAGGGATACCAGAAGAACGCCCTGAACCTCTTCCTGCTCGCGTGACCGGCGCCGGGCGGCAACCCACGCAGAACGCCTCCCGACGGCGCCCCGCCCCGTTGGGACCCGCCCGCGACCTGCCTCAAGGCGTGAAGCCAAGGTCCCCGTTGAGGATCCGCCCGGTTTCGCAAGCGCCGTTGGCAGTGTCCCGGCCAAGGAATGTAACACTTGACAATGTGACATCTAATGTTACATTAATATCGTGAGTCCCGAACGCACGTTCTCGATCGGTGCCCTGACGGTCGCAGCCGGTGTGTCGCGCCGCACCGTGCACTTCTACGTCCAGCGCGACTTGCTTCCGCCGCCGGCCGGCCTTGGTCGTGGGGCCCAATACACAGAGGCACATCTGGCCCGTCTGCTCCAGATCAAGGCGTGGCAGGAGGAAGGCGTCCCACTGCACGAGATACGCGGCCGTGGGGGGCCGGAGGCGCCGCCGCCGGCGACTCCTCGGCCCGAGCCGGAAACTGAACCGGAGGACGAGAAACGTGACACCTGGTGGGCGGCCTGGGACGAATCCCCAAGCCCGGAGAGGGCTGCCGCCCTCCGCTACGTCCCCGGGCAGAGCTGGCTGCGGCAGCCGCTGGCCATGGGGTATGAGCTCCACGTTCCCGCGGACCGGACGCCCCTGTCCTCGCGGGAATTGGCTGACCTCGTGCAGCGCCTCTTCGAGCTTCTGCAGAACGGGCACGCACGATAGCCGACGCCGAACCGGCGGCGCGTTACAAGGGAACCTGATCTATGACCCGGGGCCGGAACGCTCGCCGGCGATGTGGTCCGCGCGCCGGCATGTCGATATGCTGGCCGCGGAGGCCCCACCACCATGCAGACTCTGGCGCTCCTGCTCATCGCAGGGTTCGTCGCACTCCTTGCCGTGCTCGTCGTTGCGATCGTGCGGTCCGAGAAGAAGCGCCGAAAAGAGGTCGAGGCCACGGCGCTCTCGATGGGGCTTCAGTTCCGCGCCGACGCGCCCGACCTCGTGAACGTGGCACCGACCTTCGCGTTGTTCGGCCGGGGCCACTCCCGGGAGGCGCATAACGTGCTCTCGGGTTCGCGCTCGGGGCTCGACGTGTGGTTGGCCGACTACTCGTACGTGACCGGCTCGGGAAAGGACCGGGCGGCCCACCTGCAAACCGTCTGCATCCTCAAGGGCCGGGAGGTTCGGCTGCCGCACAGCTTCCTGCGCCGTGAGGTCAGGATCGTCGACGCGATCCGGTAGAAGCTCGGCGGACAGGACATCGACTTCGGCGAGGACGCCGAGTTCTCGAGGGCCTTTGTGCTTCAGGGGCAAGAGCCCGACGCGGCGCGGCGCCTCTAAGGATCCGCCGCCAGGGCGCACATCCTGCGTTTTGCAGGCAAGGCGATCGAGTTGGAAACGAACGGGGACACGCTGGTGATGCACCGCTGCGAGCTCGTCCGGCCGGACGTACTCTGCGAGTTCCTCGAGGAGGCGGTGCAGACGCTGGCAGTCCTCCGCGGCAGCGCCTAGGCCGATCTTCCAGACGCTCAAACGCACCGTGCGTACCCGCAACCATCAGGTATGACCGTCTCACATTGTTCGGTAACCCGAGGTCGAGTCAGGCGGGCAGCCGGCCGGTGGCGGCCACGTGCGGCGAGGGTCCTTGAGGGCGGCCGGATAATGGGCACACGATGTGGGTTGTCAGCACGGTGTGTGCGCTCGCTGCAATGGGTACGGGCACTGGCGCGCCGGGAGAATGGGCGCACGGCTGGACTCGGTATCGGGTGGGCTCGTAGAAAGGAGAACTCCATGAGAACGAGAGTGGGCCTATGGATTGACCACAGGAAGGCCATTGTCGTGACTGTCACGGACAAAGGGGACGAAACGGGACTCGTCATATCGACGGTTGAGCAACAACTCCGCCGGTCTGGTGATTCACCTCTCAAGGGTCGCTTTGAACGACAGTTGGTGGTGGCGGATGACAGCCAACAGAGAGCCCTTACGGGACATCTCAACACCTACTACGATGCTGTCATTGCATCCATCGGTGCTGCGGAGGCCATTCTGATTTTCGGTCCCGGCGAAGCAAAGGGCGAACTGAAGAGACGTCTTCAGCGAAAGAACCTGGGCGGCCGGATCGCAGTTCTTGAGACGGTCGACAGGATGACGGACCGCCAGATCGCGGCGAAGGTCCGCCAGCACTTTGCAGAGTAGCGTTCGGAGGAGAGCCGGGATCCGGGCCATCCGGCGAGGCGGAAACCCCTTCGCACAACCCGCGGTTCACTGTGTCTGGCCGCTCCCCTGGTTTGCTGGGTGCTGTGCGGAGCTCTCCGGTGCATCCCGGCTTTCGCCGAGCACGACCCGCACCCGATGCGCGCGGCCGTCGTCATCGAGTGGAATCGCCGCCGGGTCGGCGGGAGATCCATCGAGTTCCGCGCTCACGACGCCGCGGCACCGCCGCTCCGGGTTCTCCACGACGATCGTGTAGTGCGTCTTCCCGAACCGCCAATCGATGGAGTAGTCCGGCCACGACGACGGGATGCACGGGTTGAGCGTGAAGGCCGCGCCGCGGCGCTCGAGTCCGAGGATCCCTTCCAGTCCGACCCGGTACATCCAACCGGCCGAACCCGTATACCAGGTCCAGCCGCCCCGCCCCCGGTGCGCCGGATGGTCGTAGACATCCCCCGCGACCGCGTAGGGCTCGGTCATGTACTGCTCGACCTGGCTCGCCGTCCGCGAGTGGTTGATAGGGTTGAGCATGTGGAAGAGCTCCACCGCCTCGTCGCCGCTCCCGAGGCGCGAGAGCGCGAGGACGACCCACGCCGCGGCGTGCGTGTACTGCCCTCCGTTCTCGCGGATCCCCGGGATGTAGCCTTTGATATATCCCGGGTCGAGAGCCGTGTGATCAAAGGGTGGCGAGAGGAGCAGGATGACGCCCGAGCCGCGCCGGACCAAGTGGGCGCGCACGGCACCCATGGCGCGCTCGGCCCGGTTTCCCGGCGCGGCGTTCGAGAGAACGGCCCAGGTCTGAGCCACTGAGTCGATCTTCCCCTCGTCGTTTTGGGACGATCCCAGCGGGGTGCCGTCGTCGAAGTACGCGCGCCTGTACCACTCGCCATCCCAGCTTTGCTCCAGCATCGTTCCCAGACGCGCGCGTTCGGCGCGGTAGCGCGCCGCTCGCGGCGCGTCACCCCGCTCCTCGCACAAGGGGGCAATGGCTCCCAAAACGGCGTGGAGGAACCACCCGACGAAGATGCTCTCCCCGCGACCCTCGGGGCCGACGTTATTGAAGCCGTCGTTCCAGTCGCAGCTCCCGATGAGCGGCAGGCCGTGCGCGCCGACGGTGAGCGCCTGATCGACGGCCCTCAGGCCGTGCTCGAACAGCGTGGCCGTCTCGCTGGAGATGGCCGGGATCCCGTACGCCTCGGGCTCTCCGGGTGGAACGGCCGGCGCCTCCAGGAAAGGCACCTGTTCGTCGAGCACGGAGCGGTCTCCAGTGGTCTTGACGTACTCGGCAGCCGCGTAGGGGAGCCAGAGAAGATCATCCGAGCAGAGCGTACGAATGCCCTGGCCACTCGGGGCGTTCCACCAGTGCTGAACGTCCCCCTCCACGAATTGGCGCGCGGCCGCTCTCAGGAGGTGCTCGCGGGTGAGGTCCGGCCGCGTGAGCATGAACGCCAACACGTCCTGGAGTTGGTCGCGGAAGCCGTACGCACCGCTCGACTGGGAGTAGCCGGAGCGCGCCCAGACGCGGCACGCCAGGTCCTGGTAGAGGAGCCACCTGTTGACCAGGACGTCGAAGGAGTCGTCGGGGGTGGTGACGCTCACAGCGCCCAGCGCGTCATCCCAGGACGCCTCCACGGCGACGAGTTCAGCCTTGGCAGCAGCCGCGCCGTCTTTGGCCGCGAACCGCCGTAGGAGCGCGTGGGCCTCCGCCGCGTCCCGCCCCTGCCCGAGCAGGAACACGACTCGCCGCGTCGCCCCGGGCTCGAGGTCCACCACCGTCTGCAACGCCGCGCACGGATCGAGACCGGCGCCGAACCGGTTCAGCAGCAGCGGCCGGCCGAGCGCGGCCGCACGCGAGAGCGAACCGTTGCGTCCGAGGAACTCCAGACGGTCCCCCGTGGCGGAGAGGAGCGGCTCGCTCGCAGCGGCGAACGCGACGCGCCCCCTCTCCTGGCTGTACAGGTCGCGCGCCAGGACCGCGCCGGTCTCGCCGTCGCGCTCCGTCGCGACAAACCTCGGGCCGGTCGCAATTGGTGGGCCGAGCAACCATTCGGTGTACGAGAAGAGGGTGAGGCGCCGCGGCCGGTCGGAGCGGTTCGTCAACGTCAGGAGCGACAGCTTCACGGGCTCGTCCCGCGCCACGAAGACCGCCAGTTCCTGCGCAATGCCGTGCGAGGCGTGGGAGAACCGCGTCACGCCCGCCGCATGGCGCACAACCCAGCGCGGGGAGCGCCGTGTCCGCCGGAGGGGCGCCGGCGTGGCGCCCCACAGGGCGCCGCTCTCCTCGTCGCGAACGAAGATCGCCTCGGCGGTCGGGTCGGTGACCGGGTCGCTCGCGAACGGCGTGAGCCGGTTCTCGCGGCTGTTCTCGGACCAGGTGTGGGACGCCCCGGAGGTGGTGACGATGCTTCCGAAGCGCGGGTTGGCGAGAACGTTGATCCAGGGAAGGGGCGTCTCGCGTTCGCCTTCGAGGACGACGACGTACTCGCGACCGTCACGCGTGAAGCCTCCGAGGCCGTTCTCAAAGAGGAGCGCCGGTGGTTCCGGTTCGGCTTCCGGTCGCTCCCCAATCGGGGCCTCGTCCACTGCCACGTCGCCCAATGGGAGTGGAGGCTCCGCCTCCGGGCGGTCGAGTTGCTGTTCCAGGGTGCCGCGGTCGCCAAAGAGGACCGCCCGGGCGACCACGCTCAGAAGGACCGTCTCGGCCTCAGAGATCGAATCGGCTTGGATGAGAAACACGCCGCCGGGCTTCCCTTTCCAGGCACTCCACGGGCCGCCGTCGACGAGCTGCGTGAGCCGCTGGTTCATCTCTTCGCGGTAGCCTCCCGGGTGCTCGTTCAGGATCACGGCGTCAGCCTTCAGCCCCTTCAGGCGCCAGTGCTCGTGGGCGATCAGGATCTGCCGAACGAGCTGCACGTCTTCCGGCTCCTTCACGCGGACGAGAACGATCGGGAGATCGCCCGAGATGCCGTGCCTCCAGAGGCCGTCCTGGGAGAGCGTGTTCTTCGCCAGGGTCTCCGCGTCGGCACGGAGAGATGCGTCGGAGAAGAAGACACGGGAACCGAGTCGTTCGGAGAGCTGGGCCTGTTCGACGGAGATGCCGAGATGTCGCACTGACATCTGCGCCTGTGTGTAGGCCAGTGCGAACGCGCGTGCGGCGACGCCGTGGTCGTGGTACTTCCGTGCACAGGCGCGTGCGGTCGGCTCGTCGGCAGCAACGCCGGTCGTGAACGAGACCCGAGCGAACCCCCCGGGTGCGAGCCGCAGGCGGGTCCGGAGGCTCAGGATCGGGTCGAGTACCGCGCCGGTCGTCCCCGAGAGCGCGCGCCCATCCATGGCCTGTGGGCTTTCGGGGCCGCGCCCGCGCCCCAGGAAGCGCATCCGGTCGGTCTCCCACTCGACCTGCGCTTGCGTCGGTCCGGGGATGGAAAGGACGTGGAAGAGGACGAGCCCCGGGTCGTGCAGGGACCGGGGCCGGCGCCGCGCCAGGAGAGCCGTGTTCTCGGCAATCCAGTCGGTCTCCACGAAGAGCCTCCCAAACGCGGGGTCGGCCACGTCTTCGGCGACGGACCCCAGGCCCACCTCGACGTAGCTGGTCAGCTCGATCTCGCGGGGGCGGTCGCTTCGATTCGTCAGTGACACGCGCCGGACCTCGGCGTCGTCCCCTGGTGAGACGGCCACGTCGAGTCGCGTGGCAATCTCGTGGTCGAGCCGCTCGAAGGCTGCCTTCTCGGCGAGGAATTCTGCGAGGTAGCTGTCGGGCTCCTTAGCCGTAGGCTGGTAGGTCGCGGACCAGACAGCGCCCGTGTGAACATCGCGCAGATAGACAAACTGGCTTCCGGGATCGCGTGTGCGGTCCTCCCGCCACCGCGTCACGGCACGACCGCGGCAGAAGCTCGTTCCGCCGCCCCCGTTCGTGACGATCGCGACGTAGCTGCCGTTCGAGAGGATCTGCGCGCGCGGGTATGGCGTGTGGGGCGAGCGGAAGCGGCGCGGGGCGCGCGCGAGCGCGGGTGGTTCGATTCGGGTCTCCTCGGCCGGACGCGGCTCGATGACTGGCGCCTCGCGGGGGATCCGCTCCTGCAAGAGGAGTTCGGTTGCCTGGATTCGCCGGTCCGCATGGAACCGGTCGACCATCACATCGCCCAGAAGGACGTTGGCGATGGCAACAAGCGTCATCCCTTGGTGGTGCGCCAGGTGGGTCTTCACGACGGCGCCGGTGCGGGGCCGCACGGCCGAAGAGTCGCCGGTCTCGTCCGGCTTCCGCGCTGTGTAGTCAATGGCGTCGTAAAATCCGAGCGGCCCCTCGGCCCCCTCGGCCGTCAAGCGTCGGAGGTTTCGTGCGGCTTTGGCCGGCTCCAAGAGAGCGGCCAACGCGGTCGCGTAGGGAGCAACGACGAGTTCGTCGGCCAGCCCCCGCTTCAACCCGAGGCCCGGGACGCCGAACTCCTTGTACTGGTAGTTGCCGAGTCGGTCGGTCAGATCGTAGGCGGACTCGGAGATCCCCCACGGAACGTGCCACTCGCGACCGTACCGGATCTGCCTCCTGACGACCATACGGCAGCTCTGGTCGAGGAGCGTCCCCGGGTACGTTCTCATCACGAGGAGCGGCATGAGGTACTCGAACATCGTCGCGCTCCAGGACACCAGCGTCGGGACACCTTCCACGCTGACGACCAGCCGTCCCAGGTGGAACCAATGGCTCTGTGGGACGTCGCCCTTGGCGATGGCGAAGAAGCTCGCAAGGCGCGACTCCGAGGCCAGGAGGTCGTAGTAGGAACTGTCCGCTCGCCCCGGCCCGCCGGCGTCGGCCATGCGATAGCCGATCGAGAAGAGCTGACGCTGGCGATCGTAGAGGAAAGCGAAGTTCATCCCGTTCGCCAGGGTCACGGCGCGATTTGTGACGTCGGCCAGGCGTGCTGCCAGGTCCGGCCGAGAAGCACCCAGCCGTCGGCAACCCTCCGCCAGGGCGAGAAGCGCCCCCGCGAGGTTGCCGCTGTCCACCGTGGACACGTAGCGCGGGTGGAGCGGCGAGAGGTTCTGCGTGTCGTACCAGTTCAGGAGGTGCCCCTCGTGGCGCTCCAGCCCTTCGACCGTGGTCAGAGTCCGGTCGAGCCTTTCGACCATCGCCTCCGCGGGCAGCAGGCCAAGATCGTGCGCCGCGAGCGTCGAGAGGAGGCCCATCCCGATGTTGGTCGGTGAGGTTCGGTGCGCCACCACGGGGGCTCGTTCTTCCTGAATATTGTCGGGAGGGAGCCAGTGGTCCTCGGGGCCGGCAAGGGTCTCGAAATAGCGCCACGTCTTCCGCGCCACCTCCCTCAGGAGATCACGGTCCACCGGCGACAGCTCCCGCCGACGTGGCACCATCGGCTGGCTGAGCCAGTACGCGCAGGCAGGCGCCGCAGCCCACAAGACGAGGAACGGCAGTGCGAGAGGAAGGGCGCCGGGACGCGCGGCGATGGTTAGGGCGAGGAGCCCCAGGGCCGCGATCGGGCTCGCCGCCATCTCCTCGAAGAAGGAACGTGTCCCCTCCCGCAAACCAGCTACCCGTGCCGCCTGGGTGGCCGCCGTCTCCCAATCGAGGAGGCGGCGTTGCGTGATGACGAGCCGGACCAGCGTCAACGCGATGGCATGCACCATCTCCCAGGCGTGGAATGGGAGAAAAACCAGCGTCAGGAGCGCCTGTCCGAGGGCTGTGCTCAGATCCTCCACGAGGCCTCGAAGGTGGACGCGAGCCGGCTCGTGCGCGGGGCGCCGCTCCAGAAGGTGGAAAAGGGAGGCAACGAAGGGGAACCCAACGACCGCGATGCCACCAAGGGTCCAGACGAGGGGGCTCCCCGGCAGGAGGGTCCACGCGGCCGCGAAGAAGGCGAGGAGCGAAGGTGCCACGAGGCTGCGGCGCAGGTTGTCGAGGATCTTCCACTGACTGATGAGTGGGAGGCGGTTCTTCGCGAAACCCTGAGGTGTCGGGACCACCGGGAAGAGCCAGGCGAGGATCTGCCAGTCGCCGCGCACCCAGCGGTGCTGCCGCCGGGCGTGCGCGAGAACGTTGGCGGGGTAGTCGTCCACGACCTCCACGTCGGAGACGAGCGCGGTTCGCGCGTGCAGTCCCTCGAAGAGATCGTGCGACAGCAGCGCGTTCTCGGGGACGCGCCAGCCGACAGTCGCCTGGAAGGCATCGACGTCGTAGAGTCCCTTGCCAGTAAAGGCTCCTTCGCCGAACAGGTCCTGATAGGTGTCCGAGACCGCTGTCGTATAGGGATCGACGCCTGTATGCCCGGCGTACAGCCGTGCGAAGAGCGAACCGGCCGCGCTCGAGAGGTTGACGCTCACGCGCGGCTGGAGGATGCCGTAGCCCTCCGTGACCCTCCGGAGACCTGCGTCGATTACGGGCCTGTTGAGCGGGTGCGAGATGATCCCGATCAGGGTCCTTGCTGCGCCCCGCGGGAGCCGCGTGTCGGCGTCCAGGGTGAGGACGTACCGCACCGACGGGAGTATCGAGAGGTCCCCGACCTTCACGGAGAAGCCGGTGTCATCGGAGGAACGCAACAGGCGGTTGAACTCCTCGATCTTCCCCCGCTTGCGCTCCCACCCCATGAAAACGCCCTCTTTCGAGTTCCACTGGCGATCCCGGTGGAACAGGTAGAAACGGTCGTTTCCACCGGGCACGTGCCTCCGATTGAGCGCCTCGATGCCGGCCACCGTTGCGGTCAAAATCTCGTCGTCACCGGCAACCGAAAGCGTCCGCGCGTCCTTGAAATCGGAGAGGACCGCGAAGTGGATCCGGGTGTCGAGGTTGCCGAGCGCCTGCACCTCCAGGTGCGCCAGGAGCCGCTCGACGTCCCCCACGCTGCCGAGAAGCACGGGCACGACCACCATCGTGCGGGCGTTCTCGGGGATCCCCTCGCCGAGATCGAGGCGGGGGAGCCGGCGCGGCGGCACGAGCCAGGCCACGATGCGCTGGACGAGAAGTACCGCGAGCTCGCTCGCGGGCAGCAGCGCGAGCAGGGCCGCGGCCGTCGCCATCCCGGCGGTGCCCGCGGCGCCTGCGTACGCGTAGGCACCGAGAACACCGAGGCCCGTCAGGAGACCGATGCCGCCGAGGTACCCCGCCGTTGCGTGGGCGAAGGCCCAACGGCGGAGTCGCTGGGCGAGGCCCGGCCGGTATGACATGTCGATCTCGAGCTCGCGCCGGCCCGGGCCGATCAGGTGATGGCCGACGTGCGCTGACTTCTCGCCGGTTCCCTTCCGCTCCGCGGCGCGGCGGGCGCTCTCGACGGTGCGCAGGGCAACGCGTACTTGCGCCTCGCCGGTCGGCTCGGCGAGGTCCTCCACGGCGTGTCGGTAGCGGTCGCGACTGGCGAAATCCATCCGGGCGTATACCCCGGCCGGGTCCCGCCGCAGGATCTCCTCTACCGGGCTGACCTGCTCCACGAAGCGACTCCAGTCGAGCGTTGCGCAGAACCTGAGGCTGGTTACCGTGTTGCCGGTGGACACCTGATCGGTGGCCTGGCGCTGGTTCTCGGAGCGGACCGCGTCCTCGGGCGTCGTCCCCCGCACGGCGAGCGCCCGCTCCACCGCTTCGGCGAGGGGGGACACGCGGGGGTCGTACTCGCGCATCCGCTGCCGAAGCTGCGCCACGAAGGCGCTCTGGAGCGGGTCGGGCAGAGAAGCGGCGGCCTCGCCGCTCTCCAGCCGCGCGAGAACGCCGTCTGCCTCCAGGCGTGCCGCCCGCCCTGCGAGGATTCCGTCGGTGAGAAGCCTCAGGTTCTCGAGGAGCGCGAGCTTGAGCATGCTTGGCCACGCCCAAAGCTCTCCGATCGTCAACGGCGCCACGGTCTGAAAGGCGAGGACGAAGCGCCTGAGCCGCTCGGCGTCGAGCCGCCCGTCGCCGTGCCGGATCAGCTCAAGCGCCATCGCATGGATGCGGGCCTTGCCCGAGAACTCGCGTTCCGCGAGCTTCGGAAGCTTCCGGTAGTACCGGACGGGGAGGTCGTGCAGCACGGCGCGCGCCTCCGACTCGATGAGGTGAAAGTTGTCGAGAAGCCACTCGGCAGCCGGAGGAACAGCGACCCCCTGGTGAACGTCGTCAGCGAGGGAGCGGTATGCCGCGCTCAGGGCGCGGATGTTTCCTTCCAACCGTGGCAGCACGCCGTACCCGCCGGGACGGGAGGCAGGTCCCAGAGTGAAAACGGCGGCGAGCGTCTTTGCTCGCTCCTCGAGGCCCTCGGGGCTCAGGAGCTCGCCCCTGAGAGGCGTGGCCCTTTCGGGCCTGTGCCGTCCGAACAGTGATCACCTCCTGCGTTGTCTTCAACGCGTCGTCGGCGCCGTTTCGTGTCGCCTGGCTGATCCCATGTCGGCCACCGGGAGCACTGCGGCGAAGCGCACAGGCACGATCCCCGTGTCTGCCAGGCCGGGACCGACGCCTGGTTCCCGCATATTTCAGCCCGGCCCGCAGCCACTCTGCTCCCGGGCGACTCCGACCGCACACCGTGCTCGGAAAGCCTGAGGAAGGATAACATTGTTCTTAGTCTCTCTCGCTGGCAGGCGCGGGCTTTGACCCTCCCGGGCACGACCGGGAATTTCGGCCAACCGGGTCAGCCGGCGTACACGATGCGCACGGTCGAAAGCCGCCTGGCAAGGTTGAATGCGTGCTCACCCCCGGGCCTCCTGCTGCGCCCTCCGCGACCCGATCAGGGCAGGAGTCATGCGCCCTGTCTCGGCTCGTCTGCGAGGCAGGTGGCTATGGCAAAATGACGCGAAGCGACGGCATATGGAGCAGCAGGTTCCACCTTTCTGGAGCGTGCCCGCCGCCGAGGCCCTGAAACGGCTGCAGACGGCGCCCCATGGCCTGTCGGCGGCCGAGGCCGGTTCCAGGCTGAAGCGTTACGCCGCCCGCCGCCTGGCGCCCAAGAAGCGCACCGACGCCCTCACGCTTCTCGCGTCGCAGTTCTCGAGCCCGATCGTGCTCCTGCTCCTCGGCGCCACTGTGATCTCCATTTTCCTTCACGACACCACCGATGCCGCGATCATCCTTGTCATCGTGCTCGCGAGCGGTTTCCTGGGTTTCTGGCAGGAAAGGGGCGCGGCGGGAGCCGTGGAAAAGCTCCTCTCGCTCGTCGAGGTCAAGGCCCAGGTGCTGCGGGATGGCGCCCCAGCCGACGTTCCCCTGACCGATGTCGTGCCCGGCGACGTGGTCCTTCTCTCGGCCGGCGCGACGGCCCCGGGCGACTGCCTGCTCCTCGAGGCGCGGGACCTGTTCGTGGACGAAGCCACTCTCACCGGCGAGACGTTCCCGGTCGAGAAGTCCGTGGCGGTCCTGGAGGCCGGGACCCCCCTCCCCAGGCGGACGAACGCCGTGTTCATGGGCACTCACATGGTTTCCGGCACCGCCACGGCCCTTGTGGTGGCGATTGGAAAGGACACCGAGTTCGGCGCCGTCTCGGAGCGCCTCAAGCTACGCCCGCCTGAGACCGAATTCGAGCACGGGTTGCGTCGCTTCGGGTACCTGCTCCTGGAGGTGACGCTGCTCCTGGTGATCGGCATCTTCGCCTTCAACGTCTACCTGCACCGCCACGTTCTGGACTCGTTCCTGTTCTCGATGGCGCTGGCGGTAGGCCTGACCCCACAGCTCCTCCCGGCGATCGTCAGCATCAACCTCGCCCATGGCGCTCGCCGCATGGCCGACAGGAAGGTGATCGTCAAGCGGCTGGCGTCGATCGAGAACTTCGGCAGCATGAACGTGCTATGCACGGACAAGACGGGGACGATCACCCAGGGAGTGGTGACGCTTCAGGCCGCCAACGACGTGGGCGGGCAGACGAGCGACCGCGTCCTGCTCTACGCCTGCCTCAACGCCTCCTTCGAGACGGGGTTCTCGAGCCCCATCGACGCAGCCATCCGGAACCACGGCAGCATCGACATCTCGGCCTGGAGGAAGCTGGACGAGGTCCCCTACGACTTCCTGCGCAAGCGCCTCTCCATCGTCGCGTCCGGCCCGGAGGGCAACGTGATGATCACCAAGGGCGCCCTCGCTCAGGTGCTGGAGGTGTGCACCACCGCCGAGGACGCGGCGGGAGTCGCGGTGCCGCTGGAACGCGTGCGGGAGCAGATCGAGGCGCAGTACACCCGGTACAGCGGCAACGGCCAGCGCACCCTCGGCGTTGCCTGCAAGAAGCTCGGATCGGAGACCGGAATCTCCAAGGAGAGTGAAGTCGGCCTGACCTTTCTCGGATTCATCCTCTTCTCCGACCCGCCCAAGCCCGAAATCGAGGCGACCATCGGCAGGCTGCGCGAGCTCGGCGTGAGCCTCAAGGTCATCACCGGGGACAACGCCCTGGTGGCTGCGACCGTGGCACGGGCGATCGGGCTCGGGAGCGCTCGGGTGCTGTCCGGCCACGAGCTGAGGAAGATGAGCGACGGGGCGCTCCTCGCCCGGGTCGGCCAGGTGGACGTGTTCGCCGAGGTGGAGCCGAACCAGAAGGAGCGCATCATCCTGGCCCTGCGCAAGGCCGGCCACGTGGTCGGCTACATGGGCGACGGGATCAACGACGCCTCCGCGCTGCACGCGGCGGATGTGGGCCTCTCCGTGGAGAGCGCAGTGGACGTGGCCAAGGAGGTCGCCGACATCGTGCTGCTGGAGAAGGACCTGGACGTGCTGGTCGATGGTGTGCGCGAGGGTCGTACCACCTTCGCCAACACGCTGAAGTACGTGCTGATGGCCACCAGCGCCAACTTCGGCAACATGTTCAGCATGGCGGGCGCCTCGCTGCTGCTGCCGTTCCTGCCGCTGCTACCCAAGCAGATCCTGCTGACCAACATGCTCACCGACATGCCGGAGATGACGATCGCCAGCGACAGCGTGGACGCCGAGATGCTGGCCCGGCCCCGCCGATGGGATATCGGCTTCATTCGCTCCTTCATGCTGACCTTTGGCGTGCTGAGCTCGGTCTTCGACTACCTGACGTTCGGGGCGTTGCTGTACCTCCTCAAAGCGAGTACCGACCAGTTCCGGACCGGTTGGTTCGTCGAGTCGGTGCTCTCCGCATCGTTCATCGTCCTGGTGGTCCGCAGCCGCCGCCCCTTCTTCCGCAGCAGACCCGGCAAGCGCCTGCTGTGGGCGACTCTGGGCGTCGCGGCAACCACGCTGGCGATGCCCTTCCTGCCATTCGCACCCCTCCTGGGCCTGACCCCGCTGCCGCCTTCCTTCCTCGGTCTGGTGGCGGTCATTGTGGTGATGTACATTCTCTCGGGAGAGGCCGCGAAGCACATCTTCTACCGACACTTCGAGCCGACCCATGCCGACCACGTGTGACGGGGGCGCTCGAAGGCCGGGCAATGGCAGCCCCAGTTTGCGGGTCGTTTGCGCGCTGTTTGCGCTCGCTGCAGTCGGTGCAGGCACCGGGGTGGTGGCGCCCGGCACGCCGATCGTGGCCGTGCGCATCGAGCGCCACGATATCTACGATCTCGACGACCCCGCGACCTCTTCGTGGCCCTATCGTTGGGTCGACGCCCTGCATATCCAGACCCGTGAGGAGTTCATCCGCTCGCTGCTGCTCTTCGACGTCGGCGACCCCCTCGACCCGGCGCGACTCCTCGAAAGCGAGCTGATCCTGCGTGGCACGGGTTTCCTCAACCCGGTGCACATCTCGACGCGCCCCGTTCCCGGTGGGGCCGAGGTGGTGGTGGAGACCCACGACCAGTGGACGACCGGGGTCGGTATTGACTTCGGGATTTCCGGGAACAATCGGCATGCCGGCGGAAGCATCTCGGAGGACAACCTGCTGGGCCTGGGCAAGAGCTTCCTGCTCGATGTCCGTTCTGACGCCGAACGCACGACCACGACCTTCCGGTACAGGGACTTCACCTTCCTGCACAGCCGCTGGCAGCTCGGGCTCGAGCACAAGAAATCCTCCGACGGGTCCACGGATACGTTCCAACTCGAATACCCGTTTTTCGCCATCCTGACGCCGCGGGCAGGTGGCGTGGAGTGGCGACGCGAAGGACTGCAGGAGTACCTCTGGTCGGGCGGGGAGCGGAACGTGGCGGGCCAGGCCAACACACGGAGCTTCGAGGTGTGGGGAGGGCTGCGGCTGCCGGGCGACGGTGTCCTCACTAACCGCCTCACGGCTGGGGTCTTCGGCGATTCCGCCTTCTTCCGCGGCTGGCACCGCCTCGACGGCTCTTATTATCCGCAGCCGCATGACCGCGACCTCCTGGGCGTCGAGGTGGGTTGGGAGCACCAGGCCTTCAACTGGAGGGTGGTCCAGGGGTTCCGCGCGTGGCTGCGGCAGGAGGACCTCCCGCTTGGACCCAATTGGCAGCTGACGGCCGGCCTCTCGCTGCCTGCGTTCGGCGGCGACCGCGCCAGGATGCGCTACCACGGCTCTCTCACCCTGGGACAGCTGAACGGGAGCACCTACTCCTGGTTGATCGCCGACCTCTCGGGACGGGTGGAGGATGGCAGTCTCGCGAACGGCGTGACCCACCTCGAGGTAGGGGGTGCGCTCATCGGCACGGCGGGCTGGCGGGCGCGCGTGGCGGCCGATCTCGGCAACAACCTCGACCTTGATCGGCAGCTCACGCTGGGCGCGGACACCGGCCTCCGCGGCTACGACCCCAACACCTTCGACGGGACGTCAAGGGTGGCAACCAACCTTGAGTGGCGCCGCCGCGTCACCGGCGAACTTCTCCACGTCGCGGCCCTGGGCCTCACGGCGTTCGCGGACTGCGGCAAGACGTGGGGCGCAAGGGTCGGACCGCCTACCGGCGGGTGGCGCAGCGACGTGGGCGCCGGTCTCCTTGTCGAGATCACCCGTGCCTCGGTGGTGCGCATTCTCCGGCTGGAGCTCGCGTACCCCGATCGCGGCAAGGGACCGGTGTTCCAGCTCACGAGCGACTCGCTATTTTGACTTGACCCCATGTGCGCGCGGGATGGGGCACGACTTGCAGCTCCCTCCAGGTATCCCTACCACTCCTCGACGACAGAAAGAGCCCGATTCATCGCCCAACCCGGCACGGTACCGCCGCCGGTTTGAGGTCCCCGGTCAGCGTTGGCCCCCTCGTCGTGTGGGTTCCCCTTCGGGGCGGAGGGGTTACTTTCACGACCCCCCTCAGGGTTCTGGAGCACCCCCAAGGGGAGCTGGTGAGAGGTGCGAGCTAGAAGGTCTGGAAGCATCTTCCGTGTCTTTGGCCCCGGACTTGCGCCACAAATCCTGCTAGAATCTGGAGACAGCAGCTGACTGACTCGGACCTTGTTGCGAAGGAGGAGGAGACCGTCATGGGAAACGGATCGGCCTGGCGGATCTTTGGCATCGTCATTCTCGCAGTCTGTGTGGTGGCCATCGGGGGAGTTTGCTTCGCCCAGGAGGGCGCGCAGACGGGAAAGGAGGCGGTGAAGGAGCAGCAGCAAGCCCAGAAGGAGGAAGAGCAGGCCCAACCGACCGGGCAGGTCGTCGAGCAGATCATCGTCACGGCGCAGAAGCGCCCTGAGGATGTCCAGAAGATCCCGGTCGCGGTCTCGACGCTGGCCGGCGCGGATCTCGGCATCATCCTCACGGCTGGTCCGGACATCCGCGCAATCTCGGGCCGGGTGCCGAGCCTGACGCTCGAGTCGTCGTTCGGCCGGGCGTTCCCGCGCTTCTACATGCGCGGCCTGGGGAACACCGACTTCGACCTGAACGCCTCGCAGCCCGTCTCGATGGTGGTCGACGAGGTCGTGATGGAGAACCCGATCGTCAAGGGCATGCCGCTGTTCGATCTCGACCGCATCGAGGTCCTGCGCGGCCCGCAGGGGACGCTGTTCGGGCGCAACACGCCCGCCGGCGTGATCAAGTTCGATACCAAGCGGCCGACGAAGGAGTTCGAGGCCAACTTCAAGACCTCCTACGGGCAGTACAACAACGTCGACGTCAACGGCGGGATCGGCGGCGCTCTGAGCGACACGCTCTACGCCCGCTTCTCGGTGTTGTGGCAGTCCGAGAGCGACTGGGTCGACAACAAGTGGTCCGGGTACACCGGCAACAACCCCGCCCTCGGGGGCTACAAGACCGGCGCCGCCCGGCTGCAGTTCCTGTGGAAGCCGGACGACAAGTTCAGCGCGCTGCTCAACGTGCACGGCTGGCACGTCGACGGCACCGCGCGGATCTTCAGGGCCAACATCATCAAGCCGGGGACCAACGACTTCGTCCCCGGGTACAAGCAGGACGTCGTCTATCAGGACGGCTTGAACGCCCAGCTGATCAGCTCCCTGGGCGGTCTGCTGAGGCTGGAGTACAACTTCGGCCCCGCGACCCTGACCTCGATCACGGGCTACGAGAAGATCAACAACATGTACAGCCGCGGCGACATCGACGGCGGCTACGGGGATGCGTCTCACCCGCCGTACGGACCCGGGTTCATCCCGTTCAACTCGGAGAGCGCCGATGGAATCCCCAAGCTCGACCAGACCACCGAGGAACTGCGGCTCGCCAGCAACGGCACGGGGCCCTTCAACTGGATCGTCGGCGCGTACTACTTCAACGAGAAGGTCGACATCGACTCGTTCAGCTACAACAGCGTGGCGGCGGGCAACCCCCAGAATGGGTACGCGATCCAGAACCAGACGACCGACAGCTACGCCCTCTTCGGGTCGGTCGACTACAACCTCTCGGACACGTGGGCACTCAAGGTTGGCCTGAGGTTCACGGACGACAAGAAGGACTTCGCGGCCGACAGGCCGATGCCGCTGTTCCAGCCGCCGCTGACGCACCCGATCACACGGCACACCTCGGACAGCAACGTCAGCTGGGACCTGAGCGCGACCTACAAGGCGAGCGCCAACGTCAACTGGTACGGCCGCGTCGCGACGGGCTACCGCGGGCCCAGCATCCAGGGCCGCATCATGTTCGCGCCCGACTTCTCGGACGGCCAGAACCCGGCCACCAACGGTGTCTCGGTGGCCAAGGCGGAGACGATCACGTCGGCGGAGGTCGGGATGAAGTCGATCCTCGCCGATCAGCGGCTGCGCCTGAACCTGACCGCGTACGTCTTCCAGATGGACGGCCAGCAGCTCACCGCGGTCGGCGGCCAGTACAATGTCGCGACGCTGCTCAACGCTCACCGGACCGACGGCCACGGCTTCGAGGCCGACATCGAGTACATCGCCTCGCAGAACGTGTTCACGAGCTTCGGCCTCTCCTGGAACCCGACCAAGATCAACGACAAGAACCTGACGGTCGCGACGTGCGGCGGCGGGTGCACGATCACCAATCCGATCAGGAACGGTCTGGTGTACATCGACGGCAACAGCCTGCCCTATGCGCCGGAGTGGATCTTCTCCGGCGTCCTCAACTACCAGTCCAACCCGGTGTCCAAGGGATTCTTCGGCAGCCTCGACTGGGCCTACTCCAGCGACAAGCACTTCCCGCTCTACGAGTCGAAGGAGTTCCACTCTGACAGCCTGGAGTTCGGGCTGCGCCTGGGCTACGGCTGGAACGCCGGCAAGTACGAGGTTGCCCTGTTCGGACGGAACATTACGGATGCGAAGATCCTCCAGGGCGCAATCGATTTCGACAACCTGACCGGCATGACGAACGAGCCGAGGATCATCGGCGTGGAGTTCAACGCGAAGTTCTGAACCCCCTAGCTGCAGCCACCACGCTCGGTGGGCGGGGAGCGATCCCCGCCCATCGGCGTTCTTGCCCGGGGTCACGGGTTCCGCGCGCTGGCCGCATCCTCGCCGTGAGGGAGATACCGGCACCACAGCGGCGGGACTGGCGGTCGGGGTGAAGGAACTTCCTACGGCGGGTATCATGGACGCAGTTGAACCCAAGGAGGCGCCGATGTCACGCCGTTGCGTTTTGCTCGCCGTTTTGGCTTGCGGTATGGCGGCCTGGGCCCTCTCACCGGCGGCTGCGTCGGAGGACGTGTGGCTGGTGGATGGGGGTCTGGTCGTTGCGATGGACGAGGCCGGGACGATCATCCCCGGCGGGGCCGTGGCCGTCCGGGGCAACCGAATTGAGGCGGTGGGTCCGGCGGCGGACCTCGCGCGCCGTTTCCCCGGGGCGCGGTGCCTCGACGCCTCCGGTCGGATCATCATGCCCGGCCTGATCAACGCCCACACGCACGTGCCGATGACGCTGTTTCGTGGAGTGGCCGACGACCTGGACCTCACGGGCTTCCTGTACGGCCGCATTTTCCCGCTGGAGGCGCGGTTCGTCGACGAGGAGTTCGTGCGCTGGGGGACGCGCCTGGCCTGCCTCGAGCTGCTGCGGGGCGGAGTCACGACCTTCGTCGACATGTACTACTTCGAAGACGCCATCGCAGAGGAGGCGGCCCGTTGCGGGATGCGGGCGGTGGTCGGGGAGTCACTTATCGATTTTCCCGCCCCCGACAACAAGACCTGGGCGGATGCGCTGGCGTACATGGAAAGGTTCCTGGTGCGGTGGCGCGGTCATCCGCTGATCACGCCGGCGGTGGCGCCGCACGCCACGTACACCGTGTCGGCCGACCACCTGCGGGAAGCGCACGCCCTGGCCGCGAAGCACGATGTGCCGATGCTCATGCACTTGGCTGAGGCTCGCTACGAGGTCGAGTTCGTTCGGGAGAAGCACGGCAAGGGCCCGGTGGAGTACGTGGCATCGCTCGGCATCCTCGACGATCGGGTCGTGGCGGCCCACATGATCTTCCCGAGCCCTGCGGAGATCGCGCTGCTGGCCGAGCATAAGGTCGGGGTGGCGCACTGCCCACAGTCCAACATGAAGGGCGCATCGGGCGTGGCCCCCGTGCCTGCGCTGCTGGCGGCGGGGGTCGCGGTCGGCCTCGGCACCGACGGCGCAGCCTCCAACAACGACCTGTCGCTGTGGGAGGAGATGGACACCGCGGCCAAGCTTCACAAGGTCACGAGCGGCGACCCGAAGGTGCTGAACGCTCGTACCGCGCTCGCGATGGCGACGCGCCTCGGCGCCAAAGCCGTCGGCCTGCAGAACGTGATCGGGTCGCTGGAGGCAGGCAAGCGGGCCGACCTGATCCTGGTGCGCACCGACGGCCTCCACCAAATCCCTCACTACGATCCATACTCGCTTCTGGTCTATTCGACCAAGGCCAGCGACGTGGACACGGTCATCATCGACGGCAAGGTGGTGATGCTGGCGGGTCGTGTCCTCACGGTGAGCGAGGCGGCCGTGCGTGAACGGGTGGCGGCGTACCAGGAGCGCATCGCCGCGAGCCTCGAGCCCCGGAAGTAGAGCCGACTGACGACGGCAATCCGACCAGCACACGTTGGCGCGCCTGGTAGCTCCGGCAGGGGGGAGAGCCCGGCCGGGACGAACCGGTTGCCTACTCGGGTGGATGGACGCTTGATTGTGATGCGCCGAGGGGCTAGATTGCCGCTGAAGCCCATCTTCAGGGGGGGAGTGTCCGATGGGTCTCAAAGCGCTGTTGGTATATCCGGAGATGCCCCCGACGTACTGGAGCATGAAGTACGCGCTTCGCTTCATCGGGAAGAAGGCGAGCTTCCCGCCGCTTGGGCTGCTGACCGTGGCGGCCATGCTTCCGGAGGAATTCGAAGTCACTCTGGTGGACATGAATGTGGAGCCGCTGCGCGAGTCCGCCGTTGCCGCGGCAGACATCGTCTTCACGTCCTCCATGATCGTCCAGAAGGACTCCCTCGACCGGGTCATTGGCATGTGCAAGAAGCACGGGAAGCGCGTGGTGGCGGGCGGGCCCTATCCAACGACCTCATACGAGCGCATCGAGGGGGTGGATCACTTCGTCCTGAACGAGGCGGAGGTCACGCTTCCACAGTTCATTGCTGACCTGGACAGGGGAACGGCAGAGCACGTCTACTCGGATCCGGGCAAGCCCGACCTCGCCCTCACGCCGTCGCCACGCTTCGACCTGCTGAACAGGAAGAGATACTCCTCGATGGCTCTCCAGTACTCCCGCGGGTGCCCACACTCCTGCGAGTTCTGCGACATCATCGAGCTCTTCGGACGGCGGCCCCGCACCAAGACCACGACCCAGTTCCTGAGCGAACTGAACGCTCTGTACGAGGGGGGAGGGCGGGGTTCCCTCTTCGTGGTGGACGACAACTTCATCGGGAACAGGAAAGAGGTCAAGAACCTGCTGCCGCAGGTCGCCCGGTGGCAGCAGGAAAGGGACTATCCCTTCTCGCTCTTCACCGAAGCCACCCTGAGCCTTGCCGAGGACGAGGAGCTGATGGACCAGATGGTGAGCGCGGGCTTCAACATGGTGTTCCTGGGTATCGAAACCCCGGACAGGTGCACCCTCGAATCCATGGGAAAGAAGCAGAACCTCAAGTCCGACATGCTCTCCAGCGTCCGCAGGATTCAGGCAAAGGGAATGGAGGTCTCGGGGGGGTTCATCCTCGGCTTCGACACCGACCCCGAGGACATCTTCGATCGCCAGATCGGCTTCATCCAGGACGCAGGCATCCCCACGGCCATGGTGGGTCTCCTCACGGCTGTCCCCAACACCCAGCTCTATCGACGGCTCAAGGCGGAGGGACGCCTCACGGACGAATCGAGCGGCAACAACACCCACGACCTTAGGCTCAACTTCGTGCCGAAAATGGACGCGCGAAGGCTCATCGCCGGCTACAAACGGGTGTTGACCGAAATCTACAAGCCCGACAGGTATTTCGAACGCTGCCTCAAGCTGCTGCGGTCACTGAAGACCCACAAGACGTCTCATCGTAGGGTGCGCGTCGCGGAACTTCGGGCTTTCGCCCTTTCGCTCCTGCGCCAGACGTTCTCACGCTACTCCTGGGCGTACTGGAAGTTCCTCATCCGGGGTTTCCTCGCCAAGCCTCTGATGGTGGCGGAAGCCGTCACGATGGCGGTAAAGGGCCACCACTTCTTCAAGATGACGAGAAACGTGATGGAGGTGGACCGCTTCAGGATGGCCCTCGACGACCTCACGCACTCCTTCGAGAGGAGCTTGAGGGACGTCTCGGCGACCGAGATCAGGTCGAGGATCACAGAGCTGACCGCGTACAGGGATCGCGTTGTGGCACGGATGCAGGCGCGCTGCCGCCGGATCAACAAGGACTTCCGCATCTACGCCGAGGAAGCCGTCGCTCGCTTCCAGGCCAGAATGGACGAGCTCATCGCGCGACTCGCCAGCGGTCTTCCGCCGACAGTCCCGGCATGATGCCGGATCCCAGGCGCGGGTCTGTCGCCGTGCTCTCCGCCAGGCCTCCACGATGAGCGCTGGCCCGTTTGCCCGAAGACGCACAACCGAACTCGATATGCGACCGTCTCACGTTTGCCGGCCGTTTGGCCTTCCAGCGCGGCACATTCGCTGTACCATGGTGTGGGACCGCCCACACAAACTGTTGCCCCTCAGGGGGAGGCAGCCCCGGAAAGAAGGGGAACGCTGTGGTCACGAAGATCGATCTCAAGAAGGAACTGAAGGAGTTCTACGCGCCGTCCGCAACCAAGATCGGGGTGGTCAACGTCCCGGAGTTCAACTTCGTGATGATCGACGGCTACATGGAACCGAGTGAGCGCCCGGCGACGTCGGTCGCCTTCCAGAACGCGATTGCGGCGCTGGAGGGCGTGTCGTTCACGCTCAAGTCCATGTCGAAAATGAACACGCGCAAACCCATTGACTACGCCGTGATGGCGCTCGAGGCGCTGTGGTGGGTGGACTCCGGCAACTTCGACTTTCAGTCCACCGACCGCTGGCGCTGGACGCTCCTGACCATGCAACCGAAGCACATCACCGAAACGATGGTCGCCCGAGCCCTCGAGGACACCCGGGAGAAGATCGGTACGCCGGCTGCGACTCGCCTGCGGTTCGGGCGTTTTCGCGAGGGGCTCTCGATCCAGACGATGCACGTCGGCCCATACCATGAGGAACCGCGAACGATGGCGCGCATGAGGTCGTTTGCGTCGGAGAATGGCTATCGCTACCGCGGCAAGCACCACGAGATCTACCTGGGAGACCCGCGGCGGGCCAAACCCGACAAGCTGCGCACGATCCTGCGGCAGCCTGTCGAGAAGTAGCGCCTCTCACCCGGGTGGACGGCGCGCTCGAGCCGAACGTGTCGCTTCGCGAGATGTGAGCCGATGCTCGGTGCGCCGGCGAGCCCACGGGACGATCCTCGCTGTCTGTGCGGTGCTGGGGTAAGATCGCGCAACGTGCCCACGACGCAAATCGCGCCGCCGAGCTCAACCCCTGGCAACCGGCCCGGCGGGAGGTCAGGCCGGGGATGCCGCTCACCCCTCAGGAGGAACGATGGTTGAAACGATCCAGGCCTCGCTCCGCGATTCGAAGGCCGCCCGGTGGACCGCCCTCGCCGTCGTCGCGTTCACGATGTTGTGCGGGTACTTCATCGCTGACGTTATGTCGCCCCTGAAGCCGCTGCTCGAGCAGCAGCTCGCGTGGAACAGCAAGGAGTACGGATTTTTCACGAGCGCCTATGGCTGGTTCAACGTCTTCCTCCTGATGCTCATTTTCGGGGGGATCGTCCTCGACAAGATGGGCATGCGCTTCACAGGCGTGGCCGCCGCGATCGTCATGGTCGTCGGCACGGCGCTCAAGTACTTTGCCGTGAGCACCCACGCCCTCGACGGCATGACGATCCTCGGCTGGAAGGCCCAAGTGATGTTCGCCGCTGTCGGCTTCGCCATCTTCGGGGTCGGCGTCGAGGTGGCGGGGATCACCGCCACGAAGATCATCGTCAAGTGGTTCAAGGGCAAGGAGGTCGCCCTGGCGATGGGACTCCAGCTGGCGACCGCCCGCATCGGCACGGCGTTGGCGCTCGGGGCGAGCCCTCCCCTGGCCGTGCACTTCAAATCGGTCGCGGCTCCCATCCTGCTCGGCCTCGTCCTGCTCTGCATCGGCCTGCTCTCGTTCCTGTTCTACTGCGTCATGGACAGAAGACTCGACGCCTCGGAGGCGGCCGCCGGGCGCTCGCCGAAGGACGAGGACGCCTTCCGGCTTTCCGACTTCGGCCTCATCGTCAGGAACAGGGGGTTCTGGTACATCGCCACCCTGTGCGTGCTTTTCTACTCCGCGGTGTTCCCGTTCCTGAAGTACGCCAGCGATCTCATGGTCCAGAAGTTCCACGTCCAGGAGAGCCTCGCGGGCATCATCCCGAGCGTTCTGCCGTTCGGGACGATCCTCCTGACCCCGCTGTTCGGCAACGTGTACGACCGCAAGGGCAGGGGAGCCAGCATCATGATCCTCGGCTCGTGCCTGCTGATCTTCGTCCACGTGCTGTTCACCATCCCGTTCCTGACCTACTGGCCGATCGCGCTCGTGCTGACGGTGATCCTCGGCGTCGGTTTCTCGCTGGTGCCATCCGCGATGTGGCCCTCGGTGCCCAAGATCATCCCGGAGAAACAGCTCGGCACCGCCTACGCGCTGATCTTCTGGGTCCAGAACTGGGGCCTCATGGGCGTTCCGGCCCTCATCGGCTGGGTCCTGTACAGGTTCTGCATCACCGGGACGAGGGTCGTCGACGGTCAGACCGTCGTCACCTACAACTACACGCTGCCGATGATGATCTTCACCGGCTTTGCGGTTCTGGCCCTCGTCTTCGCCCTTCTCCTGAAGGCCGAGGACCGGAAGAAGGGGTACGGCCTGGAGGTGCGCAACATCTGACCACTGCAGCGGCGCAGGGAAGACGGAAGAGGGAAGACGAAAGACGAAGGCCAGGTCCTGTCGTTCCTCTACCCTCTTCCTTCTACCCTCTACCCGTTGTCACCGTCTCACGCCGCGGCGATCACTTCCTGCGCCGAAGGGAGCACCTCGAAGGTCATCCCGGGTGGCTCGATGTACGCTGCGTTGCCGTCGAAGTGGCACGGGATCCGGACGTCCGTCCGCAGGTCGAGGCGGGTGAACCGCAGCTCGTGGGAACCGGGCTTCTTGGGGAGTGTGCCCCGCACGGCGGCGACAAGGCGGCCGAGCCTTACGGGCACGCCCGTGGCCTCGACGAGCAACGCGTCCAGCTGCCGGTCGTCGGGGATCGCAGCCGGCGTCAGCCGGAAGCCGCCGCCGGTGGTCACGCCGTTGTGGACCGCGAGGATCGTCATCGCTCCCTCGTAGGTGAACGAGCCGCTCGTGAGTGTGATCTCCGGACACTGGTACCGGAAGAGCGTGCCTGCGGCAGCCGCGAGGTATGCCGCGATGCCGCGCACGAGCTTGATCGAAGCCGCGTTGACGTTGATCGCGCCGAGCAGCCCGATGCCGATCGCGTTGAGCACGACGCGGTCGCCTGCCTTCATCAGGTCCACGCGGCGGACGTGTCCCGCCATGATCGCCTGCGCCGCAGGCTCGAGGCGCAGCGGCAGGGCCAAGGTGCGGGCGGCGTCGTTGCCCGTTCCGAGAGGCAGGATGCCGAGGGTGGCGCCGCCGGCGTCATGCAGGCCCTGGACGATCTCACAGATCGTGCCGTCGCCGCCCGCTGCCACCACGAGTGTTTCTCCGTGGCGCACGGCCTCGGCGGCGAGCTCGGTCGCATGACCGGGGGCCTCGGTGAGCACCAGAGGCGGGTCGAACCCGGCGCTGCGCAAACGGCGGTGAAGACGCGACCATTGCCGGCCAACGCTGCCGCCTGCGGCGGCGGGGTTCACGATGAGGAGCACGGCGGGAGTATACGGGACGTGGGCCTGCCGCTGGAACTGCGAGCGAGACCGGCTCGCGACGGGGTATCATCCTGCGGTGACGCCCGAGTTCGACGTCGTCGTGGTCGGCTGCGGACCGGCCGGAAACACGGCTGCGTACCGTCTCGCCTCGGCTGGTGTTCGTGTCCTGATGCTCGAGAAGGAGGCGCTGCCCCGTCACAAGGTCTGCGGCGGCGGGCTCTCGGCGAAAGCTCTGCGAGAGGCGCCATTTTCGTTGTCGCCGGTTCTCGAGCGCCAGGTCGGCGCTGCGTTCATCGCGTACGACGGTGCGCACCCCGTGCGGTGCGAGCGGTCAGGGATCGGGGCCATGACTCAGCGCGCCGTGCTCGACGGTTTCATGGCACAGAAGGCCGTGGCCGCGGGCGCGGTGCTTCGAGAGCACGAAGCGTTCGAGAGCTTCGAGCCGCGCGGCGGGCTGATCGAGGTAAGGACGTCGAGCGGCGCCGTCACGGCGCGAGTGCTCGTCGGAGCGGACGGCGTCTACAGCAGGGTCCGGAAGCAACTGTTTCCCCGCGCGACCCCGCAACTCGTGCCCGCCATCGAGGCGTTGCTGTGGCCGGCGCCCGGCATGCTCGACCTCCTGGGCGACGCGTGCATCTTCGACCTCGGCGTGATCCCGGCCGGCTACGGATGGGTTTTCCCGAAACGCGACCACCTGAACATCGGGCTGTACCGGTTCTTCAAGCGTCCGGACAACCTGAACATGCGGGGGCTCCTCGAGACCTTTGTCGCGCACTACCGCATCCTCCGCGGGTACGAACGGATCGCCGTCAAGGCGCTCTTCATCCCTGTTCGGCCGGTGGCGCGACGGCTGACTTCGCGCGGCGTGGTGCTCGTGGGTGACGCCGCCGGAGTGGGGGATGCGCTGTATGGCGAAGGGATCTACTTCGCGATCAGGAGCGGCAACCTGGCGGCGGACACGATCATCGCGAGCCTGGATCGGAAGGGCGCGCTCGGCTCGTACGACGGAGCGATGCGCGGCCTCAGGTTCGACCTGGCGGCGGCACGCCTCGCCGCCCGCCTGTTCTACACGTCGCCCCGTCTCGGGTTCCGGTTCGGCGTGCGAAACCGGCTGGTAAGCAATCTATTCATGGGGATGATCAGCGGAACGGTGTCGCCGCCCAGGGCACTGGCCGCGATGATCGGTCTGGCGCCGTACTGGTTGCTCGCAACGCCGACCCAGCCCGTGGCCTCGCCGATCTTCGACTGAGGATGTGGAGTCAAGGCAGAAGAGATCCCTTTTCGGCACGGGCTCTCGCCTGGCGGCCTTGCGCGCGGTCAGCCTGTCTCCGGCGACGCGCCGTGTTTCGTGTTCGTTGCACTTGACACGTCCCGACGGGTGTCGCAGATTAGCTGCGGCTCAGCCGCTTTGCCACCGTCAGCCAAGGTCCTTGTCGCGGGGGAGAGAGAAGATACGGTGTTCGCATTCTCGGGTCGTCTGCAGGGTAGACGGGGGGTGGGTCGGGGTGCACGTCACCCGTTCGAGTCGGCCACGGCGGCAAGCCGCCCGCCCGTGTCGTGCCGGCCCGGTGGTACTGCGGGTTCGGTTGCGGACGAGGCTGAGCAAACGTGTTGCGCGGTCCCAGAGGAGGGGTCATGAGAGCAACGTGCGTCGTGTGTGCGTTCGTGATGGCAGGGGCGGCGGTTGTGGCTCCGCTGGCGCAGGCGACGGAGCCGGCACCCGGGGCGGTGGCCCAGTCCATCGGGGTCCAGGCCGCCGGGATCCCCAACGCCGAACGACGGGCGCTCCTCGATCTCTACATCAGCACCAACGGGGCAGGCTGGACGAACAAGACGAACTGGAACGGGGCGGCCGGCACGGAGTGCACCTGGTTCGGGGTGACCTGCGACGACGGCGCGACGACGGTGCAGTATTTGGGCCTCTCCAATAACAACCTTACCGGCTCGCTGCCGACAACCCTCGGCAACCTCACCAACCTGCAGTTCTTCTACCTCTCCACCAACAAGCTCGCGGGCTCGATTCCGACGCAACTCGGCAGCCTCAGCAAGCTGCAATACCTCTGGCTCAACGGTAACAAGCTCACGGGCTCGATCCCGACGCAACTCGGTAACCTCACCAGCCTGCAACACCTCGACCTGGGCGACAACCAGCTGTCCGGCGGGATCCCGACGCAGCTCGGGAACCTCACCAACCTGCAGGATCTTTCCCTCTATGCCAACCAGCTCACCGGGTCGATCCCGACCGCGCTCGGCAACCTCGCCAACCTGCAGGATCTCGAGCTCTACTCCAACCACCTCACGGGCTCGATTCCGACGCAGCTCGGCAGCCTCAGCAACCTGGTGACCCTCGGCCTCGAGGGCAACCAGCTCACGGGCTCGATCCCGACGCAGCTCGGCAGCCTCACCAACCTGCAATACCTCGACCTCGACACCAACCAGCTCACGGGCTCGATCCCGACGCAGCTCGGGAGCCTCACCAGCCTGCAGGGCCTCTTCCTCCACACCAACCAACTCTCGGGCTCGATCCCGACCGCACTCGCCGGCCTCTCCAACCTAACGTACATTCAGCTCTTCGCAAACCAGCTCACGGGCCCGATCCCGCCGCAACTCGGCAGTCTCCCCAACCTGCAGTATCTCGAGCTCTACGGTAACCAGCTCTCGGGCCCGATCCCGGTCGAACTAGGCAACCTCACCCAACTCCGGGCACTCAGCCTCGAGGGCAACCAGTTCACGGGCGCGATCCCGACCGTGCTCGGCAGCCTCACCGACTTGGTCGCCCTCAACCTCTGGGGCAATCAGCTCACGGGTCCGATCCCGAGCGAGTTCGGCAACCTCACGAACCTGCAGTACCTCTACCTCAACGGCAACATGCTCTCCGGTGCGGTCCCGACCTCGCTGGAGGGTCTCGTGCTGCTGGTCGCCGGCCAGAGTGACTTGAGCTACAACGCCCTGTACAGCACCGACGCCACACTCACGGCCTTCCTCAACGGGAAGCAGGTCGGCGGCAACTGGCAGTCCACCCAGACCGTCGCGCCTGCGGGTGTCGCTGCCGGCGCCACGACGAACACGTCGGTGTCGCTGTCCTGGACGCCGATCGCCTACACGGGCAACACCGGGGCGTACCAGGCGTTCTACTCGACCACCTCGGGCGGGCCGTACGCCTCCGGCGGTGTCACATCGGACAAGAGTGCCTCATCAATCGTGGTCGGCGGCCTCAACGCCGCCACGCTGTACTACTTCGCCGTCCGCACCGTCACCAACCCCAACGGCAACAACCACAACACCGTGACGAGCGATGCCTCGGCCGAGGTGTACGCGGCCACCGCCGGCGGCACCTGCACCTCGCCTTCGATCACGACCCAGCCGCAGAGCCAGTCGATCGCGAGCGGGCAAACCGCCACGCTGTCGGTGACCGCCACCGGCACCACGCCCCTCTCCTACCAGTGGTACCAGGGCGCCTCCACCGACACCTCGCAACCGGTCGGCACGAACGCGAGCGGCTTCACCACCCCGGCGTTGACAACGACGACGAGCTACTGGGTGCAGGTGAGCAACTCGTGCGGGCAGGCGGCCTCGGCGGCGGCGACCGTAACGGTGGCGCCAACCTCCGACGTCTGGGTTCCGGTGGCGAGTCACAACCCCGGTAAGAACCAGAGCCAGTGGCGGAGCGACCTCGGCCTGCTCAACACCGGCGCCGTGGCCGCCAACGTGCAGATCAAGTTCTACGGCACCGATGGCGTCGTCAGCACCACGACGTCCGTGCCGCCGCAGACCCAGGCGATTCTGGTGGACGTCGTCAACCAGATCCCGGCGGCCAACTCGGGGGCGCTCGAGATCCTGTCGGACCAGCCGCTGAAGGTCACGGGGCGCAGCTACAACCAGGTCTCGTCGGGCGCGCCGTGCTACCCCAACGGCACGCAGGGACAGGACTACCCGGCGGTGGTCAGCAGCGACGGCCTTTCGGCGACGCAGAGCGGGTACCTCGGGGGGTTGAGCGAAACCTCCTCGACCCGATGCAACGTCGGCGTGGTGAACACGGGGACGGAAACCGCGACGGTGCTGGTGGAGCTCTTCGACGGGGCGGGGACGAAGCTCACGGAGTACCCGGTGGTGTTGGTCGCGGGGCAGTGGTCGCAGGAGACGCAGCCGTTCAGGAACAAAGCGGGGCAGACGGCGATGGACCGGGGGTACGCGAAGATCACGGTGCAATCGGGATCAGGGGTGTTCGGGTTCGCATCTGTGGTGGACGGGGTGACCAACGACCCGACCACGGTGACCATGGCGCGGTCGGCGCCCGTGTACGACATCTGGGTGCCGGTGGCGAGCCACAACCCCGGCAAGAACCAGAGCCAGTGGCGGAGCGACCTCGGCCTGCTCAACACCGGTGCCGTGGCGGCCAACGTGCAGATCAAGTTCTACGGCAGTGGTGGCGTCGTGAGCACCACGACCTCCGTGCCGGCTCAAAGCCAGGCGATACTCGTGGACGTCGTCAGCCAGATTCCGGCGAGCAACTCGGGTGCGCTCGAGATCGTCTCCGACCAGGCGCTGAACATCACGGCACGGAGCTACAACCAGGTCTCGTCGGGCGCGCCGTGCTACCCCAGCGGAACGCAGGGGCAGGACTACCCGGCGGTGGTCAGCAGCGACGGTCTGTCAGCGCTGCAGAGCGCCTACCTCGCCGGGTTGAGCGAAAACCCGACCTACCGGTGCAACATCGGCGTGGTGAACACAGGCACGGAAACCGCGACGGTGCTGGTGGAACTCTTCGACGGGGCGGGGACGAAGCTCACGGAGTACCCGGTGACGCTGGCTCAGGGCCAGTGGGCGCAGGAGACGCAGCCGTTTTTCGGCAAGGCCGGTCAGACGGCAATGGACCGGGGGTACGCGAGGATCACGGTGCAATCGGGATCGGGGGTATTCGGGTTCGCATCTGTGGTGGACGGGGTGACCAACGACCCGACGACCGTGACGATGCACCGGTAGACGACACCAAATTGTGTGTGCGAGCCGGATCAGAGGCACTCTGCACTTTGTTGACTTTCTTGAGAAGACACCGATAGCTGGCGGATGATAGAGATCGAGGCCGGGACCCGGGATTGACCTGCCCCCTGAAACGAGTCACGGATCGAGGGTAGGGTTCCGGGTTTTCAGCTGGACCGAGAAGGGTCGCTCATGCCCCAGGCCGGGATCCGAGACCGGCATTCATGGGCGAAGCTGAGCCACAAGGTACCCGACGTCGGCCAGCGCGACCATCGCCGTCGCGGCCCAGCCCACGGCCGCGACCAATGTCCGTCGCCGGCCCACGAGCGCCACCAGCAGCATTGCCCCGAACACCGGCGCGCTGGAGATCGCGCTCAGCGCAAAGGCCGATTTCATCGAGGCGAGATGCGGCAGACGCAGCGTCTGAACCAGCGGCACGCACAGGCAGCCGCAGAAGTGCAGCAGCAGAAGCACCGGCCCGAAGCGGCGCCGGTGCGCGACGGCCGTCGCGAACCCGGCCAGCACGATCGCGGTCAGCGGCAGCCCCGCAGCATACGAAGCCCGCGCCCACCAGCCCAGCCCAACCGGCACATCGCCGGCGCCGTAACTCAACAACTCCCGCCACGCCGCCGCCGTCCAGCCGCCAGCGCCGCGCAGGACCCGTGTCTGGAACGCGCTCCACTGCGGGGAGTTCTTCAGGCTGATGATCCCCTCGTACTCGAACCAGAGCCGCGCGTACAGCTCGGTCCAGATGCTGTCCACGGTGGAGGTGTGCACCCACGGGTGCTGGAGCAGGGCGACCGGCCGGAACGTGAGCCATTCCACCGCGTCCAGCGATCCCGGTGGCTGGGTCTGCATGCCAGTCTTGAAGAAATCGAAGTTGTCCACGTGCGGCTTGCCGTAGAGGCGCAGGTTGCCGGCGATGGGCCAGATGCCCACGGTCAGCGCCCCCGCGGCGACCAGCATCACCGCGCGCCCGTAGCGCCCCGGTGTCTGCGGTGCGGCGTCGTGCGACGGCCGGCCCACGCCGCGCCCGGCGACGGACCCCTGCGCCCCGCCCGCGGCGGGTCGGGCGATCCGCGTGACGGCCGCGAGTCCGACCGTGCCCAGGACGGCGGCCGCCGTGGCCATCCCATACGCCTTGCTGAGGACGGCGAGCCCGCACAGCGCGCCTGTGAGGAGCGCGGCCCCGATCGGCCAGCCGGCGGTGTGCGCTCGCAGCGCCGCCCAGACGGCCAGCGATGCGACCAGGTAGGTCAGCGCATCGTTGGTCACCATCGCGGACATGTAGATGTGTTGGGGCAGGAACGCCGCCAGCGCGAGCGCGAGAGCTTCGCCACCGTGTGTCAGCGTCTGCTTGGGCCGCCCCTCCGGAGGATGGTCCTGCACAATCCGGGCGCTCTCGCGGGCCCGGCCCGGCGGCGCCCCGCCCCCAGAGCCCGCCGGGGCTGGGTCGTGAGGAGATGTGGCGGGGCACCCCGCCGGAACGACGCGCCGCAGGATGGCCCAGCAGACCAGCAGCGTGAGGCAGCCGAACACGGCCGATTCGAGCTGAACAGCCTTCTTCGCGGCCCCGGTCGCCCCCTCTTCGGACAGCCCGCACGCCGCCGCAGCGCGAGATACGCCGGTGAACACGCCCCCTGAGATCACGTAGAACAGCGGTGGCTGATAGCACTGCCAGCACTCGTCAGGTCGCGGCAGGCGCCCGTTCTTCAGGAGTGCGCGGATCGGCGTGAAGTGGTCGTCGTACGCGACACCCGGCGGCATGACCACGGCCAGGCCGATCCGCAGCGCTGCGCCGGTGGCCAGCACGCCCCACGCAAGCCAGTTTCGTCGGCCGTGTCGCATGGCGCCAGTCTACCCGCCGGCACCACGTTCCGGCGACCGGCCGCACCGGCGCGTGGTTGCGGCGGTCCCACAGTCGGCGCCTTCCCGCACGGTGCACCCGCAGCGGGATCGCCGGCGCGAAGGCGTGCGATCATTCCAGCCGGCCGCTTGAATCCGGTCCCGTCGAATGGGAGAGTGGAGACGGGCCGGACGGGGCCCTTCGAACTGGGAGGTCGCACGACGTGCGGGAGAACGATCCGGCAGACTTCTGGGAAGATCGGGCGCTCCAATGGGACACGATGGAGCCACCTCTCCGTCCGTGTCCGAAAGACACAGCCATCATGCGGCGGCTGGTCGACGAGTGGTACGGCTCTGCCGGAAACAGGTCGCCTCGGGTGTTGATTCTCGGGGTCACGCCGGAGATCGCGACCATGCCGTGGCCGGGCGGTACACGCCTGCTTGCCGTCGACTCCTCTCCGGGCATGATCCGTCACGTCTGGCCCGGTCGTTCCTGGCCCAATGCGGCGGTGGTCCAGGGCAACTGGCTGGCGATGCCGGTCCGCAGCGGATCGAGTGATGTGGTGATCGGCGATGGCTTCCTGAGCAACATGAGCTACCCGGAGGGGTATCGTGCCGTGAAGGAGGAGCTGCGACGGGTCGTGAGGCCTGATGGCATCCTCGCACTCCGCCTGTTCGGCAGGCGGGATCCGTCCGAATGGCCAGCCGAGGTCGTCGAGTCGATGCGCGCCGGCCTGATCGGGAGCTTCAGCGCGTTCAGGCTGCGGCTGATGATATCGGTTCAAAAGGACCTCGCCTCGGGTGTGAAGCTCGCCGACGTGTGGGAGGCCTGGCACGAGGGCGTCCAGGAGCCGGAGACGGTCGCCCGTGCTTTCGGCTGGCCTCCAGGAGCGGTGAAGATCATGGAAAGGTACCGGGGAGTCCAGGTCGCCGTCACGTATCCGACGGTCGAGGAGCTTGCCGATGTCTTCTCGCCGGAGTTCTCCCTGGCGGGTTGTTTCTACCCCGAGTACGAGTTGGGCGACTATCACCCAACGCTCCTGTTCAGACCGATGTAGCGGGGGGCGGGCTGAGAGCGAGGTCCGCGGTTTCCAGGAGCCCTCATGGTGAGGTTCCTGGGCCGGGCGAGCCCGGACGACGGTACGCTCCGTGAGCTGCCCGAGGGTATCCAGTGGCGAAGCGCGAGGCGGTACCCTGCGCCGGTAGTCCCCGTTCTCAGGGGAGGGGCCACGGCGGTTGAGACAGCGCACACACTCCCCCTGACCGCCGCCAATGTGCTGCGTCGTGTACCTTGACCCGGCACGAGGGGAACCCAGGCCAACCGGAGCATCTGCCCGGACGACAAGCTCTCCCGCGAGCTGCTGGACGTGAACCTCCGCGGGCCGGAGATCCCGCGTCAGCTGCGGGAAGAAAGCACGGCGGACGCGCAAGCAGCCGCTCGAGCGCGAGCAGCCTCTCGAGCTGGAGTTTGAGGTGCCGGATCCCCAGCCGAGCCCCGAGACGGCGGCGTCCGATGCCGACCTCGCGCGGCGCGTCCGACTTGCATTGCAGTCGATCCCCGAGGAGCAGCGGAAGGCGATCGTCGCCGCGTACTTCGACGGGCTCTCGCACACTGAAGTGGCAGAGGCGCTCGGCCAGCCGCTGAGAACGATAAAGACAAGGATCCGAACCGGGATCGCCACACTTCGCCGGACCCTGACCGAGACGGCGAAGGTGGGGTCTTGAGCGCGCGCGCTTCTCACGACGACGCCGCCAAGCACGCCGCGCTCTACGTGCTGTTCTGCCTGCCACGGCAGGAAGCTCGGGAGTTCGAGGAGCACCTGGCGGCCTGCCCCGCGTGCGAGGGTGAGGTACGGCAGCTCAAGGTTGTGGCCTCTGCTCTCGCTCTGCTCGTGCCAACGGCGGACCCGCCCTCCGAGTTACGGGCTAAGCTGCTCGACCGAGTCGCGTCGCTCGCTGGTGGCCCGGCAGCCAACGAGAGTGCCGCCGAGACGCGCCCGGCGCAGGGCTGGAGGAAATGGGCGCTCAGTCTGGCCACAGGAGGTCCCATCTTCGTGCCGGCCGGAGAACCGGGTTGGGAACCTACCGGGGTTGCAGGGGTGTCTGCCCAGGGCCTGTTGGTCGACCCCGCGAACGACCGCATGACGCTGTTGGTCCGCATGGAGTCCGGGGCGACCTACCCGTCCCACCGCCGCGGTGGGCCGGAGGAGCGTTACCTCCTCGAGGGCGACCTCAGCGACGGAGAGTTTCACATGCATGCCGGCGACTCCTTGCGCAGGGAGGGCGGCTCCATCCACGGAACGCACTTCACCCGCCAGGGCTGCGTCATGCTGATCACCTCCTCGTTGCACGACGAGCTGATGGTCGAGGCTCGAAGGTGTAGCACCCGCAGTGGAACCGGGTGTCGTGGATAGCTCCTGACGCCCAAGTTCCGACAGCGCAGCACCGGCCGCTTCCCATTGCTTGACACACTCCAATGCCCGGCCGAACGGCGTGCTGCGTCCTAAGAGGCGAGACTCCTCGCACCGAACGGATGACGGTTCGCGTCGGCCGGCTCGCTCGCCACGGAGGTACCAGAGCTTGAGACGTTGCCGAGCCGGTGGGGTGTGTGACGAATCTCACCGCCCTCTGCACATGGATCGATTGCGACGCCATTCCGAGCCATCCAGGTGTGACAAGAGATACACGTTGAGACTGATTCTGGCGTGCAGACTCACTTTCGTTGCATCCGGCGGATGCACACCGCCGCGGAAGCAAGGCGCGAACGTGGGGAGTCGGCACAGCGACGAGCCCGTGGCCGAGGGAGGACGCAGATGGGCACCAGCAGGGTTGAGGCAGATGGAGCGGGCAGACACGGCGTCACGAACGGCCCGCTCGCCGGCTGGAAGAGGTTTCTTGGTGCACTGGATTTTGGCACGGGAAGAATCAGGGAGGGTTTTATGAAGAGGCTCAGCTTCATTCTGTTCACGATGTTTCTCGTAATCGGTGCGGTGTCTGGTAGCGCACAGACCTTCACCACGACGATGTCGGGCTCGCGGGAGACGGGCGGTGGCGATCCCGCCGGGCGAGGCCTGGCAGTGATCACGATCAACGGCACCAACGTGTACTACTTCTTGTGGGTTCAAAACATCGCGAGTCCGGTGGCGGCCCACATCCACACCGGCAACCAGGGGGTGTCGGGTGGGGTGCTGATTGGCCTCGACCCGGTATGGAGCTCCGTTGGGACGAACACGTACATGGCGGCGGGGTCGGTGCCTGTCGATACGGCGACGACTCAGCCGATCTTGGACAACCCGGTTGGGTACTACGTCAACGTCCACAACGGCCCGTACCCGAACGGTGCCATGCGCGGGCAGTTGCTCGGCGATGGCCCGAGCGGTTTTGCGCTCGCCACGACGCTGCTCGGTTTTCGAGAGTCGGGGGGAGGTTCTCCCTCGGGCCAGGGGTTCGCGGCCGTCATCTTCGACTCGGGAGCATCGAAGCTGTACTACTACCTCTGGGAGACGGGCATCGGGGCGCCGACGGCGGCGCACATTCACACCGGAGGGGCCGGCACATCCGGACCGGTGTTGGTTGGGCTTTCGCCGAGCTTCACGAATGGGCAGGCGTTTGGGAACGTGGCTGTCGACCCGGCGACTCTCGCGGCGATCCAGGCGGCCCCCGACGTGCACTACGTCAACATTCACAACGCTGACTTTCCCAACGGTGCGTTACGGGGCCAGCTCGCAGCGACGGAATTCGAGGCCATGCTCACGGTCGCGGCCCACAATGCGGGGCTGGGGACAAGCTTCTTCCGCACCGACATGAGGGCGATGAGCCTGACCGACGAGCCTGCCACGGTGTACGGTGAGTGGTACCCGCACGGCGTCACCAACGCGACCGGACCGGCGACCAGGGCGCAGTTCGTGATCCCTGCAGGCGGCGAAGCCGTGTACGACGACGTCGTGAGTGTGCTGTTCGGGGCGGGCACTCGCGGGGCGATCCGTCTCCTCTCGGCGGTTCCGTTCGCGGAGACGGCCCGCAACTACAACGACCAGCGTCCGGTTGGCGGCGGCACCTTCGGAGAGGACAACCCGGGTCTCGGGTTGAACGGCGCCCTCACCTCCGGCGCGTTGCTCCTCAACTCCAACCGGCCAAAGGCCGACGGTCTGGGCTCCCGCACGAACGTGGGTTACTTCAATCCGAGCCCGTATTCGATCGACGTGACGTTCAACGTCCGCACCCCCGACGGCGTGCTGGTCGCGCCGCCCTCGAAGACGACGCTGCCGCCGTGGGCCGACGACCAGGCCGCGTTCTACCAGTTCATCCCGGGGATCCCCTCGAGTCAGGACACGCTCGCCAACTTCTTCATCACGTTCACTGCCACGAAGCCGGTCTTCCTCTTCTCCTCGCTGGCGGACAACGTCACGGACGATGGCATCCACCAAACACCGATCCCGGTTCCGGCGGCATTGACGCAGCCGGTGACCGGGGCGCAGAGTCTCTCACCTCTGGGGACGATCACGGAGCCACCTGCAGACGCCGCGGGAACGGTGGGAACCCCGGTCGCCTTCCAGGGCTCTTGCAGCGATCCACAGGGCGAAGCGCTGACGGTGGCGTGGAATTTCGGTGACGGGGGCTCGGGATCGGGCTACACGACCTCGCACACCTATACGAGCACAGGTACGTTCACGGTCACGATGACCGCCACGAACACCGACGGTCTGAGCGACCCCAACCCCCCGACGCGAAGGGTCACGGTGACGCAGGCCCAGAGCTCGGGCCCGCCGACGGGGACCATCACCACGCCTGCAGCCGACGCCTCGGCGTACACGGGCTACCTGGTCAGCTTCGCAGGCACGGGGACCGACCCCAAAGGCGAGACGTTGACCGGGGAATGGGACTTCGGCGACGGCACCACCGCAACCGGCGTCACCGCCACACACGCCTTCTCGGCTGCGGGCGTCTACATCGTGACCTTCACGGTGAAGAACACCGATGGTGTGAGCGATCCGCATCCCCCGACACGGAGGATCACGGTGACGGACTATGGTTACGGATACTGAGAGCAACCGGCTGGCGCCGCGTCGCTGGTGATACGCTGCTCGCTTGGTAGAATAGATGAACTCTGGATGCCGCCGCCGGGTGACTCGACGGAGTCGCCCGGCGGCGGGTGGGTGGCCGCCGTGTCGGGCTGCGAGGTGTGCTGGAAACGATCGGGGGCGGTTATGGACGAAGGGAAGAGCGGTCGTGGGGAATCGGGCGCTGGTCGCTCAGCGACCTGCGCGCCGTTCCGCGCTGCGCTCGCATTGGCGCTCGGTGTAGCGGCCGTGGTTGCGTCGGGTTGCGGTGAGAAGAAGCTGCCGTTCGAGCCGACCGTGAGTCCGACGCCGAACCCGAGCGCCACGTTCACGAGGGTGCAGAACGAGATCTTCACGGCCAACTGTGCGATCGCGGGCTGCCACGCGAGTCTGGGGCCGCAACAGGGCATGAGCCTCGCTGCGGGAGCGGCGTACGGCAACATCGTCCGCGTGCATTCTGTGGAGCGGCCGGACCTCAACCGGATCGAGCCGGGTTCTCCGGACCGGTCGTACATGGTGAAGAAGCTTCGGGGAGATCCCGACATCACGGGTTTGCGAATGCCGAACGGCGGCACGCTGACCGCGGCCCAGATCCAGCTGGTGATCGACTGGGTGCAGCGGGGCGCGCCGCAGGACTGAGGGGCTCGGCCATGGCACGAAGACTCATCCTGACTGCAATCATCACTCTCATCGTCCCGGGGCTGGTGGCGGCACAGGACGTGGCGCAGCCGGAGCTCCAGACCCGCCTCGTCAACCTGCCGACGCATCTCGCCCTCACGGGTGGCACGATGCAGGTGCTCTTCACGCATCGCTTTACCGATACGGTCAGCCATGCCGGAGCGGGGAACCTCTACGGCCTCGACTCGTCGGCCGACATCGGCATTGGGCTCGCGATGGGGTTCGGCCACGGGCTCGATGCGGAGGTGTACCGCTCGGCGCTTTTCAAGGAGTACGAGGCGGCGCTCAAGTGGACCGCGCTCCGGCAGGGGCGATCATTCCCGCTCGGGGTGGCGTTCCGCTTCGGGAGTGACTACCGAGCCGTCTCCGGTTTGAAGGACCGTTGGGCCGGGTTCGCCCAGGTCGTGATCGCGCGGCGGTTTGGAAGCTCGCTCGATGTGTTCGTGGTGCCGACGTTCGTCTCGGATACGCCGACGCTGAGGAAGGCGAGGAACGTAGGGCTCGGAATCTCGCTCCACCTCCCTCATGCATGGGACATCGCGGGCGAGGCGGTCCCCGCGAACCGCGACGTCTCGAGCTCGCATGCCGCTTGGGCCGTCGGCTTCGTCAAGCGCGTTCCCGGCCATGCCTTCCTGATCTACTTCGGCAACTCGCGGGCCACGACCACCGATCTGATCGCCGGCTCCGACATCCCCGGCGGATTCAACCGCGGCGACGTCCGGCTGGGGTTCAACCTCATCCGACGTTTCCCTGAGTAGCGTTCCGGGGCGCGCCGGAGTCGGCGCCCGGCGGGTCTGAGATACGATTGTCTCCGTGAAGGACGCGGCCGCGAAGGTGATGCCCATCGTGGTAGGTATCGTGATCGGCTGGATGCTGTTCCACCCCCCTGCGTTGCTTGCGCCCCTCGGTCCGGCGCGCTACCTGGTGATGGTGCTCGCGGGGTCTGCGCTTCTCGTCGCCAGCGTGGTGATGATCGTTGCTGCCGCGCTTCCTCGGGAGGTGTCGCTCACGCCGACGACGGCGCCGGCCGATCCGGCCCTTGACGCCCTGGTGGAGCGCTACAAGGCGCTGGGGTTCGAGCCTGCCGGGCCGACGTACACGGTCGGCATGGCGCCTGCCGCCACGCTCGTCGGCCTGGTCCATCCGATCGAGCCGGTGTACGGAACCGTCTTCCGCACCGGCACGGTCCCGGCGGTCGTCGCGTCGGACTTCATCTCTCTGCTGGAGGGCGAGCGCGGCGGTCTGACGACCAGTGCGAACCGCCGCGGCGGCACCCTTCCGGGTGACGCCGGGTCGTTTCGCCAGTGCATCCTCGGCGCGACGCCGGAGCAGCTCTTCGCGGCCCACTGCGACGCCGTGAAGTGGTTGCGGACGCGGGGCGTGAGGTGCCGGTCGGTCTCGGCGGCGGCCTTTTCCGGCGACTTCACCCGCGCCGTCGGACGCCAGCGGGAGATCTTCATGGCCAACCCTGTCGGTAACGCCGTGAGGGCGATATGGCGCACGGCGAGCACCAGGACGGAGGGGCGGGGCCGGCTTGCCGACCAGCCGGGCATCGAAGCGCAGATCCGCAGATTCCTCGGCGCCCGGAGTTGAACGAAACGAACCTGGACCGGGCGCGGTGGCCGCCCGGTCAGTGAGCGCCCGCCGCGCGGAGGATCTTGGCGGCCTCCGGGCACGCGCCCGCCTGCGCGATCAGGCCGTCCCAGACCGCTTCGAGCCGAGCGACCGGCAGCGCACGAGCTATGCGCTCGTCGAACCTGGCCGCCGCCTTGTCGAACTGCCGGGCGGCCAGCTCGTGCACGAGAGTCAGGGCCGGGTTCTCCGCGGGGGCAGGCAGTTGGGCCCGCGCGGTGACGGCGATGCACGCCGCCACGACGGGCGCGAGCCAACGTCCTCTCATGGCAGGACCTCCTCGGACAGCTCTCGCCCGAGCTCCTTCAGCCTCGCGATAACCGTGCCACGGGGGACTCCGTCGGCGAGCGCCTTCACGACGACGCCGCGGAGCCCGCCGGCCAGCGCATTGTAGGCGGCAGGGCTCGGATCCGGTGCGGGGCGGGGCAGGACCGTGGCGCCGAGCCGTCGCCGGAGATCGAGCCACCCCTCGGTCGCCAGCGCCCGGTAAGCCTCCGCCACGGTGTTGTGATTGACGCCGAGAACGTCCGCGAGTTCGCGCACTGTCGGGAGGCGCTGCCCGGCCTGAAGACGGCCCGAGACCAACACGCCGCGCAGCGCCGCCACGATCTGCAGGTAGGCGGGTACCGGCGACACTGTTTCGATGGTGATCGTCGGGGTGTCGGGCATAATTGTCTGCTGTCTGCAGACAGTATACATTCGATCGTCGGGAATGTCAAGACACGGTGATTCCACCTCCGGGAATCGCCGTCGGAGCCTCTGCGTTGGGAGCGGCAACAGCAGCACCACAAAGGAGGTGACGGATGGTTGCCATGCGAGACACAACGGCCATGCCGGTTCCCGATGAGGGAGCCGTGAATGCGTTCAGGGCGGCCCTGCGCGGCACGCTCCTGCAGCCCCGTGACGAGGGCTACGAGGAGGCGCGCAAGGTGTGGAACGGGATGATCGACAGACGGCCAGCGCTCATCGCGCGCTGCTCGGGGGTGGCCGACGTCATCGCGGCGGTGAACTTCGCGCGCGAGCAGAAGCTGCCCGTCGCGATCCGCGGCGGTAGCCACAACGTGACCGGGAGCGCGGTATGCAGCGGCGGGCTCGTCATCGACCTGTCGAACATGAAGGGGATTCGAGTGGATCCGGAGAAGCGCACCGCCCGCGCCGAGGGGGGGTGCACATGGGGCGACCTCGACCACGCGACGCACGCGTTCGGGCTCGCGGCGCCAGGCGGTATCATCTCCACGACCGGGATCGCCGGGCTCACCCTCGGCGGCGGGATCGGCCACCTGACCCGGAAGTACGGGCTCTCGTGCGACAACCTGGTCTCGGCGGACATGGTGCTCGCAGACGGCCGCTTCGTGACGGCGAACTCGAAGAAGAACCCTGACCTCTTCTGGGCGATCCGCGGCGGGGGAGGGAACTTCGGCGTCGTGACATCGTTCGAATTCATGCTGCACCCGGTGAGCAAGGTGATGGCCGGGCCCATCCTTTGGCCCCTCGAGAAGTCGCGGGAGGCGATGCGGGCGTACCGGGACTTCATGAACGAGGCGCCTGACGACTTCAACGCGTTCTTCGCGTTCCTCGTCGTGCCGCCCGGGCCGCCTTTCCCTCAGGCCCTGCACAACACGAGGCTGTGCGGCGTGGTGGCCATCTACACGGGTCCGGCCGCTGAAGCCGACCGGGTCTTGGCGCCGCTGCGCGCCTTCGCCCCGCCGGCGCTCGACTTCTTCGGACCCCTTCCGTACCCGGTCGTCCAGAGCATGTTCGACCCGCTCGTGCCTGCTGGGCTCCAGAACTACTGGAAGGCCGACTTCGTGAACGAGCTCTCGGACGAGGTGATCGACGCACACGTCAAGTACGGGCCGGGGATCCCGACGTTCAACTCGGCGATGCACATCTACCCGGTGAGCGGCGCGGCGAATCGCGTCGGGAAGGACGAGACTGCATTCTTCTACCGCGACGCAAAGTATGTCCACGTGATCGCCGCCATGTACCCGAACCCAGCCGACACCGCCAACAACGTCGCCTGGGTCCGAGACTACTGGACGGCGCTGCACCCGCACTCGTCAGGCGGCGCCTATGTCAACTTTCTGATGGAGGAGGGGGACGAACGGATCCGGGCCACCTACGGGGGCAACTACGACCGCCTCGCGGCGATCAAGCGCAAGTACGACCCGACCAACCTCTTCCGCCTGAACCAGAACGTGCAGCCGAAGGGATGACCCGAGCGGCGCGCGGGGGAGGCTGACCGGAAGCGAACGGGGTTCGACCCCGCGGCAGGCTCGAACGGTGTTCGCAGCAAAACCCCTGGAGGCGACCCGGCCCGGCGATCCCTGATCACCTCCGGGGGGAGGCGCCGGTTGGCGGGACGCCTCACTCTCGCCGTCAGCGCCCGATCAGCACCACCGTGCTGCGGGGGTTGACGAGGTAGAACCCGGGCGGGTCGAGGTGGACCTCCGCTCCCGGGAGGACGATGTCCTCGCCTGGCGGCAGCGACGTGTCCACGAGGCGGCTCCAGCGCGCGCTTGGCTCGAGCGGTGGGAGTGCGACGTACCGAAGGTCGGGATAGGCGTTCAGGATGAAGAAGAGGCGGTAGGGTCCGAGGTCTGACTGCTCCGCACCTCCGTCGAGCTGAACGCAAACGGTCCGCAGCTCCGGGTCCTCCCACGCCGGCGGGCCGAGCTGCGGGCCGAACCAGGCGATGTCGGGGACCCCGTTGCCGTCGCGGTCCTCGCCGAGCAGGAAGCGGCGCCGCTGAAGGATCGTGCAGCGGCGGGTGAGGGCGACCGCCGTGCGGAAGAACGTCAGAATCTCGGCGTTGCGCTCGGCCTCGTCCCAGTCGAACCACGAAAGCTCGTTGTCCTGGCAGTAGGCGTTGTTGTTGCCGCGCTGGGTGCGGAAGAACTCGTCGCCGCCCAGGATCATCGGCGTGCCCGCCGAGAACAGGAGGTGGCACATGAAGTTCTTGACCTGCTGGCGACGCAGCCGGCCCACCGACGGGTCGTCGGCCGCACCCTCGACGCCGCAGTTCCACGAGTTGTTGTCGTCCGTTCCGTCGCGGTTGTCCTCGCGGTTCGCCTCGTTGTGCTTCCCCTCGTAGGTGACCAGGTCGCGCAGCGTGAACCCGTCGTGGCATGTGACGAAATTGACGCTGTTGTAGGCGGACCGGCCGTCGTCGCGGTAGAGGTCGGCCGACCCCGTGAGGCGGGCCCCGAGGTCCTGAACCTGCCCGGGGTCCCCCCTGGTGAACCTCCGCACGGTGTCGCGGAAGCGCCCGTTCCACTCCGACCAGTCGATCGGGAAGTTGCCGACCTGGTAGGTGCCGAGGTCCCACGGCTCGGCGATCAGGGTGACGCGCGAGAGGATCGGGTCCTGCGAGACCGCGTCGAAGAACCCGGAACTCGAGCGAAACGTCCCGTCCTCGGCGCGCCCGAGCACCGACGCGAGGTCAAAGCGGAAGCCGTCCACGTGCATCTCCTGGACCCAGTAGCGCAGCGAGTCCATCACGAGGCGAATCACCGCGGGCCTGGCGAGATCGAGCTCGTTGCCCGTGCCGGTGTAGTTCAGGTAGTACCGGGCCGGTTGGTCGTTGGGGCCGCCGAGCGCGTAGTAGGTCGGGTTATCGATGCCTCGCAGCGAGAGGGTCGGCCCGAGCTCGTTGCCCTCGGCGGTGTGGTTGTACACCACGTCGAGGATCACCTTGATCCCGGCGCGGTGCAGCTCGCTCACCATCGTCTTGAACTCGCCGACCTGGGAGCCCGGGGCGGAGCCGGTGCCGTACGAGAGCTCGGGGGCGAAGAAACCGAGCGTGTTGTACCCCCAGTAGTTGGTGAGGCCGCGCTCCTTCAGGAAGTCCTCGACGTAGTGCTCGTGGACCGGTAGAAGCTCGACCGCGTTGATCCCCAGGCGCTGGAGGTGCGGGATCTTCTCGACGAAACCGAGGTAGGTGCCCGGATGGGCGACCCTGGACGACGGGTGCGCGGTGAAACCCTTGACGTGTACCTCGTAGATCAGGAGCTGCTCGAGCGGAATGTCGGGCGGGGCGTCTCCCCGCCAGTCGAAGGCGTCGTCCACCACGATGCACTTCGGCACGATTCGGCTGTTGTCGCGCGTGTCGAGGGAGAGATCGCGCCTCGGATCGTCCGGGTCGTAGCCGAGGAGAAGGTTCTCAATATTGTCGGCCTTGCCGGTGAGGGCCTTCGCGTACGGGTCGATGAGCAGCTTCGCCGGGTTGAAACGGAGCCCGCGAGCAGGGTCGAAGTCGCCGAGCACACGGTAGCCGTAGAGCTGCCCCGCTTTCAGCCCGTGGACGAAGACGTGCCAGATGAAACGGCTCTGGCTCTCGACCCGGATCACGTCGGTCGGCCCGCCGGCCGGGTCGTCGTACAGCTCGAGCCAGACCTCCTTCGCGTTGCGTGAGAAGAGGGCGAAGTTGACCCCATCGCGGTTCAGCGTCGCGCCGAGCGGAACGATCGAACCCGGCGAGAGCCTCTTCGTCGTGCCAGGCGAGTCTGTGCCAGCCATCGAGCCTCCGGTCCCCAGCGAGGAGAGTATAGGTCGGCGGCGAGGCGCCGGAATGGACGGGGGCGCGGGTCTATTTGCATAGAGTGGGCGAGGTCGCCAGGCGGAGGTCACCCATGAAGTGGATCACGCGCGAACAGGTGAAGGTGGACCGGGTGGCGTGCCCGTGGTTGATCCGGAAGTTCGTAGATCCGGGCGCCGAGTTCGTCTTCGTCCCGGCCGACCGGATCGAGTCGGAGGCCGAGCGGTTGGGCGCGACCCCGTTCGACGTCCCAGGTGCAGAGCTCGGCCACCACGGCGGACGCTGCTCGTTCGAGGCAATCCTGGAGAGGCACGGGCTCGCCGGCGATGCCGCACTGACCCTCCTCGGCAGGATCGTCAACGGTGCCGACACCGACAACACGCTGTACCGGCAGGCTGAGGGCGCCGGGCTGCGGGCGATCGCCGAAGGGTTCCGCCACCTCGGCCTCAAGGACGACCACGCGATCAACTCGGCCGAGTGGATCGTGTACGACGCCCTCTACGCGTACTGCCGAGAGATGGTGCTGCAAGGCAAGCCGATGGGAGCCTTCGCCTAGGCGCTATCCTCTTAAGGGTGAGAATCCCGCCTGCGCTCCGATCGCTCCCCGGCGACGGACGGGCGCTGTTCGCGACCCGAGTCGTGCGCCTCTTTGCCTACGGCTTCCTGTCGGTCGTGCTGGTGCTCTACCTGGTGGCCGCGGGGCTCTCGGAAGCTCGCGTCGGGCTGCTGCTGACGCTGACGCTCCTCGGCGACACCACGATCTCGCTCCTGCTCACCACGAGGGCCGATCGGTGGGGCCGGCGGCGCACCCTGCTGGTGGGCGCCGCGCTGATGCTGCTGGCCGGGGTGACGTTCGCGCTAACCCACAGCTACGCGTTGCTGCTCGTGGCCGCCACGGTCGGCGTGATCTCCCCGAGCGGGAACGAGGTCGGGCCGTTCCTCGCGGTCGAGCAGGCTGCGCTCACGGAAGTCGTGCCCGCCCGGGAGCGCACCAACGTCTTCGCGTGGTACGGGCTCGCGGGGTCGTTCGCCACCGCCGCGGGGTCGCTCGCCGGCGGTGGGCTGAGCCAGGCGGTTCAGGATGCCGGCGCGACGCCTCTGGCCAGCTACAGGGCGGTCGTGGTCGGGTACGCGGCTGCCGGCATCGCCCTGGCCGTCCTGTTTTCGCGGTTGTCGCGCGCGGTCGAGACCACGACCGTCCAAGCGGCCGGGATCGGCGGGCGTTTTGGCCTGCACCGTTCGCGCGGTGTCGTCTTCCGCCTCGCGGGGCTGTTCTCGCTCGACGCGTTCGCCGGCGGGTTCGTGGTCCAGGCCATCGTGGCGTACTGGTTCCACCTGCGCTTCGGCGCGCAGCCGGCGCTGCTCGGCGGGATCTTCTTCGGGGCCAACCTGCTGGCGGGGTGCTCCGCCCTCGCTGCCGCGTGGGTCGCGCGTCGGATCGGGCTCGTCAACACGATGGTGTTCACCCACCTCCCTTCCAACGTCCTGCTGCTGCTCGTACCACTGATGCCAACGCTGCCGCTCGCGATCGCCGTGCTGTTCCTGCGCTTCTCGATCTCGCAGATGGATGTGCCGACGCGCCAGTCGTACACGATGGCGATGGTGGAGCCGGACGAACGCTCCGCGGCGGCCGGGGTGACGGGCGTGGCGCGGACCACCGGGGCGGCGCTCTCGCCGGCGATCGCGACGCCGCTGCTCGCGAGCCCGGCTCTCATGGGGCTGCCGTTCTTTCTTGCGGGCGGTTTGAAGATCGTCTACGACCTGCTGCTCTGGCGGGGCTTCCGCTCGCTCACGCCGCCCGAGGAACGCGGGGAATCGACCGGTTCCCGGCGACCTGTTAGCTGAGCGGAAATTTGCCCGGCCGAGGGCGGGTTGCACCTTGGCGCCGGGCCTGCAACCTCATCGATTCTGCCGCGCCCACCGGGCCGGCCGCGGCGCGGGGCCGGCGGGAGGGGCGCATGGTTCGACCTCGAGACGTTCTTGCGGCACTGACTGCGGTCGCCGTGATGGCGGGCGCGGCACCGGCCCTGGTGTCCGCCGAGTCTCCCGGCCTGGACACCGCGCTCATCGAGCGGCTCACTGGCGCCAAGGGCGCCTACGATGCCAAGGAGGGCGTGTTCAAGGTTTCGGTGCCGCGTAGCGATCTGTCGGTTCGCGTCGCGGGGGTGCGGCTGATCCCGGCCATGGGACTCACGTCGTGGGCTGCGTTCCAGCGAACGGGCGGTCATGTGATGGTCATGGGTGACATGGTGCTCCTCGAGGATCAGGTCACCACGGTGATGGACGCCGCGCTGGGCAGCGGTCTCGAGGTCACGGCGCTGCACAACCACTTCCTTTGGGACGAGCCCAAGGTCATGTTCATGCACATCGGGGGGATGGGCGCCGAGGCGGAGCTTGCCGCCGCGGTGGGCAAGGTGTTCGCGGCGATCAGGGATACCGGCGCCGAGCGACAACGCCGTCCGGTCGCGGAGATCGACCCGGCCCGGACCACGCTCGACCCGAAGAAGATCGGCGCCATCCTGCACGTGCCGGTCTCGCCCGCCGGAGGCGTGTACAGGGCCGTGGTCGGCCGGACCGCCTCGATGGGCGGGACCAACGTCGGCAATGCAATGGGCGTCAACACCTGGGCCGCGTTCGCCGGGTCCGACGACAGGGCGGTCGTGGACGGGGACTTCGCGATGCTGGAAGGCGAGCTTCAGGGGGTGCTGAAGGCCTTGCGGGCTGGCGGGATCGACATCGTCGCCATCCACCAGCACATGGCTGGCGAGACCCCGCGGATCTTCTTCCTCCACTTTTGGGGTGTCGGGCCCACGGAGGGACTGGCTCGTGCGCTCAGGGCCGCCCTCGATCGGACCTCGGCGGCGCCCGGGTGACGCCGGCCGGGCAGGCACGTCCCTCGCCTCCTTGCTACCATGGGTTCGGGGAGGCAGAACCATGCTGATCGCGTCACTCCTACTCGCAGCGGCCGCAGGCTCCGCGACCGGACCCGCGTGCATCGTTCCCGACGGCAGCCGTCTGCAGCTCGAGCTGGCACTCTCCGACAAGGAGAAGAAGTCCGGCCTGATGTTCCGGGACAGCCTCCCGGTGGACCGCGGGATGCTCTTTCCGTTCGACAGTGACGGGATCTTCTCGTTCTGGATGAAGGACACGCTGATGCCGCTGGACATCGTGTGGCTCGACGCGTCGGGCAAGGTCGCCGACGTTCTTCCAGATGCTCCCCCCTGCAGGTTCGACCCGTGCCCGATGTTCAAGAATGCCCAGCCCGCCCGTTCCGTCCTGCTGGTCAACGCTGGCTACTCGCGCGCGCACGGGCTGGCTCGCGGCGCCCAGGTGACGTTCGAGAACGTGCCGTCCGGCGCGTTTGCCGCGCGACCGAAGTGAGCTGCTCTGCAGACGGCGTGACGAAATTCACGCTCCGCCGAGCCGGCGGCCGATGGCTCGGCCCAGCAGGCGGATCCGCTCGCCCCATCCCAGGCGCCAGAACGTTGTTGCCACCACGCCGCGTGTGAAGTAGGTCTTCCGCGAGTAGTCGATCGCGACCTCGACCATCACGGGTCGGCCGGCGCGGGCGGCCCCGAGGGCCTTGGCCAGCGCCGGCCGCACATCGGCGTCGCTCATCGCGGCCGCGTACTCGCAGTTGGTTGCCGTTGCGAACGCCTGCACGCTGTACGGCGCCACCCGGGAGCACGTCGCGCGGTTCAGCGCCGTGCGCTGGAACTGCGCGATCTGCGCGAGCTCCTCGTCGCGCAGCACAACCGCCACCACGCCCGCGGCGCACGCCGAGGCGGTCAAGAGCTCGAGGCCCGTCATGAGGAGCGCACCGTCGCCGGCGAGCGCCACGACGTCCCGGTGCGGGCTGGCGAGCTTCGCTCCGATCGCGGCGGGCACGCTGTAGCCCATGCACGAGTAGTCGATCGGCGCCAGGAATCGTCCCGGTGCCTCGAGGCACAGGTGCTCCATCGCGAGGAACGTGCCGTTGCCGCTGTCTGCGGCGAAGACCGCGTCTGGGCCGCACAGATCACGCAGGGAATCGAAGAGCGCCGCCGGGGACACGCGGTTGGCGGCGGTAGCCTGTCTCTGCTCCTCGCGAACGCCGTTGTGCCCCGATGTGATCGTCCGCTCGAGCGCATCGTCGCGCTGTCGGGCCGGCAGACGCTCCAGCAGGGCCGTCAAGGCGGCCGCGGCGTCGGCGGCGATCGTGACGGAGGCCCGGAAGTTGCGATCGAACACGTCGGCGTTGATGTCGACGTGCACGAGCGTCCCTGGGGGTGTGAAGCCCCAGCTCCCGGTTCCCACCTCCGAGAAACGGCATCCCACCGCGAGCATCGCGTCGCAACCGCGCTCGACGTCGCGCACGAACGCCGGCGCCATCCTGCCCAGGCCGTTCCAGAGGAACAGGGGATGCGACTCGGGGAACACGCCCTTCCCCTGGATCGTGGTCGCTACCGGAGAGCCCAGGCGCTCCGCGAGGCGGCGGAGCGGTTCGGTGGCGCCCCTGGCGCCGTACCCGGCGTAGACCAGCACGCATCGCGCGCCCGCGAGCATCGCGGCGGCGCGTTCGATCGCCGCCGGGTCGGGTGGAGGTGGCGAGGCCTCGGGCGGCTCGTATGCGGGCGTGCCGAAATCGTGGTGCAGCAAGTACAGCTCGGCAGGGACCTCCACGACAACCGGGCCGGGGGTGCCGGCCCGCGCGAGTGCGAACGCCCGCCGCACCGTGGCATATAGGTCGCGTGGCTCGCGAACCGGCAGCACGGCCTTGGCCACCGGCCGCACCACCGCGAGCTGGTCGATGGAATGAAGTTGGTACGCGCGGCCGGTGTCGGAACGGATCCCGCAGGCCAGCACCACCATCGGCACACCGTCCATGAGCGCCTCGGCGATCCCCGACAGGGCGTGGGTCATCCCCGCGCCGGGCACCAGGTTGACCACGCCGACCCCACCACCGCTGCGGGCGAATCCGTCCGCCATGAACGAAGCGCTCTGCTCGTCGGTGACCAGCACCGGCGTGACGCGGCCCGAGGCGGCGAGCGCGTCGTACAGCTCGATGTTGTGCGTGCCGGGGATTCCGAAGGTGAGCCGGGCGCCCTCGTCCTCCAGCGCCCGCACCACGACCCGCGCGCCGGACTCGCTCATCGGGGCAGCTCCGGCAGGCGCGCGCGAACCCGCTCGGCGACGCGGTCGGCGAGCGCCATGATCGTGACGTACGGGTTGATCTCGGCGCACGCGGGGAACAGGCTCCCGTCGGCGACGAAGAGCCACGGGAACCCGTGGACCTGCCCCCAGGCGTCGGTGACCGACGTGCCGGCGTCCGCCCCCATTCGGCAGCCGCCCATCAGGTGGGCGCTCGAGATCGAGACCTTCCCCAGCTTGAACGCCTCCCTGGTGATGCGTTCGTCGAGGCGCCCGACATCCTCGGCCCCGATGAAGAAACTCAGCCCCGCCGGAGCGTGCACCCGCCGGCACCCGGCCGCGAAGAAGATCCGCGCGGCCGCGCGTTGCGACTCGACCAGGGCGTCGAGCACGCCGTCGGTGAACCGGTAGTTGACGACCGGCTCGCCGGTCGGACTCACGGTGACGCGGTTGTCGGGTAGGGCGGGATCGATGGCGAGCACCAGGATCATCTGCATCCGGTCCAGCCGGCTCATGAGCTCGGCGTGCTCGGGACCGAACCCGATGAGGTTCTTCGCCGTGGTGAACGGGAAGTACATGCAGGTCTCGAGCAGGAACCTCCCCGAGGCCACGAAGTGGTCGCAATAGTAGCTCTTGGGGTGCCCGTGGAAGTTGCTGATTGGCCGGTCGTGCTCGCCGACGAGGATCAGCGCGGGGTGGGTGGTGACGTAGCGCCCCAGTGCGGGGAGATTGGCCGGCAGGCGCGAACGCAGAAGCAGAGCGGGGGAGTTGACCGCACCCGCGGCCACCACGATCGCCCGTGCGCGGACCAGGTACTCTCCGGGCTCCGAGCGCGACGGTTCCCCCCACGGGGGGTTCGCGACCGTGGCGACGCACTCGCGGCTCCCGATCCGCTCGACCTTGCAGTTGGTGATCACCTCGACGCCGGACGCCTCGGCTGCAGGGAGCTGCACGCGGTTGGTGCCCTGCTTGGCGGCGTTCGGGCAACCGAGGTTGCAGAGGCCGGAGCCCTTGCATCCCTTCACGTTGATCGGGAACTGCTCGACGCGGTATCCGAGCCTCCGACACGCCCGGGCGAAGAGCCGGTTGTTGTCGTTGATCCGGTCTCCTTCGAGCAGGTGGACGTTGTTCTCGGTCATGTACTTCTTCGAGCGGGCAAGGAGGTCGTCGTGTGCGAGTCCGGACACGCCCCAGCGCCCGAGCACTTCGGCAGGCAGCGGCAGCGATGTTCCGGTGTACACGACCGTCGAGCCGCCGTACGCACGCCCGAACGCCAGCGTCATCGTGCCGTCGCGGGTGAGAACACCGCCGGAGTCGAAGTAGAGCCTCTCCGCCATCTCCGCTTCGCGACCGGTGTACTCGTCCTCGCGCAGCTTCGGGCCCCACTCCAGGACCGCCACGCGCAGCCCCTCGCGGCAGGCCGGGGCCAGCGCCTGTGCCACGGTGCCGCCGCCGGCGCCCGAGCCCACGATCACGACGTCGTACGATCTCTCAATCATGGAGGAACCGGTTGCCGTTGAACGACGGCGCGTACCTGAGCGCGGGCCACACCTCGGGCTGCCCGTACAGCCCCATGAACGCTAGCGCCCGCACTCCCCAGAACCCCGACCGCAGCTTGAGGATCGGGGCGTCGAGAAGCCAGCGCAACACCGCGTCCTGTCGGACGGGTTCGAGACGGTCGAACGACGCGCCGAAGCGCAATGCGGGCCCCCAGCGCAGCAGCGTCAGGAACAGCCGGAACTGCCGCTGCAGGCTTCGAGGGCGGGCGGCCAGAGCCTTCCCGACGATTGCGTTGAAGCGCGCCTGCCCCGCCGGGTCGAGCCGCTCGCACGGCGGCGCGACGCGCGCCGCTACCGCGAGGAAGAACCGCCACTGCCGCTTGCTCAACGGGGACACCGCGCCATTACACGCCCCGGCCAGGGAGTCGTCAAGAGGAACAGAGACTCCGTCCTTGCAGCGAGCGTGAGAATGGGCCGAGTGGAGAGGCGAAGGAGCACAGGCGGAGCTTCGGGGTGCCCCGCGGGCCGATCACCTGCATCTGTGCAGCAATACGGCGACAGACGCAGCCCAGCGCCTCCAAAGGCCCCACCGACGGGGCGGCATCAGTCTTCGTCGGGAGGGTAGAGATCGGGCTGGACGGCGGGGCCGCCGGGCTCGAAGCAGCGGCGGCAGCGCGCCTCGTACACGTCGGCGGCGCCCACCACAACCTGCTCCTGCGCCTGGGTCAGGCGCTGGGTGTACGCCGCAGGGGCACCGCAGCGGGCGCAGATCGCGTGGACCTTCTCGACGTCCTCCGCCACGGCGAGGAGCTCGGGCATCGGCCCGAACGGCCGCCCGCGGAAGTCCATGTCGAGGCCGGCGAGGATCACGCGCTTGCCGAGGTCTGCGAGGTGACCGGCGACACGCACCAGGTCCGCGTCGAAGAACTGTGCCTCGTCGATCCCTACGACGTCGGTGCGCGGGTCGATGCGCTCGAGGATGTCGGCGGCCTTTGCGACGCGCACCGCTTCCAGGCGCCATTTCGAGTGCGAGACGACCTGGCCGGCGGCGTAGCGGTCGTCGAGCCCCGGCTTGAACACCTGCACCCGTTGCTTGGCGATGATCGCACGCCGCAGGCGGCGGATCAGCTCCTCGGACTTGCCCGAGAACATGCTTCCGGTGATCACCTCGATCCCGCCGCCCCAGGGGCCGGTTGGCTGCATCGCTCCTCCGGGCTCCTTGTACCACGCTCGGCGGCCGGCCGCCACTTGCGCGGCCGGCGTCACTCCCGGGCCGGGCGGGGGCCGCGGCCCGACCATCCGGCTGCATAGAACGGCGCGAGGGCCGTCAGCACCGCCTGAGCGTAGGCATCGGCCCGGTTGACGACGCCGGCGGTGAGCACCCCGAACGCGCCCTGGCGGGAGCGCACGTCGTGTTCCGCGGCGCAGCGGTCGATCACCGCCGCGAGGTCCTCGCCCGCCAGGACCGCCGCCGCCACCGACTCCGGCAGCAGAACCCCCGCACTCGAGCCGATCCCTTCGCGGCTGCCGTCCCACGCAACCGCCCAGTTGCGCAGCGCCACCTCGAGCGGCTCGCGGCCCAAGATCTCGACGCCTCCCTCGAGGCCGAGAGCGATGTCCGCCCCGGGTGCCGAGCCGAGCGCCGCTCGGGCGCGAGCGCGCGCTCCCGCGAGGGTGGCCTCCGCTGAGAGCGGCGTGTCGGCCTGCCCGCTCACGGCGTCCACTGGAAGCAGCTCGACCGCGCCATCGGGCCACGGCACGCCCGCGAGACGCTCCAGCGCCGCACGAACGCCGGCGAGCTTCGGCCCACGCAGGCTTCCGACCGCGATCCTCACACGCCGATCCGTGGGCAGAGCGGAGCGAGCGGGCACGTGTCGCACCCGGGCCTCCGGGCGTTGCACACCCGTCGCCCGTGCAGGATGAGCCGGTGGCCGAGCGCGACCCAGCTCGCCGGCGGGAACAGCTCCATCAGGTCGCGCTCGATCTTCTCCGGGTCCTCGTTGGCGGAGAGCGCGAGGCGCCGCGAGAGTCGTGCCACGTGGGTGTCCACGACCACCCCCGTGGACATCCCGAACGCGGTGCCGAGCACCACGTTGGCCGTCTTTCGTCCCACCCCCGGCAGTCTCGTGAGGTCATCCATGGACGGCGGGATCTCGCCCCCGTGGTGCTCAACCACGGCCCGCGCCATCCCGAGCAATGACTTCGCTTTGTTGTGGAAGAACCCCGTCGGGCGGATCAGCGCCTCGAGCACCGCCGGCTTGGCGGCGGCGAGCGCCCGTGCGTGTGGGAACCGGTCGAAGAGCGCGGGCGTCACCATGTTGACCCGTGCGTCGGTGCACTGTGCCGAGAGGATCGTCGCGACCAGCAACTCATACGGGTTCGAGAAATCGAGCTCGCAGGTCGCGTCCGGGTATGCAGCCGCGAGCCCCGCCTCGATCGCCGCCGAGCGCGCGGGTGACGTTGGAGTGCCCTTTGGCCTGCGGCTCAAGGTGCGGCGTCCCTCGCGGCCGGGGCCGGAAACAGACGCGACTGCGTGGCGGTCACGAGGCCGCCGGAGATCACCATGCGGAGCGCTTCCTCCACCGAAAGGTCTGTGGCCTTGACCGCGTTCGCCGGGTAGACGAGGAAGAAGCCGGTGGTGGGGTTCGGCGTCGTCGGCATGAACACCGTGACCACGCGCCTCTTGCCCTCCGGCGTGTGCTCGTCGAACTCGCCCGTCACGAAGGCCACCCCCCACACGTCGGCGGCAGGGAACGGCACCAGCACCACCCGGCGGAAGCTCTTCGAGCGGTTGGAGGCGAACGCCCTCGTCACCTCGCGCGTGCCTGTGTAGACAGCCCGCAGCACGGGAATTCGGGCGAAGATCTTCTCGCCCCAGTGCAGCACGCGCCGGCCGAGGACGTTGTGGGCGAGCACGCCCAGCAGGAAGATGCCGAGAACGAAGATCGCCGCCCCGAACCCAGGTACCGGGCGGTTGAAGAGCTGCTGACTGATCGGGTCGGCCCACCGGTCAATCAGATCGAAAAGGAACCGTCCGAAGAACATCGTCACGACGAGCGGGAACGCCACCAGTAAACCCGTGACGAAGCGGGCGCGCAGGAAGCCGAAGAACGTCGTCTTCTTACCTGGCTCCGGCCGGCGGATCGGAAGTCCCCACGTCTCGGACAGGAACTTGGGTGTCTCGTTCATTGTGCCGCCATTGTAACGGCATCGGAGCCTGACGTCGGAGGCTCGAAGCGGACAGGCCAACGGTCAAGCGCCAAAGCTCAAAGGTCAAAGGTCAAAAGTCAAAGGTCAGAGGTCGAAGGCTAGACGGGAGAGGGAAGAGGGAAGACGAAATGCCGGCGGGCAGGAAACGTAGCGGCCGCCCGCCGGGCGGCCGCGTCTCTTTTCACCGTTTGACGTCTTCTGTCTCACCTCTTCCGTCTTACCTTTCCCGTTTTACCTTTTGCGTTTCATCTCTTGCCTCACCTCAGGTTTGCTTCGCGTCGCTCGTGGCGTGCGAGCACTTCCCCCCAATGGCCTTCGCGTCACCCTTGCCCTTGCAGCACCCCTTCATCTCGCCCCCCGTGGTCATCATCGCGGCGTGCGCTTGAAGCTTCTTGACCAACTCCGGGTTCGCGGCTGTTGCGGTGATGGTGACGCCGGCTGAGGTCTTCTCGACGGTGCGCGTCACGCCCTCGGCGCCCATCGGGCAGTCCTTGCAGCAGGTGGCGGACATCTCCTGGATCATCGCCACGGCCTTGGGGTCCTTCGCCGTCATCATCACCTTGACGCCGTTGTCGAGGTTCGTCACGGTGTGCTCGACGCCGGCGGCCTTGCAGCAGGCCATCGGGGCGGCGGCGTCGGCCGCCATCAACGGAGTGGCCACCAGGGCGGCCAGAGCTATCAACAGGAAGAAGCGCCTCATACGTGTCTCCTTATGATTGTCCATGCTGCGGTTTGGTATCGGAACGCGCCCCCGGGGTCGGCGACGGGGGGCAGCACACTGCGCCGCGTCCGCCTTGCCAGGGGCACAACATTCGCTTCACGGTTGTGGCGAGCGCGGTCCTTTCGTCGGCGCCTGCGCCGGAGCACCGCGTGAGCCAACGCTCGACGATCGCCACGCGCTGACGCGCCCGGACCTCGTCGAGGCGGGCGAGCGTCGCGCCGATTGCGGCCCGGTCGGGAATGGGAGCGCACAGGGAAGCCGCAAGCTCCTCGCGCACCCTTTTCTCGTCGTCGCACAAGGGGGCGGAACAGGTTTGGCCGAGCGCGGCCGCCAGGGTTCGGCCACCGTGCCAGGAGACCCACAACGCCGCTCCCAGCGTCACGTTAGTAGCGACCGATAGGCCAAGCAGGAGCACCAACCACCGTAACCTCATCGCCCTACCTCCGCCCCGGGCAGGGCAAGCATGGCGTCAGTCACCGGGGTGTCGAGAGCCGCAGCGAGCTCGGCAGCGTTCGAGCGCTCCGCCATGACCGTCTCTCCGAGCCGCACGCCGGCGATCGCTGCCAGGAGAAGCAAGGCGGCAAAGCCGGCCCGCCAGGGGGCGGGGAGCGCCAGCCACCAGAGCGGCACCTCCGGCAACCGCCGCCTCAGGGCCAGCGCGCGTGTCGTGGTCGAGAACCTTGGCGGGACCGTCGCCGTCGGCTCGACGAGCGCCGCGTCGAGGGTGCGGATCGCCGCTAGCGCCCGCTGGCACTCGGCGCAGCTGGACACGTGCGCCTCGGCCCGTGCGGCCTCCCCGGCGGGGAGCTCACCGTCGTGGAAGACCTCGATGCGGGGGTGCGTGTGGTCGCTCATTCCCGTTCCACTCCTGTCAACCCCGCGGTGCAGAGTTTCCTTCGGTCACCCAGCCGGCGAGCCGCTTTCGCAGGCGGCTGCGGGCCCGCGACAGCAGCGACTCGACGGCCGCGGCCGTGGTGTCGAGCGCCGCCGCGATCTCCTGGTACGAGAGGTCACCCTCAAGGCGGAGCAGTACGGCCGCCCGCTGGTTGGTGGGGAGTGCCGCCAGCTCGGCCGCCAGCGCTCTCCGGAGTTGGGACGAGGCCGCGAGGCGCTCCGGGCCCGGAGCCAGGTCGCCGGGGTGCGCGCCGTCGTCCGCCTCCGGCAGCCGCGTGTGCGCCGGCCTGCGGAACAGCGAGCGCCGACGGTTGAGGCAGAGCCGGGTGAGTATCGTGTAGAGGTAGGTCGAGACGCAGGCGCTGGGCTGCCAGCGGTGGCGCGCCCGCCAGACCCGCACGAAGGCATCCTGTACGACGTCCTCGGCGTCGGCCGGGTCGAACAGCGTCCGGCGGGCGAAGCGGAGGAGCGCGGGTGCGAACGCATTGATCAGGGCGTCGAGCGCGGCGTCATCGTCGCGCGCAACGCGCTCCATGAGCTCGCTGTGGCCGTCGATCTGCGTCATCGGTCTGCTATCAACAACCCCGGCGTGGGTAGTTTCCTTCGATCGTGGCCCAAATGCAGCAGCACCGAACGTCAGACCGGGTCGTGGGGAGGGGACGGGTGGAGGTGACGGGCGGATTCGAACCGCCGAATGAGGGCTTTGCAGGCCCCTGCCTTACCACTTGGCTACGTCACCGCGCGGCGGAGTGTACCGGTAGGCCGGGGAGGGTGTCAACGAAGCCGAGGCCGCCGACACCGGGCCGCAACCGTTTCTCCCGTTTCGCGATTCGGTGCGCCGCGGGGGCGCCCGGAGGCGCATCCCAGGTTTCGAGGACGTGTTCCGCCTCAGGGACTGATCCGGCGGTCCGTGTCGCATCCGGTTCGAACAACCCCCCAAGCTTGCCCTTGAACTGCAGCAAGGTGGTCGCCCAAGCGCTGATGATCCACACCCCCCGGCGTCTCCCGCGCGCCTCGATCAACTCGCCCGCCTGGTGGAGCATCCCTGCAGTTTCCGGCGAACCCGGTCCGAGGCCGGTCATCTCGAGGATGACCTCGAAGTTGCGCCGGAGTCTGTCGAGCTCGGCGGCGAGACGCCCTAGCATCTCCGGCCCCTCATCCTCTTGTAAGAAGCCCGACATGCGGAGGTACGGTCGGTTCTCTGGAACGTCGGCCCTGAATTCGGAAACCCCATGGCAACCTTCCCCGAGCCGCCGGACCCGACTGCGGGAAGCGACGGTGCGCCCAACGGCCCGGAGACCCTCCCACATGATTCTGCCCTGCGCCTCGGCGCTCATCCGCAGGCGGCGCCACCCGCGGGCGCTACCGGTTGACGGAGCGCATGGCCGATTCCGGGTAACGGGCGCCGGCGGTCCCGCCCCTCGGCGCTGCGTGATCGAGCTCGGCGAGCAGGGCGGGCGCGAGGTGGATGCCGACTGCTCCGACGTTCTCCTCGAGATAGCGGCGCCGCTTCGTCCCCGGGATGGGGACGATGTCATCGCCCTGTGCGAGCACCCAGGCGAGCGCAAGCTGCCCGGGAGCGACCCCGAGGCGAAACGCGATCGCTTCGACGCGGGCCGCGAGTTCCCGGTTCTTCGCGAAGTTCTCCGGTTCGAAACGAGGCGAGTGGATGCGGAAGTCCCCCTCGGGAAAATCCTCCAGCTTCCGGAACCGGCCGGTCAGGAACCCGCGCCCGAGCGGGCTGTAGGCGACAAAGCCGATTCCCAGCTCCCGCACCGTCGGCAGGATCCCTTCCTCTACGTCGCGCGTCCACAACGAGTATTCGGTCTGCAGGGCGCTGATCGGATGGGTGGCGTGGGCGCGGCGGATCGTCGCAGGCGCCGCCTCCGAAAGCCCGAGGAACCGCACCTTTCCGGCACGCACGAGCTCGGCCATCGCGCCGACCGTCTCCTCGATCGGCACATTGGGGTCGACCCGATGCTGGTAGTAGAGGTCGATGAAGTCCAGATCAAGACGCTTCAGCGAGGCGTCACACGCCGTGCGGACGTACTCGGGACGGCCGTTGACGCCGACCCAGGTCCCGTCGGCCCGGCGCTCGTTGCCGAACTTGGTCGCGAGCACGACCTGGTTCCGGCGCCCCGACAGTGCCTTGCCGAGGAGACGCTCGTTGGCGAACGGCCCATACATGTCGGCGGTGTCGAGGAACGTGACGCCGAGGTCGAGCGCACGATGGATGGTGGCGATCGACTCGCTCTCGTCGGCCGGGCCGTAGAACTCGCTCATCCCCATGCAGCCGAGCCCCAACCCCGAGACCGTCAACCCCTGCCGTCCGAGCGCTCTGCTTTCCAAGAGGTCCCTCCCCGATTCCGACGGTTCCAATCTCCGTCCGATAGCTGAAATGGCAAGGTGATCGCTGCAATTCCCGCGCGAGGGGCCATGGTACGTGGCCGGCAGAAGCGAGGGGGCGTTGCAGTGAGGCGTGTAACCGCGCCGGTAGGGGACCAGGAAGGGGGCAGAAGGAAGACGGGAGAGGAGGAGCACGACCGTCCAGGCGTCGGTCTCGTCCCTCTTCCGTCCTCCGTCTTTCTGCTCCCCTCGTCCGACGCCGGCGGCGCCACGATCAGTGGGCGGCGGTCGGAGCCTTCGCGGTCTCCCCGGAGAGCATGAGGATGAACGGGAGGAACAGAACGAACGCGAGCGTCAGCATCCAAAAGACGTCCACGTACGCCTCGACGACAGCCTGGAGCTGAACCTGGCCGTACATCATCCGAGTCGAGAGCGCCTGGGTGGTGATCGGATCCAGGCCAGCGACCGGAAACAACCCGTGCGCGGCTGCGGTGAGGCGTTCCCGCACCACCGGACTAAAGGGCGTTATGTGGTCGATCAGGCGGGCCTGGTGGAGCTGGGCGTGGCGCGCGAGCACCGTGGCGGACATCGCGATGCCGACGGAGCCACCCTCGTTGCGGAGCAGGTTGAAGAGGCCTGTGGCCTGGCCGATCTGCTCCGGCGGGAGGTGCGAGAACGCCGCCGTGCTGATCGGCACGAACAGGAACCCGAGTCCGAACCCCTGCACCAGGCGAGAGAGCATCAGGTAGCCGAAGCTCACGTGCAGGTCCACCGACTGCAGCAGCCAGATGGCGGCGATGTTGAGAATGCCGCCCACGAGCACGAGGAGGCGCGTGTCCACCCTCCCTATCAAGGCTGCGACGAATCCCATTGCGAACAGCGAGGCGATCCCGCCGGGTGAGATCACGAGGCCGGCCCAGGTAGCGGTGTAACGCATCAGGTTCTGGACGTAGAGCGGCAGCATCGTAAAGGAGCCGAAGAGGCCGAAGCCGAGCAGGAACATCAGCACAGTGGCGGAGGCGAACGAGCGGTTCTTGAAGATCCGCAGGTCCACCAGCGGCCGCTCGGCCGTAAGCGAGCGCCAGATGAACAGAGCAATCCCCGTGGCGGCCGTGAGGCCGAAGATCTTGATGAAGTTGCTGTCGAACCAGTCGAAGCGCTGACCCCGGTTCAGGAAGATCTCGAGGCTGCCGAGACCGGTGCAGATGAACAGGAAGCTCAGAAAGTCCACGCCGCCCTTCTGGCGCCGGAGGTACGGCGGGTCGGTGATGTGCATCAGTCCGAGGATCAGCCCCAGCATCCCGACCGGTATGTTGATGTAGAACACCCACCGCCATCCCCAGGTGTCCGTGATCCAGCCGCCAAGGGTGGGGCCGATGATCGGGCCGAACACGACGCCGACCCCGAACAGGGCCATGGCCTTGCCGCGCTCCTCTCTCGGGAAGGCGTCGAGCAGGATCGCCTGCGACATCGGCACCATCGCGCCGCCGGCGAAGCCCTGGATCACCCGCATGACCACGAGGAACGGCAGCGTGGGGGCGGCCCCCGAGCCCAGCGAGGCCACCGTGAAGACGGTCAGGCACGAGAGGTAGAACCGCTTCCGGCCGAAGTGGTTGGCGAGCCACCCGGTGATCGGGAGAACGACCGCGTTGGCGACCAGGTACGAGGTAATCACCCAAGTGATCTCGTCGACGCCGGCCGAGAACGTCCCCTGCATGTGGGGCAGCGAGACATTAGCAACCGACGTGTCCACGACCTCCATGAGGGTGCCGAGCATCGAGGTGAACGCCATCAGGTACCGGTGAGCCGGGTGGTCCTGGTCCATCGCTTGCTCGACCGTCAGCGCGCGGGACCCTGGTTGGCCGTGGTCCGCACCGCGGCAGGAACCCGCGCTTTGGCCAGCGTGTCCACCTCAACGTGGACGGAAAGGCCGAGGCGCAGCGACTGGTCGCTGTTGCTCCCCGGGTCGATCGCGATCCGCACCGGCAGGCGCTGGACGATCTTCACCCAGTTCCCGGTCGCGTTCTCGGGGGGGAGCAGCGAGAACGCGGCTCCCGTCCCCGCCGACAGGCTTGCCACCCACCCGCGGTATTCGCGGTCCGGTTCGACGTCGGTATGGAACGTCGCAGGCAGGCCGACCCGGATTCTGCGCAGCTCCGTTTCCTTGAAATTCGCCTCGACCCAGATGTGCTCGCCTTCGAGCGGGACCACGGCGCAGAGAGGCTGTCCGGGCGCCACGACCTGGCCGACCTGGGCGCTCTTGCGGCTCACGATGCCGGCCACCGGTGAGACGATCGTGCAGTACGAGCGGGTCAGGTCCGCGTTGGCCAGACGGGTCTCCTGAAGCTTGGCGTGTTGCTCGGCGACCGTGAGGTTTGCCTGGACCGCGGCGAGAGCCTTCTGCGAGGCGGCAAGGTCCGCAACGGCTACGTGCTCGGCCGCCACGGCGTTGTCGTACGGCTGTTTGGGAGCCGAGTTGCGCTTGTACAGTTCGGCGAAGCGCTGGAGGTTGATGCGAGCGAGCTCGAGCTTGCTCGCGTCCGCGTCGGCCTTGGCGCTAGCCTGCGCGATCTGGGCGCGGTTGGTGGCGAGCGCGGAGCGCGCCTCGTCGAGCGCGGCCTTCGCCTGCTGAACCTGGGCCTCGTAGTCACGAGGATCCAGGATCGCGATGACCTGACCCTGCGTGACGGCCTGGTTCTCGCCGATGTCGACCGTCAGGAGCGTTCCGGAGATGCGGGACGCGACGGAGAACACGTCCCCGGACACGTACGCGTCCTCTGTGTTCGGGTGAACCTGAGAATGCTGCCAGTAGCGGTACCCGGCGACGGCGATAGACGCCAGCACCAGAACGATGACCGCGAAGCTGATCCATTTCCTCAACATGTCACTGCTCCTGTCCGTTGCTCCCCACGCCGGCGAAGAACGTAGGAAGGTCCTCACCGGCGGCCGTGAGAAGCGCGCCCTGCTTGAGGTACGCGTTGTAGTGCTGGTTGACCAGGGAGAAGCGGCTGTCTGCGAGGACCGACTCGGCGTCCAGCACGTCCGTGGTCTTCGCGAGGCCACCCTTGTACTGATCTTCCTCGATCCGCAGGTTCTCGTCGGCCGCCGCGACGTTGGTCTCGGCGGTCGCGGCCTCCTTCAGGGCTTGGGCGTACTCTCGATACGCCTGCTCGACCTGGACCTCCAACTGCCGCCGAAGATCCGCGATCTCCTCCCTCGTCCTTGCCGCCGCGTAATCCGCCTCTCGCACGTTCGCCTGGCGGCTGCCGCCGTCGTACACCTCCCACGTCACGCCCAGGAAGAGGAAGTTGGCGTTGGGGTAGACGAGGTATTGGTTCTGCTGGTACGTGTGAGAGGCCTGCGCGAAGAAGGTCGGGTAGCTCTCGCTCTTGTGGAACGAGACCACGTCCTCCTGAGCTCTCAGGCGGGCCTGTAGCGCCAGCATCTGCCGGTTGGAGTCGGCGGCGCGCTTCTTCAGGTCCCCCGAGGTCGCAACCAGCGGCGGCGGGGCAGGCAGCGACGCAGGGAGGGCCAGCGGCTCCGTAGGGCTGCGGCCCATGAGGCGGTTCAGAGTCTGCAAGGCCACCGCTTCCCCGTTCTCGACCTGGGCCGTCTGGTCCTGGACCAGGCGGAGCCGGACTTCGGTCTCGAGCAGGTCGTTGCGCGCGACGACGCCCTGGTCGAACAGGTCCTTCACTTCCCTCAGGTGGTCTTGCAGGCTGGCCACGCGCTGGGAGAGGACCACGCGTTGCGCCTTCAGAGCCAGGACCTGGATGTAGCTCACCAGGCCGTCGAGCTGAGCGGAGCGCACACCGGCCTGCCCGCGCAACGCCGTGGCCTCCTCGGCACTCTTCGAGCTGGCGAGCGCCGAGGACCGCTTCCCGCCGTCCCAGAGGAGATAGCCGACATCAAGCTCCCCGGTAAAGAAGTTCTGTTGGGTGGTGGGCGCCTGAAGTGCCCCGAGGCGTGCGAGGACCTGGTTGTCCCGGGCCTGGAAGCCGGCGGAGACCGAGGCCGTCGGACGGTACGGGACCTCCGCCCGCTTCGTGCTCTCCATCGCCGCACCGAGGTCGAGCCGGGATGTCACGCTGGCGGTGGAGTGGGCCGCGATCTCCCGGAGGGCCTCGTCGAGCGTCATCAACGGCTGCCCCGTCGGCGACGATTGCGCGGCGGCCAGCGACGCGACCAACGCGGCCGCCAGCGCAGAGCCAGGCCGCCTCACGCGGTTCCGGATCGGCTGCCGGGGATGTTTGTGCTGGTGAAGTTGAGGCATCTCGTCATCTCCTCGTTGTGGGTCACCGGTGCTCACGAAGGCTCCGGGTCCGTCGAACGGCCGGCCCCGGAGCGTCGGCGTTTGCCCGCCGAAGCTGGGCAAGCGCCTCCTGAAGGACCGCCGCGAGTTTCCTCCGGACTTGCGGGGTCAAGCGGCTCGCCGCATGGTTCAGACTGCGGCTCTTGGCCTCGATGAGTCTGGTGACGAGCCGGACACCTCGTGGGGTGATGGCCAGTCGCTTACGGCGGCGGTCCCCGGGATCCTCGGCACGGTCGACCAGGCGTTCCTTGACCAGGCGATCCAGCAGCTGGCTGGTCGCCGGCTGGGACAGGTGAAGCACCTGGGCCACTGAGGACACGCACCGAGGGCCGTTGTCGTGCAGCGTGTACAGGGTCAGGATCTGAGGCAGCGTCAGGCCGGTCTCGGCCATGATCGCCAGGTCCTCGCCAAGCGAGGCCTCTGCCATCAGGGTCCACCAAGACCGGATGATGACGCCGAGACTTGGCACGGTCGAACGGGCAACCCCTGGGCTACTCATGATCACGAGACTTTCAGGATCAAAACCTTTCCAAGGGCAGAAGCTTATGGGCCGAGCGCTGCCCTGTCAACAGACTTCGGCCCCTGCAAGTTAGGGCCCGGATAGACCCTGCTGATCGATCGCCGCCGGCCTTTCTCAACACACAGGAGCGGCGGGCACATTCCGACGGCCCGCCCGGCGGGGGGAGCCGGCTGAAACCGCTTCGGGTGCACACAACTCGGAAACAGTCAGGGCTTCGCGGCGGGAACGGCACCGCTCTTCAGCTGCCACAGCGATGCTTCATCGAGACCATCAAGGCGAACCCACTCTCCGGGCCAACGACGCTCGAACTCGAGCCTGTCGTTCCGGAAGAGCAGGGCGTAGAGGGGGATCCCGAGCGCCTTTGCGTCTGCCACGAACCGGGCGTAGGTCGGCTGGTCCAGGAGGTCGTACCGCACGATCGGGAGGTGACCGTAGAAGTTGACGGCGCCACTCGTCTGCATCGAGACGAGCGCGGCGTTCGGTGGGAGCCGGCGCTCCGCCCAGGCGACACAGCGTGGGTAGATGTCCTCGCTCCTTCCTACCTCCCATACCTTTCGGCTGACGACCCAATACCCCGAAACCACGAGCGACCAGAGCAGACCGACAGCGAGGCCCGCGGCGGCGCCGCGGCGGAGAGCGGGACGGGAGGCCCGAACCTCTTCCGCGCTCGCGAGCAGTTCCTTCGCCGCCAGGAGGGCACTGAGGATGAGAGCAGGCACGGCCGGCAGCAGGAATCGCAGCCGCCACCAGCCGTAGAGCGACGGCTCGTACAGCGAGTAGAAACCCACGATCGCGCCGGCCCAGGTAAGCAGCACGACTTGCCGGCGGTCGCCCCGCACGGCCCTCACGACACCGAGCCCGACCAGTGCGACCGCGGGTGCACCGAGGAACGTCACCAGCCAGCGGCCCAGGTGCAGAACGCCGTTCGGCAAGTTCGCCAGGGCGACGGATGGAGCGAGGCCCGTGTAGCCGGTCGTCACGGCACGGCCGTACTCGGCGAGGTTGTACAGGCCCAACCCCAGAAGACAGGGTGCGGCTCCGGCTGCGGCGGCCGCGAGCAGGGTGGGGCTCGCGCCGACGGCAAGCGCAAGCGCAGGCGCCACGAGTGCATCGGTCGGGCGGACGAGAACCGCGATGGAAAGGCTCACGCCGGCGCCAAGAGCGTAGGTTCCGTGCTTCCGCGCCCGCAACGCGAAGAAGGCGGCGGCGAGGCACCACGCGGTTGCCAGCACGTCGCTCATGACCCGGACCGACTGGAGGACCGTGACCGGGAAGACTGCGAAAGCCAGCACGGCCATGACGCTCCAGGTCCGCGGCAAGGCCAGCAGCCTGGCGAGGCGGTACAGAAGGACAACCGCGGCGATCCAGGCCAGGACGTTGACCGTGACGGGTGCGCGTTCGGGTCCCAGGAGCAGGGAGGCCGCCGCGAGATGGAGAGGGAGGCCGACCGGGTACGTGGGAGCGGCGGTCGCCGGCCGACGACCCGGGCGCATGCCGAGCGGCACGAAGATCCCGGACGGGTAGCTAGCCGCCAGAATACCCGGAACGGCGCGTACCGGCTCAGCCAATCGGCCGCGGGCGAGCAGGCGTGCGCTGTTGAGGTAGCCGGAGGAGTCGGCCCCCCCCGCGGCAGTGCCGGAAAAGCGTGCGACCAACGCCGCCCCGGCGACCATGGCAGCAACGGTCATCGCCCTCAGCGCGTGTCTGGGCATCGCTGCGATTCTCGTTCAGATTCCCGGGATCGGCAATCGAGTGCCGGGGAGATGTGGTTGCTCGATCGCACGGGCCCCACGGATCTCCGGGGAGGTGCACCGTTTGCGGCCGGGTCTCAGACGCCCGGTGTGTGAGCCCCGCGCCACCGGCGTCCGAGGTGGCTCTCGACCAGGGTGGCGACGATCTCCGTGGCGACCTCGAGTCCGGTCGAACCCGTGTCGAGGCAGAGATCGAAAAGATGTGCGTCATCCCACCGCTTGCCCGTGAAACGGTGGATAAACTGGGCTCTCTGCCGGTCCGACCGTTCGACCAACTCTTCAGCCTGCTTGGTGGTCTGGACTCCGTACAGCTCCATGATGCGTTTCAGCCGCGACGCTCGCGCGGCGTGCACCATGATGTTGATGACGTTGGGACGTCCCGCCAAAACGTGGAACCCCGCCCGTCCGACGATCACCGCGTCGAACCGGTCGGCGATCTCCCGGATGATCAGGCTCTCCAACTTGAACAGATCCTCGGTGTACATGGCGGGAAGGGCGGGCGGCACGAACGTCGTGTCCGGCCCACCCATGGAGAACGAGTGCAGCAGGGATTCCCAAAAACCGGAGGCCTTCTCCTCGGCGGCCGCGAGGTCGCCCTCCTTCAGCCCCGCGGCCTTCGCCGCCTGTTGCAGGATGTCCCGGTCGGCGTAGCGCATGCCGAACCGATTCGCCACCGCCTGACCGATGTACGAGCCGCCACTGCCCATCTGCCTCGAGATCGTGAGAACCACGGTTGGCCTCTCGCGCATGGCAACCTCCCGAGGGCCCGGCGGCTTGTGTCGTCGGGCGGCAAGGAACGCCGACTCCACCGAAGAGATCATACCGTGTTTCGGCGCGCCGGCGCGGCGCACGTTCGGTCGTCGATCGAAGAACACGGTCGCCGCGGGAAATCGGGACATGCGAGAGCCCCAGGTGCAGAGCGTCTCATTCCGGCCGCGCGGCTGGCGCCGGGACTTCGGAAGTTCTTGAGGCTGTTTCGAGAACCGCCTTTTCTTGATAGACTGCAACCAAGGTGATCGAGCGTCTCCATCCGGATGCCGCCAACTGTCGGCAGTCGGGCCGGATGCAACGGCCACGGAAGGAGCGGGCATGAGGCGTGTGCCGGACTTGGAAGCAAGGCACGCGGTCCCGGACCTGCTCCACCGGCTGCGTAACCCCTTGGCGGCCCTCAACTCCGGAATCTCGCTGATGATGCACGTCGCCCGGCCGACCGGTGAGACGCTCGAGCTCTTGAAGCAGATGCTGGGCGAGGTCTGCAGGCTCGACGCCACGACGAGAGAGACGCAACGCTACTTCTCCATGACGGCAGGACATCCGGAGCCCGTCCCCGTGGCGGAGGCAGCCGGCGCGGCCCGTGCTGCGGTTCGGGAGGTAGCGGCTCGTGCCGGCGTCGAGCTCGTGCTGGAAGGCAGCGCCGAGGAGCGCGTCGTGATCGATCCCGAGCAGCTGCGCTTCTGCCTGGCGGAACTGCTCGCCAACGCGGTCCGCTTGTCGTTGCCGGGGGGCCAGGTCCGGGTGGCGTGGCACAGGGGCAGGACGCACCTCGAGAGGATCGAGGTCCAGGATTCCGGCAAGGGCATCCCGGACTCCTACGCCGACGAGATAGGGAGACCGTACTTCACGACTTCGCCCGAGCGGACCGGTCTGGGACTGGCCACGGTCGCAAGGATCTGTCGACTCGCCGGGGGAAAGCTGCGGTGGGACAACGTCTCGGGAGGCGGGTGCCGCTTCTTGCTGGAGATACCGGTCGGATGACGCCATGATTCGAGTCCTCGTCGCCGATGACCACGCCCTGGTCAGGGCCGGCTTGAAACACATCCTCGGCATGACCGGAGAGATCAAGGTTGTCGGCGAGGCCTGCAACGGCCAGGAGGTCATGGTCGAGGCGCGGCACACCCCGTGCGACGTGGTCCTCCTTGACATTGGGATGCCGGGACGCAGCGGCCTTGACGTGCTGAAGCAACTTCGGGCCGAGCATCCCGGTCTCGCAGTGCTCATTCTCACGATGTACCCGGAGGAGCAGTACGCGGTGCGTGCGTTGCGTGCCGGGGCGGCCGGCTATCTCACCAAGGACAGTGGGCCGGACGAACTCGTCAATGCAGTCCGGAAGGTCGCCTCCGGCGGGCGCTACGTCAGTATGCGTACGGCCGAGAGCCTGGCGTTCGAGGTGCAGGGACGATTCCGGCAGTCGCCCCACGAGGCCCTGTCCGACCGCGAGTTACAGGTCCTCTGCATGATCGCCAGGGGCAAGACGGTGAAGGAGATCGCAAAGGAACTCACCCTGAGTCCAAAAACCGTCAGCACCTACCGCTCACGGGTCCTCGCCAAGCTGAGCCTCCGTAACAACAGCGAGATCGCGTACTACGCCGTTAAGGAGGGCCTGGTCGACTAGCCGTAGTGCCAGGTCGGCCACCTTCCCCGAAGAGGCGTCAGTCGGCGCGGCGAGGTGCCCTTGTCCGAACGGCGCTTACGCCGTATCGGCGAAGACCTTACAGGGGTGGCAGCGCGGGCACCGGCACGATGGGCAGCGCCGGTCCGATAGCCGCCCCTGAACTGCGGTCTACTATGGTGCCATGGGGGAAGAGCCCCACGGGGGGACCGGATGCCGCGCCGGCCGCTGAACGGGGCCCGCGGGCCGAGCGAGGTGACTGGCCGAACCGACGGCTCCGCCCCGGGACCAGAATTCCCGTCGGAGGCGTGGGACAAGCTCGTCCAGTTCGAAACCCACCTCAAGGCGATCGAACGCTTCTTCAACCTGGAAAACCATCCGGCGCGCTCGAGCGGACCCGTAGGGTTCCAGGAGAATCTGGCGACCGAGGTGGCCCTCGCGGAGCGTCAGTTCCGGCATCTCGTGCAGTTGGGCCGCGGCATCATGGACGAGAGCGATGCCAACGCGCTGGCGTTCCGGAGCTACGTGGA
>JAIQFQ010000088.1 GCA_020073245.1 Terriglobia bacterium | reverse complement strand
TGGTCGATCATCGGCGCCGCCGTGTTCGTGGCGATCATTCACCTGTTCTCCAGGCGATGGTGACTGCGCCATCGACTTCAATGATGCGAGGTGCGCCTCGCCGGTCGCCCCTGCTGCCTGTCTAGAGCAGGTTGTGCTCCTCGGCGTAGTTCACCAGCTCGACCCGGCTGACCAGCCCGAGCTTGCCCATCAGGTTGGCACGGTGGTTCTCGACCGTGCGCCTCGAGAGGCGGAGCAGGTCGGCGATCTGCCGGTTGGTGTTCCCCTTGGCGAGAAGGCGCAGGACGTCGAGCTCGCGGCGGGTCAGCCTGATCGCCGCCAGGCCGCGCCGGTGGTTCGTCGTGACGGGCTGGTGAAGGAGCGCGCGGGTCATCGCAGGATGCACGTAGATGTCCCCTTGATTCGTCGCATGGATCGCCTGGATGATCTCAACCCGACTCGCCCGCTTGATCACGTAGCCCGCGGCGCCCGCACCTAGCGCTTCGTGCAATAGGTCCTCCTCCTCGTGCATGGTGAGGAACAGCACCACGAGGTCCGGGTGCTTCTCTTTCAGCCGCCTCGCGGTCTTGATGCCGTTCCCGGGGGGCATAGTGATGTCGAGCAGGACCGTATCGGGGTGCAACGTCTCGGCGAGCCGCAGGGTTTCGATACCATCCTCTGCCTCGCCAACGACCTCGAGATCGGGATCGGTCGCGAGCACTTCCCGGATCCCGGAACGAACGACCGCGTGGTCGTCAGCGATCAGGATTCGGATCGGCACTTTCCACCTCCACCACGACCGTGGTACCTGCCCCGGGCGTGCTCTCCACCGTCAGGGTCCCGCCCAGGGCCTCGGCTCGCTCCTTCAACCCGAGCAGGCCGACGTGATCGCCGTCCTTGAATTTGTCCGGCTCGAACCCGACGCCGTCGTCCTCCACCATCAGCATGACCCGGTCGTCGCGACGCTCCATCAGCACGTCAACCCGGGTCGCGCGGGCGTGGCGCACGACATTGGTTATCGCCTCCTGGATGACGCGGTAGAGAGCCGTCTCAACCGCCGCCGGGAGACGCTCGCCCTTGAACCCGCGCGTCTTGAATCGGACCGCGAGGCCGAACTTGGCCCCCGCCGATCGCGCGTACTGTCGGGCGGCCGCCTCGAGCCCCACCTCGTCGAGCGTCGCAGGCCGCAGGGCCACCGCCAGGCGGTGCAGGCCGTCGATGACGGAATCGGTCCTCTGAAGGAGCTCCGCCACCCGTCCGGCGGCATCTCGGCCCTCGCCGATCTCCGTCTCCAGCAGTTGGAGTCCGAAGCGCAACGATGTCAGGGCCTGACCGGCCTCGTCGTGGAGCTCCCGGGCGATGTTGCGCCGTTCGCTCTCCTGCGCTTCGACGAGGCGGCGTGAAAGCGACCGCATCCGCCCCGTAGATGCCTGCATCTGCTCGAAGAGAACAGCGTTTTCGACGGCGACGGAGGCCTGGGACGACATCGCCTCGGCCAGCTTCACGTGTTCCTCATTGAAGTACCCGGCCTCTCGCTTCGACAGGGAGAACAACCCGGCCACGTTGCCGCGAGCGTACAACGGGACCCCCATCCAACTCGCCTCGGACGAACGGTCCACCGGGAGGCTCCAGTCGGGGTGGGTGCGGACGTCGGAGATCAGCACCGCCGTGCCGGTCGTCAGGATGCCGTGGACGATCGGATGGTCGATCGGATCGAACTCCGGGCGCTCCGCGGCCGGGAGCGGAACCACGCGGTTGCCGTCGAAGATGGCCCGAACGGAGACCCGCGACGCCTCCTCGAGAAGCATCACGCTGGCGCGGTCGAACGGGACCATCCCTTGCAGGCGGTCGAGCAGGGTTGCCAGCACGGTCTCGCGGTCGAGGCTGCGGCTGAGCGCCACGGTCGCGTCGCGCAGCTGGTCGGCAACGGTCCGGGCGCGCCGCTCGGCCTCGAGCGCGAGCCATCTGTGAGTCACGTCCCGGGCAACGGTCAGCACCGACTGGACGGCACCCCCGGGCCCGAGCTCCGGAACGAGCCGCCAGTTGAAGTGCCGCGTCCCATCCGGACCCGGGAAGGCGAAATCGAGCCTTTCGGACTGCCCGGTCGCGAAGACCCTCCGCAAGGCATCGTCCCACGTCTCGACCAGCTCGGACGGCATCCCCAACTCGCGGTTCGTCTTGCCCACGAACTCCTGCGGGGGACGTCCGGTGACGCGCTCGACCGCAGGGCTGACGTAGAGGTGTCGCAGATCCGGGTCAAAGCGCGCGACGATGTCGGGCAGGTTCTCGACAAGCGTCCTGAACTTCTCCTCGGCCTCGAGCAGCTGCGCGGTGCCCTCGCGCACCTTCCTCTCGAGACCGTTCCGGTTCTTCACGAGGCCGTTGACGGTGCGGCTGTTGAGCATCGCCACGGCAGCCATCTCGGCAAAGACCTCGATGAGCTGGGAGTCGGCCGCGGAGAAGCCCCCTGGCCTGTTGATCAGGCAGAGCAGCCCGGCAACATCCCCGGCGATGATGACCGGTGCGACAAGCGCGCTATCCAGGGCTGCGTGATCTCCAGCAGCGGACGCCTGCGGCGCGCTCTTTGCCAGATCGTTGGCGACGACG
>JAIQFQ010000014.1 GCA_020073245.1 Terriglobia bacterium | reverse complement strand
ACGAGATGGACAAGCTCCTCGCGCGCCAGGGCGAGGTGCAGGAGAAGCTCGACGCGCTCGAGGCGTGGGACCTCGACTCGCGCCTCGAGCTGGCGATGGACGCGCTGCGCTGCCCGCCCGGCGACACGTCAATCAAGGTGCTCTCAGGCGGCGAGCTGCGCCGCGTCGCGCTCTGCCGCCTGCTCCTGCAGAAGCCCGACATCCTGCTCCTGGACGAGCCCACCAACCACCTCGACGCCGAGACCGTCGCGTGGCTCGAGCAGCACCTCCAGAAATACGAGGGCACCGTCATCGCGGTCACCCACGACCGCTACTTCCTCGACAACGTCGCGGGGTGGATCCTCGAGCTCGACCGTGGCCAGGGGATCCCGTGGAAGGGCAACTACTCCTCGTGGCTGCAGCAGAAGCAGGAGAAGCTGCGGCAGGAGCAGAAGCAGGAGTCGGAGCGCCAGAAGACGCTGCAGCGCGAGCTGGAGTGGATCCACATGGCGCCCAAGGCGCGCCGCGCCAAGGGCAAGGCGCGCATCAACGCGTACCAGCAGCTGCTCACCGCGCGGCAGGAGGACGTCGCGCGCGACCTCGAGATCTACATCCCGCCGGGCGAGCGCCTCGGCGACCTGGTGATCGAGGCCAAGGGGTTGGCCAAGGGTTTCGGCGACAAGCTGCTGATGGAGGGCGTCGAGTTCTCCCTGCCGCCCGGCGCAATCGTCGGCGTGATCGGCCCCAACGGTGCCGGGAAGACCACCCTCGCAAGGATGATCGTCGGCGAGGAGAAGCCGGACGCCGGGACGCTGCGCAAGGGTGATACCGTGCAGCTCGCGTACGTGGACCAGTCGCGCACGCTCGACCCGGAGAAGACCGTGTTCGAGATCATCTCCGAGGGGCAGGACGACGTCATGCTCGGCAAGGTGCGCATGAACGCGCGCGCCTACTGCTCGCGTTTCAACCTCTCCGGCGCCGACCAGCAGAAGAAGGTCAGCCAGCTCTCCGGCGGCGAGCGCAACCGCGTCCACCTCGCGCGCATGCTCAAGGAGGGCGCCAACGTCCTCCTCCTCGACGAGCCCACCAACGACCTCGACGTCAACACCCTGCGCGCGCTCGAGGACGCCCTCGAGCAGTTCGCCGGCTGCGTGGTCGTCATCTCCCACGACCGCTGGTTCCTCGACCGCATCGCGACCCACATCCTCGCCTTCGAGGGCGAGTCCAAGGTCACGTTCTTCGACGGCAACTTCACCGAGTACGAGGAGTGGCGCAAGCAGCAGCTCGGCGACGCCGCCACCCGCCCGCACCGGATCACGTACCGGAAGCTGACGAGATAGGACACGTACCAGGTCCGGTGCAGTTGACAAACCTGGGAACCACACCCCCACCTCCCACGACCGCTGGTTCCTCCGCGAGCCTCGGGCCGCCGGTAGGCGCAGCTCATCTCCCGCATCCACGAGGCAGATCCCCTCGTGTACCCACGGTGCGGGGCCACGATGCGGATCGTCGCATTCTTCACGGAGCCCGCGGTGATCCGGAGGATCCTGCGCCACCTCGCCGCCAGGGGCACCGATGGACGTGGCCCGCCGCAGAGCCGCACCGCCGCCGCCTGAGCTCTCGGCCGCGCTCCCCGGCAACGTGGCCTGTTGCAGCTGAAGCGCAGCCGCGTGTCGCCCCGAGGCAGCCATGGTGAAGCTCTGCCCGGAAGGTCCGCCGGGCAGAGCTTCACCATCGTTTGGGTTGTCCAAAACACCTCCTCGCCGCCTTCCCTTTCACTGATGGACCTTCAGACCACCCTGTTTCGCCTTGACTCCATCCCCCACCGGGCCCATCTTTGAATCTAGTGAAAAACAAATTCCCATCCATAGGGCGAAGTCTTTCCGGGAAAGCGGGTCGTCGCGTGATACGTGCCGCCCTCCTCCGTTCGGCCGCTGCGGCTTGGCCGCTTTCGCTCGCGGCCTGTGTCTCCTCCGTTCCGCCTCCGGCCCTGATCCCGGAGGGTCCGGCCGTGACGAGGGTGGAAGATCTGACCGGCGACTACTGCTACTACGGTCACGAGTTCAACGTCCGCTCCTACCGCCGCGCGGCTGACGGGATTCCGTTCGTCGATGTCAGAGCGCTGGGTACCCCCACTCTCGTCTCCGTCCGAGCGACGCCGGAGCAAATTGCGTTCCGTTACACCGGCTCGGATGGCACCGAGAGAGAGCAGGTCTTCAAGATCGTCGCCGGAAAGGCCCTGTGGCGCGAACACGCCCTCGTGGTGAAGAGCTCGCAAGGAGTGGCCATCTCCAGCTCGACCATGACCGATTTCGTGGTGAAGAGCTCGCAGGGAGTGGTCATCTCCAGCTCGGGCGGGCCCGAGACCGATTACTCCGGGGGCTCCCGCGAGAGTCGACTCTTCAAGCTCGCGGACGGCCGGCTGGTGATGAGCGACTCGGTGAGCCGAAAGGGCTACTCCGAATCGCCGGGTGGGGGAAACGGCACCTTCTATGAGAATAGGGACTCGGTGGCCGTCATCCTCGATCCGGCGACCGGCGGCTGCGACGCCGAGACGACGAACCGGCCGTTGCAGCCCTGGTTCGGGACCGGTCCGGACCTCCGCGAGGCGGCCTGCGCCGCCCAGTTCGAAGAGCAACTTGCGGCGATCCTGGTGGAGGAGGGCGAGACGCCGAGATCCGCTGCGACCCTCGCGGCCGAAACGCTCGAATCGCTCCACGAAGGCTTGGGGAACCGGTTCTTTTCCGTGTCGTCGGAGTCGGGAGCCCGGTTCAGTTTCGAAGTCAGGAAGAAGGGATCGGGGGGAGTCCTCCGTGTCAACACGATAGAGAAGATGCCCGCCCCCGCCTGGAACTGGAACTGGAGCTTGACCATCCCGAAGCGCCCGCTTCCCAGCTGCACCTGCAACGACTGACCTGCGAGCCTTCGGCTTTGCCCGGCCCTCTCGAGGACGGTCGCGATCCCCTGGCCATAGGTCCGGCACGGTTGACAAACCTCCAGCCGACAGCCTGATCGTGTTCAAGAACTCCCCGACCGTCGACCGCATCGCGACCCACATCCTCGCGTTCGAGGGCGAGAGCAAGGTCACCTTCTTCGACGGCAACTTCTCCGAGTACGAGGAGTGGCGCAAACAGACTTTCGGCGACGCCGCCACGAGACCGCACCGGATCACGTACCGGAAGCTGACGAGGTGAGAATGGTGAGAGGGTGATACCTGGCACCGATCTCTTGTGCCTCTCGCTGCCGCATGGGCTTCCATTCGGGGGCGGGGCCTCGCGGATACAGTTTCGTGCCCTCCCAAACGCCACGCGATGCCCTTCAACGGCCCTTGACCACGCCTCCCCGGCTTCTATACTCAGACAAAGCGTAGGGGGGAAGTTCCTGGCCATGACCGGCAAGCCGCTCGCCTGGTTGTAGACGCCCTGAAGGGACGGGACCATCATGAAACCAATCACCATCGTAATGTTCGCCGTCGTCGTGCTCGCGTGCTTGGTGCCGGCCAAGGTGGCGGCGCAAACGTCATCTCCGGCGCCAGCAGGGGCCACGCTCGGCAAGGTGTCGGGCAAATGCACCTTCGACAAGACGCACACCGTGAGCTTCATCGACGGCGTTGCGCTCCCGGGCTACTTGTTCTTCAACGACAAGGAGCCCGCCACGCTCGTGCGCGTGTCCAAGCTCGCGCTGGGCGCGCTCCGCCCCGATCTGTTCGTGGATCCGGCGGCCGAGCTGGACGGCATGAGCACCGGCAAGAACGCCTACAGCATCATCACGCTCAACATCGACAAGAGTGGCAAGCTGGAAGGCCTCGGGCCAGAAGGATCATTGCGCACCGGCTGGACCTTCACGGGCGGTGTCGTGAAGAACGGTCGCATCAGCGGCACGGTCAGCGGAACCGGCGGCGCAAGGGATGATGATACGTGCCAGATCACATTCGACGTGCCAATCGTGGCGGACTATGGCGCCGGCAAGCCCTTGCCGCCTGACGGCGGCGAACCGGGCCAGGCCATGCGGGCCCTCTGGACCTCGCTGAAGAACGAGGACTCCGCCGCCACGGTGGCCGTGCTCGGGGAATCCTTGGTGGTGCCGGCCCAGCACGGGACGATGCCGCAGTTCGTGACCGTGTTCGTGAGCGGCGAAGGGGATCGAGTCGTCGGCGGCAAGCTCTACGGCGCCGGGCGGGCGATCCTCGATCTGGACCTCGGCGGCGGGTCAAAGGGCCGGGCCCTCGTGCTGAAGCAGGGAGACCGCTGGCGCGTCCAGGATGTCAGCTTCGACTGAGGCACGCGTCCGCATCCGAGATCGTCAACTTCGTTGGGCCAGGAGGTACCACTCCGCGCCGCGGTCCTCGGGCCGCTCATCGGCAAGCGCTCGTGGGGGGCGTGACGGGGATCTCGGGGCGCGGGTAGTTGATCGGCGGCGGCCGCTTCTTCGTGCCCCTCTCCGGGACCAACGCGCCCACCCGCGAGTGGATCATCGAGGGCATCAGCGCGTACCAGGAGCTGCTCACCGCGCGGCAGGAGGACGTCGCGCGCGACCTCGAGATCTACATCCCGCCAGGCGAGCGCCTTGGCGACCTCGTGATCGAGGCGAAGGGGCTCGCCAAGGGGTTCGGCGACAAGCTGCTGATGGAGGACGTCGAGTTCTCGCTCCCGCCCGGCGCGATCGTCGGCGTCATCGGCCCCAACGGCGCCGGCAAGACGACGCTCGCGAAGATGATCGTCGGCCAGGAGAAGCCCGACGCCGGCACGCTGCGCAAGGGCGACACCGTGCAGCTCGCCTACGTGGACCAGTCGCGCACGCTCGACCCCGAGAAGACCGTGTTCGAGATCATCTCCGAGGGGCAGGACGAGGTGATGCTCGGCAAGGTGAAGATGAACGCGCGCGCCTACTGCTCGCGCTTCAACCTTTCCGGCGCCGACCAGCAGAAGAAGGTCAGCCAGCTCTCCGGCGGCGAGCGCAACCGCGTCCACCTCGCGCGCATGCTCAAGGAGGGCGCGAATGTCCTGTTGCTCGACGAGCCCACGAACGACCTCGACGTCAACACCCTGCGCGCCCTCGAGGACGCGCTCGACAAGTTCGCCGGGTGCGTCGTCGTGATCTCCCACGACCGCTGGTTCCTCGACCGCATCGCGACGCACATCCTCGCCTTCGAGGGCGAGTCCAAGGTCACGTTCTTCGACGGCAACTTCACCGAGTACGAGGAGTGGCGCACGCAGCAGCTCGGCGACGCAGCGACAAGGCCGCACAGGATCACGTACCGGAAGCTGACGAGGTAGCGGCTCGCGCCCGGCCGGCGGCTCGCCTCGAGAAGCGTTGCCGTGTGCCGGCTGAGCGGCGCAACCATCCGCTGAGCCAGATGTGTGATACCAGTTTGGCTCCTGTCCTGGCGGCACTCGGGGTTCTCCGTCCACACCTCGGTCACGGTCCCTCAGGATGACGGCGCCGGCCTCGAGCGCCTCGCCCGCTACCTCCTGCGCCCACCCGTGAGCCTCGAGCGCCTCCACGTGGACGAGCAGGCGCGCACGATCGCCTACGCGCGGCGTGCCGGCCACGGAGCTGGGCTCCCATCGTCCTCCCCGCCGCTCGATCCCGACGAGTTCCTCGCCCGGGTCCTCATGCACATCCCTGAGCCGCGCCTCCACGAGATCCGCTACTGCGGTGCGTACTCGAGCGTCGTGCGCGCTCGGCGGAGGTGCGCCCAGGCGACCGCGGGCGCCGCCTCCCCGCCGGGGGGCCCGGCGGGCGCCCAGCCCCCCGATGATCCCGACCTCCGCGCGCTCCGCCACCGCTGGGCCGAGCTCATCCGCCGAATCTACGAGGTGGATCCCCTGGTGTGTCCCCGCTGCGGCGGCCCGATGCGGATCATCGCCTTCATCACCCAGCCCAAGGTCATCGCTACGATCCTCGCCCACCTCGCCGCCAAGGGCGCCGATGGCCGCAGCCCTCCCGGCGCCGCCGACAACCAGCGGCCCGCGGCGTGGGGCGCGGCCTCGCCGGCGCTGGCGGGCGCCCCGCCGCTGCCAACATCTTCACACCTGCCATGCGGCGGACGCGACGGCGAGAGCCATGCCCAGCAGGCCTGCCGGGCATGGCTCTCGCCCCTCCGCTCGCTCCCATCGCCCCCCATCGCCCCGGTTCGGTGCCTCCCCCAGCCTCCATCCCCGGAATCCGCCCCTCCCAGGTTATTGACTGAGCCTTCCACAGCGCTACCATGCCCCAAGGCGAGAAAGGAAATTCCTATCCCTGAGAGACCCACTAGCGCCGGGTCACCGGGCAGGAGCTATCCAACACGCTTGGCGATTTGTTGTTCCACGTCGTCAACCACTCCAGCTACCATCGAGGCCAGCTCACTACCCTCTTTCGACAACTTGGCAGCGTGCCACCGAGCACCGACTTCGTGCTCTTCACGCGCGACGCGCCCTGACCACGCTCGAGTCCGCGTCGCACAGAGCACGGGCGATCCCACGACGATCTCGATGAAGAGGTGAGCCGTGCCGGACACTTTCAGCGTGGGAATCCCGCCCCGCCCGTTGATGTTAAACCCGGGCGGGAGGTTATTATGCTCATGAGAAAGATGTTGCAATTGACAGTGGCGCTGGCGCTCGTGCTCGTGCCAGTGGCAGCCGCGACGGCTGCGGAACCCGCGGCCACGGCGCCTGCAACCTGCGGTCAGTCACTCGCCCAGATGTCCGCCGCTCCGACCAAGGTGGCTGAGATCACCGCGACGGTGGCGGACATGTTCGCTGCCCATGCAGCGTTGATGGACCAAGGCAAGGACGAGGCGTCGCTGGCGGAGGCCAAGGGCCTACGGGCGATCGCGACGTTGCACCGGCAGTTGAGCACCGATGCCGCCAAGACCGCCGCAGCGATGAAGGCAGCGGAATCGTGGCCGGCAGCGGCGCACGACATGGCGAAGTTCAGCGCCGATCCGCGGTTGACCGCAGCGACGAGGAAGCTGGTCGCCCTGGAGAAGGAGTTCATCGTTCTGCTGCAGAAGATGGCAGCCGACATGGAGGCTCAGACCAAGTAGCTCGAGCCTCGCCCTACGCGTTCAGCACCAAGCGGCTCCCGGGCGGCACACACCGCCGGGAGCCGCCGCTGTGATGGCTCGCTACCCGAACACAGTCATGGTGCAGCAGCTCGTCGTGCATTCGGCGTTCCCTCGCGGTCATCCCGAGCGCAGCGAGGGATCTGGGCGGGGGCTCGTGGATCCAGGCTTTCCCCCACCCAGATTCCTCGTCGCTCCGCTCCTCGGAATGACATGTTCGATGGCAAATTGGTATGGGTCCCGAGACTTCTTCGTCGCTTCGCTCCTCGCTGCGACCGCCAATCCTCTACGACAGCGAATGGGTGCCAGGTACGTATCTAGCTGAACTAGCCCGCCCCTCCCCGTCCCCGCCTGATGCGTGTCCGCGACACAAGGTGGCGCACGCAGGCTCTCGGCAACGTCGCGACCAGGTTGCACCGGTTGACGCCTCGCACCTTGACCCGCTGACCTCTCGGTTGGACCGGGGTCCTGCTAGCTTGACATGCACATGCATGTAGCCATATTCTGAGAGTGGAGGGCCGGAGAGTGCGAACCACGATCGAGCTGCGCGACGAGTTGAGGGCCAAGCTGCTCGAGATGGCGGGGCGGCGGGGCGAGAAGGGGTTCTCGCATCTGGTCGAGGAGGCGGTGGATCGCTTCATCGCCGAGGAGCACGCCAGGACGAAGTCGCGTCGCGTCGCGCTCGCCGCCCGCGGGTCTCTCGCTCGCGCCGAGGCGGCGGAGCTGTCGGCCAGGGTGGCGGCGATCAGGGAGGACTGGCGATGACCGTTGCCGATACCGACGTACTCATCGACTTCCTCGCCGGCGCGGAACCGACCGCCGGACGCGTTGGGCAGGAGCTGGAGCACGGCGATCTGCACACAACAGTCATCACGCGTTTCGAGCTGCTCGCGGGGGCGCGCTCGAAGCGCCAGAAGGCGGCCGTCCGCGATCTCCTCGCCGCGCTTCCCGCCCTGACGTTGGACGAGGCGGCCGCCGATCGAGCGGCAGGCGTCCGGATTGCGCTGGAATCGAAGGGCGGGCCGATCGGCATGGCCGACAGCCTCATCGCGGGGATCGTGCTCCAGAACGGCGGAATGCTGCTGACCCGCAACGTGCGGCACTTTCAACGGATCGAGGGCCTCATGCTTGTCCCCTTCCCCGCATAGGCCCCTCGTATGGCCATTGACGCATCGAGTCTTGGGCAGGTACTTGGCCGCACCAGCTCTCGTGTCTCGAATCGCACTGGATGCGTACCCGGCAGCCATCGCGTGCACCTCGCGCGGATGCTCAAGGAGGGCGCCAACGTTCTCCTCCTCGACGAGCCGACCAACGACCTCGACGTCAAAGCTATCTCTTGCGGGGGTCCCGCGCCGCTCCCTCCACCCACCCGGCGCTACAGACCCCCGCGCCCCCACGCTCGTGCCGGCAAAGCCGGTCACTCGCTCTGCGCGCGCTCGAGGACGCCCTCGAGCAATTCGCCGGGTGCGTCGTCGTGATCTCCTACGATCGCTGGTTCCTCGACCGCATCGCGACCCACATCCTCGCCTTCGAGGGCGAGAGCAAGGTCACGTCTTTCGATGGCAACTTCACCGAGTACGAGGAGTGGCGCACGCAGCACCTCGGCGACGCCGCGACCAGGCCGCACAGGATCACGTATAGGAAGCTGACGAGGTAGGTCCGTATGGGGGTGTCTGCCGCAATGGTGAGAGGGTGATGCATAGCGGTGGGCCCGATTCCAGCAAGCGCCAGGACCGTCCCGACCGCGCCAGGGCGTTCCACGAAGCAGGGCATGCAGTCGTGTGCGTCCTCGAGGGCAAGCCGCTGAGCATCGTCTCGATGACAGGTGGCACCCATATCCCCGAACCCGAGGAGGTGTGGCCTAACGACTTCTGGGGTGTTCGGGTGGCGCTGGCTGGGTTCGTAGCCGACTACATCTCGAGCGGCGACAGCGAGCCGCTTACAGTCGGGCGCCTGGCGACCGGGGCGGGCACGCCTGGGGCGGAACACGACTTCATGCACGCACGTCGGCTTGCATCCCAAGCAATGGACTTCTCTTTCACTCCTGATGCAATCCGAGATTGCCTACTCGAGCAAATGGAGGAGGTCAGGCGCATCTTGGAGAAGCACTGGCCGGCCGTCCAACTGGTCGCTGCGGAGCTCTCAGCCGCGGGCGAGCTCACCGGCAAGCAAGTGGCCGAGTTCGTCGGTCAGCCTGGCGCCAGTTGATGTGGCCACACCGCAGGCACCTGGCTTGAGCCCTCGGCACGTCCTCACCGGTGAGACAGGTGCCGGTACGCAGGTAGCAGAAGTGCATATGGGTACCATGGTCGCGGCAGTTCGAGACGAGGAGTAGTGCAAGCAGCAGCTCGGCGACGCCGCCACGAGGCCGCACCGGATCACATACAGGAAGTGGACGCGGTAGGTCCGGCTTGACGATTGACCACAACGCGTATACATTTGACAACAAGGTGTAGTCACCCATGTTGAAGCGTCTAATGCCAGCCGCCCGCGTGAAGGTGCTCGCGTTCCTCCTGCTCAACGCATCGGAGGAGTGCCACCTCCGTGAGATCGCGCGCCGTGCGGGCGTGCCACTCCAGGCGGCGCAGCGGGAGCTGGAGAACCTAGAGCGGATCGCGCTCGTGGAGCGGACGAAACGCGGCCGGCAGGTGTTCTTCCGCGTCGAGACCGGGCATCCCCTCTTCGCCGACCTGCGCGCCCTGCTCCTGAAGAGCGACGGGCTCGCCCTCCCCCTCCGGGAGGCGCTCGAGCGGGTGCCGGGCGTTCGCGCCGCAGCCATCTACGGCTCCGTGGCGGCAGGCACCGACACCGGCCTCAGCGACATCGACCTTCTGGTCGTCGGATCGGCCGACGCCATTGCGCTGCATGACGCGGTTGCAGCCGTCGAGGATCGCGTCGGCCGTCCCATCAACTACACCGTGCTCACATCAGGGGAGCTGGCGGCGAGGAAGCGCAGGAAGGAACCGTTCCTGGCGCGGGTGCTGAAGGGCGACCTCATTCCAGTGCTCGGAGACGTCCGTGCCGTTTGAGGAACTGCTCCGCCTGCGCAGGATCCATGCACACCGCGCGACGCCCGATGAGATCGCGCGGCTGCTTGCCCTGGCTGACCGCGACATCCGGATGGCGCAGCGGACGATGGCCGATGACTGGGACTGGGCGTTCTCCATCGCCTACAACGCCGTCCTCCAGGCCGCACGCGCCTTCATGTACTCGCAGGGGTTCCGCCCCGCAACCGACCAGGGACACAAGAACACGTTCGCTTTCATGCGCGAGGCGTTGGGCGACGAGTTCGCGTCGCTGGTCGGCTACTTCGACCGGATGCGAACCAAGCGCAACCAGGCGATCTACGATGTCGCCGGCCTGATCACCGAGACGGAGGCCAAGGCGATCTTCGAGAAGGCCGTCGAGTTCGTGGAGCTGATCAGGACCAAGACGGCCGTACCACCGCCGACTGCACCCCGGCGGTCGCGCAGCGGCAGGTGACCATGGACTGGGGGCGTCTGATCCGCGACAGGTGCTCGATGCCAACAAAGGCTCAGCGGCGCACTCCGCAGGCCACTCGGATAATCCACCAGCACCGGGAGCATCGTGCATGAGGTCGCTCAGTGATTGAGTCCCGGCGTATCAAGAGCTGGCCGAAGAAGGAGCGCCCTCGCGAGAAGCTCTTGTCAACTGGCGCCGAGCGATTAACCGACGCCGAGCTCCTGGCGATCCTCGTTCGCGTTGGCCAGGGAACATTCAAATCGAGCGTCTTAGGAGAGAACGCCACCGACCTCGGCCGCAGACTCCTCCGGGTCTTCCACGGTTTGCCCGGGCTGGATCGCGCCCACGTCGAGGACCTTCTCCGACTGCCGGGGATTGGTCCGGCGAAGGCCGCACAGATCAAGGCTGCGCTTGAACTCGGCAAGCGCCTCTGCGCGGGTAAGCTCACGGCAGCGGCCTTCGAGTCGTCGGCAAGCATCGCGGATCACTTCCGCCCGCTCTTCGCCGGCAAGCGCCAGGAGATCGTCACCGCCGTCTTCCTGAACGGCCAAAACCAACAGCTGGGTCAGAAGGAAATCGCCGAAGGCATCCCCACCCAGGTCACCGTCTACACCCGTCGTGTCATCGAGGAGGCCCTTCGCCTCTCCGCTGCCGCCGTCGTCCTCGTTCACAACCACCCCTCTGGCAGCCCAGAACCCTCAGCCGGCGACGATGACACCACGCGCGACCTCGCCCGAGCCTGTCGGCTCGTCCAACTCGTCTTGCTCGATCACGTCATCGTCGGCGCCTCCGACCACTACAGTTACTCCGACGAGGGGCGCCTCGGGGCACTCGCCACCGAATAGAAGGAGGTCGCATGGCCCGCAAAAAGCCCAAGCCCCAACCGTACGCCAAGGCGGACCAGATCCCCGTTCGCCCGAATCAGATCTTCAGCCGCGTCCGCCAGAAGTGGCTGGTCAAGACGCCCGAAGAAGAGGTCCGCCAGGCCTTCCTTGACGTGATCACCACCGAGTACGGTTTCTTGTTCCCCCAGATCGCCGAAGAGGAGGAACTCACCGGGCGGGGAACGGGCCACGCCCGCGCCGATTTCGTCATCTGGCGCACTGTGCAGGACCGGCAGGACCACAGGCCGCCCTTGATCGTCGTCGAGTGCAAGTCCGACAACGTCACCATCAAGGCCGCCGACTACGCCCAGGGCGACAACTACGCCCGCCTCACCAACGCCCCGTTCTTCGTCACCCATAACACCCGCGAAACCCGCTTCTGGCGCGTCCGCAAGGACCGCATGCCTGGCTACATCGAGGAAATCGAGACCATCCCCCACGCCGACGCCAGCGACAAGGAAATTGACCAAATCCTCAAGGCCCTGAAGACCTTCAAGGAGGAGGAGTTCGCCGACCTACTCCAGAAATGCCACAACGTCATCCGCAACCGTGAGAAGAAGGACCCCGTCGCCGCGTTTGACGAAATCGCCAAGGTGCTTTTCATTAAGGTCCACGTCGAGCGCGACCTCCGAAAGAAACGCGTGCGCGAGAACCGCTTCACCGTGGAGTACCTGCGGAGACTTCCCGGCAAGGATCCGCTCGCCTTGCTCTTCAAGGACACCAAGGACGCCTACGCCGCCGACGGCATCTTCGACCCCGATGAACCCCTGAATCTCAAACCCGACACCGGCCTCGAGATTGTCCGCCTCCTCGAGAGTTACGACCTCTCCGACACCAGCGAGGACATTAAAGGTATCGCCTTCGAACGCTTCCTTGGCAAGACGTTCCGGGGTCAGATCGGCCAGTTCTTCACCCCGCGTTGCATCGTGGAATTCATGGTGCGCATGGTCGCGCCCGCCGAGGGTGACGTGATCTGCGATCCGGCCAGCGGTTCCGGCGGCTTCCTCATCCGCTTCTTCGAGATCGTGCGCGAACAGATCCTGGCCGACGCCGACCGCCAGTACCAGGCGTACAAGGCTGAACTCGACGCCAGAAAGAGCCTGCCCGACGCCAAGCGTGCCGAGCTTCTGCGCGCGCGGTTCGATGCCATCCGGCGCGAACTGGACCAGACCGTCCGCGACTCCCGCCTCTGGCATCTCGCCAACCGTTGCATCTACGGCACCGACGCCAACGATCGCATGGCTCGTACCAGCAAGATGAACATGATCATGCACGGCGACGGCCACGGCGGCGTCCACCACCACGACGGTTTCCTCAACGTCAACGGCATCTTCGAAGGCCGCTTCGACATCATACTCACCAACCCGCCTTTCGGCGCGAGCGTCGAACCCTCCGACAGAATCACCGCCGAACAGGTCGCCGTCCCGCCTGACGAAGACGCTTACCTCCGGGAATTCGGCGACCTCTACCGCCAGGCCCAGGCGCGCGTGCGCGCCGCGATCGACAAACCCATCGCCGCTCTGTTCAAACTCCCGAAACGCGGTGTGGAAGGCACGGACCAGGAGAACGAAAAACGCATCCAGTCCGCCAAGATCAAGACTGAAATCCTCTTCATCGAACGCTGCCTCGAACTCCTTAAACCCGGCGGCCGCCTCGGTATCGTGCTCCCCGAAGGCATCTTCAACAACCCGTCGCTCGCCTATGTGCGGGAATTCGTCGAGGACCGCGCCTTCATCCGCGCCGTGGTCAGTCTGCCGCAGGAAACGTTCTACTCCTCTGGCGCCAGCGTCAAGGCATCGCTGCTATTCCTCCAGAAGTTCACCACCGAGGAGCAGACCCGTTTCGCCGCCGAGCAACGGAAGGCCGTCGCCGAGACGGACGCCAAGTACGCCGACGAAATTGCCGCCGAAACCTCCCGCCTCCAGATCGCCATTGACGCCGCCAAGGAGAAACGTGACGCCGCCGTCCGCAAAACCGCCCAGAAGGCGCTGGCCGACTACACCCACGCGATGACCGAAAAGAAGGCCGCCGAATCGCGCACCCTCCTCAAGTCCCGCTTCAACTACCCCATCTTCATGTACGAGGCCGAAAAGGTCGGCATCACCGCCACCGGCGAAGCGGACCAGAACGAGCTTTACCCGAATCCCGCCCTGCCGCCCGGCATTACCAAGACCTGTGTCGAACTCTACCAGGCGTTCCGCAAGGACCCGAAACCGTTCTTCGCCAAGGGTGCCGCATGACCGCTGCCGCACAAAATGCATTTGCGGTGTGGTTCGCCGCGGTCCGACGCTGGGACGTGAAGGGATTTACATCTCACCTGTCAGGTCGCTTTCCGTTCTTGTCCCTCAAGGACTGCATCCGAGAACGAAGCGAGCGAGTCAACCTGTTCGAGTTTCCCGACACAACCTTCCGAATCCTGGGCGTAAGCAACGACGGTGGCATCTTCCACGCATACGACACGCAGGGGAGTAAGATCCATCAACCGTACAAAAAGGCTGAGCCGAACGATTTCTTCTACAACCCTTATCGTGTGAATGTCGGCTCAATCGGCATCGTGCCGACGGAACTTGGCGGAAACTACGCAAGTCCCGCCTACGTCGTTTTCTCCGTTGACCACACCAAGATACTACCTGAGTTGCTTGCCATCATTCTCAAGGCTCCGTGGTTCAATCCAACACTGCGTGCGGCGACCGCTGGCTCAGTACGCCAGAATCTGACGTTCGAGCTCTTGCAGACACTTGAAGTTCCTGTCCCCCCACTCGCCACCCAACGCGCGATTCTGGCCGAGTGGCGCAAGTCACAGGCGGCCATCGCGGCGTCGGAGGAACGCGCGCGAAGGATCGAGGCAGAGATCGAGCGCGGGTTATACGCTGCCCTGGGCGCGCCGGAACCCGAAGCCGGCGGCGGGCGCGAGAGGTGCATGCCTCTTTGTTGGAGTGAACTGGAGAGGTGGAGTTTCAACTACCTCTGGCGCACACGAAAGGGCTTGCTAGGGTTTCAGAGGTCGCGATACCCGATTGCACCGTTGTCACAATGCATCACGGATACCCGCAACGGCTTCTGCATCAAACCCGTTCCCGGCCCAACGCCTCAGAAGATGCTCAAGTTGAATGCCCTGATGCCCGAGGGCTTGGACCTTACCGCGACGAAGTACATTCGCGTTTCGGACAAGACCGCCACGGTGTTTCACGTTCGGGCCGGTGACCTGTTGATATGCCGAAGCGTCGGCAGTTACGACCACATCGCCAAGTGCGCGGTCGTCAAAGAAGACGCCCCGGAAGTCCTTTATCCCGACATCATGATCCGGGTTCGCTTGAGCGACACCGTTCTGCCGGAATATGTCCGAGAGTTGATCCAGACACGAGTTGGGCGGAGTTTCTTCCAGTCGAACGCACGCACCGCCGTTGGCATGTGGAAGATTGGCGCGGAAGACATCAGATCCTTCCCGCTCCCCCTTCCGCCCCTGGCCGTGCAGCGTCGGATCATGCGGAAGGTGGCCGCCGCCCGCGCCCGCATCGCCCGGGAGCGCGAAGCCGCCCGCGCGCTCTCGATTCGGATCGCCACCGACATGGAGGCGTACCTCCTGGGCACAAAAGACGCCCCGCCCAGATAATGACTGGCAATGACTAACGGGTTAACGGGTGTCGGGTAGGCCGGGAGGTTGCCCATCCCGGCCCCCCACAGATCCGGACGTGCAGGATTCCCGCATCCGGCTCTTCGAGATCATGGATTCGCTGCGCGGCGGTAGATCGAATGCACGACACGCGCTGGAGGAAGTGGGTAGCGTTGGAGAAGCCGGTTGAAGCGATCCCACGAAAGGTGCGCCCTCTGCGAGCGCCGACGCAACCACGTGCACCAGGCACGCATCACCTGGTGGCGAAAGGCTGCCAGCGACCGCCCGTTGCCGGTGATCCCGTAATACGCGAAATGCCCCCTGAGCTTGCGCACGAGGGCCTGGTGCTGGTCCTCGACGGGCAGGTGTCGGTAGGTCTTGCACCACTGGGTGACCTTCCTCACGGCCCGTGCAAAGCGACGCTTGGCCGTCTTGCGCGCGATCACCCAGCTCCCTTTCCGGGAGACCTTCCAGAAATGGGTGAAGCCCAGCAGGTCGAACGACCCCGGACGCTGACCGTCCGTCGGCCGCTCGTTATTGGGCGCCACCACCGGCCGGCCGAACGGCACCAGCCGCGTCTTCTCCGGATGCAGGCTCAGACCGTACCGTGCAAACCGCTTCGGTAGGACGTCAAAGACCCTCCGTGCGTCGCTTTCCTGGGCACACGCGATCACGAAATCGTCGGCGTAACGGATGAGAAACGCTTCCCCTCGTAGGCGTGGCTTGACCTGCTGCTCCAACCACGTATCCAGCACTTCATGAAGGTAGATGTTCGCCAACAGCGGCGAGATCACCCCTCCCTGCGGCGTCCCGGCCTCGGGGTACCAAAGGCTCCCCTCCTCCAGGACGCCCGCCTTCAGCCATGTGTCGATCATTCGCCGTATCACACCGTCGCGCACCCGTCGGTCGAGGAAGCTCCGCAGGTGACCGTGATCAAGGGTGTCGAAGAAACTCGTGATGTCCACCTCGAGCACCCAGCCTCCGTGCATCTTCATCAGCCCTTCCCACAGCGCCTCGAGCGCCTGGTGTGCCGAGCGGCCTGGCCGGAAGCCGTACGAGCAGGCAAGGAAGTCCTGCTCGAAGATCGGCTCCATGACCATGACGACGGCCCGCTGGAGGACCTTGTCCTCAAACGTCGGTACCCCGATCGGCCGTGTTGAGTGCCCATCCCCTTTCGGGATGTGGACCCGCCGCACCGGCGGCGCCTTGTATTCGCCCGACTTGAAGCGCCCCTCCAAGGTCCGGAGGTTCGCCTCAAGATCCCGGCCGTACTCGGCCGCCGTCTGCCCATCGACGCCGACGGCGGCGTCTTTGCGCGTGCGCTCGAAGGCTTTGGTGAGAAGGCTGGTGTCGATGTGGTGGGCCAGGGTGGTGAACGCCACCCCCGGCGCGTTCCTCGCCAGCTCCGCGATCCGCTGGATTCCCGGTGAGATGTCGTCCGGGCTCGGTGTCCCGTTCATCGTGCCCTCCAGCAGTCCCATGTCCCGGCGTCCCTCTCCCTCGGCGGGGTCTCCTGGGGCGGATTCCCCCGCGTCCTCGGTACTCTGAGACGCTCCGACTTCCTGCCACCCGTCCCAGCGAACTCGTTGCCTCGCTCGCCGGTTCCGCCTGCGTCCTGTCTTCGCCATCCGTCCGGGCGGACGCCCCCGGACAGCGCAGGAGCTTTATTAACCCAGCTCTCCACGACTGGGTACCTCAGCGGAGGTGGCAGGACCTCCCAGGTTCCTGGGGAGCCCCCATGCGTGCATGCCCTGCTCCTCTCAGACCCCGGCGGGACCTCGGCGTCAGGCCGACTCGACGCTCCGGTGTTGCCTTCCGCTCCTGGCACGGCGTCGGCTCCCGCGACAATTGCGATTTCGGGGCTCGCTCACACGGCCTGCACACTCGCTGTCTACGCTTCACCGCTCCGGTTACCCTCACGGCGCAAGACTCGCTCCCGGCTGGGGGCCACCCTTGCCGGACGGGCTTCCACCCGCAGGGCTCCTCAAGAAGGTTTCCGAGTGACGTTTCAGCTATGTCATCCCTTCCCCCTCCTCCAGGCTTTGCCTGGCGCACGCCAGGTACGCAAGTAGCTGAACTGTCGTGGCGTGGGCTCGCTGTTCTGCTAGTTGCGTACCTGGCACTCGTCATGGGTCCTCACGCCGCGGCGCGGTCAGTCAGTGCTCCAGACGTGGCCGCCTGGGCCTTTGTGGTCAGCATCCACGTCACGAAGGCCCCGAACAGGAAGTTCGACGTGCCCACTTCGCACAGATGCGCCCACCGTGCGAAGTCCGGCATGAAGGGGTTCGGTACGAGCAGGTCCGACGCCGCGAAAACCGACAGCGCGAGGCCTCCCAGCAGGATGGTCACCCATCGGGCGCCCCGCAACTCGTGCGCAAGCCACGCGAGCAGCGCCACGAACACGAGCCCTCGCAGAACCTGCATGGACAGGATGGTCCCCATCGCGGGCATCACGCGGTTCTCGTAGAACGGCCGCACGTACGGCCAGACGATCATGCCTGCGGTGATGTAGACGACGACGTAGGCCAGGTCGCACGAGAGCACACGAGCCAGCCAGCCGGCGACCCCCCGGCGCACGGGCCAGCACGTTGGCTGCGCGGGGCCAGGATTGACCAACGCATCGACCGCTGCCGCGACCACCGCGGACAGCAGGCCGACCTTCAGGAGGAGCGTTGGAATGAGCCGCGCCTGCAGATCGAGTGGGAAGATCAGCAGCTCGACGAAGTTGTTGACCCGGGGCACGACCAGCAGCGCGAAGAGCGTGAGCGCGCGCCGGAGCCCGCGGCCGGTGAGGCGCGGGGCGATCACGACAGCCGCCGCCACGAAAATTGCATTCGCCAGCAGCGACGCCGGCATCGCCCCGGGCGCGCTCGGGGTGCCTCGAAGCAGCACCAGCGCCAGGAGCATGTCGGTCAGCTCGTAGGCCACGAAGACCGCCGCCCAGATTCCGAGTTTGCGCATCATGACACTCCTCCCTTCTTCCTTCCCCGGCCGGACCTGCCGCCGGCCAGGGCCTTCGCGGAACTGGCGCACCAGGCCACGGCGTGGCGGATGTCGTCGATTCCGTGCTCGAACACGAGCCGCCCGGTGGGCGGCATCGCATCCCTCGCGTGCGCGTGGTAGCGCTCGAGTCCCTCGAGATACGCTTGGAGCAGTCCGCCCAGCGAAGCGAGAAACCGCCGGGGCACCGCCGCCGGCACCGCCTGGCTCATGAAGGCGAAGCGCAGGTAGAGGGCCCCCATGTCGTGCACGACCTCGTCCTGCGTGGGCGGCTCCATCAGCCAAGCTCGAAAGCAGCGCGAGCCCACGGCGGTCAGCCGCAACGCACGGCGCCCGCGCCCGTTCGTCGGCGCACCGGCGAGCGGCGCGATCCAGCCGCGGGCTTCGAGGCGACGCAGCGCGGGGTAGACGGCGCCCGGGCTGTCGCTGTAGTGCGTGAACGGCGTGGTCGCGAAGATCCGGCGAAGGTCGTAGCCCGACAGCGGCCCCTGGTCCAGCAGACCCAGCAGGGCGAACTCGAGCGTGGTCGGGTTGCCTCTCGTCTCCGGCATGTGCGGACGATAGTACGTCGCGTACTATCTGTCAAGACCCCTTCTGCAATAGGTGCTAGGTACGCACGTGGCTGATTTGCGAATCGCGCCCCAGTGAGGGGCCTGGACGCGGATCTGCTCGCGTCGCTGCTGAGCGTGCTCGCATCGGTACGAGGTATCACCATCTCACCGTTCCGCCTGAGAAGACTCATGCACAGGATCAACGCCCACCTCGCCGCCACGGGCGCCGACGGCCTCGGTCCACCGGAGGCCCTCCACAACCACCGGCCCGCGGCGTGAGGCACGGCCTTGCCTCCACCGGCGGGTCCCCGGTCGCCGCCGGCATGACGCGGGTGCGCTGGCGAGAGCCATGCCCGGCAGGCTTGCCGGGCATGGCTCTCCCAACTCCGCCCGCTCCCATCGCCCCCCATCACCCCAGTTGCACACCTTGCCGTGCGTCTTTCCCAGGAATCAACCCTTGACCCGTCCTTGACTGACCCTCCCAGCGCGCTCCCATGCGCCCCCATGGCGCGAACGCAGCGTCCCTGAACGAGAGCGGCGCGCACGAAACGACGCCCGCCATACGTTCCCGGTCACACCGCACGAGGAGCGGTCTACGTCGGAGGCCACGCCGTGTCGCAGACCGCGCACCGCCGTCCCCGACCGAACGCCGAGCGGTATCAGGCGCTCGGTCGTCGTTTTCAGGCTATTCTGAGACGTGGACCCTGGCCGGAGGCTCCGGGTTGCCATCGACGCCCGCGCCCTCGCCGAGCGACCGTGCGGCTTCCGGCGCTACCTCGAGGGGTTGCTCCCCGCGCTCCGCAAGGCCGATGCGAGTCTTGAGACCGTGCTCCTCACGACCAGGTCTGCGCCTCGGCCTCGGGGCTTGGGGGCGAGCTTCCCGGTGGTTCGTCTGGCGGGATCCCGGTTCACACTCCTTCGCCCCTGGTGGGAGATCAGGAGCCTCCCCCGCGCCCTTGCCCGCTCGGAGATCGATGTGTTCTTCTCCACCACCGGCGCGCTGCCCATGACCTCGCCGACGCCTGCGGTCGTGATGATCCACGACCTCGCAATACTCCGGGTTCCGGGGATCCAGCCGTGGTACTACTCGTGGTACTGGCGCACGGTGTACCGGCGCTGCCGGCGCGCCAACGAGATCCTCGTTCCGTCGCTGTCCACGCGGCGAGACGTGATCGAGCTGCTCGACATCGACCCGTCCCGCGTCAGAGTCGTTCCCTGCGCGGCCGGTGAACGCTTTCGGCCGTCACCGCCCGAGGCGATCGCCCGCGTGCTCACCGCCTGGGGGATCGACGGCGACTACGTGCTCGCCGTCGGCACCCGCGAGCCGCGCAAGAACCTCGGCACCCTGGTCGCCGCGATGGCGAGGGTGAACCGGGACCGCCGCAGGGCGGTAAAGCTGGTGGTGGCCGGCGGGCCAGGGTGGGGCCCTCAGGCGTTCCTGCGCGGCTGTCCCGACTGGGTCCGAGTCCTTGGCCTTGTCTCCGACGACGATCTCGTTGCCCTGTACGGCGGCGCCGCCGCGTTCGCGTTTCCCTCTCTGTACGAGGGGTTCGGCCTGCCGGTGGCCGAGGCGATGCGCTGCGGAGCGCCGGTGGTCGCGTCGGCGACGTCGTCCATCCCGGAGCTCGTGGGCGACGCCGCGGTCCTGGTCCAGCCCACCGACGTCGCGGGTTGGGCGGGCGCGCTCGGGGAGCTCCTGTGCGACCCGACGCGCCGCCTCGAGCTCTCGCGCTCCGCCCGACGCCGGGGCGAGGCCTTCTCCTGGGACGTGACGGCTCAGGGGGTCGCCGCCGCGCTCCGGGCCGCCGTCGCGACGTCGCGAGTCGCGGCGCCCGGAGGCGTTCGGAGACCGCGGGCGGGACGGGCGACGGCGGCCGGAGTCGTCGCGGCGCCGCCGGATCCGCCTGGCGGAGGCTGATGGTGGGGATCACCCGCCTGCTCGACTGGAGATCGCGGCCTGCGATGACGGCCGTGCCGGGCCGCACCGGTGGGGCGACCGCCCCCGGTCGGCGAACGACGGCGGTTCCCTTGGGCCTGCTCTTCCTGACGCTGCTCGGCACCCTTCCTTCGCCGCTCAAGGTGCCGTTCCTGGGAGTCAGCCTCCAGAACCTGGCGGTCCCTCTCGGGAGCATGGCCCTCGTCGCCCTTCTCTGGCCGCAGCGCACCCGGGTGTGGCGCGCTGCCCTGCCGCTGCTTCCGGCGACGATTGCACTGGTCGGCTGGGGTCTCGTGGTCTCCGCTCTCAGCGATCACCCGGATCTCAGCCTCCGCTACTGGATCAAGTCGCTCGCCTACCTCGTGGTGTTCGCCGGCTTCCTCTTCCTCTTCTCGGTTCCGTCGCTTCACGCCGCCTCGTACCTCACCCTGTACTGTTTCCTGGCCGGCCTCGCACTTACGGGGGTCGTCGAGATGGCGTTCCCCGCCAGCGCGGTGTTTCGCGCGTTCCGCACCGCCGATTCGCTTCTGTGCTACCCGAGGATCGCCTCGCTGCTCTCCTCGCCGAACACGTACGGCGTGCTCATGGTGCTCGGGCTGACCCTCGGGGAGCGGCTGCGCGCAGGGAACCGACTCAGGGGGGTCACGTATGCCGCGGCCGCCACCCTGTTCACGTTCCAGCTTGCCCAGTCGGGGAGCCGCAACGCGTGGCTGGTGCTGGCGGGCGCGCTGGCCTGGATGGCGATCCGCCGCATGATGTCGCCATGGCGCGCCGCAGCTCTCGCCGCCGGACTTGCGCTCTCGCTGGTCGTATTGCCGGTGCCGGCGCGACAGGCGGGGATCAAGGTTCCGGCCGCAATCCCGCAGGCGCGCTTCCTGGTAAGGGACGGCGACATGCAGTCCACGGCGCTCTGCCCGGCTCCGGTGACGTTCAACCTGCGCCGAGCGCTCTGGCGCGAGGCCGTGTCGGAGTTCAGACGGCGTCCACTCCAGGGGATCGGCTTAGGGGTGTTCCAGTGGACCGGCGGCCTCAAAATCATGGGCAAGGAGGGGTACGACACACACGATCTTCCCTTGAAGATCCTGGTCGAGACCGGGCTCGTGGGCCTGCTGCTGTCGGCGGCGTGGCTGGTGCCGGCACTGCGCTGCTGGCCGGCCGCGAGCGATCTCGCCGAGGTTGCCGTCGTCGCCGTGATGGGCGGGCAGGTGTTCGACCTCTTCGTGCACGATTACACGCACACCACGATTCTGATGCTGGCATGGGCGAGCTTCGTGAGCCGCCGGCGAGACGCGTGATCGCCAACGTCCTCTGGGGCTTTCTCCATCACGGCCTCGGTCGCGCCTGTCTGTTCGTGTTCTTCCTCGCCCTGCCGACTCTCATGACGATCGAGGACGTCGGCCGCTTCACGATCGCGTACACGGTGCTGCTTCTCCTGGTGCAGCCGGTCGCCGAGGCTTCGCTGGGCCTGATCGTCGCCAAGTACACGGCGCGCGGCGACCTCGCGATGGTGCGCGTCGCGTTCGCCGGGGCGGGTCGCGTGCTTCCGGTCGCCCTCGGCGTGCTCTGGGTCGCATCCCTCCTCGCTCCGGTTTCCCCGGTGCTCACCGCCGTGCTCGTGGCCTATCTCGGTTTGATCCTCTACCAGGCGCTGGTCTTCGCATACCTTCGGGGTCGCCAGCGCATGCGGATGGAGGGCGTGGTGGGCAGCCTCGAAAAGGTCGCCTCGCTCGCAGCCCTGCTCGGTCTGTGGCGGGCCGGCATCACCGGACCGCTGCTGCCGGCACTCGCCCTGCTGGCCATGGCCTGCACCGGCTGGATTCTGACGCTGTTGCTCTTCCGCGGCGAGATCAGGGAGCTGCGCGGCGCTATGAGGGCCAGCGCAGGCGGGGCCGCCCCGAGGTGGCTGGAGCTGGTGAGGGAAGGGCTGGCGCTCGGAGCGGTCGGGCTCGTCGGGTTCCTCTACTTCCGACTCGACGTTCTCATGCTCGGAGCGATGGTGGGCACGGCGGAGGTGGGCTACTACTTCACCGCCTCGAGGTGCGTGGAAGCGACCTACATCGTGCCCACCGTCCTCATGCTCGTGCTCATGCCGCGCCTGGCGCGCGAACGGGACGTCCGCCCTCTTCTTGTCCGCACGGCCTGGGTGATGGGCGGCCTCGGGATCGTCGCGCTTGCCGCGACCGTGACGGCGATCGGATGGGTGGTTCCCCTGGTCTACGGGCCCGGCTTCGGGCGGATCGCCGTGCTGGTGCGGGCGCTCGCGCCGGCGATCGTCGCGGTCTACCTGGGCTTTCTCTTCACGCAGGCGCTTGTCGTTCTCGACCTGCAGCGCCGGTACTTGGCCATCGCCGTCGCCGGTCTCGTCGTCAACGTCGCCTGCAACGTGGTGCTGATCCCCCTCCTGGAGGGAGTGGGCGCTGCGATCGCGACGGTCGTCACCGAGGGCCTGGTCACGATCGCGGCGGGTTGGTCCGCCCTGCGCGCGTGCGCGAGCGGCTCGACCCTGGCCGATAGGTCGAGCGGCCGAGGGCGCGGCGGACCCGCGCACCATGGCGCTGGCGCGGAGACGGCAGGTCTTGACCCATGACGGCGCCTGGCTGGGTGCTCGGATGAGCGGTCCTCCAGGCCCCATCCGGGTGTTGGTGCTCGCGACCAAACCACCGTTCCCCGCGGTGGGCGGCGGCAACATGACCCTGGATGCCCTGCTCAGGGCGCTCCCGGCCCGTGACGTCGAGGTCCGGGTGCTCGCGCTGGCATTGCGGGCCGGCCCGGAGAGGGCCACGGCATACGCGATCCGCCCGGTGATCGTGTCGTGGTATCGCCGCTTCATGGGCTCGCTCGTGTGTGCGCGCGCGCTGCCGTTGCCGGTGGCCAGGTATCACTCTCCCGGGTTCTTGCCCCCTCTGGCCGACGAGCTCCGGGCTTTTGCGCCGCACGTCATCCACCTCGAGCAGCCGCACCTCGGATGGCTGCTTCCCGAGGTCGGCAACCGGTACCCGGTCGTCCTCCGGGCACAGAACGTCGAATCCCGCGTCCTGGCCCGCCTCGCCGACGTCCGGGCCGGTTTCGTCTCGTGGCTGCTGCGCCGGGAGGCGCGGCGGATGGCTCGCTTCGAGGCAGAGGTGTGCCGGCAGGCCGACGTCGTTGCGGCGATCTCCGAGGTCGACGCCCGGCGCCTCGCCGAGCTCGCGCCATCCGCCAGGGTCGTGCACCTCCCCGCCGCCTGGGGCCGGGCGCTGACGTCCCCGAATGGCAACCTGGCGGGTGAGAGGCCGTTCCTCTGTCTGGGGACCTTCGACTGGAGCCCCAACCGCGACGGCGCCCGGTGGCTGGTCCGGGACGTCTGGCCGCGGCTCGTTCGCCGCGAGCCCGGAGCGACGCTCCACCTCGCCGGGCCCGGATCGACGCACCTTGGCAGCACCTCGGATCGCCGCATCTCCTGCCACGGACGCGTGGATGACGTCGGCCCCCTGTACGACCCACGGTCGGTCGCGCTCATCCCGCTCCGTGCCGGGTCGGGCGTCCGCCTCCGCCTGCTCGAGGCGTGGTGGGCCGGGGTGCCGGCCGTGGTGACGCCGGCGGCGGCCGAGGGCCTGCTCGATGGGGACGCCGACGGCGCCTGCGTCGCCGGCACCGCCGAGGAGTTTTCCGCAATGGCGGTGCGGCTCGCAACGGACCAGCCCTTGCGCGAACGCGTGGTCACGGCCGGAAGGAGGCGCCTCCTCGCCCACGAGGCCGGCCGCGTGGCCCGGCTCGCCCGCGATGTATACCTTGAGGCGATCGACCGCGCCGCTCATCGGTTCCGCACCCAATCGCACGGCGCCGGCGATCCATCGAACGGCCTCCGGCCGCGGTCGACCTCGCGGCAGTGAGCGCGGAGAAGACCAGAACGCAGGGCCCATAAACGAGTCCTGAACGAGCGCGCTGGCTGAGACCAGGACGGCGAGTACCGGTCGCCTGCGCGTTCCGGCCACGACAAGCGCCACGAACGCCGCGAAACCGCATCGGTACCTGATTGTATGAGTAGGTCGGTCTCCCGGTTTGCGGCGTAGCGTAGAGCTCGCCATATAACCCGTACGGGCTCGAGGCCCAAGGACGAAGGGAGACCGACCGTGGAGAATTGTGGCATTGACCTACACCTGAAGTCGAGTGAGGTCTGCGTGGTGGAGGAGTCCGGCGAGACCAGCGAGCTCGCCAAGATCCCAACCACCGAGAGGTCGTTCGTGCGGTGGTTCGGGGGTCGGGCGCCGATGCGCATCTGCATCGAAGCGTCGGGGCTCTCGCCCTGGGTCGGGCGAATCTTGGCAGGGCTCGGCCACGAGGTCATCGTGGCCAACGCCCAGCGGGTGCGGCTGATTGCGGAGAGCACCTTGAAGAACGACCGGGTGGACGCGGAGGCGCTGGCCAGGCTGGTGCGCATGGACCCGGCGCTGCTCTGCCCGATCCGGCATCGCCGCGAGGAGACCCAACGGCTGCGGGGGATGCTGCGGGTGCGCCGCACCCTGGTCAACAGCCGGACCGCCTGCCTGAATACCAGCAGCGGACTGCTGCGCTCGTTCGGCTACCGCGTGCCAGGCCGGCGGCCGGAGCGCTTGGCCCGGGCCTTGACCACCGGGAAGGTGCCCGAGGAGTTGTGCGCCCTGGTGGCGCCGTTGGTCGCCACCGCCCTCGAGCTCGACGAGAAGGTCCGGGCGCTCGACGGCGAGGTGGCGGAGGTGGAGCGGTCGTTTCCGGAGGTGGCGCGCTTCCAGCAGGTGCCGGGGATCGGACCGCTGGTCGCCCTCTCCTACGTGCTGTGCATCGAGGACCCGAGCCGATTCCGCACCAGTCGCGATGTCGCGAGCTTCCTCGGCCTGCGGCCCCGGATGCGCGAGTCGGCGGAGCGCTCGCACTTCGGGTCCATCACCCGGCACGGTGACGGCGAGATGCGCCGGCTGCTCGTCCAGGCTGCGCACGGCTGTCTGCGCAGCCGCCAGGAGACGGAGCTCAAGCGCTGGGCCGAGCAGCTGGCCGGGCGGATCGGCAAGAAGAAGGCGGTGGTGGCGCTGGCCCGCAAGCTGGCCGTGCTCCTGCACCGGCTGTGGGTGACAGGCGAGGATTACCAGGCTCTGCGGCCGGAGATCGCTGCAGCCGCATGAGATGGAAGGAGGCGAAAGAGACCGACCTCGGAGGGTGAGCAACGTGGCGCACTGCATCGGTGGGGCGACTCCGTGTGATACCTGGGGCAGCGAGCCGAGTCGCGCTCGTCAGCTCGCGTACCTGATGGGAGCGCCCCCCGCCTCACCGAACCCAAGCATGCACCGGCGGCTGCAGATAGCCATGACGAGTGCGAATAGACGGTTGATGCGCGGCGCACGCTTCCAACCGAGGCCACGGCAGATCAACGACTCACCGAGGGGAGGAGGCTAGGCTTGACTCGACCGACCTACTCATAGAGGTATCACTATCTCACCTTCTTGTGATGCCCTGTGGGCGAAGCAGAGGAAGTGCCTGGCACGCAAGTAGCTGAAGTGTTGGGTGCGAAACCGACAGCTAGCGGAGGAGCTCGCGGACGCGCTCGTAGACCTCGCGGCGGTGGCCGACGGTGACGACGAGGATCTCGATGCGTTCGGCCTCGATGCGGTAGACGATGCGCCAGTCGCCGGTGCGCCAGGAGTACAGCCCCTTGAGCGTGAGCTGAAGGGGCTTGCCGCGTTGCGGGTCCTCACGTAGCGCGTCGAGAGCGGCGCGGACCCTGGCCTTGATCTGGGGGTCGAGCTTCCGGATCGCCCTCGCCGCCGTCTGGGTGTACCGCAACTCCCACGTCACCGCCAGACCTCGTCGTCCCCGGCGGTGCGCCCTGCCTCCGCGTCGCGCAGGCCCTTGCGCAGCGAGGTCATCAGCTTTCCGTCCGCCAGGATGTCAAGCGTCTCGATCAACCCCTCGTACTCGTCGATCGACAGGAGCACGCCGGCGGGGCGGCCGGACCTCGTGATCGTCACGCCCTCGCCGAGGTTCTCGACCTCCGCGAGCAGGCGCGCGAGGTGGGTCTTCGCTTCCGACAAAGGCACCGTGGTCATGACGCCCTCCAGACCATATTATGGACCAGTTCAGAGACCATCGCCAAACACAGAGGGAGTTCCTTGGGTGGCGGTGTCAGCAGGCCGTCTTCCTGGGCGGGCAACCTGCGGGCAGCAGTCGCCACGCTCAGAACACCGGGAGAGGCCGAGTCGGGTGCCGGGCGTTGCGGACAGATAGCCCCGGTGCCTACCCGGCGGATTTGGGGTCGAAACCGACCGAGAACGTGCCGTCGGCCTCGCGGCGGGAGAGGCAGCGGAACGCGACCAGCGTCGTCGTTCGCTCGACGCCCGGGAGGGCGGCGATCTCGCCTGTCACCAACTCCTCGAGCCGCTCGTTGCGGGAGGTGCGCAGGACCGCAACGAGATCGTAGGCGCCCGCAACCGAGTACAGCTCGTGGACTCCCTCCCGCTCCAGCAGCGCATCCGCCACGACGTGGAGCTGGCCCGGCTTGACGTTGATCAGGACCACTGCTTCGAGCATGGCGCCCTCCGGGGAAGAGGGTAGCAAAAGCCCAGCGAACGGCAAAGCTTGGCAACGCCGCGGCTTCGTGACACCATGCAACCCCATGAAACTGCCGGTCGTGGCACCGACGGGACGGTGGGGCGTTGCGTTCGACTACGCCCAGATCATCGCCGGCTCTCTCATGGTCGCGGCCGGCACGAACCTCTTCTTCGTGCCCAACAACGTGGTCTCCGGTGGCGTCACTGGCCTCTCGATCATCGCGCACCACCTGTTCAAAACTCCTGTCGGCATGGTGGTGCTGCTGCTCAACCTGCCGCTGCTCTGGCTTGGCTGGCGGTTCGCCGGCGGGATCCGTTTCTTCGTGCGCACGGTGGTGTCCGTGATGGTGCTCTCGATAGGCATCGACCTCACGGCGCCGTTCCTGGTGCCTCCGACGCACGACCGCCTGCTGGTCATCTGCTACGGAGGTCTCCTTGACGGCTTCGGCATGGGCCTGGTGTTCCGGGGACGGGGGACGACGGGCGGCACCGACATCCTGGCCAGGCTCGCCCACCGGTACCTGGGGGTGGGGATCGGGCAGGCGCTTCTCGCCATGAACGTCGCGATCTTCGCCGGGGCCGCGTTTCTCTTCGGCGCCGAGGCCGTGATGGTCGCCCTGGCGCTCGCGTTCGTGTCGGCCCGCGTGCTCGATGTGGTTCAGACAGGATTCTCCGCGGCGCGCGCCGCGCTGATCATCAGCCAGAAACCCGACGCCGTGCGCGAGGCCGTGCTCGGGAAGCTCGGCCGCGGGGTCACGGTGCTGCACGGGCAGGGCGGCTACACGGGTGAGGAACGGCCGGTGCTGTACGTCGTCGTGACCCCGCACGAGGTCGGCCGTCTCAAGAGGCTCGTGGCGCACGTCGACCGAGCCGCGTTCGTCGCGATCACGCCGGCGCAAGAGGTACTGGGGGAGGGTTTCGCGCCCCACGCCGGAGAGGAGGCGCTGTGACTGGTACGGCGTGCCGCTGGGCGCTTGCTGTGGCGATCACCCTCGGCTCGCTCGTATGGCAGCGCGTGAGCGGGCCGACGTACCCGGCGCGCGGGACGGTGTCGATCGGGGGTCAGCGTATCGCGATGACCCTCCAGCGCTCGCACGGCATCGCCTCGGACCAGCCGATCACGGTCCGGGCTCCCGACGCCGGCGTGAGCGGCGAGGTCGTGTGGCGTCGGTACCCGACCTCCGACCCCTGGCAGATCACGGAGCTGCAGCGCGAGGGGCAGGATCTGCACACGACCCTCCCGAAGCAGCCCGCGGCGGGGAAGCTCGAATACCAGGTGCGGCTGCGGCACGGGGACGAACAGGCCATCTTCCCTCGGCGGCCGGCGATCACCCGCTTCAGGGGCGACGTTCCGCCGTGGATCCTGATCCCCCACATTACGGCGATGTTCCTGGGACTGCTCTTCGCTTCGCGGGCCGGGATCGAGGCGCTCGCATCCGACGGGACGCCACGGCGCTGTGCCCGGGCCGCCCTGGCGTCGTTCGTCGTCGGCGGGTTCATGCTGGGACCCGCCGTGCAGAAGTTCGCATTCGGCGAGTGGTGGGCGGGCGCACCGTACGGGTGGGACCTCACCGACAACAAGACCCTGCTCGCGGTGCTGGCCTGGATCCTCGCGGTGTGGGCTCTCCGCGGCGGGCGCCGGGCGCGGGGTACAGTGCTCGCCGCGGCGATCGTCACGCTCGGCGTGTTCGCGATCCCGCACTCCGCATGGGGCTCCCAGATCGATTGGGCAAAAATCAAGCAGACCACCTCGGACGCTCTCCGCAAATAGGGATCTGCGGAGGCGCGGAGGAGCAGGGGAGCAGAGGAGCAGAAGCCGTTCGTAGGTTCACAGGTCCGAATGTCCGCAAGTTCCCAATGAAGCAGGACGAGTCAAACGTGAAACGGAAGAGGTCAAACGGAAGACTCAACCCGATAGAGGCCGCGCCGTTTCGCGTCGTTTCTTCTCTTTGCCCTTTTGCGTTTGACCTTTTACCCTTCTTCGTCGAACCTTGGAACCTTCGAACGTTCTTAGCTCCTCTGCCCCTAAGCCCCTCTGCTCCTCTGCGCGTCTCTGCCGTACCCCATGCCCCGATTAGATGCGGCCTAGATGTCGCCGGGCATGCCGCTCGAAGGTGCCGCGAGGGTTCGCGGAGAGCATCGAGTTGAAGCGGACCGACCCGAAGAGCGCCGGCGGAAGCCCCTCGCAATGCTGCTCGAAGTCGATCGCGAGGCTCTGCACCTCGCCGGTCGGAGAGTACTGCGCGTCGAGGACGAGGAAACGTCCGGTGAGCGTGTTGCAGCCGCGGCCGTCGCCACTGATTTCCAGGCCCGGTGTTGTCGGCGATTGGAACCCATCCCGGGTCGCGCCTTCGTACAAGCCAGGCGCGAGCGCAGTGCCTGCCGGCGCTGCAAAGTAGAGGTCCCACCACGTGGAACCATAGAAATGCACTCCGGCGCTGCCGGTGGCGGCCGAAACCGTGATCCTCCCGTCGAGGGGCGCCAGCGTCCACGCCCGGCCCTCGCCGATGGAGTCCCCCGGGTCGCTGTCGAAGACGAGGAACGTCCGAGCGGCATCGTCGTCCAGGACCGTGCCGGTCGCCGTCGGGAAGGCGAGCGGGGCGCCCACCGGATTGCTCAGCGACAACGCGAGCGTGCGGCTCGGTTGGGCCACCGTGTTCCCGAGCACCGGCACGTCGACCCGGATCGCCGTCACCCCGGGCGCGAATGTCACGGTGCCGCTCGCCGCCGTATAGTCGGTGCCGGCGTGCGCGGATTGATCCACCGTCGTGTAGTCGACCGACACCGGCGCGCCGGCGCGCTCGGAGAGCGAGACCCAGAAGCCGAGGCTGACCGGCTCGCCGTCGCCCTCGTACGCGGCGGCGGGCGCCACCGAGACGCGGGGTTCGACCGAGACAACCGAATTGAAGCGGACCGACCCGAAGAGCGCCGCGGGCACGCCGTCGCAGTGCTGCTCGAAATCGATCGCGAGGTTCTGAGGGGCGCCCGTCAGGGAGTACTGCGCGTCGAGAACGACGAAGCGTCCGGTCAGCGTGTTGCATCCGCGCGAGGCGCCGCTGACGTCAAGGCCTGGCCCGATCGGCGACTGGAAACCCCACCGGGTCGCGCCCTCGTAGACGCCGGGTACCAGCACGGCTCCGCCCGGCGCCGCGAAGTAGAGCTCCCACCACTCGGAGCCTCGGAACTGCACCGAGACGGAATTGCTCCCGGTTGACGCCGTGATCGGCCCGTCGAGGGGCGTCAGCGTCCACGCCTGACCCTGACCGACCCAGTCCCCCACTTCGCTGTCGAAAGCGAGGAGCGTCCTGCCCGCGTCGTCGTCCAGGATGGTGCCGGTCGCCGTCGCGGACGCGAGCTCTGCGCCCGTAGGGTTGCTCAACAAGAGCGCCAGCGTGCGGTCAGGTTGGGCAACCGTGTTGCCGAGCACCGGAACGCCCACCTGGATCGCGGTCACCCCGGGTGCGAACGTCACGGTGCCGCTCACCGCCGTGTAGTCGGTGCCGGCGTGCGCGGACCGGTCCACCGTCGTATAGTCGACCGACACCGGCACACCGGCGCGCTCGGAGAGCGACACCCAGAAGCCGAGGCTGACCGGCTCGCCGTCGCCCTCGTACGCGGCGGCGGGCGCCACCGAGATGCGAGGCTCGACGGCGACGACCGAGTTGAAGCGGACCGACCCGAAGAGCGCTGGGGGCAGCCCCTCGCAGTGCTGCTCAAAGTCGATCGCGAGACTCTGTACGTCTCCGGTCGGAGAGTACTGTGCGTCGAGGACGACGAACCGTCCGGTGAGCGTGTTGCATCCGCGCCCTTCGCCACTGATTTCCAGGCCCGGTGTTGTCGGCGATTGGAATCCATCCCGGGTCGCGCCCTCGTACATGCCAGGCACGAGCGCAGAGCCTGCCGGCGCTGCAAAGTAGAGGTCCCACCTCGTCGAGCCCGTGAAATGCACTCCGACGCTACCGGCAGCGGCCGGGGCGGTGATCGTCCCGTCGGCGGGGGTCAATGTCCACGCCTGGCCCTGGCCGACATAGTCCCCCTGGTCACTCGTGAATGTGAGGAACGTCTGGGCGGCATCGTTCGCGACAGTGGCGGTTGCCGCCGGGAGATCGGGCGAGGCGCCCGCCGGGTCGCTCGACGACCGCGAGGCCGTTCGGTCGGATTCGGGAACGGTGCTCCCGAAAAGGGCATCCGCCCGGCTAACCTGGCCGTGGAAGGTGGCAAATGCCCCGCCGGAACTCGCGACGCCGAGCGTTCTCCCAATCCAGGGATGGACTTCGACCTCACCGTTCAGTTTAAGTGCGGCCAGACCCTCAGCGTCTGCAAATCCGGTCAGCGAGGCAGCGATGAGCATGCCAAGTGCAGCCACCGGGCTCCGACGATTGCGGCTCCGCGTCATGTTCAGCACCATGTCGTCTCCAATGGCTGCGGCATCGAGGCTAGATGGGTGGAAAATCCGAGCCGATCACTCGGGTGACCGGAAGTCTTTCCATCGCGTGTCGCGCCGAAACTGAGACGTTCGTTTGCCAGCAACGTCGGAATGTTATCACCGCTCCCGCGCGACGGCGAGATCGACGATCAGCACCAGGTACACGACCTCAACGAGCCCACCACAAGGGGATCGTATTCGTCGGGCAATACCGAAGTGTTCATGTTGACATCTGTTGCGTCGCAAGGCTAAGGTCCACGTTCGACGGGACTGCAATTTCTCGCAGCGATCAACACGTTCTACGACGGCAGAAAGGTGAGCGATCTCGCGGACCACGCGGCTCGCTTCAAGGAGATATGGATGAGACTTCGGATTCGTGGTGTAGTGCTGGCACTTTCGCCGCTGGCGCTCCTCGTTCTCGGCTGTGCTGCGAGCATCCCCAGGGATGCTCTGGTCTTGACCCCCTCGTCCCTTCAGGATCGCCAGCTTGAGACCCGTCGGTTCACGGGGATCGAGGAGCCGAAGCTGGTGGCCGGCGTTGCAGGCGTGCTTCGAGACCTGGGATACAACGTGGACGAGAGCGAAACGAAGCTGGGATTGGTGGTCGGTTCGAAGAAGCGCAGCGTACGAAGCGCGCAACAGGACGCCAGTCCGGCCACCGGGTCCCTCCTGGCCGGCGGTGCGGCTCCGGTTGCGAAGGAACAGGTTGTCAGGGCCTCGATCCTCGTGAGACCGCAAGCCGCGGATCAACCCAACAACCAGCTTGTCCGGGTTACCTTCCAGCTCATCATCTGGAATACGCGGAACGAGGTGACCGCGCGCGAGGCGGTTGTCGATCCCCAGGTCTACTTCGACTTCTTCGACAAGCTTTCGAAGGCCGTCTCCGTGGAGGCGCGAGAGATATGAACGTGCACAAGACCTCACTTTGCGTTGTTGGCATCGCGGCGATTGGTGTGCTGGCAGGTTGCGTGTCGGCGCCTGCGGTGACCGCCTCCGCCTCGGACCGGACGCAGCTGCCCAGTGTACAAGCACGTGCGTTCGATACCGGCAACCGAGAGCAGGTGCTTCGTTCCGTCATGGCGACTCTTCAGGATCTTGGGTTCGCGATCGAGAAGGTTGACTCCGCCGTCGGATCGGTTGCGGCCATGAGGCTCGAGAAGTACGCCTTGCGCATGACCGTCACGGTGGAGACGCGGGGCAAGCAGCAGGTCGTGGTCCGCGCGAACGCGCAGTACGAGGACGCGCCGATACTCGAGCCGAAGCCGTACCAGGATTTCTTCGCGGCGCTCGACAACGCGATGTCCCCGACATCCCACACCGCCGACTGAACCTGCCGGCCGGCGGAGGGACCCCTCGAGCAGGTCCCTCACCCGCGGCCTGTGAGGCGCTTCTTCTTGCGGAGCGCTTCACACGCTCTTTCAAGGCTCGCCCGTTGTGTCGCTCGGGTCACGGACCGCCGACCACTGACGACATCGCTGGTCGCTTCACTGTCTCCCGGTGCTTCCTTCGGCGGCCGCGGCGATCCCGCTGGCGACCTCAGGGATGATCCCACGCTGCCGGTAGATGGGGCGAATGAGGCGCCGCAGCACCGGCAGCCGCGCCGCGAACACCGCGGCGCCCAGAATGCAGACGATCCCCCCGAGCATGACCGTGCGTGGCGCCCCGATGTGGTGCGCGAGGGAGCCGGCAAGCAGGCTGCCGAACGGCGCCGTGCCCACGAATGCCATCGAGTAGAAGCTCATCACACGCCCGCGCCACCGGTCCTCGACAACCGTCTGCAGGATCGTGTTGGAGGCGGCCAGATGCGTGATCATCGTGAGCCCCGCTCCCACGAGCATCAGCAGCGAGAGTGGGAGCCGACTGGAGAGCGAAAACCCGATCAGCGACAACCCGAAACCGGCACATGCCGCCGGTATCCAGCGCCCGAGACCCAGCACCGTGTTGCGGTACGCGAGCACGATCGCCCCTGCGAGGGCGCCCACGCCAGCAGCTCCTGAAAGGAAGCCGAGCGTGCTGGCCCCGCCGTGGAGGATCTGCGCGGCGAAGATCGGCATCAGGGTCGAGTAGGGCATGGCGGCCACGCTTGCGAGCGCCAGCAGGCCGAGGATGTCCCTGGTGGGAGCGAACCCGAATGTGTAGACGAAGCCTTCGAGCAGTTCGTGCCAGATCCGGCGCTCCTCACGGGGTTTCTCGCGCGGCGCGATCCTCATCGCGAGCAGCGCCGCGATAACGGCCAGGTAGCTTGCGGCGTTGATCATGAAGCAGGCACCCTCGCCCACCGCCGTGATGAGAAGTCCCGCTACGGCGGGTCCGACCAGCCGCGCCCCGTTGACGAGCGACGAGTTGAGCGCGATGGCGTTCGGAAGGTCGTCGCGGTTCTCGATCATCTCGACCAGGAAAGAGTGCCGGGTCGGCATGTCGAAGGCGTTTACGATGCTGATGAAGAGGGAGAGGGCGACGATGTGCCACACAGCGACGGTGTGCGAGAGGACCAGGACTCCGATCGCGAACGCCTGGAGCATCGCGAACGACTGGGTGCCGATCAACAGACGGTGCTTGTTGAACCGGTCGGCTACGACGCCTGCGAGCGGCGCCAGGACGAAGGAGCCGATCTGGGAGCAGAAACCGACAAGGCCCAGCAGGAACGCCGAGCGCGTCAGGGTGTAGACGAGCCAGGCGAGGGCGATCTGCTGGATCCATGTGCCGATGAGCGAGATCCCCTGCCCACCCATGAAGAGCCGGTAGTTGCGTGAGCCCATGGCCCGCAGCACCCCGCCGCCTCCCTGCGAACGCCTCGGCTGCGCCGGGTCCGGTGCAACCGGCGCGCGAGCCAGGCCTTTCATGGCCTCACCCAACGGACCTCACCCCCGGCGTTCATGCTTCCACCGACGACCCGGCCGGTCAAGGCATGGCGCCGACGTCAGCTCGTGGTCGGGACGACCAGGACGGGTACCCGGACGCGGTGGCGGAGGCGCTCCACGGTGGTGCCGTGCACGAAGTCCCCCACCGTGCGGTGGCCGTGGCTCCCGAGAACCACGAGGTCCGGCCCGTGGGTCTGGACCAGCGCGACGAGCTGGTCGATCGGATCGCCAAAACCGAGGTCGTAGGATGCATCCACGCCCAGTTCCGAGAGCTCGTTCCGGTAAAGCTCGAGGCGTTGCTGGTCGCCGCGCGCCTCGCTGTCCTGCATCTCGTCTCCCATGATCCGGGCACCGACCGACTCCACGACGTGCATGAGAACGACAGTGGCGCCGCGGCCGGACGACCTGGCCAGGGTCACCGCCTGCGACAGGACCGCGGTGTCGGCGTTCGAGAAGTCCACCGCGGCGGCGATCCGCCGTGCGGCGTGCGGGGGCATCACGGCCGGCATGGCGGTCGGCCCGTGGACGCTCGGGATCGCCGGCGTGGGCGCACCCCGGCGGCGTTCGAGCCACGGCACCAGGGTCACGTAGCCCAGCAGGGTCACCAGGGCTGCGGCCCCCGGCACGACAGTGACCCAGAGGAGCCACCCGCGGCTCCCGGCGGCGGCCATCCAGACGGCAACTGCATCGAAGGACAGCTTGAGGTTCAGCACGGCGATGGTCAGGGCGACCAGCCACGAAACCGCCTGGAGCAGCGGCTTAATAGCGTACTGGCCCATCCAGCGCGGGTCGGAGACCAGGTGGATGAGCGGAATCACCGCGAACGAGAGCTGCAGTGAGAGCACGACCTGCGAAAGCACCAGCAGGTCTCCCGTAGCGCGCTCCCCGAACCAGATGATCGTTGCTACGGCAGGAATGATGGCAAGGGCGCGCGTCAGCATGCGGCGGACGATCGGACGGAGGCGGATCTGCACGAACCCTTCCATGACGATCTGGCCGGCGAGCGTGCCCGTGATCGTGGACGACTGCCCCGACGCGATCAGGGCGACCGCGAATGCGATCGGCGCCACCGCCGCACCCAGCAGCGGGGCGAGCAACCGATGCGCGTCCTGGATCTCCGCGACGTCGTGCAGCCCCACGTTGAAGAACGTCGCCGCCGCCATCACGAGCAGCGCGGCGTTGACAAAAAACGCGCCGTTGAGCGCCACGAGCGAGTCGATGATGTTGTACTTCACCCCGCTGCGGATCCCGGCCGGGGTCTGGCTGATCCGGCGCGACTGCACGAGCGCCGAGTGCAGGTACAGGTTGTGCGGCATCACGGTCGCACCCAGGATGCCGATCGCGAGGAAGAGCGCCCCGGGCCCGGGCAGGGTCGGCGCGAAGCCAGCCGCGATCGACCCCCAGTGCGGCTTCGACAGCACGATCTCGACCGCCAGGCAGCCGCCGATCGTCGTGATGAGCACGATGATGAAGGCCTCCATCACGCGGACGCCGCGGCTGTGGAGGACGAGCAGGATAAGCGTGTCGAGCGCCGTGATCACGACCCCGACCAGGAGCGGGAGGCCGAACAGTAGCTGGAGGCCGATCGCCGAGCCGAGCACCTCCGCGAGGTCGCATGCGGCGATGGCGATCTCGGCAAGCACCCATAACAGGCGCGAGACTCGCCGGTCGAACATCGCGCGGCACGCCTGGGCGAGGTCCATGCCCGTCACGATGCCGAGCCGCGCCGAGAGGCTCTGCAGAAGGATCGCCATCAGGTTCGACATCGCCAGCACCCAGATCAGGGCGTAGCCGAACCTGGAACCCGCGGCGATGTCGGTCGCCCAGTTGCCCGGGTCCATGTAACCGACGCTGACCAGGTACGCGGGTCCGGAGAATGCGAAGAGGCGCTTCCAGAAGGAGAGCTGCTTCGGCACGGATACCGAGCCGTGCACCTCTCCGAGAGACGGCGTCCTCGCGCCCTGGCTTTGATCCCGATTCGACATTCCGTCTCAAGTATATGGCAATGGCGGAGGGAGTCCGAACTGTCGCCCGGCGCTTGCTCGGACCTGACGACCGGCGGCGCCGCACCGTCGAGGGCCTGGCGCTCCGGATCGTCGACCTCGGAGTCTTCCCTTGACGGGGCAAAAGCAGGTTAGAATTCGCTGCCCAACGTCCGGGTCGACGTTGTGTGCATTGAAGTTCGGAGGTAATCGTGGTTATCGAGGCGAGGAGCAGAGGGCGGCTGGTCGTGTGCCGATCAGTGTCCGGTTCCGGCCCGCGGGGAGCGACCGGGGCGGCGAGAAGTGAACGACGTGGCGGGGCCGTCCGTCCGCTGTTGCTCGTGGCGACGGGTTTGCTGCTTCTCGTGGGCCAGGTCGCCCGGGCCGACGAGTCGACGACGGGGACCATCTGGGGCCGAGTGACTGACACAGCCAGCGCACCGCTGCCCGGGTCCAGAGTGACGGTGACATCGGTCGAGGGATCCAGGGTCTTCGTTGCGGAGGCCGACGGGAAGTTCTTCGCGCCGTATTTGACACCGGGGCTTTACGCCGTGCGGGTGGAGCTTCCGGGGTTCGCGGCGGTCGAACGGCACGGCATCGAGGTCCGGCTCGGACGGCGAGTGGAGCTGGCGTTCGCGCTCCCGCCAGGCGTCTTCAAGGAGGCGCTCGAGGTCAAGGGCGCGCCGCCGATGGTCGACTTCTCCTCGGCGACCGTGAGCACGGGCGTCAGCTCGAGCTTCCTGGCCAAAATCCCGGTCGCACGCCGGCTGAGCGACGTCCTCTACGTGGCGCCGAGCGTATCGAGCAGCGGCGGGCTCGGAGTTGAGAACCCCTCGATCTCGGGTGCGAGCGGGCTCGAAAACCAGTACGTGATGGACGGGGTGACCATCAACGACCCCCAGTACGGGGGCCTCGGCCTCTACTCGCGTTCGTACGGCTCGCTCGGGATGGGGGTCACGTACGAGCTCATCGACCAGATCCAGGTCAAGACGGCGGGCTCCGACGCGGAGTACGGGCAGTCCACCGGGGGTCTCGTCAACGTCATCACCAAGAGCGGCTCGAACAGTTGGCACGGGAGCATGTTCGCCTACCTGCGCCCCGAGCGGTTCGAGGGGGCCGCAACCGAGCTCGTGCTGACCAACAGCGGGACCACGACGATCGGGGACGAGAGCCGGGACCTGGGCTTCACCTTCGGTGGCCCGCTGGTGAAGGACCACGCGTTCTTCTATGTCGCCCTTGACCCGCAGTACGAGCGCACGACGTTCCTTGCACCGCCCGGGTACCCGCTCCGCAGCCTGGGCGGGGTGGACCGAGAGCGGCGCAGCACGCCGTACGCGGCCAAGGTGACGATCGAGTCGGGTCCGGGGAACCGTATCGACGTTTCCCTCTTCGGCGATCCATCCACCAGCCCCAGGGGCCCACAGAGCTCGCGGGCGATGACGGGCGACAGCACGGCGTCTTTCGACTCCCTCGATTACGGAGGCGACAACCAGACGATCCACTACCAGGGGCTCCTCGCGCCCGCCTGGCTGCTGGAGGCGTCCATCGGCCGGGCGCGCCAGGTCTTCGAGGACACCCCCTACCTCGACCAGTGGTCGATTCGAGACCAGACGGTCAAGCCCACCAAGCGCTCGGGCGGCAAGGGTTCCTACGATTCGCACAGCGAGGGAACCAGCCTGCAGTACGAGGCCAAGTCCACCTACCTCCTCGGGAGCCACGAGATCCGGTTCGGCGGCAGCTATGAGAGCACCGACATGGAGACCAACTCGGCGCTCACGGGCCCAACGGTCACGCTCCCGGACGGACAGCAGACATCGTCCGGGGTGAGCGTGACGATCTACCCCGACTCGAAGTACGGGCAGATCTACCGGGTGAGCCAGGGGCTGCTGTTCTCGCAGCAGCGCTCCAACGTGGACTACCTCGGCCTGTTCATGCAGGACAAGGTGCAGGTGGGACCGCGGCTGACCATTTCGGCCGGATTGCGGTACGAGCGGGAGCGCATGGCCGGATCGGCCGAGTCGTTCGCCTTCGGGGACAACTGGGCGCCGCGCCTGGGCTTCGCCTATGACCCGACGGGCAAAGGCAAGCTCAAGGTCTTCGGGAGCTTCGGCGTCTTCTTCGCCAAGATCCCCAGCGACCTCGCGGTCACCGCGTTCTCGCCCTACGGGCGCGTCACCCGCGCCGACTACTTCGACGCGGCGCTCACTCAGCCGGTTCCCGAGGGTGTCCTGGCGGGCGGCACGACGACCCATTTCCTCACCAAGGGGGCAAGCGCGGCGATCATCGATCCGACCTCGGAGCTGGGGTTCATCCGGGAGGGCGCCCTCGGGTTCGAGTTCCAGGTGGCTTCCCAGTTGAGCCTCGGCATGCGCTACGTCCACCGCGAGACGCCGCGCGTCCTCGAAGACGTCACGAACGTCGCCATGGTCCTCTACGCGGAGCACCTGCCGGGGCTGTCCAACGTGCAGTACGTGATCACGAATCCGCGCGCGAACTACCCGGCGACCCTGAACGGCGTCGGGGCGTTCGAAAACCCGATCCACGACTACGACGCCATCGAGCTGACCGCGGACAAACGCTTCGCGAACGGGTGGGCGCTCCTCGCCTCGTACCGCTGGTCGCGGCTGTGGGGGACGTACGAGGGCTTCTACTACAACGGACTTGACGAGCCGAAGCCCGGCGAGACCACGTTCGACGACTACCCGACCAACGACCCGAGCTACACGCAGATCGGTGTCCCTCAGTACGGTTTCACGGGCGACGTGAGATACCTTGGTCAGCTCGGCGCCGGGCCGCTCCCCAACGACCGGACGCACCAGGTCAAGGTGTACGCATCGTACGCCTTCCAGCGCGGCCTCGACCTCGGTGCCGGGTTCTCGGCGTCTTCCGGCCAGCCGCTCACACCGGACACCTCGGATCCGATCTCCGGCCACAACGGGTTCATTCTCTTGGGACCGCGCGGGAGCGGGATGATGACTCAGGACGGGTTCAAGGCCAGGATGCCGTGGGTGTGGTCGCTCGACCTGCACGCCGACTACGCGTTCCGCATCCGGCAGGGGAGGCTCCTGCTGTCGGTGGACGTGGCCAACGTCTTCAACAGGCAGGCCGTCACGGGATACGATCAGGATACGGATCGGAGTTCCGGGCTGGACAACCCGGACTTCGGAAAGCGCACCTCCTACCAGGATCCTCGCCAGGTGCGCCTCGGCATTCGCCTCGAGATGTAGTCGTCTCGCTCTCGGGGCACCCAGATCGGGCGTCCGGGCCCTCTCGCCGATCGGCGAACCGAACGTCCTATCATTGGGACGGGAGGTGCGCCATCCGTCTGCCAAGGGTGCTCGATGCCGTCGAGATCCGGGTGCTCGGCTGCCTGCTGGAAAAGCAGCAAACGACACCTGAGTACTACCCGTTGACCGTCAATGCGCTGGTCGCGGCGTGCAACCAGAAGAGCAATCGCGAGCCCGTCGTGGAGCTCACTGAAGGCGATGTTCGCGGGGCCCTCGACCGCCTGCGGGCCGATGTCTTCGTCTGGCCGGTAGAGGGGGCCCGGTCCGAGCGCTGGGAGCACAACCTCGACCGGAGCTGGGAGTTGGACCCGGCCGGCAAGGCGCTGATCACTGTGCTGCTGCTCCGCGGCCCACAGACACCGGGGGAGCTCCGCGGACGCTGCGGGCGGATGCACCCGTTCGGGGGCATGGCCGAGGTCGAGGAGGCGCTCAAGCGGCTGGCCGCAGGGACGGAGCCTCTAGTCGCGGAGCTGAACCGGGAGCCAGGACAGAAGGAGCGCCGGTGGACCCATTTGGCTGCGGGCACGCCGACCGAGCGTGCTGACCGGGCCGCGGCTTCACCGTCGCCTGCCTCCGAGGCCCTCGCGGGTCGGGTCGCGGAGCTCGAAGAGCGCGTCGCGGAGCTTGTCGAGCAGCTCAGCCGGCTGGTTGCGAAGCTGGGCCACGAGGAGTAGATCCGGACCCGACGGTCCGGGCCCGTTTCCTTTACTCGGTCGTTCTGAGCGGGCGCGGCGAGCGAAGAATCTCCCCGAAGGGCCAACCCGATCCCGGGTGTCAAGGGCCAAGCCCCTTGGGAAGCAAGCACTTCGAGGTGGTATGGCGGGTGACGCCCCACCCCGGTCGGGTTTGACCCGGTAACCTGCTGCTGCTATGCTGCACGGTCCCCGAAACGGGGAAGCGTGTGCTTAGGATCGATTTGACCCATGCCGAGACGGAGCCCCTCGAATTCGAGGAGCGGCCCGTCGTGCCCCCCGCCGCCGGCGGGGTGGACGTTGTGTCGGTCGCACCGGTGGAGATCTCGGGGCGTGTCGAGCGGGCGGGGAAGGGATACCTGCTCGAAGGCGAGGTGGGGGGCAGCGCCCGTCTCCGCTGTGCCCGCTGCTTGGGGGAGTTCGACTTCTCCTTCTCGGAGCGCCTGGACCTGCACCTGTTGCCGCTCACGGCTGCGCCCCAGGACGACGAGACCCGCCTGGATCGGGGCGATCTCGAGGTCCGGTTCTACGAGGAGTCGCAGGTCGACCTCGTCGAGCTGGCGGCTGAACAGCTCGCACTCGCCGTTCCGATGAAGCCACTGTGCGCCGAGTCTTGTCGCGGGATTTGCCCGCGCTGCGGCGCGAACCTGAACCAGGGGGCGTGCTCCTGTCCCCCCGAAACCGATGATCGCTTGGCAGCCCTACAGGATTGGCGGCCGAGCGAGTAGACGCGGGAGGATCTCCGATGCCCAACCCAAAGAGTCGCCATTCGAAGGCGCGCCGCGACCGTCGGCGCGCGCATGATCACCTTGCCGAGCCTGCGCAGTCGGTGTGCCCGAACTGCTTCCAGCCGAAGCAGCCCCACCGCGTGTGCCCGCACTGCGGAATGTACGAAGGGCGCCAGGTCCTGCACGTCGAGGAGATCGGCTGACCCAGGCATCGCCATGATCAAAGCAGTCTCGGGCGCTGTAGCCCTGGACGCGATGGGGGGGGACCACGCCCCGGCAGCCACGGTGCAGGGCGCGGTCGAAGCGGTACGGCAATTCGGACTCCAGGTGCTTCTGGTCGGGCGTGAGGCCACGCTGCGGCGCCAGCTGTCGCATAACGGGGGCGTTCCCCGCGGTCTGCAGGTTGTGGATGCCCCCGACGTCGTGGCGATGGACGATGCTCCGACCGCCCCGATCCGAGGGAAGCGCGACTCGTCGATGGCCGAGGCCGCCCGTCTGGTGCGCGACGGCAAGGCGTGCGCTTTCGTAACGGCGGGCAACAGTGGGGCGGCCATGGTTGCCGCCAAGCTGATCATCGGCACGATCGACGGTGTGGAGCGCCCGGCACTCGCGGCCCTGGTTCCGGGAATCGAGCGGCAGACGCTGGTCCTCGACGTCGGCGCGAACGTGGACTGCAAGCCCCACCACCTCGAGCAGTTCGCGGTGATGGGGCACTTCTACTCGCAGGCCGTCTTAGGTGTCACGTCGCCTCGAATCGGCCTGCTGTCGATCGGCGAGGAGGAGGGCAAGGGCGACCGCGTCACGGTCGAGGCGTACCGCCTCCTGGGCGACGCGGGCTTGAACTTCATCGGCAACGTCGAGGGGCGCGATGTGTACGCCGGCACCGTGGACGTGGTCGTCTGCGACGGGTTCGTCGGCAACGTGGTCCTCAAGGTCTCGGAGGGGCTCGGCGAGATGATCTACGGGCTGCTCCGGAGCGAGGCGAGGCGCTCGGCAACTTCCGCGATCGGCCTGCTTCTCGCCAAGGGCGCTCTGACGGCACTCAAGCGCAAGGCGGACTACGCGGAGTACGGTGGCGCCCCTCTGCTGGGCGTACGGGGCGCCTGCCTGGTGGGGCACGGGCGGTCCTCACCGACGGCGATCAAGAACGCGATCCGTCTCGCCCACAGCTACGCAACACGCGGCGTCGCGGGCCATATCGAGCGCAAGATCGGTGAGCTGCGCGCCCGGCAGCAATCGGAGGGGGTCCAACGTGCACGACAAACATGAGCTAACCGCGCGCATCGCGGGTCTCGGAGCGTTTCTTCCGGAGCGAGTGCTCACCAACCAGGACTTCGAGAGGATGGTGGACACCTCCGACGAGTGGATCATGTCCCGCACCGGCATCCGGGAGCGCCACGTGGTGTCGGAAGGCGAGAGCGTCGCGACGATAGCCATCGAGGCCGGCAAGCGTGCCATGGCGGACGCGGGCGTCTCTCCGGAGGAGGTCGAGTTGCTGGTGCTGGCCACGGCCACGGTGGAGCAGCCGATCCCATCCACGGCGGCGATCATCCAGCCGGCGCTCGGCATCAAGAACGCGACCTGCTTCGACATCGCGGCGGCATGTTCCGGCTTCCTCTACGGCATCCATGTGGCGCGCCAGTTCATCATCACCGGAGAGGTCAAGACCGCGATGGTCATCGGTGCGGAGACCCTGTCGCGCTACACGGACTACACGGACAGGGCGACCTGCATCCTATTCGGCGACGGCGCGGGCGCCGTCATCCTCAAGGCTGCCCCAGCCGGGGAGGGGATCCTGCGCTCTGCCCTGCACACCGACGGCACGTACGCGGACTTCATCCAGATGCCCGGTGGCGGCAGCAAGTACCCGCCCAACGTCAAGGAGCACATCGACGCTCGCCTGCCATTCATCAAGATGCGCGGCAACGAGACGTTCAAGGTGGCTGTACGCTCGATCACCGAGGTGTGCCAGGAGGTGCTGGTGGGTGCGGGCGTGACGATCGACAAGGTGGACCTCTTCGTACCCCACCAGGCCAATTTGCGCATCATTGCGGCGGTCGGGGAACGCCTCGGGCTCGCGCCGGAGAAGGTCTACCTCAACCTCGAGCGCGTCGGGAACACCTCGTCGGCGTCGATCCCGGTTGCGATGCGGGAGGCGATCGACCGCGGCATCCTCAAGCGAGGGGACCTCGTGTTGCTGGGTGCGTTCGGCGGCGGGCTGACCTGGGCCGCGACCCTGCTCAGGTGGTAAGCGGGGTTTCCGCCTAACCATGCGGGCGCAGTCGCCGCACCCGCCCATCCGTTCAGGAGGAGCGATGAATCACTTCCTCACCGACACTCAGAAGGACATCGTCACGCTGACGAGGCAGATCGCCGAGGGCGAGATCATGCCGGCGCGCGCCAAGCTCGACGCCGAGGAGATCTTCCCGCGCGACATCGTGAAGACGATGGGAGACGCAGGCCTCATGGGGGTCTTTGTCCCCGAGGAGCACGGCGGCCTGGGCGGCAGCATCATGGACCTCTGCCTGGTCACCGAGGAGCTCTCGAAGGCATGTCTGGGAGTCTCGACAACGTACGGCGCGATCGCCCTCGGCACCCTCCCGGTACTGATCTCCGGCGACGACGCGATGAAGGCCCGCGTTCTCCCAAAGGTCGCGACCGGCGAGTGGATCGCCGCGTTCTGCCTCACCGAGGCGGAGGCCGGGTCCGACGCGTTCTCGATGCGCACCCGGGCCGTCAAGGACGGCGACTCGTACGTCATCAACGGCACCAAGCAGTGGATCACGAACGGCGGCGAGGCCGACTTCTACGCCGTGATCGCGATGACGGACCCGTCGCGAGGCGCTCGCGGCGCCTCCGCGTTTCTCGTCGAGAAGGGCGCACCCGGGCTGTCGTTCGGCAAGCGTGAGGACAAGCTGGGCATCCGCGCCTCGTCGACCCGCGAGGTTATCTTTGACAATGTCCGCGTCGCGGCGACGAACCGGATCGGCCGCGAGGGCGTCGGCTTCCTGGTCACCATGCGAACTCTCGAGCGGGCGCGAGTGGCCGTGGGCGCCCAGGGCGTGGGGCTGGCGGCTGCCGCGCTCGAGGCGGCGGTCGCGTATGCAAGCGAACGCAAGCAGTTCGGCAAACCGATCGCGGCGTTCCAGGCGGTCGGCCACATGCTGGCGGATATGGCGATGCGCGTCGAGACGGCGCGCGCGCTGCTCTACGCCGTGGCGCGCACGATCGACGGCGGCAGCGAGGATTTCGCGATGGAGTCCTCGATGGCCAAGGTGATCGGCTCCGACGTTGCGATGTCGGTGACGCTCGACGCGGTGCAGGTGTTCGGCGGCTACGGCTACATGCGCGACTACCCGGTCGAGAAGATGTTGCGTGACGCAAAGATCCTGCAGATCTACGAGGGGACAAACCAGATCCAGCGCAACGAGATCGCTCAGGCGCTGATCAAACGCGCGGCGAAGCGGAGTTAGGCTGGACTATTCATGAGGGTTCTGCTGCAAACGCGGATCTGGCCGATCTGGCGGGCGTACTCGGGGCTCGGAGCCTGCGACGTATCGCAGAGGATACGTCTCGGCTCCTCACCCCTACGTGCGCCCACCATCTCAGCCAGCTGCGCGTTCTCGCGACGAACCCCCACGAATGGTCCAGGCTGAAGGGAGCGCCAATGGGCAAGGTTGCGTTCGTCTTCCCGGGCCAGGGGAGCCAGTTCGCGGGCATGGGGAAGGACCTCGCGGAGCGATTCCCGGAGTCGCGAGACGTGTTCGGCCGCGCCGATGCCGCACTCGGCGAGGCGCTCTCCCGGCTGTGCTTCGAGGGGCCTGAAGATCGGCTCAAGCTCACCGCGAACACCCAACCGGCGATTCTGACGGTGTCGCTCGCCGTGTTCGCCGTGCTCCGGGCGTGTTCGGCGAAATTCGACGGCGTCGCCGGGCACTCGCTCGGCGAGTACAGCGCCATCGGCGCCGCCGGCGGCCTTTCGGTCGAGGACCTGGTCCGCACGGTGCGTCGGCGCGGCCAGCTCATGCAGGAGGCGGTGCCGGTCGGCGTCGGAGCGATGTCGGCAGTGCTCGGGCCAACGCGCGATATCGTGGAGGCGTGCTGCCGCGAGGCGAGCACGCCCGGCGAGGCGGTCGTCGCCGCGAACTTCAACGCCCCGGAGCAAACCGTGATTGCCGGTCACGCGGCTGCCGTCGCCCGCGCCGGCCAGCTCCTCACCGCGCGCGACGCCAAGCGGGTGGTCCCGCTCCAGGTCTCGGCGCCGTTCCATTCGCCGCTCATGGTACCGGCCCGCGAGGGGCTCGCGCCCGTCCTCGCGAGACTCGCCTTCAATGACCTGGCGGTGCCGCTCTACAACAACGCGGACGCGATGCCCGTGACGTCGGGTGGCATGGTGCGAGACGGCCTCGTGCGTCAGGTGGATGCGCCCGTGCGCTGGGTCGAGCTCATCGGGCGCATGGCCGCGGACGGGTTCGATACCTTCGTTGAGGTGGGACCGGGGAGCGTGCTCTCGGGCCTCATTCGCAGGATTGCCCGCTCCGCCGCAACGGTGCAGGTCGGCACGGTCGCGCAGGTCGAGGCGTACTTGGGGAAGGCCAGTTGACAGTTGACGGTCAACAGTCGACAGTAACGGCACCAAGCGGTACCGGAGCGCAATGGGCGGTGGGAGGCTCCTGGTTCCTGACTGTCAGCTGGGAGCTGTCAACTGTGAACTTCTCATCGCTGCAACGGAGGCGACGATGGCGGGAATGCTCGAAGGCAAGGTGGCACTGGTCACTGGGGCGGCAACCGGGATCGGGGCCGCGTGCGCGAAGGCACTTGCGCGTGACGGCGCGGTGGTCGCGTGCGCATCGCTGCCGACCGATCCGACCCAGGCGGTCGTTGACAGCATCGTGGCCGCGGGAGGCAAGGCGGTCGTCAAACCGCTCAACGTGACGGACTCCGAGTGGTGTGAGAGGGTCGTGGACGAGGTCACGACGGAGCTCGGCGGACTTCACATCTTGCTTAACAACGCCGGGATCACCGACGACGGGCTCTTCATGCGCATGAAGCCTGAGTCGTGGCGCAAGGTGCTGTCGGTCAACCTCGACGGCGTCTACAACATGTCCCACCCCGCCGTGAAGGTGATGGTCAAGCAGCGCGACGGGCGGATCATCAGCATCTCCTCGGTGATCGGCCTGATGGGTAACGCAGGGCAGGCGAACTACGCGGCCTCCAAGGCCGGGATCATCGGCCTCACCAAGTCGCTCGCGCGCGAGCTCGGCAGCCGCAACATCACCGTGAACGCGATCGCGCCGGGATACATCCAGACCCCGATGACCGAGAAACTCACCGAGGACCAGCGCAAGGCGCTGATGGCCAACCTCGCGATCCCGCGCCTCGGCACGCCGGAGGACATCGCGGCCGTGGTGCTGTTCCTGGCGGGGCCGGCGGGGTCGTATGTCACCGGAGAAGTTATCAACGTCTCCGGTGGCCTCTACATGTGACGTTCCTGCGGTTGGCCTTGATCTGACTTTCTGGCGCCGCCGAAGTCGGACCATCCATTCGGGCGGGGGATCCCGCGGCCGCTCCACCGCCCGCCCGGCCACTCTGGACCCCCTGAGCCCCCGCTCGCCGCAGCAGAGCCGCGTCTCGCCTGTCGCGTTGCGGATCGCGGCCACGCGTCCTCATGGTGCCTCCGGCTACACTCCGGTGCGACGGGCTCGCGCGCCTAGCATCCGGCCCACTCTCGGCGGCGCGCTTCACGCGTCAGGTCCCCGCCCTGCCGCACCAGTGTCATTGCGAGCCCGGCCGCAGGCCGGGCGTGGCAATCTCGCGGTCACCGCGGGATTGCTTCGTCGTCTCGCCGGCTGGCGGGACTCCTCGCAATGACGGCGGGTTCGTTGCGACGCTCGTGCGTGTCGATTCGTTGCTGAGCCCTGTGCCCGGACCCCGGTCTTTCCGCCTCCAAACGCACCACGGCGCCGCTGGATTGCGGCGCCGTGGTGTGAAGGAGGAGAAGGAGGAGTTTAGGCTCGACCAGTGATACGCATGCGGCCGCGCGGGTGTTTAGGTCACCCCCCGACCTCGCTTTGGTGATTTGGAACATATTCACATAGAGGACGTTACAAATCGACGGGAACGGGCAGAGGGTGGAAGGTAGAGGGCAACCGAAGAAGGGGTGCGGAAGCCCGTTGCCGGTCTCTGGGATGTAGCGTTCTGTCCCCTCTTCCTTCTTCCGTCTCCCTTGTCTGAGCCTTCGACCCTTCGAACCTCCGAACGCTTCCCACTGCCCTGTCGTGGTATCGTTCGCGGCCATGCCCGAGTTGCCCGAGGTCGAGACCGTGCGCCGCTCGCTCGAGCCACACATGGTCGGGAGCCGCGTCGTCGAGGTGGAGGCCCGCGCGGTCAAGCTGCGCGAGGGGATCCGGCCCGCCGATTGGCACCGACGTCTCCTCGGCACTCGGGTCACCGCCCTCGAGCGGCGAGGCAAGTATCTGATCGCCAAGGGAGAGCGCGCCGCCGCGCTGTTTCACCTCGGGATGTCGGGGCGCATGGTGCTGCGGCGTCCCGCGGAGCCGCGCGCCCCGCACACGCACCTGGTTCTGCGGTTCGACCACGGGATCGAGGTGCGGTTCATCGACCCCCGCCGGTTCGGCGTGGCGGTCGTGCTCGACCTCGACAGGTTGGATGCGCACCCCGGTCTGGCGAGACTCGGCCCGGACCCCCTCGGCGGCGACGTGGAAGGCGCGCTGCAGGCGGCCGGCCGATCGCGCTCGCCGATCCGCTCGGTTCTACTCGACCAGACCGTCCTTGCCGGCATCGGCAACATCTACGCGAACGAGGCGCTTTCACGCGCCGGGATCTCGCCGCTCCGGCGTGCGAGCGCCATCGCGCCCCGCCGGGTCCGGGCGCTCGCGGAGGCCATCCGGGCCGTGCTCACCGAGGCGCTGGAGGCCGGCGGGACAACCCTGCGGGACGGCGGGTTCGTGAGCGCAGAGGGGGACGGCGGGTACTTCGCCGTCAAGCTCGAGGTCTACGGCCGCGCAGGGGAGCCGTGTCTTCGGTGCGGGGGCACGATCGTCCGCCGCGCCCTCACTGGGAGATCGGTCTTCTACTGCCCGCGCTGCCAGCGTTGATCGGCATCAGGGCTTCCGCCTGCGGGTGCGGCGCCGCCTCCTGAGGCGAAGATTTGAAGAGGTCGCCTCTCGGCGACCTCCTGGCAAGGCGTGTTCCGTGCAGAACGGCCTAGTGGCGGCCCTCACGGCGGGGGCCACGGTCGCGGTCGCGCCCGCGCCCGCCGGAGCGGTCGCTGTGCGGGCGGTGCGGACGCTCGCCCTCGGCGGCTTCGGCGTTGAAACCCTCGGGCACCGGTAGCAGGGCGCGGTGCGAAAGCTTGATCCGATCGTTGCCGTCGATGCCGATGATCTTGACCTTGATCTTGTCGCCGAGCTTGATCACGTCGGTGACCTCACGGGTGCGCTCGTAGGCGAGCTCCGAGATGTGCAGCAACCCATCGCGGTTGGGGAGGATCTCCACGAAGGCTCCGTACGGCTCGACGCGCTTGACGGTGCCCTCGAAGATCTCTCCGATCTGCGGCTGCCGGGTGAGCCCCTCGATGATCTGCACCGCCCTGGCCGCTGCGGCCTCGTCGGCCGTCGCGATCTCGACTCGACCGTCGTCCTCGATGTTGATCCGGGCGCCGGTCTCCTCCTGGATCGCGCGGATGGTCTTGCCGCCTGGGCCGATGACGTCGCGGATGTTGTCGGGGTTGATCGTCATCGTGATGATGCGCGGCGCGTAGCTCGAGATGTCGGGCCTGGGTTGGGCGATGGTGGCCTCCATGATGTCGAGGAGGTGCAGGCGCCCGCGGCGGGCCTGCTCGAGCGCGCGTTCCATCACCTCGCGCGGCAGGCCGGAGATCTTGATGTCCATCTGGAGTGCGGTGATGCCCTCACGCGTGCCGGCGACCTTGAAGTCCATGTCGCCGTAGTGGTCCTCCTGCCCGGCAATGTCGGTGAGGACGGCGTGTCGGGTGCCGTCCGAGACGAGACCCATGGCGACGCCCGCCACGGGCGCCGCGATCGGCACGCCCGCATCCATGAGGGAGAGCGTTCCGCCGCACACGGTGGCCATTGAGGAGGAGCCGTTGGACTCCAGGATGTCGGAGACCACGCGCAGTGTGTACGGGAATGCGGTCTTGTCCGGGATCACCGGTGTGAGGGCGCGACGAGCCAGGTTTCCGTGGCCGATTTCGCGCCGCCCCGGACCGCGCATGAACTTGACCTCACCCACCGAGAACGGCGGGAAGTTGTAGTGCAACAGGAAACGCTGCTGGCTTTCGCCCTCGAGCGCTTCGATCACCTGAACGTCCTCGGAGGTCCCGAGCGTGCAGGTGACGAGGGCCTGCGTCTCGCCGCGGGTGAACAGAGCGGAGCCGTGTGTACGGGGCAACAACCCGACCTCGCACGTGATCTGGCGGACCTGGTCGAAGGCCCTGCCGTCGAGGCGCTCGCCCTTGGCGAGCACCGCGTCACGGAACTGTTCTTTGACCATATCGTGGAAGATCGCCCGCACCCACGGCTCGTGCTCGCTCCTCTCCCCCTCGGGGACGGAGGCGACGGCACCCTCCTCGACCTTGTCGATGGCTTCACCCTGGGCCAGCTTTCCGCGTATGCGGAGCGCCTCATCCAGCGGCGCCGCAAAGCGCTGCCGGATCGAGGCCGCGAACTCTTCGGGCCACGGCACCGTTGGCGGGATCCATGCCGGCTTCGGCTTGCCGACCTGCGCGACAAGGCGGCGCTGGGCGGCGATGATCCTCTTGATCTCGCTGTGAGCCTGGTCGATGGCGTCGAGGATCTGCGCCTCGGACACGCCGCGGGCGCCTGCCTCGACCATCACGACCGCGTCGTCCGTCCCGGCGACGACGATCTCGAACTGGGCGGTGGCACGCTGCTCGTGCGTCGGGTTGGTGACGAGCCGGCCCTCGATCAGGGCGACCCGCGCCGCGCCGATGGGTTTGTTGAACGGGCAGCCGGAGACCATGAGCGCCGCCGAGGCGCCGTTGATCGCAAGGACATCGGGGTCGTTCGCCCCGTCGGCCGAGAGCACGGCGCCGACGATCTGCGTCTCCTGGGTGTAGCCCTTGGGGAAGAGCGGGCGCAGCGGGCGGTCGATCAACCGGGAGGTCAGGATCTCCTTCTCGGTGGGGCGCCCCTCGCGCTTGAACCAGCCCCCTGGGATGCGGCCGCCGGCGTAGGTGTTCTCGCGGTAATCCACCGTGAGGGGGAGGAAGTCCACGCCTTCGCGCAAATCTTTCCGAAAGCACGCCGTGACGAGAACAAAGGTCTCCCCGTAACGAACCAAGCAGGCCCCATCGGCCTGCTTGGCGACTTTCCCGACCTCAAGTTCCAGTGCTCTGCCTTCGATATCGATTCTCTCTGTGACTTCCATGATGCTCCTTTGAGCGTTCGGCGAGGCGTGCCTAGCGACGGAGGCCCAGCCGCTCGATCAGCGCCCTGTAGCGGGCAACATCCTTCCGCCGCAGGTATTCGAGCAAGCGCCGCCGTTGCCCCACCAGCATCAGGAGGCCGCGCCTGGAGTGATGGTCCTTGGCGTGGACCTTGAAGTGCTCGGTCAGGTACTCGATGCGTTTGGTGATAAGAGCAACCTGTACCTCGGGAGAGCCGCTGTCATGATCGTGACGGCGATACTCCGAGATAACCTGCTCCTTGCCTGCAACGTAATCGCGTTCAGTCATCGTATGCTCCACGTCTCCACGTCAGTCCTCCGGTGGCGAGGAGGATTGTCAATGTATCACGATTTCGCCGTCGCCTCAACCTCGGCCAGCACCATCCTCGGCGCCACGTTGACGGTGCGCGCCCGGGCAAGGAAGGCGACGGCCACGCCAACGCCGATCAGCTCGCCGGAGCGGTCCCGAACCGCCACGGGCGAGCCCGGTGTGAAGCTGCCGGTCGCTTCGCGGACCGCCACCTCCTGGCCGTGGGCAAAGTGATCCAAGGCGGTCGGGTTCAAGACCACCTCGGGAAACGGCAGGATGGCGGACGCGAGGGAGACGAACGCCCGCGGTTCGATCTCCTGTGGGCGATTCGCCACAGTCTCGGCGCTGACAGCGTCCTCGACCCGCCACGGCCCGATCCGAACACGGCGGAGCGAGGCCAGATGGCCCCCGCACCCCAAGCCCTCGCCGATATCGTGGGCGAGCGACCGCAGGTACGTGCCCGACGAACACGTCACCTTGAAACCGAGACGCCCCGGGGCCGCTATCTCGAGTTCGATGCTGTGCACGTGCACCCGCTTGGGCTCGCGAGGCACCTCTTCCCCGGCGCGCGCCAGCTCGTAGAACTTGCGCCCCCCGGCCTTTTTCGCAGAGTAGGGGGGCGGAAGCTGCTGAAACTCGCCCGAGAAACGCGTTGAGAGCTCGGAAATCACGTCCCGGGTCACGTCGGGCACGGGCCTTGGCGCACCAAGCGGCTCGCCCTCGGAATCGTAGGTGGTGGTGCCCCAGCCGAGGCGGATCTCGCCCTCGTACGTCTTCTCCCACGCCAGGAGGTACTGCTGGAGACGCGTGGCCTTCCCGATGCACAACAGGAGCAGGCCTGTGGCTGCGGGATCGAGCGTGCCTGTGTGGCCGATCCGCCGCTCCTTGAGGGCACGGCGGGCCGCCTGCACGACATCGTGGGAGGTAGGGCCGACCGGCTTGTCCACCAGGAGGAAGCCGTTGTGGGAAGAGCTCATGCGGACTCCACCACGGGCAGCACGGCGTCCAGGACCGCCCGGCGAGCCTCGGGGAGGCTGCCGGGGATCGTGCAGCCGGCCGCGTTGCGGTGACCGCCGCCGCCAAACGCTCGCGCGACGGCTTGCACGTCAACGGCTCCCCGCGACCGCAACGACACGCGGACTGCGCCCGGTTGAAGCGCCTTGAAAAAGACTGCGACCCGCACGCCCTCGAGAGCTCGCGGGATGTTGATGAGGTTCTCGGTGTCCTCGGGGCCGGCGCCGGCCGCGTCGAGCATCGCCTTGTCACAGGTGATCGCCGCGAGGCGCCCCCCGGCCAGCAGTTCCAACGTCGAGAGCACCGCCGCCGTCAGACGCACGACCCGCACGGGGTTCTGCTCCCACAGGGCTTCCGCAATCTCGGCCGGACGGGCGCCGGCGGCGACCAGGCGCGCCCCGGCCTCGAATGCGCGCGGTGTCGCGTTGGAGTATCTGAAGTCCCCCGTGTCTGTCACGAGGGCCGCGTAGAGGTTGGTGGCCATGCGGGGCGTCACCGTGACACCCGCGCTCTCGGCCATCCTCAGAACCATCTCGCCCACCGCCGGGGCGTCTTCATCCACGACGTTGACCTCTCCATAGAGGGCGTTCTCCAGGTGGTGGTCGACGTTGAGGATCGGCAGGCGGTCGAGTCCGGCCAAGGCCGGACGGTCGATATCCGGGCACTCGAGCAGGACCATGAGGTCGAACTCGCGCTCGAACCCCGGCGGGAGCTCGCCCCGCACCTGGATCGTCTCGAGGCCTGGGAGGAACGCCAGGGAAGCCGGGTGAGGGTCGTGGTTGACGATCGCGGCGGTGAGACCGAGCGCCTGCGCGAGCTCCGCAAACCCGAGCTCGGACCCAAGGGCATCCCCGTCGGGCGCGCCGTGCGACGTGATCAGGACGCGCGTGGCTCGCTTGAGCCGAACGAGCGCCGCGCCGGGATCGCGCGTGACCTCACCCATCACCGTCCCCCTCGTTGTGCTCTGCGCCTGCAGCGGGCTGGCTGTCCGGGTCTTGGTCGTCCCGGACCCCGGACCCCGGACCCCGGTCCCCTTGTATCTTGTCAAGCACGCGTGCGATGCGGTCGGCGCGCTCGAACCCCTTGTCGCGGCGGAATTCGATGTCCGGAGGGTTGTGCATCCGCATCCTCCGGGCGCTCTCACGGCGGAGGAACCCGCGCGCCTGCGTAAGGCCGTCGGCGGCCTGGCGCTCGCGCTCCTCGTCGCCGAACACCGAGAAGTAGGCGCGCGCCAACTTGAGGTCGCCCGACAGCTCAACCGCGGAGATCACGACGCCCGACAGGCGCGGGTCCTTGACCTCGGTGAGGAGGACCTCGGAGAGCACTTCCCGCATCGCCTCCGCCAGCCGCGCGCGCCGAACGAGTGCGTCCTGCACCTTCCACCCCCTAGCGGACCTGAACGACCTCGACGCTCTCGTCGAGGACGACGCCCGGGAAGCTCTGGTGAACCAGATCCAGGGCGCGAGCCGCCGTGCCGCGCGCCGCCTCGGCGTCGGTGGCCATTGCGCTCACCGCCAGCGCTGCCCTCTGGTGCAGCTCCTGGTGGTCGCTCTCGACGACCAGGACGGCGAGGCGGTGCCGCAGGCGCTCGATCAGCGAACGAACGTCCTGCCGCTTGTCCTTGAGGCTGCGGGCCCCCGGCAGGTGCAACTCCACCTGTGCGACGGCCACGAACAGAGGCGGTTTTCCGCTCATCCCCGGGTCTCCATCGAACCCCGGACCCTGGACCCCGGACCCCGGCTTCTCATCACGCCTCGCGAATCACTTCCACCGTGCGGTAGGCCTCGATGACGTCGCCCAGCTTGATGTCGTGGTACTTCTCGAGCCCAATGCCGCACTCGAAACCGTTCTTCACCTCGGAGACGTCGTCCTTGAAACGCTTCAAGGAGGACAAGTTGCCGTCCCAGATCACGACGTTGTCCCGCAGCAACCGGGCCTTGGCAGTGCGAAGGATCGTGCCGTCGAGGACCATACAGCCGGCAACCGTGCCGACCTTCGACACCTTGAACACCTCCCGCACCTCGGCGCGGCCCAGTTCCTCCTCCTTGTAGGTGGGCTTCAGCATGCCCACCATCGCCTTCTGTAACTCCTCCATGAGGTTGTAGATGATGGAGTAGAGCCGGACGTCCACCTTCTCGCGCTCCGCGAGCTCCTTGGCGGACCGTTCCGGACGCACGTTGAAGCCGATGACGATCGCCTGGGAGGCGGATGCCAGCAGGATGTCGTTGGCGGTAATGGCCCCGGCGGAGGCGTGGATGACGTTGATCGCCACCTCCTCGGTCGAAAGCTTCGCGAGCGTTTCGCGGAGCACCTCGACGGAACCCTGGACGTCGGCCTTGAGGACCACGTTGAGCGCCTTGACCTCGTCGCTCTTGATCTTGTCCATCAGGCCCTCGAGGGTGACCTTATGGCTGCCGGCCATCTGCTCCTCACGCTGCTTTGCCTGACGGTACCCGGCAACTTCGCGGGCGCGGCCCTCGTCTTCGACCACCTGGAATGTGTCGCCCGCCTCCGGGATGTCGTCCAGGCCCATGATCTCGACCGCTTCGGACGCCCCGGCGGAGCGCACCGGCTTGCGGGCCGTGTCCAGCATCGCCCGGACCCGGCCGTAGGTGGCGCCCGCAAAGAAGTAGTCGCCCTGCGCGAGCGTCCCCTGTTGGACGAGGACGGTGGCCACCACCCCGCGGCCGCGCTCCTTGCGCGCCTCGATCACCGTGCCGCGGGCCATCCCCTCGCGGACCGCCTTGAGGTCGGCCATTTCCGCGACCAGGAGGATCACTTCGAGAAGCTCTTCGATCCCTTGCCCCTTCGTGGCCGAGACGTGGACCACCGGTGTCTCGCCGCCCCACCCCTCGAGCAGCACGCCCTCCTGGGCGAGTTCCTGCTTGACGCGCTCGGGGTTGGCGTTCGGCTTGTCGATCTTGTTGATCGCGACGACCAGCGGGACGTGAGCCGCACGAGCGTGGTTGATCGCCTCAACGGTCTGCGGCATGACGCCATCGTCAGCGGCCACGACCAGCACGACGAGGTCGGTCACCTTTGCGCCGCGGGCGCGCATCTGCGTGAACGCCTCGTGACCAGGCGTGTCGATGAAGACGATCGGCCTGCCGTTGTGGACGATACGGGAGGCGCCGATGTGCTGCGTGATCCCTCCGGCCTCACCGGCCGCGACGCGCGTCGAACGAATTGCGTCGAGCAGCGACGTCTTCCCGTGGTCCACGTGACCCATGACCGTGACGACCGGTGGTCGCAGTTCCGCCTTTGCCGTGGTCTCCGCCGCCTCCTCCTGCTGCAGGTCGATCTCCTCCTCGAAGCTGACGACCATCGCCTCCACGCCGAGCTCTTCGCAGATCTTCTCGGCCAGTTCCTGCGGGAGGGCCTGGTTGGCGGTCACGAAGATCTTCTTGAAGATCAGGTATGCCATGAGGTCCTTGACGAGCACGTTGAGCTTCTCCGCCAGCTCGCGGACCGTCACGGCCTCGGAGAGGTAGACGGGTCCTTCGGGCTTCAGACCGTCGCGGAAAGCGACGGTGACGGCGCGCACCTCAACCGGGGCCTCGCCGCGCTCGCGCTTCGGGCGGTGCGTCGGCTTTCCGCGTCCGCCCATCGGCATCGGGGGGCGGGGAGTGGCCGCGCCTTCGGCTGCCGCCCGGACTTTGGATTCCTCGAACTTGGCGAGCAGGTCGCGAATCTCGTCGGCATCCGCGGCTGCCTTCGCCTTGCGCGAGGACTTTCCGCGCCCTGTAGGGGCCGCGGCCTTCTCGGCCGGTTTGATTGCAGCTGCCTGCTTGGCGGCGAGGATCCTTTGGCGTACCTCGTCGTCGGACAGCTCTCGCAGCTGCGACTCGAGCGGCGTCTTGGCGCCCTTCTTGGCCGGTTTTGCGGTCTCGCGGACCGCGGCTGTCTTCCGCTTGGCGGCGTGAGGCACCGGCGCGAGTTCCGCCGCTGGTGCGGGCGCCGCCTCAGGAACGGCCTCGGGCTCGGCGGCCTTCGCGGGGGCCTCGGCCTTGGGTGCCTTTCCGGCCTTCGCTCCCTTGGTGAGCTTCGCCGGCTTGGGCTCGGGTGGCGGCGCCGGAGCCTCCTCCACGGGAGGAACTGACGTTAGGGCCTCCTCAGGTGCGGCTCCGGCAACGGGAACCGGGCCCATCGGCTCGGTCGGCTCCGCCTCCTCCACCGACTTGGCGGCGGGCTTGGCCGAGGCGGGAAGCGCCATCGCGGCAAGGTTGGGAACCTCGTCGGGCAGCTCCTCGTCGAGACCCACCGCGCGACGTCCCGGACGCCTCCGCTTGGGGCGCTCCAACGTCGGGGCCGGGGCCTTGTGCTTGTCTTCCGCGCCCTGGGTCCCCTGGCGCACGATGACCTCACGCGGGCGACGAACGAGTGTCTGCCCGGTGATGATGTCGCGCACCGTCGACAGATCGAGCGTATGGTCCGCACTGGTGACGTCGACGCCGATGGAGCGCAGCTTGAAGATCAGCTCCTCGACCGTGACGCCCATCTGCTGGGCGAGATCGCCGACACGAAACACCTGCGGCATGCTCTACTCCTCGGGGCCCGCGGGGGTTTGCGCCGCGAGCGCCGTCTTCGCCGCTGCTATCAGCTTGGCAGCGGAATGAGGCCCGATTCCCGGGATTTCCATCAGCTTTTCGGGGTCTGCGACGGCGAGCGCGCCGGCGTGCGAATACCCGTGCTCCAGGAGGCGCTCGCGCATCTTGTCGGAGATCCCCGACACTTCCTCGAGCGGCAGGTGTGTATCGTAGTCGATGGGCGCGGCGGCCGTTTCGGCTTCCGCCGGAACCTCCTCCGTAACACCCTCCACCTGGCGCAGCATCGCGGCAAGAGCCGCGGCGACCTCGTCCTTCACGGCCTCCTCGCTCTTGATCTCGATCCGGCAACCGAGGAGGCGCGAGGCCAGGCGCACGTTCTGCCCACGCTTGCCGATCGCGAGCGAGAGTTGCTCGTCCGACACGATCACGTCGAGGACCGTCTCATTGCGTTCGTGGATCAGAGGCACGCCGGTCTCGTCGAGCGCCGGGTTGCCCTCGGTGTCGGTGATCGGGATCTTCGTGGACTGCTCGCGCAGGGCAACGCGGTTGATCTTCGCCGGCGCCAGAGCGTTCTGGGCGAACGTAACGATGTCGGAGTTGTAGGGGATGATGTCGACCTTCTCGCCCTTCAACTCGCGCATGATCGCCTGCACGCGCGATCCCTTCATGCCGACGCAGGCGCCGACCGGATCCACGTCACGATCGCGAGAGGCGACCGCCACCTTGGCACGCTCGCCGGGCTCGCGCACACACCCCTTGACGATGACCGTCCCGTCGTAAATCTCGGGGACCTCCATCTCGAGCAGCTTGATGAGGAGCTGGGGGGCGGTGCGGGAGAGCACGACCTGGGGCTTGTTGGCGTCCTTGGTCACGTCCACGATGACCGCCCGGATGCGGTCGCCCTGGCTGTAGCGCTCGTGCCTCACCTGATGCTGGCGCGTGACCACGCCCTCGGTCCGCCCGAGTTCGATCACGATGTCGCCCCGCTCGAACCGTTTGACGATCCCGTTGACGAGCTCACCCAGCTTGCCGATGTACTCGTTGTAGATGTTGTCGCGCTCGGCCTCGCGTACGCGCTGGAACAGCATCTGACGGGCGGCCTGGGCAGCGATGCGACCGAGCGAGGCGGTGTCCAGCTCGCCGAGCACGATCTCGGAGCCGACCTCGGCCTTCGGGTCGATCTCTCTGGCCTCTTCCAGGAGCATCTCGCCTGTGGGGTCGGTGACCTCTTCGGGCGTGGCGACCACCGTGCGAACCCTGAACGACGTCATCTCGCCCGATTCCAGGTCGATGTGGGTGCGGACGCCGCGCTCGTGGTAATGCTTCCTCGCCGCCTGCGAGATCGCATCCTCGAGCGCGACGACCAGGCGCTCCGGTTCGATCTCCCGCTCATGGGAGACCTGACGAATCAGGTTGCCGAGTTCCATCTTCATCGCCTACATCCTTCCCCGATGCTTCGGTTTCTTCTCGTCTTCCTCGAGATGCGGGGCGAGCCTCGTCTCGAACACCTCCGGCTCGGGCAGCTCGTGGGCGGCCCCGGCACGGTCGCGCACCCGGATCACGCCGTCGGTGCGGCCTTCCAGAACTCCCTCGATGACCCGAGGCGCCGGCCAGGTCGGCCTCATGCGCACCCGGACCGCACTCCCTGCAAATCGAGCGAAATCGTTGTCTTTGTAGAACTTCCGCTCGATCCCCGGAGACGAAACCTCGAGGGTGAACGCCGCCGGAAACGGGTCGTACACGTCGAGGAGCACGCTCGCCTGCCGCGAGATTGATTCGCAATCCGCGAGCGAGACCCCGCCCTTCTCCCGGTCGAGGATCAGGCGGACCACAGGCCTGCGGGCGGTGCCGCCCACGTCGACGGCCAGAAGCTCCAGCCCCTCGCTCGAGGCGAGGCGTTCGAGCCGGCCTACGAGGTCCTCAGATAGGCGCGCCATCGTCTCTTTTGCCTCCGAAAAAAAAGTGGGACCGGAGTCCCACTTTCTTGTCGAAAGCAGCAACCGCACTTTTATACCTCATTCTTGGGCCCGATGCAACTCCGCTGATCCCCTTCGGCTGGTCGTCAACGAACGTGCCGGCGGACCCTCCGCGCCGCACCGCCCTGCGCCACCATCACCGTGGTGTCTGCGATCTGCACCGTGGCAAAGCGACTGGCCGAATTCATGTTGCGAGCCACGGCGACGTGCACCGTTCCGTCGCCGAGACCGGCGGCCCCGTCGGCAATCGTGACCCACTCGGCGGAGCTGACCGCGGTCCACGCGCAGCCCGTCCCGCGGCACGTGACGGCGATGGTCGCGATCCCTCCCTCGGGGCCGACGTCGGCAGCCTCCGGAGACGCCTGATAGCAGCACTCAGTCACGGCGACGGTGGCCGCGGCCTGGCTGCCTTCGGGCCCGCGAGCGGAGAGCGTGATCACATGGTCCCCGCAACCAAGTTCCTGCGCCGTGAGGGCGCTTCCGGTGCCGAGAGGTGTTCCCCCTTCGGACGACCACGAGAGGGCCTCATCGGACACCGGGCCGCCCAGGAGATCGGTGGCGAGCCCCGAAAGAACCACGGGCGCGCCGGCCCGCACGTGTGATCCGTCGCGGGGTGCCAGAACGATCGTTACCGGGCCCGTCCCGGGGACGAAGAACGGCGCGTCGCTGACGTCCGATGCCGTGTTCACCCCGTCGCTCACGTCCACCCTGACCAAAGCGTGCGCCGCACGCCCCAGCGAGGCCGCATCGACGTCCACGTGGTCGGAGGCCACGCGGACCGCCAGCGGCTGCCAGGTCGCGCCCCCGTCGCCCGAGAACAGGACCCTGGCGACCAGAGGATCGCCGTCGGCATCGTCGGCGTGCCAGCGCACGGTGAAGGGGCCGGACTCGGGGAGCGTCTCGCCCCCGTTGGGAGCGAGCACGGCCACCCTGGGCGCGTGCGGCGACACCGACACGGTGCGAAGGAGACCGCCGTTGCGCCGAAACACGATCCGAGAGGTCGACGGCGGGAAGGGCATGGTCTCGCTGAACATGCCGTTGTCGGGGTCGTTTTCCTCGAACCTATTGGTGGGGTCGAAGCTCCGGACGGACAGCACCCGACCGGCGTCGTCCTGGAGCTCGAGGGTGAACGAGCCCGAGCCGGCGCCGTCGTTTGAACCGGCCGGCCGCGGCTCGACCCAGAACGGGGCGGGGAGCTCGATCATGCCGTCCTCGACGACACCGGTCGCGATCAGATGCGGTACGTCGGAGCCTGTCGCCTTCGTCTTGATGCCGGGGACGAGCTTCCCCATCAGGTACTTGTAGTTGTAGGGCGAAAGCCAGCACGGCCCCCAGTAGCCCATCACGTCCCATGTGCTCGTCGGCTTGAAGAGCTCGCCGTTGACGGCGTTGATCCCCACCTCGCCGATGATCCCACCCGGGTTCGTGGTTTGCGGCCAGTTCTGGTCCACGTTCTGGTCCTTGGGATCGATGCCGGCCGGGGCGTGCAGCAGCCCGAAGTTGTGGCCGACCTCGTGCGCCAGGACGTGGCCAAGCCCCAGAATCCCGGCCGAGGCGGGGTAGCCGGCAGGGAAACCGCACCCGGCGGCCGAGAGCGGGCTGTTGGTCTCGATGATGCCGTACACGAACGCGTTGTCGGGTCGGTTCCCCCACGAGTTGTAGACGTCGTACAGATCGGTCAGGAGGGTCTTCCAACCGCCGCCGCACGGCGACGCGTTGCCGGCAAGCTGCCAGGTCCCGGTGAGCGGCCCGCCGGGCTTGACCCAGAGCTTCACCGATGCGGTCGGGTACACCTCGCGCAGGTACGCGAGCATCGCGCCGACCCTCGGGTCGGAGAGCGATGGCGTCAAGCCCGCGTAGGTGACCGGCACGATACACACGTTGACGGGGTTACCACCCAAGAAGGGGCCCATCCTGAAGGTGCTGTTGTTCGAGAAATCGGTTTCAGGCACGGTCCTGTCGGGGTTCACCCGGGCTTCCAGGGAGACCGTTCCGGGCGCGCGCCACGACGGGGGCAAGAAGAAGTCGAAGCTGTCCTTGCGGTCGAGGCGCTTGTCGACGAGCAGGAGCTTCGGAACGCCCTGCGGACCCGCTTTGAGGGGCGAACCGGGGAGCGGGGTGCATCCTGTGCAGTCGCGCCAGCCGTGGAGTTCCACGGACACGTTGTCGACCGGGACCGGTACCGGGCCAACGTCCACATAGACGCGCGCCAGCGTCTCCTTGTCGCCGATGAGCGGGATCGTCCCGTTGACGTCTTGCGTGACCTGCACCAGCTCGACCGCCTGGACCGTCAGATCGGCGGCGCCCGTGAGGCTCGCCTCGAGCTCGTACGGCCGGTTGGAGTACTCCTGGCTTGCAGGGGAGAATACCGACACCCGCCACTCGCCGCTGGCGTCGGCGGCGGCCTCAATGTCCTCGTCGCCCATCCCGACATTGCTGGAGTATCCGGCGACTGAACCGTCCGGCCGCCGCAGGATCACGTCGTAGTCGGCCGGCAGGTTTCTCAGGGAAACGGAGATCGTGGTCGAGGTGCCGGCCGAGACGGCGAACTTGTAGAAGTCGACGTCGCCGTTGGGGCAGATCGTGCCGCTGATCTTCCTCATCGCGCCGCCCTGGGGGATGCTGGGCTGGATCGGCGTGGCGGCCGCGAAGGTGTCACCCGCTTCGTCGGGACCTGGGCACGGGAAGTACGCGTCGGCCTCCAGCGCGTACGGCTTGGTGCCGCTCCACTCGGCGGCGGCCTTCCCCTTCACCATGATCCGCCACTCCCCCGAGAGATAGATGTCGCGGTGGAACGACTCTCCCTTCGCGGAGCCCCACTGCTCGGAGCTCGCCTCGAGCGCGTTGTTCGGGCTGAAGAGATAGAGGTCGTAGTCCGCGGGCAGATCCGAAAGCGACACTGTGAGGTGTTGGCCGGCCTGCAAGGCGAGCTTCCACCAGTCGGCGTCGTCGGAGGGGCAGATGTACTCGTGGACGGCGACGTTGGTGGCCATGGGTGCGGCGGTGGAAAAGCTCGAGCCGGCGGTCTCGGGCTGCGTGCATGGCGAGGTTGGCGTCGGCGTCGGCGTCGGGGTGGGCGTGGGTGTCGGGGTTGGGATCACGCCGTGGGGGACGACGGTGAGGTCGAGGGACGGGCAGAACGGGCGGTAGTGGCGGGAGTCGAAGGTGCGGTTCCAGGCGTTGCCGCCCGTGGGCCCGGTAAGCGCGAGGCCGAAGTTCTGGCGCAGCCCCTCGATCCATTCCTGCACCAACTGGGTCACCTGCCAGGCCACCACGTCGGGTGTCGTGATGCCGACCGGCACCGAGGCGATCATCGGCGTCGTGAGCGCCGGCTGATTGGCCCAGCTGACGGTCATCTCGTCCCAGCCCTGGCTGGCCGCCCACACCTCCAGCGGGACACTGCCCGCAGGGCCCGCCCCAGTCAGCCCGAGCCGCAGCACCGCGCTCTGGACGACCGCCCCCGACGGGATGAGCGAGAGGTCGAACCGCACCAGGGCGCGCTGGGCGAAGGGCTCGCTCCCGCCCTTGTAACCGACAACCAGGTTCGGGTCACCGCCGTGGTTCGCCCCTGACGACCCCTGGTCGATGGTGGCGTCCGCGACCGCGCACAGGGTGAGCGAGACGACGGCCGGCGAGGTTGGTGTGGGAGTGGGCGTCGGCGTAGAGGTCGGAGTTCGCGTCGGGGTCGGGGTGAGGGTCGGCGTCGGGGTGGGGCCGGCCCCGGACCGGTCGAAGAACATGTTGCCGGAAAGGGTCTTGCCTCCAAGTGGCAGGGCGTACCGGATCCAGTTGGGATCCACGACCACGCCGCCGACCGAGGTGGCGCCCGCCGACGTGTAGCCGGGGGGATCGATCTCGACGATGCTGTAGAACTCGCACACCCCGCCGTACGAAAGCCCGAACCACCCGGAGCGGTCGGTGGTGGTGACGGCGACCCGCGTCCCCGGCACCCCGGGGCTGTTCGAGCACCCGAGCGAGACCGTTACCCCGGCGACCGGACGGCCCTGGTCGCCCACCGCCCCGTCGTAGACCGCCCCCTCAAAGGTCGCGACCTCTGGCGTGGGAGTGGGGGTGGGTGTGGGAAGGCGGAAGTCGAAGAAGTTATTGCCAGGGAAGGCCTCGCCGCGCGGGCTGGCGTAGCGGATGGTGTTGGCGTCGAGGACAGTGCCGGTGATGGAGGAAGCCCCGACCGAGGTGGTGCCGTCGGGGTCGGTCTCGATGATGAAGTAGAACTCGCAGCCGGTGGAGACGAGCAGCGACCAGGCGCCGTTGCGGTCGGTGGTGGTGCGGCCGATCTCGGTGCTCCCTTCGGGCACCGTGTTCGACCCGCAGTACAGCGTCACAATCACCCGCGCCAGAGGGTGCGACGTGTCCCCGACCTCCCCGAGGTACACACCACCCGAAAACGTGTACCCAGCCAACAGGTCGGCACCCAATCGCCCCGGGCCGTCCGACGAGGGGATCCTGGCGACCCCGGAAAACGCGGTCAGCATGCCAACCACCCCACCGAGCGCGAGACTCGAACGGAAGGACCGATGGGCCTTCATGAGGCCGCTCATTCGAATCCTCCTGAGATGCCGACCGCTGCGCCTTCTCCCGCCGCCCCTCGAGCCGCTTCCTCACATCCGGGTGACGCAGCCAATCTACGTCCTTCTCCTCGGGCTGGCCATGGTCTGCCGGCGCCATCTATGTGCGTTTCTGAAGTTTCGGATTCCAGTCGGGAGGTCCGGCAGGCACGGGACCGAAAGCGGCACACTTGAAATCCGATCTCAGAAGCACATGGCACGCACGGTTGAGGTCTCACCGGTGCGGTGCTACCGTAACGCCCGTGTCAGAAACGTTGCGGGGCAACGCAGGCAAACCAACCAAGGGGGGATGGCGATGAGAAAGCCGAAGATCACGGTGATCGGCGCCGGCAACGTCGGTGCCACGACCGCCCACCGGCTCGCTGAGGGGCATTTGGGCGATGTCGTCCTGGTGGACGTCATCGAGGGGGTGCCCCAGGGGAAGGCACTCGACCTCTTCCAGGCGGCGCCGGTCGTACACCACGACTGCATGCTGGTGGGCACCAACGACTACGACGCGACCGAGGGCTCGGACATCGTCGTGATGACCGCGGGCCTCGCGCGCAAGCCCGGGATGAGCCGTGACGACCTCCAGGACGCCAACGCCAAGGTCGTGGCCGAGTGCATCTCCCGAGCGGTACGCAAGTCGCGGGACTCGATCATCATCATGGTGACGAACCCGCTCGACGTGATGTGCGAGGTTGCGCGACGGGTGTCCGGGTTCCCGCGGGAGCGGGTGTTCGGGATGGCGGGCATCCTCGACACCGCGCGAATGCGCGCCTTCATCGCGATGGAGATGCACGTGTCCACCGAGAGCGTCTTCGCGCTGGTGCTCGGCGGCCACGGCGACAGCATGGTCCCGCTGCCGCGCTACACCACGGTGAGCGGCGTCCCGCTGCCGGAGTTGCTGCCGAAGGAGCGCATCGACGCGATCGTGCAGCGCACAGCGCAGGGCGGCGGCGAGATCGTCAAGCTCCTCAAGACCGGCTCGGCGTACTACGCGCCCGCCGCCGGCGTGTTCGAGATGGTTGACTCGATCGTCAACGACCGCAAGAAGATCCTGCCGTGCGCGGTATACCTCAAGGGCGAATTCGGGTTGAAGGACGTCTTCGTCGGCGTCCCGGCCAAGCTCGGCGCGAAGGGCATGGAGGGCGTCTTCGAGATCAAGCTGACCGCCGAGGAGAAGGCACTCCTGGCGAAGAGCGCGGGCGACGTTGCCGCACAGTCGGCCAAGCTGCCGGTCGATCTTGGGAAATGAGAGGCAGTGAAGAGCTAAGAGTGACGAGTCAAGAGTTAGAGGCAGGAGTCAGAGACAAGCCTAGGGGTTGGACGTTCAAGGGACGCAGAGGAGCAGAAGTGAGAAGGCAACGAAATGAAGTGGTGAGCAGGGGCCGGGGCGAAATCCCCGGCCCTCTTAGTTTGATGGCGTCTCAGTTTCCGGGAGGGCAAAAATGGCGCAACCCCTGACACACGATGTCCTGATCCTGGGAGCGGGCCTCGCCGGGCTGCGTGCCGCGGTGGAGATCTCGCGCCGTCTTGAGGGCAAGGTGGACATCGGCATCGTCTCCAAGGTGCAGCTCATGCGCGCTCACTCGGTTTGCGCGGAGGGCGGCACGGCTGCCGTGCTGCACCCGGAGGAGGGCGACTCCTTCGAGCTCCACGCCTGGGACACCGTGAAGGGCTCGGACTTCCTCGCGGACCAGGACGTCGTGCACCGCTTCGTGCGGGCGATGCCCGAGGAGATCAGGCTCCTCGACCACTGGGGGATCCCTTGGACGAGGGACGCGAAGGGCCGCATTGACCAGCGTCCGTTCGGCGGGCACTCGTTCCCGCGAGCGACGCTGGCCGCAGACAAGACAGGGTTCTTCGAGATGCAGACCCTCTACGACACGCTCCTCCGCACCAAGTGTTTCACCCGGTACGACGAGTTCTTCGTAACCGAGATCCTGGTCGAGAAAGGGCTCTTCGCGGGCCTCGTCGGGATCCACGCAGCCAGCGGCGAGACCGTCGTGCTGCGCGGCAAGGCCCTGCTGATCGCGACCGGCGGCGGGGGGACGCTGTACGGGTTCACCACGTACTCCCAGACCGTCACAGGCGACGGGATGGCGATGGCCTTCCGGGCGGGCCTCCCGCTTGAGGACATGGAGTTCCTCCAGTTTCACCCGACGGGGCTCGTGCCGTCCGGCATCCTGATGACCGAGGCGTGCCGCGGCGAGGGCGGCTACCTCAAGAACAACCAGGGCGATCGGTTCATGGCGAAGTACGCTCCCAAGCTCGTGGAGCTCGCACCGCGCGACATGGTCTCTCGCGCGGAGCAGACCGAGATCCTCGAGGGGCGCGGCTTCCATTCGGACGCGTGGGGCGACTACCTGCACCTCGACTTGACGCACCTCGGCGCGGAAAGGATCAACACCCGCCTCCCGCTGATCCGCGAGGTCACAATCAAGTTCCTCGGGATCGACCCGATTACGACGCCGATCCCGATCCGGCCTGTGGCGCACTACTCGATGGGCGGCATCGAGACCGACATCAACGGCCTCACGCGCATCCCGAACATCTGGGCCGCCGGCGAGGCGGCGTGCGTGTCGCTGCACGGGGCGAACCGGCTCGGCTCCAACTCGACCGCCGAGTGCCTGGTGTGGGGCGGGATCAGCGGCGGAGAGATCGTCAAGGCGCTCCCCGGGCTTGCCTTCGAACCGGTACCGGGCGCGCGGTTCAAGGCGGCCGAGGGGCACATCGACGAGCTCCTGCGGCGCGAGGGGAAGGAAAACCTCTACGTGCTGCGCCGCGAGCTGCGCGCGGCGATGGACACCAACGTCGCCGTGTTCCGCACCGGCGAGGGCCTCACCAAGGCGCTCGCCACGGTGCGCGAGCTGCGGGAGCGGTCGAAGCACGCGCCGGTCGACGACAAGGGCCGGACGTACAACTCGAACCTGTTCCACGCGCTCGAGCTCGAGAACCTACTCGACCTCGCGGAGGTCACGGTGGCCGGGGCCGTCACCCGGGAGGAGTCGCGCGGGGCGCACGCGCGGCGCGACTTCGCCACGCGCGACGACCAGAAGTGGCTGAAGCACACGTTGGCCTGGTACACGGGACAGAGGCCGCGCTTCGACTACAAGCCGGTGACCATCAACACGTGGAAGCCGGTGGAAAGAAAGTACTGAGGACAGGGGTCAGGGGCCCGGGGTCCGGGTTCCGGGAGAAGATCATATGCTGGAGAGCAAAGGACATCCCAATCGACTCGGCATCTGGGGCTGGCTTGGCGGGGGCAGGTGGGGGGCTGAGCGGTACCTCTACACGCTGCACCGGCTGACCGGCCTCGGCCTGCTCGCGTACTTCCTGCTGCACATCATCGTCACCTCGTCGCGAGCTCTCGGCCAGGCGCGCTGGACGCAGGCGATGGGCGCCGTGTCGGGCCCGCTGTTCAAGGTCGGCGAGTACCTCGTCTTCCTGGCGTTCGCCTTTCACGCCATCAACGGCATCCGGCTCGGAATCATCGAGCTGGGGTTCGGCGTCGGGAAGCCGATCGAGCCGGTCTACCCGTACAGGACGTCGCTGGACGTCCAGCGCCCGATTGCCATCGGCGTGCTGGTGCTCGCTGCGGTCCTCGTCGTGATGGGCACCCTGAATTTCTGGGTGCTGGAGTAGGAGGCGGCCATGATGCGCGATCAGAAACTCTGGACCTGGCACCTGGCGGCTGGAGTCGTGATCCTGTTCTTCCTTGGGATGCACATGACCGTCATGCACCTCAACACCGTCGTTGTTCTCAAGGGGCTCAACCCGGCCGGCGGCCACCCGATCGACTGGACCAACGTCGTGGCGCGCGCCAGGAGCGGGTTCTTCATGGTGACGTACGTCGTGCTGCTCGGCGCCGCGCTCTTCCACGGCCTGTACGGCCTGCGCAACATCCTGTTCGAGCTCGACCCGGCGCGCTGGCTCAAGCGCGCCATCAGCGGGCTCCTGCTGGGCGGCGGCCTCGGGCTGTTCGTGATCGGGACCTGGGCCGCGATCGTCGCGCGGTCAATGTGAGGGGGGCGGATATGACGACACCGAAACTCACCGAAGTCAGCTACCAGATCCGCCGCTTCGATCCCGAGCGCGACGCGGCGCCGCACTGGGAGGTGTACCGGATCCCGTATGCCCCGGGGATGACCGTCCTCGAGGGGCTGTGGAAGGTCAAGGAGCTGCGCTCGCCGACGCTGGCGTGGCGCTCCTCGTGCCGGATGGGGGTGTGCGGCTCGTGCGGGATGCTGATCAACGGCAAGCCGCGCCTCGCGTGCAACACCCAGATCGCGGAGCTCGAGAGCGAGACCGTGGTCGTGGCACCACTCCCCAACTTCGACATCGTCCGCGACCTCGTCCCGGAGCTCGCCCCGATGTTCGCCACACACCAGGCGCTGATGCCGTACGTGATCCGCGAGGACGTCGAGGAGCGCGAGCACCCGACGAACGAGTTCTACCAGTCAGCCCACGAGCTCGAGCACTACCTGCAGTTCACCTACTGCATCAAGTGCGGGTGCTGCATGGCGGCGTGCCCGACGTTCGCGACTGACGCGCTGTACTCGGGCCCGATGCCGCTCGGCCAGGCCCACAGGTACAACTCCGATACCCGTGACGGCGGCTTCGCGGCGCGCAAACAGGTCCTCGCCGACGAGCCGGGTCCGTGGCGCTGCCACTACGCCGGTGAGTGCTCGCGGGTGTGCCCGAAGGGCGTGGACCCGGCGAAGGCGATCCAGCTCATGAAGCGCGAGCTGGTCCTCGACTACCTCCGCCTGCACAAGAAGAAGTGTCCGGCGAAGGTGGCCGTCAAGCCCACGGAGGCCAAGCGCCGCGACAACATCCCGGAAGCCCCGCCACGCACGGTGTAGGCTGGAGGAGAGGTTCGAACGCAGTGATGGCCTGCGGGGGGGAGATGGCCGTGAGAGGCGGGCCGCGCGCTCAGGCGCCGGCCGGCGACCCGCGGCCGCACAACCCGTGCGCGCCAGGCTCGACGGCGAGTACGGCGTCAAGGGGCTGTGCGTCGGCGGGCCGTGCATCATCGGCAGGAACGGCGTCGAGAAGATGGTCGAGCTCGACCTCACCGACGAGGAGAAGGCCGCGTTCGCGAAGTCGGTCGGCGTCGTCAAGAAGACGTTCGACGAGGCCGAGGCGATGCTGAAGGGGATGTAGGGACCGGGCACCGGGGGCCGGGCACCGGAGAAGACAGCAGAGGGGCAGAGGAGCCGAGGGGCCGAGGAGAGGCAACTCAGCGCCCGTTGTCTTGTCTCGTGCTCCTCTGCACACCCGTTCCTCTGCTCCTCTGCGGTGGTAGGTTCTTCCCTTCTCACGAACCTCGCTGTGCTGGCCGCGACGAGGTGGCGGTCTCCGGGGGCGGTCTCTCCGCGATCTCGAACAAAGTCAGGGCCGCACTTGACAGGCGACGAGACGCAATCTAGGCTTTATAAGAACGAGTCGCAAAAGCATTTTCTTGGGGGGGCGATGAACGCGAAGATTGTGGCGGGAGCGGTGTTGAGCCTTGTCTCGTGGCCGGCCCTGGCGGTCGGCTCAAACCCGACTGGTCCGCCGAGCGGAGCCGCACCGCAAGCTGCGGCCGAGGCACCCGATCGCACCACCCGCATTGCCGTGGCGCGCTCGGTGAGGAACGACGTCTCGCCGCCGCTGCGCACCATCCCTCCCGTCGCGGCCCAGCCTCGGCGCGAGAGCGAGCTGCCGGTGCCCGCTGCCGTGGCTCGAGGGCGGGCCGCGGCCGCGACGGCCGCTCAGCACGACGTCGGGCCGGCTGCCCGCTCGATCAGCGTGAGCGCGCTCTCCATGCCCTCGGCGGCCCTCAACTTCGACGGCATCACCGGATCGGGAGGCGGCTGCAGCTGCACCCCTCCCGACCCAAGCGGAGCGCCGGGCGCGACCCAGTACGTCCAAGGCGTCAACTTCGCGTTCCAGGTGTTCGACAAGAGCAACGGAAGTTCGGTGCTTGGGCCCGTGACCCTTGCCACCCTCTGGAGCGGCTTCGGAGGCGTGTGCGAGTCGAGCATCATGGGGAATCCGGTCGTCGTGTACGACCACCTCGCCAACCGCTGGGTGATCGCGAATTCCGCCGGCGGGAACTTCGTCGACGTGTGCGTCGCCGTCTCGACGACCGCGGATGCCACCGGTTCGTGGTACCGCTACGACTTCACTGTGGGTTCGAACGACTACTTCTTCTTCCCGAAGCTGGCCGTGTGGCCCGACGCCTACTACCTCAGCCTCGATACCTGGGACAACCCTCCCACAGCGTTCCAGGGTCCCAAGCCGTTCGCGCTCGACCGGGCCGCGATGCTGGCCGGCAACCCGGCCGTATTCGTCACGCCCGGGGTCCAGTCGTCGAGCATCGGGTCCATGCTGCCCGGCGACCTGGACGGTGCGATCCTGCCGCCGGCAGGGGCTCCGAACCCGTGGCTCGGCGCCCCCGGCTCCTCGTGGCCGCTCTACCGATTTCACCCCGACTTCGTGACGCCGGCCAACACGACGTTCAATCTCGCCACCAACCTCTCGCCCGCGGCGTTCACGTCACTGTGCCCGGGCACGTTAGACTGTGTCCCTCAGCCAGGCACGAGCACCACGGTCGACGGTCTCGGCCAGTACCCGATGTTCCGGCTGGCGTACCGGCGGTTCGCCGACGGACACGAGGCACTGGTGGGCAACCGCGCGGTCAGCTCCGGCGGAGTCGCCGGCGTCCACTGGTGGGAGATCAGCAACGCCACCAGCGGGACACCCAGCATCGTTCAGGAGAGCACCTATCAGCCCGACTCGACGTGGCGCTGGGCGGGGAGCGCCGCGATGGACAACCAGGGCAACCTCGCGCTCGGGTTCAGCGCATCCAGTGCCACCCTCTTCCCCGAGATCCGGTATGCGGGGCGCCTGGCGTCGGATGCGGCGAACACGCTGGCGCAGGGCGAGTCGACGTTGTTCTCCGGCACGAGCTACTCGGGGCTGGACCGCTGGGGCGACTACACCGACATGACCGTGGACCCGGTCGACGACTGCACGTTCTGGTACACGAACGAGTACTACGCGACGAATTCGATAGTCGATTGGCGAACGCGCATCGCGTCGTTCAAGTTCGCGGGATGCGCGCCTGCGCTCGCCGTGATTTCCGGCACCAAGACCGTCACCGGAGAATTCAGGGCGGGTGGCGCCGTGACGTACACAGTGACGCTCTCCAACACGGGGAACCGCGACCAGGCGGACAACCCCGGGCACGAGTTCACCGACGTCCTTCCACCCGCGCTCGTGCTCGTCGGAGCGTCCGCCAGCTCCGGGGCCGTGGTCGCGACCATCGCGACCAACACCGTGGTCTGGGACGGCCCAATCCCGGCGGGCGGCAGCGTCACGATCACCATCGACGCGACGATCAGCACCAACCCCGCGTTCGAGGGCACGGCGGTCAGCAACCAGGGGACGATCAGCTACGATCCCGGCGGCAGCGGGACGAACGGGACCACCGCCGTGACCACCGACCCGAACGCTCCGGGAGGCGGCCCGACGGTGTTTGCCGAGGCTGCTGCGATTCCGACCCTGTCGGGGCTCGGGCTCGGGATCCTGGCGGCCTGCCTTCTGGCTGCGGGGCTCCTGCTCGTCCGCCGGCTGTCCTGAGCCTGCGCGAAGAGCGGTGATGTAGCGGCACGGCACAGGGCGCGCAGAGCGCAGGAAAGACCAGCAGAGGAGCCGGGGGGCTGAGGAGCAACGGAAAGTTAAGAGTTGAGAGTGAAGAGTTAAGAGTTCGGGAACCAAGGCAGAAAGCTGCTGTCCACGAACGCCGGTAGGCGCCGGCCCGGCGTCGGGGTCCTCGCTTTTTCTTTCAACTCTTCACTCCTAACTCTGAACTCTCAACTCCGAGCGCTACTTGCAACTCTGCGGCAGCCACATGGCGAGCAGCCGCGAGCTTCGGGCGGGTCGGGGGCGTACAATTCGCGGTCGTCTGGAGGTGTCCATGAAACGGTCCGTCATGCTCGCCATCGCCCTCGCCACCGTCGTCGCGGCGCTGCCGCTCGCGGCGCAGGAGCCGCATGGCATCAACGCCTCGGACATGGATCTGAGCGTCAAACCGTGTCAGGACTTCTTCCACTATGGAAACGGCGGCTGGATCAAGGCGCACCCGATCCCGCCCGAGTACCCCCGCTGGGGAACATTTCTGGTCCTCGCGGACGAGAACCGCGACAGGCAGCACGGGATCCTCGAGGCCCTGGCGAAGCGCAGCGATCTCGCCGCGGGCTCGGAGGAGAAGAAGCTCGCCGACTACTGGTGCGCATGCATGGATGAGAAAGCGGTCGAGGCGGCCGGAGCCAAGGCGATTGAGCCCGAGCTTGCCCGCATCGCTGCCGTGAAGGACGCGGCCGGACTCCAGGCCGAGGTGGCGCGGCTGCAGAGCCAGGGTGTGCGGGTGCCGTTCGGGTTCGGCTCGGAGCCGGACCGCCGAAACAGCGAGGAGGTGATCGGGGCGGTGCGGCAGGGCGGGCTTGGGCTGCCCGACCGTGATTACTACTTCAGCGACGATCCTCGCTCGACGGAGCTCCGCGCGAAGTACGCCGCCCATGTGGCGACACTTCTCCACCTGCTCGGAGACGACGCGGCGCAAGCCAAGATCGAGACGGATACGGTGATTGCGCTCGAGACGGAGCTTGCAAAGGTCTCGATGACCCGCGTCGAGCGCCGCGACCCCGACAAGACCTATCACCGCATCTCGGTGGCGGAGCTCGCCAAGCTCGCGCCCGATTTCGATTGGGCGGCCTACTTCACGAGCGTTCAGGCACCGCCGGTCGTCTCGCTCAACGTGGCCCAGCCCGACTTCGTGCGCGGCATGAGCGCCCTGCTCACGCGCTTCCCCCTCGACAAGTGGAAGGTCTACCTGCGCTGGCATCTCGTGAACGCGGCAGCGCCGTACCTATCCGCACCTTTCGTCAACGAGGACTTCGATTTCCGGGGGCGGACGTTGCAAGGCACCCCCAAGCTCGAGGAGCGCTGGAAGCGGTGCGTCACCTCAGCGGACCGCCAGATCGGCTTCGCGCTGGGCCGTCTGTACGCCGAGAAGTACTTCCCTCCGGAGGCCAAGGCGCAGGCGGACCAACTGGTGCACAACCTCATCGGGGCGCTGCACGCCGACATTCTGACCCTCGACTGGATGGGTCCCGACACCAAGAAGGCCGCTGTCGCGAAGCTCGATGCGTTCAGGCTCAAGATCGGATACCCGGCCACGTGGCGCGACTACTCGAAGTATGAGGTGAGGGCCGATTCTTACGCCGCCAACGTCATGCGCGGCGAGGAGTTCGAGTTCCACCGGCTGGCGGACAAGATCGGCAAGCCCTTGGACCGGACCGAGTGGGGCATGACGCCACCCACCGTCAATGCCTACTACAACCCGTCGATGAACGAGATCGTGTTTCCTGCCGGGATCCTCCAACCGCCATTCTTCGACCCGAAGGCCGACGCCGCGGTTAACTACGGCGCCATCGGCGCGGTCATCGGCCACGAGATGACCCACGGGTTCGACGACCAGGGCCGCAAGTTCGACGCCAAGGGAAACCTCACCGACTGGTGGACGGCGGAGGACGCAAAGAACTACGAGACGCGGGCCGCGTGCGTTCAGAAGCAGTTCGACGCCTACGAGGTGCAGCCCGGCTTGCACGAAAACGGGAAGCTCGTCCTGGGCGAGAGCATCGCCGACCTCGGCGGCCTGACCATCGCGCACAAGGCGTACCTGGCGAGCCTCGGAGACGGCAAGCCGCCCGTCATCGGCGGGCTCACCGCGGACCAGCGGTTCTTCCTCGCGTTCGGTCGCACGTGGGCAGGCGCAGCCCGGCGCGAGTACGAGCAGATGCAGGCCAGGGTCGACCCGCACCCGGCCGGGCAGTTCCGGGCGATCGGCGCGCCCTCGAACACACCCGAGTTCGCCGCGGCGTTCGGTTGCAAGCCCGGTGACCCGATGGTCCGCGCGGAGGTGTGCCGGATCTGGTGACCGGCTCGCGCCGGGCGGTGGAGGCATGGCGGAGAGGCCAAACCGGCCACGAACCCCAGGGTGCCCATCACGACCTCGTGGGCGCCGGCCCGAGAAGAGTCCTTCTCTCGGGAACCGCGGGACGACAAGGTTGAGCGAGTCCGCCGGCCCTGCCAACATCGCACCGGCATCACCGGTTCCTGCCAGCGATGCCTGAGGTCACCTCACTCTCCTTTGCAGTCTTCTTCGGGCTCGTGCTCGTCTGCACCTTCCTGACCGGGAGGTCACGGCGATGGATCCCACTTCTTGCCGCGAGCATGCTCTTCGCCGCATGTGGCTCCCTCCTCAGCGTCGTGCTCCTTTCCCTCTTCAGCTTCTGGGGCTTCGGCCTCGCTCGCCTCATCGAGTCGTCACAGAACCCGCGAGTCCGGAGGATGCTGCTCCTCTGCGCGGTTGGCGGGGCGATCGCGGCGCTCTACGCGTACCGATCTGTGTCGCTGCTCGGGCACGCGATCCAGGTATCCCTGCCTGCTCGGGGCCTGATTGGCCCGGAGAGCACGGCTGTCCCCCTTGGGCTGTCCTACTACAGCCTCAAGGTCGTGGCCTACCTCTTCGAGGTCTACGCGCGCCGGCTGCCGAGTGAACGCCATCTCGGTCGTTTCTTTCTCTACGTTGCCGTCTTCCTCGAGCTCCCTGCCGGGCCGATCGACCGTCCGCAGGCGCTGCTGCAACAGCTGGAGGATCCGCAGGGCGTCGACCAGGAGACGGCTCGCAACGGGCTGCGGTTGATCCTGTGGGGTCTTGTAAAGAAGATCTTCGTGGCGGATCGACTGGGCGTCTATGTCGGGCAGGTGTTCCTCCACCCACGCGAGGAGCCCTGGTTTGCGCTGGCGTTCGGCACGGTCGTGTTCGGCGTTCAGCTCTACTGCGACTTCTCCGCCTACTCGGACCTGGCGATCGGTCTCGGCAGGCTGCTGGGGCTGAGACTTCAGAGAAACTTCAACGCGCCGTACGCCGCACGGTCGGTCTCCGATTTCTGGCGGCGATGGCACATCTCGCTCTCGTCGTGGCTGAGGGACTACGTGTTCCTCCCGCTCACGTACAAACTCGGGCGCGTCCTGGACGCGATCCACGTTCCCAGCAATTTGGTGGATACCACGGCATTCTCCGTCTCGGTGTTCGTCACGATGCTGCTCGCCGGTCTCTGGCATGGCGAGCAGACAACGTACCTGGCGTGGGGAGCGGTTCTCGCCCTGTTCATGAGCGTGTCGGTGCTGACCAGGAAGGCACGGAGGGCGATCGGCCGGAGGATCGGCTTTGGCGCGCACCCGAGGCTGCGCAACTCCGTCCGGATACTCTCCACGCTCGTCATGACCAACATCGCGTGGGTGTTCTTTCGGGCGTCGTCCGTGGCCGACGGGTTTTTCATTCTCCGCAGGATCGGTGAGGGGATCGCCGCGTCAGCCGGTCTCGGCCCCGGAAGCGTCGCTGTCGGACCTCTGCGCGCTGGGCCCGATTTCGCTCGAGCGACGTTCGGCCCGGGTCAGGCAGCGTGCCTTCTTGTGTTCGTGATCATCGCCCTGGTCGAATCGCACGGCGTCGACGGCGAGCCGGACTTTGCCAGGCTCGACCGTTTGCCGACCTGGGTGCGTTGGTCGCTCTATGCCACGGCCGTTCTCGCGGTCCTGCTGCTGGGTGTGGAGGAAGGCTCCGGGTTCATCTATGCGGGTTTCTAACGTCTTGCATGGCGGGCCTGATGAGCTCTAGCCAGGCCGGCGCCCGAGCGCCGGTGTCGAGCCGGTTCTTCATCCGGGTGGGCCTGTTCGTGAGCATCTGTGCGGCGCTCGTGTGGAGCCTCGGGGAATTGGTTCGCTGTTTCGTCCCGTGGCTCGCACTGCAGGACCCGCGTCGCCGCCTGCTCTGGGAGGAGGACCTGAGCCGGTGGAGGATCTTCCTCCTCGGAGACTCGGCATTTTGCTCAAACTTCGTCGACCGGCCCGAAGAGACGTTGTGGGCCAGACTTTCCAAGCTCCAGAACGAAGAAGTCTTCCCTGGCGCCCTGAATGGTGCGACCGAAGAGCAGGTGATCGAACAGGCCAGACTCCTCACGCGGGCGGGTAGCATCGGTAGCCGCGTTGTGTTTCTTGACGTTGTCGCAACGAAGTTCTTGAGGTTTGGCCAGCCTCTCGAGGGGAGCAATGCAGTCTATGACAAGGCGCTGGCGAGGCGCTTCGCCGGAAAGCTGCGCCTTCCATGCTCCTTGGATGAGGTCGAAGCCTGGCTGTTGTACAACTGCACGAAGCCGTTCTTCCTGCTCCGCTGCCGTGACGCGACCGAGGCATTGGTGAAAGCAGCTGGGCACAGGCCCAGGTACTTCCACGATGGGGCCAACCGCGACCGAGTGTGGCGCGACGGCAGTGGCTTCGCGCGTGAGCGGTTCGAGCGCTTTCTTGAGAGCAGAAACAACTCCCGGACGGCACCCACCCTGGACTGGGTTCTCCGGGCCTGCGCGGTTCTCCGCGGAGCCGGCATTCGACCCGTGGTCGTCATCTACCCGCTCAATCGGGCTCTCATCCAGGACTATTTGGGGACCGTCGATGGAGAGAAGCTCTACGGCCAGTTCGCGCGTGCCCGGCAGGCAGAGATGGCGAAGCTACGAGGGCGCGGGATCGACACGGTTGACCTCTTGGACAGGGTGCCCTCGGAGGGCTTCGCCGATCTTGTCCATACGAATGTTCGCGGAGACGAGATCGTCGCGCAGGAACTCCACTCCTGGTTTGGCCTAGCCGGGCGCAGCGACCACCCACCAACTATCAAGTAGCAAGAAACGCCTGGCCCGGCGGGGAGGGGGATCGGGTGAGCCTGCGGGGTCAGCGGTGACGGGCCACACCGACCCGCGGGCAACGCTCGGCGAGCGATCGTTTCCCTGTAGGACGGACGCCTGGAAGGTGTCTTCCGATTCCCTGAGCCAGTGACGTCGGGGAAGGTGTGGCACGATGTCATCGTGCAACCAGTGAGCGGCGGGCCCCGGCGACTCTCCTGCTCTGGCGCTGCAGGCGGAACAACTGTTTTCTCGTACAAGGTCGCGGGGATGTGCGTGATCTGCGACCGGGCGCTTCCCGGCCTCGAAGAGAGCGGCTGGACCGACGGCGAGGTGACGGTCTGTCTCGGCGACCGTGCGTCGGTGGGTGTAGGGCATGGGGAAGCCATGCCCGAATCCGGGTGGCACCCTCTCCCGCCCCAGTGCGGCTGCGAGGGGCTCGTCGCAGGCGACGGGACAGTACTCCGCCTGGCTTTGGCCCCGAGCGCTTCAGGGGAATGCGGCGCGGCAGTGCGGCAGGCCGTTCCTTTTGCCGCGATCCTGCAGGGAAGAGTCACCCTGCACGCCGCTGCCATAGCCTGCGGCGGAGATATTGCCGCCTTCACCGGTGCCAGTGGGTCGGGCAAGTCCAGGCTCGCCGCGACGCTCGCAGGATTGGGCGTCAGGTTGGTTGCCGACGACCTCCTGCCGTGCCGGAACCGCGAGGGCCGAGTTGTTGCACCTGTCGGCTGCGCTGATGGGATCTGGGCGCTGCGACCTCTCAGTCGCATCTACTTCCTCCAGCCGAGGGACCCAGCCGCGGCGGCGATCACGTGTGTGCCGATGCGGCGTCGCGAGGCCGTCATGGAGCTGGTGCGGAACGGCTTCGGCGAGCTGCCGGTGAGCCGTGCGTGGCAGACCCAGTTCGAGCTCTACGTCAGGCTCGCAGAGCAGGCTAACGCTTTCCGCCTCCGGTTGCCCGATGGATTGGACCGGCTGGCCGGCGCCGCCGACCAGATCGCCGGCTTGTTGGGCGGGACAGCTGGCGCCGGGGCGTCGCCGTGAGCGGGATCGGCGGCGCGGCCTTCTGGGACGGTCGCCCGGTCCCCGACGGGCTCGCGGCCGAAATGATGGAAGCGGTCCGCCACCGGGGCCCGGACGGCTGGCGCTGCGAGACTCGGGGGTCGGCCACCCTCGGGCACGCTCTTCTCGCGTTGCGCCGCCCGGAGCGTGAGCACCTCGGACCGGTTTGGTCGCCGGACGGGTCTCGTGCCATCGTGGCCGACGCATCGCTGTACAACCGGGACGAGGTTGCCAATGGACTCGGGGCTGGGTGGTGGAGGGAGAAGCCCTCCGACGCCGCGCTGATTCTGGCCGCGCACGAACGTTGGGGTGCCGCGGCCCTCGACGTGCTGGACGGCGACTTCGCCTTCGCGATCTGGGATGAGGGGGAGCGGCAGGTGTTCGCGGCACGGGATGCCTTCGGGATGAGGCCGCTCGTCTACCACTGGAACCCTCGGTTCATCCTGTTCGGTTCGGAGCCCAAGCAGCTCCTGCGCACCCGCCTCGTTCCGGCCGAGCCGGACGACCAAACGGTGGCGGCGCACCTCCTATTCCGGTTCGAGGAGAGCGAAAAGACGTTCTTCCGCATGGTGTCCCGGGTGCGGGCCGGGCACGTGCTGGTCGCCGATGCCGCCGGGGCTACCCAGCGGCGCTGGTGGAGCCCCGACCCGCGGCGCGAGGTGCTCCTTGAGCGCCCGGCCGACTACCACGCGCGGTTCCGCGAGCTGCTCAAGGCCGCCGTGCGCAAGCGCGTGCAGGTGGACGCCCCGGTGACCTGCCACCTCAGCGGCGGGGTGGACTCGGCGTCAATCGTCGTCCTGGCCGGGGAGCTATTCGCCGAGTGCGGGCCGGAGTGGCCGCCGTTCTCGACCGTCTCTTCGGTGTACCCCGGCCTCGAGTGCGACGAGTCCGAGGCGATCGCCGCCGTCGCCGCGCGGGTACCCTTCGAAGGTCACCTAGTGTCGCCGTTCTCCGAGGCGCTCGTGGAGGGCCTCGAGCAGGAGATCCGGGACCTCGACGCGCCGCTGGCATTCATCCAACGGGGTTCCGCGAAGGCGGAGGCTCGGGTCCTGCGCCGGATCGGGGCCAGGGTGCTGCTCACGGGGATCGGCGGCGACGAGATCGCCGAGGAGTGGGCATACTTCTACGACCTCGCTCTCCACCGGTGCTACCTCCGCCTCGTCAGGGACGCCTGGGCTTTCCGCAACGCGAGCTCGTGGGGTTTCCTCGAGATCCTGAGGGATTCGCTCCGCGCGTCGCTGTCGCTACCCAGGCTCCGAGCGGTCCGGCGCATCCTCCAAAGGCCGCCCCAGCTCCCTGAGTGGGTGAACCCCGGATTCACCCCCGCAAGGGCCTTGCTCCTCCAGCCCAGCGGGCCGCCGGCAGTCACTTTCCCTTCGAGGCTCCAGCAGCAGACCTTCGACAACGTGACCAGTCCTCTGCTGGACAGGACCCTCGAGGTCTTCAATGTTCAGGCCAGCACTCATGGTATCGAGGCCCGCCACCCGTTCCTCGACCGTCCCCTCGCGGAGTTCGTCCTGGGCATCCCGTACCGACTCCGCAGCCCCGGCAGCCTGCGCAAGAGCCTGCTGCGCCGGAGCATGGGCCGCGACCTGCCGGACACGGTCATGGTCCGGAGGCGGAAGGTGGTCTTCGACAGTTACGTCCGGAAGGTGATCGCAGAGAGCCGGGGCACGCTCCAGGCGATGCTGTTCGGGACGGACCGGTGGCTCGCGGAACGGTATGTGCCCGAGGCAAGGGCGCGGCCACTCTTATCCGCTGCGTATCGTGACTCCTCGCTCGTGGCTCCTGTCTTCTGGCGTGTCGCCACGCTTGAGTTGTGGCTGCGGAAGGTGATAGAAAGACAAGCAGAAAGTTGGAGCGACCGATGAGCGATCAGCGCCCCGAGGCGAAGCGTGAAGGAATCTCCCCGGTTCGTGGGCGTGCGCCGTACGAGGCCCCGAGGGTTGTGGAGGTCGCCACGCTTGCGGACGTCGTACGGAAATCCGGTCCTAATCCAGACGCCAGCCCGGCGAACCCGACCCGCCCCTAGCCTCCCAGGGGCTTCGAGATAGCAGTGTCACGCTGGTCAATCTGGGTGGCCCGGTGGTACGCGCGAGCGGACCGGTGTGAGCGCGCTGTTCTGAATGCCCTGCAAGCCGTCCATGAGGGGGTCTGGCTTGGTGTCGTGGGCCCGGCCGCCCTTCGCGCCGCGACCAGCCTCTACTACGAAGGTGCTGCGAAGTACCACGACCGGGAGTACAACCTCTCGGGGCTCCAGGGTTGGGAGGAGGACATCATCCGGCGCCACTTCGCCTCGTGCCGGTCGGTACTCGTCGCATCTGCGGGTGGGGGGCGGGAGGCCATCGCCCTGAGACGGCAGGGTTTCGAGGTCGACGCTTTCGACTGTACCGATGGCCTCGTGGCGACGGCAAACCATCTCGCGGACGCGGAGGGCGTCCCCCTCCGCTTCGTGCTCGCGGAGCCCGACGCTGTTCCCGGAGGATTCGGCACCTTCGACGCCGCGGTGATCGGCTGGGGCGGCTACATGCACGTCCCGCGGCGTGAGTCGAGAGTCGCGTTCCTCCGCCAGCTTCGGGGCCACCTGCGGGCGACGGCGCCGCTGCTGGTGTCGTTCTTCGAGCGCAACCCCTCGGCACGGAGGTTTCGGTACATCCGCGCGATTGCGTCGGCCGTGCGCCGCGTGCGGTTTTCGCGGGAGCCGGTGGAGCTCGGCGATTCCCTCGCGGGCTCCTTTGACCACCACTTCACACGTGACGAGCTGTCATCGGAGCTGGAGGCGGGCGGCTTCGAGATGGTCGAGTACACCTCGACCCCCTACGCCCATGCGGTCGCGCGAGCGACACCGACCTGAGGCCCCCGAGTCGCTCTCCGCTTGCTCAACGGCTCCGCGTGACGCCGATGCGGGGGCAACGCCCGGCGAGCGGGCAGGACGAGCACTTCGGCGACGTCGGGTGACAGATCTGCTGCCCGAACGTGACCAGCAGGTCGTTGATGTCGATCCAGTAGCGCCGAGGCAGCACCTTCTCCAGCGCGTGCTCGGTCTGCTCCGGTGTGCGCGTCGCCACGAGGCCGAGGCGGTTGGAGATCCGGTGCACGTGCGTGTCCACGCAGATCGCCGGGATCGCGAACCCGAGCCCCAGCACGAGGTTTGCGGTCTTGCGCCCGACGCCCGGGAGGGCGAGCAGCGCCTCGCGATCGGCAGGCACGGCGGTGCCGTGCTCTTCTGTGAGGCGGCGGGCGATCGCGCGGATCTGGCGTGCCTTGGTGTTGTAGAAACCGGCGGGGAAGATCAGTTTCGCGATGCGACCCTCGGGCAGCGCCGCGACGCCCTCGGGCGTTCGCGCCACCGCGAACAGGCGGGCGCTCGCCTCAGCCGTAACGGCGTCCTTGGTGCGGAGCGAGATCACGCACGCGACGAGAAGCCGGAACGGATCCCGCTTCTTCTCGACCTCCGCGAGCGTCGTCGGCCGCACGCTTTCGCGCACGCGCTCCAAGTGGCGCACCAGCCACGCAGGGTTGATGGCGCTACGGATTGTCATCGGCACTCGGTCCCGGAATCAGGCAAAGGGGAAAAGGTAAGAAGTGAAAGGGAAGGCAGCAGGCCTTTCCGGGTCTTCGTTTTCCCTTTGCTTTTTTCCCTTTTACCTTTCACCATTTCACCATAGCCCAGGACTGCGAACCCTCGAACGACTCATGCCCGACACAGCTATCAGTAGCAGCATCCCTGCTGCGGCGCCGGCGAGACCGGGCTCGAGGCCGGCAGGAAGGTGAGGCCGGTTCAGCTCGAGGAGGATGTCCACGCCTCCGCCGGCAAGCATCGCGGAGACGGCGCCTGCGCCCGTGGCGCCGTTCCAGGCAAGGCCGAGCGTGAACACCGGCAGGAGCGCCGCGGTGAAGAACCCCCAGCCGGCGATCCCCAGCATCGCCACCGTGCGCGTGCTGCCGGCGCCCAGCGCAGCCGCGACGAGAGCCACCGCCGCCGTCGTCACGCGGGCCGCGGCGAGTCCGCGAGCGGGCTTCCCGAGCGCGGCGGGCAGGTCGCGGGTGACCGCAGCCGCCGCGAGGTTCAGGAACGACGCGGCGGCGGACATCAGCGCCGCCAGCACCGCCACGCCGGCGACCAACTCGGCCCACGGACCGAGAAAGGCCATCGTGCGCGGGGCCAGGTCGTCGGGACGGGCGAGGGTGATCGCCCCGCGTGCGGCGAGCGCCGAGCCGGCGAGACCCACGGAGAGCCACACCGAGAGCGTGACCGCGAGCGCCAGCGTGAGCACGGCAGGGAGCGCCCGGAGCTGCTCGCGCGAGCGCAGGAAGAAGAACTTCTGGATGTAGTGCGGTTGGGCGCAGGTCCCGAGGCAGAACAGCAGATACCAGGCGAGCGCGCGGCCGGGCGGCGCGCCGCCGAAGCTCCCCAGCAGCTCGGGCCGGGCATGCCGGAGAGTGGCGAACGCCGCCGCCGGCCCGCCCGCGGCCACAAGCGCGGCGCCGGCAAGGACCAGTGCCAGCAGCGCCATCGTCGCGCCCTGGACGGCATCGGCCACCAGCCCCGCGCGCATCCCGCCGAGAGCCGTGTAGGCGGTGGTGGCGAGGAGGGCGACGCCTGCGGCCGCGGCCCCCGGCACCTTGAGGAAATCCTCCCCAAGCACAGCCGCGGCTCGGGCCTGCACCGCGAGGTACGCCACGCAACCGATCACGATCATCAACGCGGCAACCGCCCGGGCGCTCCCCCCGAACCGCACCCCGATCAGCTCCTGCGGTGTCAGGATCCCGTGGCGGCGGGCGAGTTCGACGACGGGCTCTCCGATCGCCCAACACTGCAGCGCGCTGGTAAGAGGAGCCGAAAACGTGATCCAAAGCGAGCCGATCCCCACGACGGCGAAGAGCCCCGGCCCGCCGACGAAGGTGAACGCAGACACGGCGGCCGCGGTGCCGGCGATGCCGACCAGCCAGGCGCCGGCGCTCCGTCCGGCGGCGAAGTAGTCGGTCGCGGTGTGCGAATGGCGTGCCCCCCACCAGGCGATGACGCCCGCCAGCAGGACGACCAGGACCAGGACCGTCATTGGCCGCCCTCGGTCTGGTTAGAGGGAAGAGGGGAGAGGGAAGAGGAAAGACCTCCATCATGAAGGTCGCTTGTCTTTCCTCTCCCGTCTACCTTCTCCCTTCTTCCCTTTATTTTCGTTTCTGCGAACGTGGCGGCGTAGAGCCACGGGACCAGCGGGAGCGGGACGAAGTAGAGGACGAGCAGCACCCAGACGAAACCCCGGATGGCGTGTGGATGCAGGACGAACGCCCCGCCGATGCCGAGGGCGAGCCAGACCATGATCGCTCCAAGGCCGAGGCGCAGCCCGGCTGACGGACGCCGTGTGAGCACGGCCGCGCACCCCGCAACGGCGGCGGCCACCGCCACGCCAGCGAGCGCCCACGCGCCCACGGCGACGGCTGCCAGATAGGCGAGCGCGAGCGTCGCGGCGATGAGCGGGGCACGCGAGCGACGTCGGGGTGCATCGTGCATTTCGCGCAGTCTACCCTGGGATCTGGAGCGCTCGAGGTTCCGCCGGAAGCAACCGAGGTGAATTGTGAAAGGGAAGAGGTCAAACGCTAAACGGAAGACCTGAGACGGAGCTTAAGGAAGAAGGTAAAAGGAAGACAACCCACGGCGAAGGCCTGACGTCGTTTCTCTCCCGTCTTCCCTCTCACCTCTCTCGTCTTCCCTTTGACGTTTTACGTTTGACGTTTTGCCAGTCCCCGACAAATTCCGGGACGGGCAACGTTCCTCTGCCCCTCCGCCCGTCGGCACCGTTTAGAATGGTCTGGCATGCCTGCGAACCTGACCCCCCAGTACCGAGCGGCGGAAGCCAAGTTTAAGGCGGCTCACTCTCCCGAGGAGCGCCGGGTGGCCCTCGAGGAGATGCTGGCCACCATCCCGAAGCACAAGGGCACCGAGAAGATGCAGGCGGAGCTCAAGCGTCGCATGGCGCGACTCCGGCACGAAGAAGAGGCCCGTACCTCGAAGCACGGGCACGCCATCAAGGTGGAGGCCGAAGGGGCGGCGCAGGTCGTCCTGGTCGGGCCGCCGAACTGCGGCAAGTCCTCGCTGCTCGCGGTCCTGACCCATGCCGAGCCTGCGATCGCCGACTACCCGTTCACGACCACGCGACCGCAGCCGGGCATGATGGCGTTCGAGGACGTAAGCATCCAGCTGGTAGACCTCCCACCGATCGCCTCGCAACACATGGATCCATGGCTGCCGGGCCTAGTGCGGGGGGCCGACCTGGCGCTCCTCATGGTGGATCCCACCTCGCCGGAGCTGCCCGAGGACGTGGAGGTCGTGCGCGAGAGACTCGCCGCGGCGCACGCTCCGCTCGTGGGCGAGCTGCCCGAGGACACGGACCCGCGCGACAACCCGATCGTGACCCTCATGGTCGTGACCAAGGCCGACCTCGCACGTGAGGAGGACCTCAAGGTCCTCGAGGAGCTTTACGCCTCCGTATACCCGATCCTCCGGATCAGCATTGCGACACACGCCGGCCTCGAGGGGCTCAAGGTCGCCCTGTGGCGGCGACTGCAACTCGTCCGGGTGTACTCCAAGCCGCCCGGCAAGCCGGCGGACAAGTCGGCGCCGTTCGTCCTGCCGCACGGCCACACCGTGTCCGACTTCGCCGAGCGCGTCCACCGGGAGATCGCGGAGAAGCTCCAGTTCGCCCGTGTGTGGGGCGGAAAGCTCGAAGGGCAGCGCGTGGCGCGCGACTTCGAGCTGCGCGACCGCGACGTGGTGGAACTCCACGCTTGAAGCGACGGTGAAGAGTTAAGAGTGAGAAGTTAAGAGTTAACAGCAAGAAATACGAGCGGTTTACCTGCGTCGCCACGAGATTGAGTTGGTGCCCTGTCTTTCAACTCTTCACTCTTCACTCTGAACCCTTAACTCTCCTCCTGTTTCCTTGGAACGTGAGAACATATGGGGTTGGAGGTACAGATGAGGCACGCGCCGGCAATCGCTGCCAGGCACCCTTTCGTCCTCGATGTCGAGCCCGGCACCTACTACTGGTGCCGCTGCGGCCGCTCGGGTACGCAACCTTTCTGCGACGGCTCACACAAGGAGACCGAGTACACGCCGATGAAGGTGGAGATCACGGAGAAGCAGAAGATCGCCTTCTGCGGCTGCAAGCACACCGGAAACCAGCCACGCTGCGACGGCACCCACAAGACGCTGTCGTGACCTCACGGTGAGCACGTGTTGACTGACGGGACACCTCCTCCGCTGAGCGTTGCCTCCCGGGCCGCACGCGGGGTGATCGCCGCTGTGGCAGTGGCGTTGGCGGTGACGGCGATGGTGCACAGGCTTGCGTGGACGCGGGAGCACAGCGCTGCGCTCCGACTCCTCAGGTCCACGGGGCTCGGGGCGCGACAACCCGCGGTTGCGGCGGATGTGGCCTCCGATCCCGACCCCACGCGCTCACGGCTGGCAGTCGCCCGCGGCCTGCTCGCGGAGGCCTACGATCCGGACGCGTTCTCGAAGCTGCCGGTGCGCAGGGCCGTGGAAGCCGCGTCGAGAGTCGGCGAGCGCCTCGACCTTGCGCGCGGGATCGCCGCCGATTCTCTTGCCGAGCTCCCGGCCGCCTGGCAGGCGGCGATGATCCTAGGCAGCGCGACCAATCGGATCTGGTGGCTCCAGGGGGATCCACGGGTGCTTACCGAGCAGTCGGTGTGGGAACAGCCCTTGCAGGCGGCCGCCAGGCTGGCCCCCGGGGAGGACGAGCCCCTCCGTCCCTTGGCCGTGGCATGGCTCGAGACCTGGCCTCTCCTGCCGGCGGAACGGCGCGGTGAGGCGAGGGACGCGCTGCGGCGAGCGTTCGCCGATCCCGACACGTTCAGGCAGTGTGCGGCGATGTGGCTGGTGGCGGCGACCGACCGCGAGGAAGCGTTCTCGCTGGTCCCGGATCTCCCCTGGGGGTGGTCGGTCATCGAGGAGGTGTGCCGAGCGCGGGAAGACTGGGATGGATTCTGCGCCGCTCATCGCCGCCGCGATCTGGCCATCCGTGCGCTGGCAGAGCGCCGCGTCAGCGAGGCGGCCGGGCACCTCCGTGGCGGAGACCGGGTCGGCGCACGTTCGTTGGCTCTCAGCGTCGTGGGCGACGTGCCGGCCGACCGCCGATTCTCGGCTGTGCTCGAGTCCGCACTCGCCAACTGTCCCCCCGGTTCCGTGACGGCGTCCGCGCCGACGATCCGGCGCTGGCTCGACCTGGCTCTCGACGGTTTCCTGCGTGGACAGACGTGGCTGCCGGCCGCCGCGGTCGCCCGCCTGAAGGCGAGCGGGGGTGACCTGCCCGCTTCGATCGCCGCGGCCACCGCGCTCGCCGCCGGCGACCTTCCTGGGGCGGAAGTGATCGAACGACGTGCCGAGGCGGGCGCCATCGAGGCGTGGGCGCCGTACTGGGTCGCCAAGGCGCGCGTGCTCGCTAAAGCTCACCGTGTCGCCGAGGGTCGCGCTGCGCTCAGACGCGTCAACCGGAGCTGGGCGGTGGCGCTCCCTGTCATCGAGGCGCGAGTGGCCCTCGCCGAGGCTGCAGGGGACGCGACGAGCCTGGCCGAGGCGCGGAGCGAGCTGGACGGGGCCGCCGCCGGTTCGTGGCAGGGCACGGACTGGGTGTGGCGTGGGCCGGACGCTCGCCTCGACATGTGCGCTGTCCGTGACGCGATCGGTTTCGACCTCGCGTTCGACGAGTT